>JBAWXN010000009.1:0-1509 GCA_037144045.1 bacterium | reverse complement strand
CTGGTGATAAATAAACAGTGCCAACCATTGGTGATTTAACAGCACCAGCATGGCCAGCAGCAACACCTGCTACTTGAGCAACATCAGCACCAATAGCTGTAACTGGCATACTTGGCGCAACAGACGTATGGACGATCTGCCTTGCCACACGAATTTTAACACCACTTGCTTCGTACTCAATTTCCGAAAGGTCAGTTTCCTTTAAAATCTCTGCTAATTCTCTAATTGCTTCTTTATCAAGTTTTCCAGCAGGCATACCATAACTTTTTTAAATAACATAGAATTAGGTATAAAGTGGTTTTGGCATTCGAGCAAGATTATTTTTGGTCTATGCTTGTTACTTTTAGCAAGCAGGGTTCAATCGATACAAAATATTTCCCGCAATAGTTTTTCGAGAACTCGTTTCTGCCTCATCATCTTTAATGGTGTTTAGCATGGCAAGAGCAGCGTTGTGTTTGCTAGTAATTAATGTAATATCCGCTCGTCTACTTTCTTCAGATATGTCGTTTGCTTGTTTGCGAATTTGATCAAAAAATTTAATACAAATTGAAAAATCAACTAAAATACTTAAAGCTGCTAATTGATTAAAACTTTCATCTTTGGTACTGCTGATTCCATACAATTCGTCCATACTTTCTCTATTTTTCAAGTAGGTATTTTTTAATTCTTCCTTAGCCCCATAAAAGGAGGTTCTTTGTTCTGCAAACTCACTGCTTTGAAAAGCTCTGAGTGAAGGATACAGTGCAAAGTGACTGGGGCATATAGTTGGCACCATGACCAATACCATTATTAAAAACGTAGCTTTGAATAATATTGCTTTGATCATGGCGTCTCTCTTATTTTAATTCATTAGATTTAATAGTATTATTGTAAAATGCTCTATCACAAAATAAGAGCTTGCAAACAATAACTTTCAAACTTGTCCACTTTAGTAATATGACCCCACGATTTTATCAAGAGATGAATACTCAGGATTCCAGCCAAGCGTTCCTTCTGCGACAGATATATCTGCAACGACTATAGGAACATCACCCGAGCGCCTGCCAGGATTTACAATCGTATAGTCTTTGCCTGTGTATCTAGCGACAGCGTCAACAACCTCTTTTACGGTGAAGCCCGTTCCGGTTCCGATATTTGCAATGACAGATGGATTATTTCTTAATAGGTATTGTACTGCTTTAACATTTGCGCGCGCGACATCAACAACGTGGAGGTAGTCACGAATGCATGAACCATCACGAGTTGAGTAATCTTCACCATAGACGGTTACTGCCACAGAATTTTTAGAGAATGCTTTGACAAGTGCAGGAACTAGTTGTTGAGAATGCCCATCCGTATTATCAGTCAATCGATCTACACCACTGACGTTGAAATAACGCAGTATAGCATAGGAGCCAGTGCTTGCTTGAAGATCAAGTTCGGTGTCCCTTTTGTTTTGTGCGTAAGGACTTTCAGGAACGAGATCTCTTGTTACGCATACAGGCTCATCAGATTCTAATGTACCGTAAA
>JBAWXN010000008.1:0-1541 GCA_037144045.1 bacterium | reverse complement strand
CCAAATGGTTTGCCTCTATCGACAGAACTGTCGAACTTTTTTGACTCTATAGGATTATTGTTATCATCAGCAAGCCACCCTGTATAATGAACTTGCGCAACAGATCCCTGTTTAGGCGAATCAGCGTTTTCTGATGGTTTTTCAAGTACAATCCACTGCAATCCACTAGGACTTTTAACAACTTCACTCATATTATCCTCTTGCTTACTATGACTTACTTCAACCGATGCTTTTTTAAAAAATCCGGAAACGTTGCAACCAAAAATACCGAGCAACCCAACTGCTCCAAAACTAAGTGCTAACTTTTTATTCATTGCACAGTCCTTCGCCGCATGTAGTATTATAATAAAATTTCTAATTAATTACTCAGCCGCCTCTACAGCAGCAGCAACTTCAGAATCACTCACTGCATCTGCAGCAGACGCTTCCGTTGTCTTAGCAGACGAATCAGACGCATGTGAATCACAAGAAGCACAATCAGTACAAGAAGAACACTCACTGCGCTCTGCAGCTTCAGCATTCGTTGAACATTTTTTATTACATAGAGAGAAATCACAGCCAGCAGCAAAACCAAGCGCACCAACCAAAAGAACAAGCATTACATTATTTTTAATCATTGCATCCCAACGGTTTTAATTTTTTTAATACCACAATTTCTTACAACTTCTTACTGTCACAGTGTTTAATATTGCATTTTTTCATACCGCACTATCGTGCAATATAAACGCGCGATACAAATTTGAGACGCAACATTGCGAGACAAACGTATATCGCACAACATGCCACTCAAAATTGAACAGCAAAACAATTCAATGTCACAAAATAGTCAAAATCTTTACGCTACCGAATTCTTGATGGTGCAAACTAAATTGTTTTTTGCATTCAACTCAAAAATTTCGGCATTTATTTATGCATTTTTATTGTACACACACTCATATTTTATATAAATAAAGGGCCCCGAGTTTTTCTCGGGGCCCTCAAATATAAACCTTGGCAGTACCTATTTTCCCGGTCCGTCACCAGACAAGTATCTTCGGCGCATAGTGCTTAACTTCCGTATTCGGAATGGGAACGGGTGTCTCCACTACGCTATCGCCACCAAGGAAATTTTTAAAAATTTCCAAAGACCCGCAGTGATATAGGTCTGAACCATAAACAACTTTGTAAGTTCATAATTTGTTGTTACACAAATCCCAACATGATGCTATTAAAGCGCATATAAAACATTCGATCTATTAGTACTGGTCAGCTCCATACATTACTGCACTTCCACACCCAGCCTATCAACCTCGTAGTCTTCAAGGGATCTTAATCACTGTATACTTGCGCATACAGATCGAGATATCTCATCTCGAGGCGAGTTTCCCACTTAGATGCTTTCAGCGGTTATCTCAACCGAACTTAGCTACTCGGCATTGCCTTTGGTAGACAACCGATACACCAGAGGTTCGTCCATTCCGGTCCTCTCGTACTAGGAACAGGCCCTCTCAAATATCTTACGCCCACGATGGATAAGGACCGAACTGTCTTACGACGTTCTG
>JBAWXN010000007.1:0-27498 GCA_037144045.1 bacterium | reverse complement strand
TCAAACCGCGGCTGCAACGGTTACTGATCACACCGGACTTGTTGCTTGGTTTGCTGATGCAGCGAATGGGATTGGTGATTTGTTCGCGAAAGTGGTTCATTCAGATCGTATTGAAACACAACAATTGTGTGTCGGGTCACGCTGTATTTCAGAAGACCAGTTTAACCAGTTGTTAGATAGTCAAAACGTTCCCACAGATTCAATCCCTGTTCCAGTGGTATCTGTTAGTTCAAGTAGTGATGCAACAACCACTGATACAACACCACCACCTCAAACAGATTCGACAACCTCATCAGGTGACACGGTAACAGATCCAGTAGTACCTGATCCACAACCTGAAGTTGTTCCAGTACCTGAATCACAACCTGATCCAGTGCCAACAACTACAGAATAAAAAACACCCGAGGGTGTTTTTTTTATTTATCATATTCCGTCCAAGGTAACTCTTTTTTTCCTTCAGGAATAACTAATTCAGGAATGAATGCTCCATGAACAAATCGCGCCTGAGTAATCTTTACTCGCTTACCCTCAGTGTCCAGAAAATAAATACACGGCCACCCATGATAGGCGCGGTATTTGTTCCAAAGGACTTGAGGATCGTCTTGTAGTGTTATGAGTGCATCTTCTTTTTTAATTTTACCGCAGTGTGTTGCAAGTGATTCGTCCTGCGGCTCCCCCTCTTTCAGAGGGGGTCGGGGGGTGTTTTGTAATTGATGAAACCGGGTGAGGATTTCTTCTGCAAGAAGCTTTGCACCCATCGGAATTAATTTCCCACGAAGTGTCTGAGTAGTGTCATGTTGATCAATTACTAATTTTTGCTCAGCAATGACAGGTCCTGCATCAAGCTTGAATACCATTTTTTGAATAGAAACTCCTGTTTCATAGTCACCGTGCAAGATCGCTGCTTCGACAGGACTTGCGCCACGCCACCTTGGTAATAGTGAGTAGTGAATATTAAGGGTGCCATATTTAGGAACATCAATGAGCGCTTGAGGGAGAATTTTCCCATAAGCAACAACGATAAACAAATCTACCGAGCCTCCCCCTCTTTCAGAGGGGGTCGGGGGGTGTCTGAGAATTTCCATAACTTCATCCGTAATTTTTTCTGGTTGAATATAAGGGATATTGTTTTCAATTGCCCAAACTTTAGTAGGTGATGGGGTCATTACAAAATGGCGCCCTACGGGTCGGTCAGGTGCGGTTACAATCAGTTGAGGAATATAACCATAACCCTTGAGGATTTCAAGGGTTTCTGATGCGACATCAGGTGTTCCAAAGAATATAAATGATGGGGTAGGGTGCATGTCGGTATTGTAGGGATTTTTGGGCAAAAAAGCAAAAGTGTGCTACAGTGGCTCAAATTATTAGTCATGAAAATAACATTAGTTCGTAATAGATTGCGCATGTGGCGTATTATTGAATTCATTCTCATTTCATTATTTCCTGTAAGTATTATAACGTTCGGACTTGCTCCTTCAGTATTTCGCTATGCTGTATTATTAGGTATTGCAGTGTATGCCGGGAGTGCTATTTTCTACCGTAAGTGGACTCGGCACGACTTAGGGTTCAGAAAAGACACGCTCATTTTTTGGAAACCTTATTTAGTTTGGACCGTGTTGGCAATGCTTACTATTATTGTGGTGCATCATGTATTACATATGCCGTTTATTACATGGGATTATGTAACGTTAGGGAAATTGATTGCAATATCGATCCTGCTGTCTTGTATTCAGGAATTCCTGTATCGAGGATACTTGTTTCGATTGTTTCAAGATATTACCCATCATGTGGGTTGGGTAGTAGTCATTAACATTATCGTATTTACCTACATGCATACCATATTTCCACACTGGGAAATCATTATTCCGTTAACAGCCGCAGGGGGCATACTCTTTGCGGTGTTATATAAGAAATATCCCAATGTGTATCTCGTTAGTGCTATGCATTGTGTACTTAATTTCACAGCATTGTATTTAGGTTTTTTTCCAGTAGAACTATTACATATGCATTAATCAAAAATCCTGTTCGCATGACGAGCAGGATTTTTTTAGTGGGCTTTTTTTGCAAGGATTGCAAGTTCTGCTTGGTATTCAGTGATTTCATCGGGATCCATATGGCGAATGTCTTTTGCGTGATCAATGAACAAGATTCCTTCGAGGTGATCCGTTTCGTGCTGGAAAATTTGAGCAAGGAGTCCTGTTGCTGGCATGGTAAATACTTTACCATTTTCATCATAGGCACGAACCGTAACTGATTTATGACGCTTGGTAGTACCATAAATCCAGCGCACTGATAAACAACCTTCGCCGGGAATCCATTTAGTTTCCTTAGATCGTTTTATGATTTCAGGATTAATAAATATACGATCTGGTGATTTGGTGCCGCCGATGTTCTTTTTCTTGATATCAAATACAAAACCAGCAACGATAAAAATACGAAGTGGTTCGTTAATTTGCGGGGCTGCAATAGCAACACCATCTGGTTCGCGATGAAGGGCATGCTGCATGCATTTCAAGGTGTTTTGAATATCGGGACCTGTAATGGTTTCAATCGCGACAGGATGCGCAATGCCGCGCAATGTTTTATGAGGTTCTTTAATAATGGTACACATAGTAATAAATGCACTTTAGCAGAAAAATTGTTTTTTTTCCATTATTTAGGTACACTGGGCATCTATGGAATCTTCCTCAAACACTCCGTTACTTAAAAAAATAATCCTTGAAATATGGGATATTATTAAGTTCCTTGCCCCGATTGTGGTTATTGTTTTTTTTGTGAGAACGTATATTGCGCAGCCGTTTATTGTGGATGGTGAATCATCATCGCCCAATTTTCATACAGGTCACTATTTGATTATTGATGAATTAACTTATCGATTCCGTGAACCAGCTCGAGGTGATGTAATTGTGTTACGGTATCCATTGCAACCATCACGATTCTTCCTCAAGCGTATCGTTGGACTTCCTGGTGAGCGTGTCGTGATTAAAGACGGAAAGGTGTATATCTATAATACTGAAAACCCTAAAGGGTACGTACTTGATGAACCGTATCAAAAACAAGCGACATTTCCAGCGGGTCCTTATCGCGACGTAACGCTTGCACCAGAACAATATTTTGTTATGGGTGATAACCGTTCAGGTTCTGATGATTCACGTATGTGGGGAATCCTTCCTCGGAATGATATTATGGGGCATGTGCTATTACGATTGTTCCCTATTAAACTCGCTGCGGTTACCCCTGCAAGTGTAGACGATTTTAAATAAAAACCCGAACAAGTCGGGTTTTTTTGTAGGTAAATAATGATATTACTCTAAAATTTCTAACTGTCGTGCAAATTCCTCTACAGTGATGTCTTTGGTTCTTATATCAAACGCAAATTGAATTTGCTTGTCATTGTAGAGCGCAACGAGGGTAACGTCTTCGATGGGGTTGTGGAAAATTCTACGCGCACCTTCAGTAAGGAATACGTTACCATTTCCTTTTTTAGCAAGTGCAGTAATAAAGGTAGTTTGCTCGTTTCGAACAAATTCGATAGGAGTTATCTTTTTCTCGCGTTGACGATTGAATTCAATAATGAGCCCCATTGAAGCCCATAACCAGTACACGGGTCCTTGTCCCAAGTGGGCAAGGTCAGCATCCTGCATAATACGTTCATAAAGGTTGTTCGTTTCACCGTGTTTTGAAAATGTAGTTGCAAGGATGAGGTTGCGATTCGTTGTCATGAATTCAGTGTAGGATTTTTTTGAAAACCCTTTCACATCTGATTCGCTAATGACCAGTTCAACTGCTTCAATTGCGCGAATTTCATCATACCACTGCACAATGCCTCGGTGTGACGCATCGTGGAATAAAAGCGCAAAAGCAATTTCAGTAATCTCGGCTTTAGTAAGCTTTTCTGCTCGTGCAATTTTGATGCCCATTTCTGCAGCACCTAATTGGTGGCCAAAATTATGAAAATCATTGAGTCGAGCTACAGAAGCTGCAGCGGTGATGATGGTAATATCGAGGTTCGTTTGCTTAAGGATGAAGAGTACTTTTTTCCAATTTTCTCTTTTCCTGAATAATTTTTTTGTAATGGATAGTTCCATTTCAGGTATTTTTTTCATAACCGTGTTTTTATTATTATATCTGTATATAATATAAATGTCAAGTGACAACTTCATTGGGCTCTATATAATAGAGCTATTATGGCAGATAAAAAATCCGAGAAAAAAACGAGTGGTCCTTTCCAAACCGTAAAAGGAATGCGTGATATTACCGGTGATATGTATTACAAGTTCCAAGGCTTTTTTGAAAAAGCTCAAGAAGTTGCAGAATACTATGGATTCAAACCTATTGAAACACCTATCCTCGAACAAGAAGACGTGTTTACTACCGCAATTGGTGAGGGAACTGATGTAGTTGATAAGGAAATGTATGCTTTTAAAACTCGTGGAGGTGATCGGGTAGCTATGCGACCAGAAATGACTGCGGGAACCATGCGTGCCTACATTGAAAACGGTATGAGTAATTTACCTCAACCGGTGATGCTCTATCACAGTGGTCCCGTGTTTCGACATGATAGTCCTCAAAAAGGGCGCTATCGACAGTTTTACGGATTTGACCTTGATGCGTTTGGATCTGAAAAAAGTATAGTAGATGCATTGATTATCAGAACGGCGTACACCATCCTTGAAGAAGCGGGTGCAAAAGACTTGTCAGTGGATATTAACTCTATTGGGGACAAAGAATGTCGCGGAAAATATATTAAGGAACTCACTAACTACTACAAGAAGCACATCAAAGACCTTCCTGCGGTTGATAAAGAACGACTCACGAATAATCCATTGCGTATCCTTGATTCGAAAGATCCAAAAACGATTGCGCTCAATGAGAACGCGCCGGATGCGGTATCTTATTTATGTCCCGCGTGTAAAAAGCACTTCAAAGAAGTTCTTGAATACTTAGAAGAAATGGAGATTCCTTATTCGATAAATAAAAACCTGGTTCGAGGATTGTCTTATTACACCCGAACAGTGTTTGAAATTATGGAAGATCGTGAAACTGAAACCGGTGAAATGAAGAAAATCACTATCTGTGGAGGTGGTCGCTACGATTACCTGGGAAAAATGCTCGGATCCAAAAAAGACATTCCAGCAATGGGAATGGGATTTGGAATAGATCGCGTAGTAGAAAGTCCTTGGTTTGCAAACCTGAAGCCTCGGATTATGAAACAGCCTGAAGCGTATTTCATTCAGTTTGGACTTGATGCTAAATTGAAATCCTTGAATATTATGGAAATCCTCCGTAAGAGCAAGTTTCCGGTAATTCAATCAATTTCAAAAGACAAGCTTGGAGCACAACTCGGCCATGCAGAAAAACTTGGCGTAAAATATGTAATGATATTCGGACAGCGCGAAGCATTAGATAACACGGTGATTATTCGCAATATGGAAACACGATCACAGGACACCGTTAAAATTGCTGACTTGAAAGAATATATTAAAAAGCTAAAATAGAACGTATGTATAAAAAGATTCTAGGTAGTGCGATAGGGATAGGTCTCCTCGCAGCCGGAGTCTTTTTTGCTTGGAATTATTTTCATACAACCACGAATGAATATTTGCCTACAGATCACGTCGTCACTATCGGTGGGAAAACGATACAGGTGCGCATTGCGGATACAGAGGCAGTACAAGTACAAGGACTTTCAGGATTTAAAACACTGCCTGCAGATCAGGGAATGTTTTTCATATTTAACAAATTGGACTACTATGCGTTTTGGATGAAAGACATGCGGTTTCCTCTAGACATTGTTTGGATGAAACAGGTGAATGATAATAATTATACCGTGGTAAATGTTATGCAAAATGTAAGTCCAGATACCTATCCTCAAGCATTTACGAGTCCAGAACCTGTCGATGGTTTTCTCGAATTACCAGCCTATACGGTTGATGCATCGATTGTGGGTAACGAACTCGTGTTGAATAAAAAATAGTATATACTAATAGTATGAAAATCTTTTATCGTAGAATTCAATTATTAGGAGTCTTAATGCTCATCGTTCCATTATTTGCGAACGCAGCAGGTCAGCCGACGTTCTCAATCCTCGGGGTTCAAGACATAAAATCAAATGAAGCTATTGTGTCAGTTGCGTATGATTCGAATAATGCGAGTTATCAATGGGAAACGCAGCCAAAAATTTCAGTGGTGTATACGAATCAATCAACAGGGCAAGCGATTACTTCAGCAACCATTGGGCAAGCGGTAGGTTCACGTACGTCGTTGTTTGTATTGCGCAACCTTGCGCCTGATACGTCATATACCTACCGTGCAGTTATGAATTACAACGGGATGACATTGAGCACGGGTACCTCAAACTTTAGAACTATTCCTAAAACAACGACCGTAATCCTTGATAGTGGTTCATCTGCGCCCGTGGGATCACCTTCATTTGCTCTTGCAGGGATTCAAGACATTCAGCAAAACGAAGCACTCATTTCAATTGCATTTGATTCACGTAATGCGCAATATAATTGGAATGCACAGCCTCGCATTTCTGTTACGTATACCAATGTTTCTAATGGAAACACCTTAACGAGTGGAACCGTAGGGCAATCATTAGGATCACGAACAACAACGATTCGAATACGCGACCTGGAACCTAATACGCGGTATAGCTATAAGGCGGTTATGTATTATGCGGGACAACGCTACGAAACCAATGAACAGTTGTTTACTACTAAGAAGACAACGAGTACTATTTTCACCGCGACTAGTCCATCGGCAACATCAACGGCAGTAATTAATATTTTTCCAGATACAGCTGTAATTGCAAAAACAGTTGGCGTGAGCAAGGTTGCTACCAACCTTGAAAGTATTGTAAAAACAGGTGGTTACGGAACTAAAAACGGTGTTTCTCTTGCGATTACTGATTCGCATGCACGAGTAGTAAGTGGCGATACATTTGATTACACGATTCAATACCATAATGCTAATAATAAAACGTTGCGTACCGCACGTATTGTCGTGCAGTTACCTGATCAATACACATTCGATGCAGGTGATGGAAATACGGTATACAGTAATAGTGATAATGTGGTGACGATTTACTTGGGATCCATTGCGGCTAATGAATCAGGATCAGTAACATTCAAAGCAAAAGCATTGGGTGGTGAAAACACTGGTGTAGAAACTAAGGCGATGCTTATTTACACCGGTGGTTCTGTTTCAGCAACAGATCGTGATGCTTACGTTGGTGGCTCACAAGGAGTCCTCGGAGCAACAGTATTCGGATCAGGATTTTTCCCACAAACATTTTTCGGATGGTTAATTATCATTATCATCTTGATTATTATTATGATTGTGGCGCGTCGTTACATGGCACCCGTACCAGTTAAGAAAGAAGAAGAAAAGAAATAATAAAAAACCGCATATGCGGTTTTTTATTATTTCTTATTGAGCGTCTTGAGTAAGTTCAGATTCATTGGTTACATAGTCAGTAATGGAAGTGAAACCTTCTTCGTCAATCGGGTTTCCTTGTTCATTTACTTCTTCACCTTTGATACCTTTAATGTCGATTTTCCAACCGGTTAGCTTTGCAGCAAGGCGAACGTTTTGTCCTCCTTTACCAATAGCAAGTGATAATTGATCATCAGCAACCGACACCTGAGCTTGATGCGTTTCCGTATTAACAGTAATGTCCAATACTCGTGCTGGTGCCAATGCGTGTGCTACATATTCTGCAGGTTCAGCTGACCAAGGAATAATATCGATTTGTTCACCGTGGAGTTCTTCCGTAATTGAACGTACGCGAACTCCTTTTTGACCAATACATGCACCTTGCGCATCAACACCTTCATCATTTGAATGTACTGCGATTTTTGATCGAGCACCTGCTTCGCGGGCAATTGATTTAATTTCTACAACTCCTCCTGCAACTTCAGGTGATTCTGCAGCAAATAAACTTTCAATAAATCGAGGATGGGTTCGTGATAACCGAAGGTTGATACCTCGAGGACCGTCTTCTACTTGATACAAGTAAGCTTTGATACGGTCTCCAGTTTTATACATTTCACCAGGGATTTGTTCTGCACGAGGAAGGACTCCGGTTGCTTTGTTAAAATCTACGAAAATGTTTCCGCGATCAATCTTTTGAACTGATCCGATAATGATTTCACCTTGTTTATCGGTATATTCATTCATAACGATGCCTCGTTCTGCTTCACGGATACGTTGTACAATTACCTGTTTCGCGGTTTGTGCAGCTACACGACCAAAGTCTTCTTCTGGCTGTTCGAGAGGGAAGATGATTTCATCACCCACAGCTGCATTTGTTTTAAACAATCGAGCTGCATCGAGCATCATGTGCTTTTCTTCGTCATAGCGAGGCTTCAGTTCTTCTTCAGTTTTTTCTACTTCGCGAAGTTCCGGATTTGCCCGAAGGTGTTCCATTTCTTCCTCTGATAGTGCAGGACGAACACTTGATTCGTCTACTACGGTTTTAACCTGAGTAAACGTCACCGTTCCGGTGTCTTGATCGAGTTGAGCGCGAATTACTTGGCCTTTCTTGCCGTAGTCTTTCTTGTAAGCTGCTGCAAGTGATTGTTCAATAGCATCCCAGAGGGTACTTGCAGGAATTTTCTTTTCCTCCTCGATTTGTTCAATTGTGGTCTTTAATATTTTTAAGTCAAATAACATAAATTGTTTAATTGTTATTAATTTTTATAATAGTCCGTTTTCGAAGCGGAGTGCATCCCGCGAAATTCCAAAAAATAATTAAGGAATGAATGGGGAGGTATGCGCCGAGTCTATCATTTTTTAACGTAATCTGCAATTGAATAATTCTGTGGACAACATAACTGTATTGCGTTCAAATTTTAATTAATGATATACTAATGCGGTATTCATAATTGTGGATCAACTTATTCTATGCAACACAACGCAGAACAAAAAAAGACATTAGGTGAACGGTTTCATACAGCACACCACTTTGTTATTTTGGGACTCTTTATTATTGCGATTATTTTAGGGCAATCAGTATTTGCCGTAGGTGTTCAGACTCCTCCTACATCACCAGCGACCCCAGCAACTTTTCTTAATATTTCAACGACTAACCAAGCAAAAACTGGTTGGCTTGGACTTGGAATGCTTACCCCTGCTGCAATGCCTACGGCAGTAGTTGATGTAAAAGGGACATTTATTTCAGATGTGCTCGGAGTTCTTGGGCTCACATCAATTGCAGAAAAAATGAAAATTGGCATAACAGCGCCTACGTTTGGTGCAACAGATCCAACTCTTGCTATTGAAGGATCACGTATTCGTTCTACGATCCTTTCAGGAATTGGTGAACGATCAATTTGCGCTGACGCTAATGGACGGTTAGTGTTGTGTGGATTACCACCGACACCTACATCAACTGATGCTACTTGTGGTAACGCAGCAAGTTACAGTAGTGGTGGACAAGGTAATACTACAGTAAATAATTTTGATTTTTCACTCGTAGCAAATCCTTATTTGTGTAAATCAGGAACCCCTGTGTTACCAGTTGCTCATGGAGGGGGAACGAATAATGGTACAGGTGGAACCACTGCTGAATTTTACTGGTGGACCTGCCAAGGGGTAAATGGTGGTTTAGATGAAACGTGTTATACAGAGGGTCTTTGCCCTGGTGGTACTGGATGTTTCTTGGCAGATACAACGGTGACTCTTGCAGATGGTTCTAAAAAACCAATCCAAGACATCGTAGCTAACGATAAGGTACGTACCCTTGATTCACAGGTGAACAATGTTAACGAAGCAATTAGTCACCGGTATGTTGGTTGGGTTTACGGAATTAATGGTAGTAAGCCGTTTGTAACCGCAAACCATCCTATGATGACGCCGGAAGGGTGGAAATCATTTGATGCAGAACTTACTGCGCGAACAGAACCAGAAATAAAAATAGTAGGGAACCTTGTTATTGGGGACACTCTTATCAAAGAAGACGGTAGTAAAGAAGTTATTAAGTCATATACGCGAGAATGGATGGATACTACGGTATACAATCTATCTGTTTCTGGAAACCATGTGTATTATGCTGATGATTATGCAGTGCACAACGCTCAAGGAAGTACTAATGGATGTACGCCTCCAAATAATCAACCTCCTAATCCTACACCAACTCCTGATCCAGGACCATTATGTGGTGGCGTCTGGAATGCTGGTACGGGTTCATACGGGGGCAGCTGTAATGTTCAATCAGGTATGTTATCAGCTCAACTTTATAACTATACTCGATTCGATGAAGCAGACTGTGGTACTCCTATATTCCATGGATATGGATGTAATATTGTGTGGAACTATACCAACTCGTTAGGAAATCATGTAGTAGACCAGATAAATTGTACTGATACGTGTCGATACTAATATCCACAATAAAACCCCTTTAAGGGGTTTTATTGTGGATAAAAAACTTGACTTTTATTATAAAGTGTAGTTTACTGGTAAAAATTCAAAAACTAAAAACGTAACGATGAAAAAAATAATCCTATCAATTACCTTGTTTGCTACAGTACTTATTACTCATGCACAAGTTTGGACACCAACCGCAGTTCGTCCATTACCTGACAGTCAGGTGGTGAACGTTTCAGATTTTACCGCATTTGGAACTTGTGTTTATGTAACCATGTCCAATGCAGGAAAAACAACGGTAGTGAAGTACGATACCGTGCTTCATGTGCTCGATACCTTACCAGGTGGAGCATTACTGCCGATTAATTCGGCAAATGTATTTATTGGTCCCGATACCACATTGTGGGTTGTAGGGGCAGGGGTTGGATGCGACTCCGTTATTTGGAAAACGAGTTTGGCTACAGGGAATCCGCCACCGCTTCAAAACGTGTGGGGGCCGCACCGTAGGCCAAATCCAGGTAAATATGCATGGGTTAACTCGGTAGGCTTTCTGAATGGTGATGTTTATTTTGCAGGCCGATTTGATTCGGTTGGCAATAATAAAATAGCTAATCTGGTGCGCTATTCGAACCAAGCTTTTTATCAACTAACGCAACAACAAGGTCTCGTTAACTTTAATGTAAACGGGGCTAGTAATTCGGTGGTTGGTGCACGGATTCAAAACTTTTCAAAACCAGGCGAGCTTATGGTTACATTACCAAAACGATTAGATTCTGTTTTGGTAATTACTTCTGCTAATACTGGTTATATAGAAGTATTGAATTCAACACCGGTGCAGACGAATGGTGCTGCGTTTATTGATCCAAATATCATCGCGTATCGCGGTGATGTGTATTATGCAATACAGGATTATGATTCGAACAGTGTTATTACTCAAACCCGTATTGTTAAAAAACACCAACAAACCTTTTCAGTAGTTGCCCAGTTGGATAGCTATCTAGGAAATGCAAATTTTCTCAATGACTGGGGTGTTGTAAGCGGAAAAATCGTAATGGCGTTACAGCCGGATCTATTTACTGACGGACTTACTGGACAACGGTTATACCCAGTAATGGCATTTGATTCTGTACGACTAACACCGGTAATTGATTCATTTGTAAACACTATTCCCAATGGATACGCGTTTACAAAGATTAAGAACGGTATTTTGTTCGGAAGACGTGTGATTGAGGCTAATAAGGTTACCGGGTACGGTTTTTACAGAATTACCTATAGCGATACTACAGCACCGGTGATTACCTTAATTGGAACGGATACTATCGTTGTGCATAAGGGGTCAGTGTTTACTAATCCCGGTGCAACGGCATCAGATAATGAAGATGGCGATATTACATCGTCCATTGTAGTTACTGGTGTAGTGGATACAGGTACCTTGGGAACGTATACTATTACTTACACGGTTACCGATGCTGCTGGAAACACGGCATCAATAACGCGTGTTGTGATTGTTGATCATCCAAACGGTATCAGTAACCTTGATAATTCAGAAATGATTATTCGGGTATATCCAGATAGGTTTGTTGTTTCAGAAGTAACCACCCCGGCAACGGTACGTGTGTTTACAACTTCGGGCCAACAAGTTTCCGAATTCGGTATCATGCACCAAGGAATGTTTTCTTATACGGGGCTTAGTAGCGGTATATACATCGCATCAGTAGGTTCTAAAAATTTCAGATTTGTTGTGCAATAATCAACAGGTCAGACAGTTCTCGCAAGGGAACTGTTTTTTTGTGCTCAAAATAAATTGATGTGTATAAATTTCTTGCATATTCTTTTTTATGAATGGTATAATAAACTCATATTCATAATAATGATTACACCATGGAATCAAAAAATACTTCATCAACAACTCCACATCGCTCATTATCACCTAAGGTGTTCCTTATTGGTCTCGGGATACTCCTTGTTATTATTGCAGTGTATGGTGCTTATTATTATTTCAAACATAAGCCGCGACCGATTCCTGAAAATTTATCTTCTGAACAAATTCAAGTAATCACTCAACAGCTTAATACCTACGCAGAACAAAACCCATTATCAGATGCGGATCGCTATCAAATGATTACGGGGAAACCTATGCCAGCCGTTGGCAAGGCAACGACTACTGCTACTTCATCTAAAAAATAATTATCACTATGAAAAAAAAGCTTCTCACACTATTTATAGCCATTGGAATGTTTGCAATAGGGCATAGTGCTTTTGCTGCGACTATGGATGTCTATGGGTATGCCTGTTCACAAAACATTGGATGTTTTAGTTTGAATAGTGTTTCTTCTGCGGGGCAAGTAGGGTATACGACACCAGCACAACCAGCATCATTTAAAGTGCAGTACGATACGGTCACTAATCTATTTAGTGGCTCAGCATGGAGTCCGACAGTAGGTCAAATTGATTTCGGACAGACCTGTTCACCAATTACCCCTGCAATTACAGGAACAAAATGTGCCAAGGTGCTCCTTGCTACACAAAATCAATCATCAGCAGGTGGTTGGGGTGGTGTGATTGATATGCAAAATGTTCAAGTATCCTCACCAGGAGGTTCAACCTTTTCTGGACGTGGTTGGGAAGGATGGGATGTTGATTCAGGTGGGCAAACCCCTTCTGATGTTGGAGTAGGCTGGGTAGACTTTTCTAATGCAAGCCTCGCACCGACACCAACCGTAACCTGTGGTACCGCTAATGGTCAAACCGTTTCTACAGCTCCTACAACAGGATTGTGTTCAGATAGTTCAACACCTACGGTTTCTGGTCCAACAGGAGGACAATACACTTGGACGTGTGGTATGAATCCAAATACGGTTTCATGTGTAGCAACTGATTCAGTTACAGGAGGTGCTCCGGCATGTGATGTAACTGCAACAACAGTTCCTACGAACGTAGTGCCAACTAATCTGTGTGCCCCAGGAAGTACTTTATTAGGAAGTGTTACGGGTAATAATCCATGGTCATGGACTTGTAAGAAGGGAGTAAATACGATTGCATGTAGTACGGTAACTATTCCGCCAAATGGAGTTCCAAGTTGTGGAACAACTGCAGGAACCTGTTTACCATCAGGAGCAATAGCCTCAACGGTTCAACCTAATGGAACTTGGACCTGTACCGATACTTCGCAATTCCCTAACATAACCATTACTTGTGGTGGATCAAATCCAACGTCTTCCGTGTCAACAAGTCCTCTTAAACCAGTTTATAAAGAAAACTAATCAACGATCTGTATGAATAAACAACTACTTACAATTGCATACCGGATCGTGATTATTGCGGGAATACTCATCGGTGGATTTACCCTGACCCAAGCATTCGATGTTCCATTGAATGCAGCGCCTCATAATGGAGCTGTTCGAGGGCAGTCTAAACAGGGAGCACTTACGGTTGGATCAGCAACGCTCGGAACAGGGCAACTAACAGTTAAGGGCGCAACAGGGCTTCGTATTGATAAAGCGAATTGTGCAGTAGCACCGTTTACAGGATCAAATGCATGGCCATGTCCTATTTCGTCAGGTTGGAACAATGGTCCTGAATTACGATCATTACAACTGGCTTATACGTATAAAATGGTTGCAGGAACTACGGTAGGAACTCAACCATTTGCTGGAACCATGCTTGATGTCTATGGTGACATCAAAGGTGATGCGACAAGTATGAATTATGCAGGAGGTGCCTTTTATCAAACAACCACAGATCGAAAACCACTGTGCGCATTGCCTGATGGACAGATCGCAGTATGTGGTACTACGGGATCGTGTGGTTCAGCTAATGGAGTAGGAACTACTCCTGCACCAACTCAAAACTTGTGTGCACTGGGTACTGCTTCAGCAGTGACAGGAACATTTGCTAATTGGAATTGGACGTGTGCTGTAGGCTCAAATGCTCCCGTATCATGTTCGGCACCTAAACAGAATATTTATCAAGGAGGTAGTGGAATCAATGGAAATGTGTTTAATGGGGGTGTTGTTCCACTGGGTGGGAATCAAACAACAACTACAGCACCGATAGGAGGAACTCCAAATGGAGGCTAAAATTATATGAAACAACTACTTAAAAACATATTCATATTCGGAACATTAGGTCTTGCGATTGCTATTGTTGCAACGCAGGTATATGCTGCGCCGTTCGTTCCTACAAACAATACTAATCCGGAACCCCTTAAATTCCTGAATGTTTCATCTACAAATCAATCGAAACAAGGATGGCTTGGACTCGGTTCTGCGGGTACCTACAATCCACTCGCGGTGCTTGATGTAAAAAACACCACATTTGCTGATGCGTTATCAGTTATTGGTAAAGCGTGGTTTTCTGGAAACCTCCTTGTAGGATATACCAGTATTCCAAGCGTTATCACGAACAAACTAATGGTTGATCAAGGATATATTCGATCAACAACACTTACTGGAACAGGAGACCGTCCTGCGTGTACCAATGCAACCGGAAAATTTATTCCGTGTACTAATAACGGGGTAGCGGCAACCCCACAAACAGTGAGTACTAGTCCATTGTGTGGTGCTGCGGCAAATACGTTCCAAACGGTTGCTCCGTCACAACTAGGTGATTTGTGTAATACGGCTACTCAACAAAACGCTATGCCTATTGGATCGGTAAATACAGGACCAAATGGTACTTTTACTTGGACTTGCTATAACTGGCAAGTAAGTGGGTATGTAAGTGCAACCTGCTCGACATCACCACTTCCACCAACGTGTGGAGCAACGGCATATATCGCAACCGTCGGAACTCCGGCTACCGCTGATCGATGTCTATCTGGTACTGCTAGTTCTCTTTCAACTGGCGCTAACGGAGTCTATACATGGACATGTACTGATACCTATGGAAACCCTCCTGCCACCTGTTCAACACCTCCAACAAATATTGTTCCAACACAGCCAACAGGGTGTTTTGCAATGCGGAGTGTTCTGCAAGGAGGGGTGTATCCAGCGGTGCTTACCTGTGCTCAAGGAAGTGCTAATGCTACACGATATGAACTACAGAACTTGAGTGATAATGGTACTACGTGGGTGAGTACGATGTCTGATGGGTATACGAACCAGCAGATTAGTTCTGTACCAGCAATAGATGCTAAACCAACCGCGTCAGGATTAGGAAGTTGGACTCGTGCGTTATCACAAATACTTCCTCAGGCAATCATTATTAATGAATGGAAAGATGGTCAAGGTAATGCAAACCCATTCTATGCTGGTGATTATTCACAGTCGATCCTATGGAGAGTTCGTGGCTGTAATACTGCCGGATGTGGTTCTTTTTCAGAACCTATTGCACCGTTCAGTTTCTATAATCCAGGAGCAGATAATATTCATGGATACTATGATGGAAACGGTTCAGACTATACATTCTATGTTCAGAAGACATTCGATACAAATACAAATAAATTGACCTTCACATGGAAAAAATTACCCAATGCAGCATTGAATTCACTCTATCCAACAGTGTATATTCATCAATGTTCACAAAGTGGTTGTACTGGCCCACTTGTCCCAGGTTATGCTAATCATGTGGAATACGTAGACCCGCTTACATTAGCAGGGACTAATGGTACCGAAATACCTCATGGACCAATTACTTGTACATCGGGTACTAATGCTATGTGTAGTACTATAGTAAGTCCTAACACGGCTAACCCAGGTGGTTATCCGCTTAATGCAGACTATATGATTACTCTAGGGAAAGACCTATATAACGATGCGCGACCAGGTCCTACCCAATCAGCAATAAATAATTCACTATCGGGATACTTTTCTGCATGGGATCAATTTTCACCTTGGACCGTTGCGCAAATTCAGTAAAACTGGTTTTTACTAAAATAACGATTCCTTACGGGTCGTTTTTTTAGTATACTAGGTGCATGAAAAAATTGATTATTGCGAATTGGAAAATGAATCCTGTGAAAGGTGCTGAAGCACGAAAAATGTTTCAAGGAATTAATAAAATTGCCGTGACCCTTAAAAATGTTGAAACAGTGGTCTGTCCACCATTGGTATATCTTGAATCGTTGGGAACCCTTGTTACGAATCGTGCATGTGTACTTGGTGCACAGGATGCGTTTTGGGAACATGTGGGTGCGTACACCGGGCAAGTATCACCGGATATGGTGTTTAATACCAAAGCACGCTATGTAATTGTGGGACATTCGGAACGCCGTGCTATGGGTGAAACCGATGAGGTGGTTGCCAAAAAACTCAAAAGTATTTTACAATTTCCATTGATTCCTATTGTATGTATTGGTGAAAAGAAACGCGATGATGACGCACATTACATTAAGGAATTAAAAAAACAGCTCAAGGATTCTATTGCCGGATTAACGCTTGATGAAATAAAACGCCTCGTGATTGCTTATGAACCGGTGTGGGCCATTGGTAAAAATGCTCAAGGTGTTTGCAGTCCTGCATCATGCAGGGAAGTAGTTCAAGTGATTCGTCAGGTACTCGCAGATGGTATGGGAAGCACGGATTATGCTAAGCAAGTTCCAGTAGTATATGGGGGATCGGTGGACAGTGAAAACGCGCAACCATTTTTAGTTGATGGGCTCGTACAAGGGCTCTTGGTAGGACGAGCGAGTCTCGACCCTAAAACCTTTGGGGTAATACTAAAAATAGCAGAAAAGGCCTAGAATAAGGGCCTTTTTGAGTTCTGAAATACTTGACAAATATATATTATTATGCTATAATGGTTATATATGAAAAATACTCAATTGGCAATTATGTTCGCAATTATTAGTATGCTTGGTATTCATTCTCGAGCTTCAGCTCAAATTTTACCCGTAAATGGTTCAACTCTTATCAATAGTCATGTAATCGCAGCGACAACCGTTCAGACGGCTGCACCAATAACGGTCCACACTATTAACCCTGCAATAATTGCAGCGGCGCCTATAGCAGTAGCAGTTACTCCTACACTTCAAGTGTACAATGCAAATCCAATTAATGTAGGAACATTGCATGGAATAGATGCAACGCTTACACCAGTAGCAGTTGCAAATACACACACACTTTCTGGTACTTCATTACATGTATCAGCTCAGAGTATTAATACGGCAGCCATTGCTCATGCTAACATTGGACTTGCGGTAAATGATCCAGGAACAGGTAATCCTTCAAATACTGGTGGAACATCAGGTTCAAACCAAAACAGTGGATCATCTGGTTCAAATAGTTCATCAGGTGGTACAACTGTTGGTCGTTATCCAGTAGTTACTGTTACAGCACCTGCACCTATTGTTGTAGATAATGCACGACCTGCGGTATACACGGAAACGTATAAAGCTGCTCCTAAGAAGGTAGTAGAAAAACAAATCATTCCACTACTTCCAGAAGATTCAGTTGATATGTACCCTTATCACGACACTAATAACAACATGTCAGCAAGTGTTCAAGGAATTTCAGGTCAAATGACCCTTGTAGGAATCCTGATCGCTATCGCTGCAGTTTTAGGACTGATGGTAGCTGCAAAGGAATATCAAATGCGCAAGCAAATGAAACAATACGCACATTACGCGTAAAAGCACGAAAAAATCCCTAACGGGATTTTTTCGTGCTAAAATAGTTCTATGAAAAAACTGCAATCATTATTACAAGCTGACCTACAGGGAAAACGAGTTTTAGTGCGATTTGATTTAAATGTACCTATTGGAGACGATGGGGTAGTTCACGATGAAGATGCTGATCGTATTCGTAAATCATTACCCACCCTTGAGTATTTAAAAAATGCCGGCGCGAAAGTTATTATTATTGCTCATATTGGGCGCGACCCAAAGGAAACCCTTAAACCTGTCGCAAATTACATGAATATCCCATTGTTCCCATTGAAAGATTTTTCAGTTGCGGAACTCGACAATAATCAGGTAGTAATTCTTGAAAATCTGCGATCTACCCCAGAAGAAGAATCGAACGATCCTGCTTTTTCAGCACTCCTTGCGGCGTATGCTGAACTGTATGTGAATGATGCTTTTTCAGTATCACATCGAGCGCACGCATCGGTTGTAGGGGTTGCACAATTATTACCTGCGTATGCAGGACTTCAATTAGAACAAGAAATCGAAAACCTTGATCGAGCATTACATCCAGAACATCCTGCGCTATTGATAATGGGAGGTGCAAAATTTGAAACAAAACTCCCGGTGATTCAAAAACTACTTCCCCTTGTTGATGTTGTTTTTATTGGAGGCGCGTTAGTAAATAATTTCTATAAAGAAAAAGGGTATGAAGTAGGAAAGTCATTACTAGATCCAGAGGCGCATCTAGGTGATTTGGTGAATAATTCAAAAATTATAATTTCTGATCAGGTGGTGGTGCAGAATGATGGTGAAAATGATATTGGAGGTCCGGCGAAATTTGCGCAGCAAATTTCGCCGGCTGACCGAATCGTAGACGTAGTAATCCCTGAATTGCTCATCCAAAAAATTAATGAATCAAAAACTATTATTTGGAATGGTCCCATGGGAAATTATGAAAATGGATTTTCTACAGGCACCGAATCACTGACACGCATTATTGCTGCAAGTGGTACCTATTCAATCATTGGTGGTGGGGATTCTGTAGCGCTTATTGAAAAATTAGGACTTGAAAAAAGTTTTGGATTTTTATCAACAGGTGGTGGTGCCATGCTTGAATACCTGGTTCAAGGAACCTTGCCTGGAATTGAAGCACTCAAATAAAAAAAGTCTATAAGGCTTTTTTTATTTTGTCAGCGATGTCTTGCGAAACTTCGTGCGACACAGGTTTACCTTCCCATAATTGGTACCCGTCATTACGATAACGAGGAATTACATGAACGTGAGCATGAAATACTGCTTGTCCGGCGGCAATTTCGTTATTCATTCCAATGTTGATTCCGTTAGCGTCTACAGCTTGTTTGATAGCTCGTGCAATTACGGGTACCACGGTGAATACTTGCTGCGCTGTTTCACTATCAAAAGAATAAATGTTTTCGCAGTGTTTTTTAGGAATTACGAGACTATGTCCTGGATTAAGTCCTTTGATATCAAGGAATGAAATTACATGGTCATCCTCATAGATAATATCAGCCGGGATTTCTTTTGAAATTATTTTACAGAAAATGCAATCGTTCATACGAAAAATTATACCATGAGCTTATCGGTTCAAGGAATAGGGTTCGTGGTACAATAATCGCCATGACACCCGAGGCACTCCTAGAAAAAATGCTCACACTACGCGGTTTTTCTGAACCTGATTTTCGTGATGAATTTCTTAATCCTCGCTATGATCGGATGTATGATCCGTATTTAATGCATGATATGAATAAGGCCGTATCACGAATTATTGCAGCAATTGACCAGTCAGAGATGATTTGTATTTATTCAGATTATGACGCCGACGGAATTCCAGGTGCGGTAATCCTGCATGATTTTTTTAAGAAAATTAAGTACGAACATTTTTGGAATTATATTCCTCATCGACATACGGAAGGGTATGGATTACACCTCGATGCGCTCCAAAAAATAAAGGATCGTGGTACGGGACTATTGATCACAGTCGATTTAGGGATCACTGCTGTTAATGAAGTAGTGTTCGCATGTGAACTTGGCATGGAGGTAATTATTACCGATCACCACGAACCTCTTGAAATTATCCCTGATGCGCTTGCAGTTGTGAATCCTAAATTAGGAAATTATCCCGATCGTATGTTGTGTGGTGCAGGAGTGGCGTTTAAATTAGTACAAGCACTACTAAGAGCGCCGAAGAAAAAACCTTTTGACGCTGCCGAAGCCTGTTTGAGCGAAGCGAGTTCTGCAGGCGAGGAAAAAGGTTTTTTTGAAGGCGTGATTAGCATGGGTTGGGAGAAATGGTTACTCGATATGGCAGGAATTGCTACGTTGTCTGACATGGTTCCGCTTATAAATGAAAACAGAATTTTTGCGTATTACGGAATGAAGGTGTTGCAAAAAACACCGCGTCCAGGACTGGTTGCACTATTTCAAAAATCTGGAATAAATCTGTATCACCTCACAGAAACCGATATTGTCTTTTCAATTACTCCTAAATTAAATGCGGCGTCACGTATGGCGCATCCTGATGATGCATTTAAATTACTCGCGAGTCAGAACCGCACGGACGGACTTACTGCTGCAGAACACCTTACTGCGTTAAATGATCAGCGTAAAAAAATTGTGGCAACTATTATGCGTGATGTGCATAAAAAATTAATTACGCGTAAACAAACGCAAGACTTACCAGAAATTTTAGTAATCGGTGATCCGGCATGGCCCGCAGGAATCCTTGGACTGGTTGCTTCAAAGGTTGTAGAAGAATATAGTCTCACCACGTTCGTATGGGGATCAGAAGGTGAAGCTATTAAGGGATCGTGTCGAGGGGTTGGTGATGTTTCGGTGGTAAAGCTTATGCAAGGAATTGCACATCTATTAGTTCAGTTTGGTGGACACGAGGAAGCGGGTGGGTTTACTACTACTCGGGAACACGTACATTTCCTGGAGGAGGCGTTTAATACTATTTACCAAGAAACAAAACATGAAGTTTCTAAACAGGTTCACGAGATCGTTTTCGATAGCGAACTTGAACTAGATGATGTAACTATGGCGCATTATCGAGCACTGCGTCAGATGGCACCCTTTGGCATGAGTAATCCTAAACCAGTATTTGCTTTTAAAAACGTTACTATTGAACAAGTAAATCAGTTTGGAAAAACCAAAGAACACCTTGAACTAGTGCTTTCACCCAAGGTGCGTGCTATTTCTTGGTATGCACGGCCGGATAGTTTTACCGCGCCTATTGAATCAGGAAAAACCATGACCATCCTTGCAGAATTTGATCATTCAGTGTTTCGAGGTAAAGAAGAACTTCGGCTCATGATTGTAGATGTGCTAGAATAATTATTATGAAACAGTATTCGGCAAAAGACTTTGAAAAATCCCTAGTTATTTTTACAGATGGATCATCCCTGGGAAATCCAGGTCCAGGGGGTTACGGCGCAGTAATTGTATTTCAACAACTTGATGAAGTAATTGAATTGGGAGGAAATAAAATTAAAACTACTAACAATGAAATGGAGTTGTCTGCAGTAATTGCAGGGTTATCACATACCGTATTTAATACAGCTCCCGTAGAAATTTTTACTGATTCGTCATATGTGATTAATGGTATTACTAAGTGGGTGCATGGATGGCAAAAAAACGGATGGAAAACAAAAACAGGTGATGTAGCTAATAAAGCCCTGTGGCAGAATTTATCGTCATTGGTTAAAGAGCGGGAACAAGTTACCCAGGTTTCTTGGAATTATGTACCTGGACATGTTGGAGTAATTGGTAATGAACGCTGTGATGGTATCGCAACGAGTTTCGCAGCGGGAAAACCTGAAACACTCATTCGTGGGAAACTTTCAACCTATGGGCAAGACGTGCTCAATTTCACCATTGACGAAGGTCTTAAGCAAGAAAAATCTGAAAAGCGTGCCAAATCAAATGCAAAAGCCCATTCGTATTTGTCCCTAGTAGATGGTGTAGCAATGCGGCATATGACCTGGGTAGAATGTGAAGCGCGCGTAAAAGGCAAAAGAGCAAAGTTTAAAAAATCAATTTCTGCAGACGACGAACAAACAATTCTTTCCGAATGGGGAGTAAGTCTTTAAGATTACTTGACCTTATATTTCTATACTAAACACATGCAACGAGTCATTCCTTGGGTATGTGTTTTTTATTTGGTTGGAGTCGTGTTTTTTTATACCGTCATTCATGGTGAATTTAATTCGCAGGAATTTAATCAGTATTATGATCAAAAGAAGTTTTGGATAGGGAAAGTAATAAGGAATCCTGATCGAGGACTGGAGCAAACAAAAATAATTGTGCTCCCAGATGGTTTTACAGAAAAGATACTCGTTACCTTACCCAAAGACACTCGAGTTGATTACGGTGATAGTATTTCCTTTACAACTGCAATAAAAAAACCTGAGTCATTTATTACTGATACCGAGAGGATTTTTAATTACCCGGCGTATTTAGCAGTAAAGGATGTTTACGCAACGGCAAAGGTATTTGAAATAATTACTATTGAACGCGGGCAAGGATTTTTTGTTATAGCGCAACTCTATACTATCAAGGATTATATTGTAGGGAAGATAGTAACATTGTTTCCTGAAAATGAAGCAGGGCTCCTTGCAGGTATTGTTATTGGTGAACAATCACTAGTATCAAAAGATACCTATAAAGATTTTCAAGTTGCGGGACTTACGCACATAATGGTACTTTCTGGATATAATATTACCTTAGTAACAACCGCAGTAATTGGATTATTAGCAAGACTTGGTTTTGGATATCGGCGGCGAAGAATAGGTGCACTTATAATCATTCCGCTTTTTATTATTATGACAGGACTTAATGCGTCATCAGTACGTGCAGGGTGTATGACCGTGATGGTGTTACTGCTACAAATAACTACCAGAATTCAGGAGTCATGGAGGGTAGTACTATTTGCACTTACTGGAATGGTTATGATAAATCCGGTTGCGCTCATGTATGATCCTGGACTCCATTTATCATTTCTCGCATTCATTGGGCTTATTTATTGTAGTCCAATTACACAGAAATGGTTTGAGAGGTTACCAAGTCTTTTTGGATTACGCGATGTATTTTCAGAAACCTTAGGAGTTCAGTTGTTTGTATTGCCATATATTTTATATATGAGTGGTATGGTTTCACTACTCATTCTTTTTTCAAATATTGCTACGACACCCTTTATCCCTGTAATCATGATGGGAAGTTCTGTTGTAATTGTTTTGGAAGCAATTATGAATGGATTTGCTGGTCCTATAGTTACCATAGTAACGCTATTACTTACGTATATTATAACGAGTGCTCGATTGGTTGCGCATAATGAGTGGGCAGTAGTTACGGTTCCTGTGATATCACCAATAATAGTTCTGGGAATATATGGACTCTTTACTTGTATGATATATATGGTTCATCGTAAAAAGGGGTAAGAAATGGTATACTTGATCCGTCCTCACTAATGTTACTCATAATATTATT
The DNA here is from genome assembly GCA_037144045.1 of bacterium. Taxonomy (GTDB): domain Bacteria; phylum Patescibacteriota; class Minisyncoccia; order Phycocordibacterales; family UBA1006; genus CAIXMG01. The sequence goes on along the minus strand of JBAWXN010000007.1, from coordinate 4,058 downwards.
TCATCTATGTTTCAAAAAATTTACCAAAAATTACAAACTCGTGAAGGAATCACTCTTATTGCATCATTAACCCTTATTGTTGCCGCGGTTGCAGGGCTCGGTGTTTTGTTTGGTGGTCATGATTACGATTCAAAATCATTTGCAACTCCTGATCCAGTACTTCGCGTTTCTGGAACTGGCGAAGTAACTACGTCACCTGATATTGCACGATTTACCTATTCTATTTCGAAAGACGCTGTAACTATTGCAGATGCGCGAAATACGGTTGCAACAACAGGAAATGACCTTATTAAAAAATTAAAAGACGCTGGTATTGCAGAAAAAGACATCAAAGCTGAAAGTATTACTACATATCCAAAGTATGAAAATCGTTCTACTTCAGTGAAATGTGCTGAAGGTATGGCGTGCCCGATTGCGTATAATTCAGTAGTAGTTGGATATACGGTTACTAATACGTTTTCAGTAAAGGTACGCGATCTTGATAATGTTTCTAAGATTGCCGAACTACTTACTAATGCAAAAATCTTTACGTTAGATGGTCCTCAATTTGGTATTGATGATCAGCAAGCAGTAAATGATCAAGCTCAAGCATTGGCGATTACTGATGCTAAAAAACAAGCAAAAATCCTTGCTGAACAACTCGGGGTTCGTCTTGGAAAAATTGTAGATTTTCAAGTAGATGGTGCTGGTGGTGCACCAATGCCCATGTATGATCGGGCAATGCTCTCAGCGGCCCCTATGGAAAAGTCAGTAGCTCCAGAATTGCCAACAGGTGAAACAAAAGTTACTGCACATGTTACGATTACATTTCGTATTCGATAAATAACCAAGAAAAAAATCCCACCCGGGATTTTTTTCTTGCATCAAATATATATTTTCTAGTATACTACTCCATATAATGTCAGTATCTCTTCGTAAAACCTTAATGGTTTCTTTTTCACTCCTCAGTATCTTAGGCTACGGTATTTTCGTCTTCGCCGCAGCACCAACGGGAGGATACCTGCCCGCTCAAACCCTCAACCCTAACTGTGCTCCAAACGACACAGATTGTTTCGTACAAACACTGGTTGCTACTACTGCAAACACTTACACTTGGATGGGAACCGGAGCAGGAGCTAGTAACGGTTCAACCGACAATACCGTATTCATTGGTATTGGTGCTGGTACGAACGCAACCAATGCTGCCTACTCTAACTTCATTGGAACGGGTGCAGGACTTAATGCAACGAATGCCAACAACTCTAACTTCCTGGGACAACTTGCAGGATGTAATGCAACCAATGCTGACAATGCTAACTTCTTTGGTAAAGAAGCAGGTTGTTATGCAACGAACGCCAACAACTCTAACTTCTTCGGTAACCGTGCTGGATATACTGCAACGAATGCAGATCACTCTACCTTCTTTGGTGACTTAGCAGGTAACCTTGCTTCTTCTGCGTACTCTTCTTCCTTCATTGGTGCTTCTGCAGGGAATGGTGCAACTAATGCGTACCAATCTAACTTCTTTGGGAGGGATGCAGGGAATGGGGCAACTGATGCTTCTGATTCGTCATTCCTAGGATACCGAACTGGATACCAAGCTACGGATGCAACAAATTCATTCTTTGCGGGGAACCAGGCAGGGTACCAAGCGTACAGTGCAGCTGGTTCAGTTTTTCTGGGAAACCAGGCGGGGATGAATGCTTCGAATACTGCTGATTTTTTGGGGGCGACTTTAAATCCGGCTGGTATTAGTGGCCAATCTGCATTTATTGGATACCAAGCAGGGTATGATGCAGCAGGTGCAGTTGCGTCTAACTTTTTAGGGTTGCAAGCAGGATATGGGGCAACTAATGCGCGTGTTTCAAACTTTATGGGGGTACAAGCAGGATATCAAGCAACAAATGCCTATAATGCTAACTTTATTGGATACCAGGCAGGATATCAATCAATTGATGCAGAGAGTTCAAACTTCTTTGGAAACTTTGCTGGAGCTGGAGCAGCGAACGCCAACGTTTCTAACTTTATTGGAGAAAACGCAGGAAATGCTGCAACGAACGCAACAAAATCAAACTTCATCGGAAATAATGCAGGTAGAGAAGCAGTCAATGCAGAGTCGTCAAACTTTTTCGGTTTTGGTGCAGGTCGTTATGCACGAGAAGCATTTGAATCAAACTTTATTGGAGACGGTGCCGGACAAGGAGCGGTATATGCAAATAATTCTGTTTTCATTGGAACTTCTTCAGGTTATGAAGCTTCTGGGACTGGTGCCATCGACTCTCTTATTGGTATGTTCTACGGCGCATCTGATTCTGTTTTTATTGGAACAAATGCGGGATCAGGTGCTACATATGCAGGTAAATCGAATTTTATAGGTTATGAGGCGGGTCTTAATGCTGCTGGTGCTCTATTCTCAACATTTATTGGAGCAGGTGCTGGAAAAAATTCAACATCATATGGATCTAACTTTATCGGTCTTGGGGCGGGTGCGAATACGGAATTAGAGGCTGCTAACTTTACTGGGAACGCAGCTGGGAAAGACGCTCTTTATGCTGACCATGGAAACTTTTATGGAAATAATTCTGGAGTGAATGCGCAATTCGCAAGATTTTCAAACTTCTATGGTGATAATTCCGGAAATGCTGCTACAAATGCAGAGTATGCTAACTTTATTGGATACCAAGCGGGGAACAATGCTGTTAATGCTGCCAACTCAATATTCATTGGAAGTGGTGCTGGTAATGGTGATATAGTAGATAATACTAATTCAACTGACGACTACTCGGTCCTGATTGGTAACTTCGCATCAACCGGAGGCTTCTCAAACAGTATTGCCCTTGGTGCCTATGCTGCTAACACGGCAACCAATCAATTCCTTGTAGGTTCAGGTACTCGTCCCATCGATCAATTCGTTATGGTAGGAACCGGAGGAACCACTTGTGCAACGGATGCTAACGGTACATCATGTTCATCAGATCAACGACTCAAAACAAACATTACTGACCTTGGATCTAATATTCTAGACTCACTTACCAAAGTACGAACCGTAACCTTTAATTGGAGAACAGGTGATGATACTGCTAGTCATATTGGATTCATTGCTCAAGATATGCAACAGTATTTCCCAGAACTGGTTTCACAAGGAGCTACGGGATACTTATCAGTAAACTACGCAGGTATGGCGCCGGTACTTACAGAGGCAATTAGGGAATTAAATATAAAACTTGAAAATATTGATGCATCAGCTGCTAAATTATTAGCAAGTGAATCATTCCTTGCTGGATTACGTAATTGGCTCGCAAGCGCAGCAAATGGCATTACTAAAATTAGTACTGAACAATTATGTGTTCGCGATGCAAACGGGGAAACTTGTTTGAATCGAGATCAAATAAATCAAATTCAGTCATCACTAAATAGTAATACAGGGCAATCAAATGGGGGGTCTGCAGTATCAGTTATTCCTATAGACGATACTTCTTCATCTAGTACGAGTGCGAGCTCTTCAGACATGGTCAGTGATACTACTTCTGACACGGTCAGTGATGGATCTACAGATAACTCGGTTCCTGATCCTGTAATAACACCACCAGATACTATAGAAATTCCAGAAATTACCACCACAGATTTATAGTTTGTAGTCAAAAACCGCCGTAGGGTGGTTTTTGACTTTTTTGCATTTCATGATACAATATTACCAAGATTTTCTTGTAAATTTTATATTGTTCATCTCGCATAAAAAATTCTGAGTGAAAAAAATTATTTCCCTACTCATTTTTGTAGCACTAGGCCTAGGGCTTGGAGCACAGAATAATGTTGGTATCGGCATTCAAAATCCGGACCCATCTGCATTGGTGGACATGTATTCCAAAAACAAAGGAATGCTGCCACCAAGGATGACTGCTGTAGAGCGGTTGTCTATTTCCAATCCTGCAGATGCATTACTGGTGTTCGATACGGACAGCCAGTGTTATTTCTTTTTTAGAACTCCAACGAATAGTTGGGTAAGTCTATGTAATTCAGCTATTGGCCCGCAAGGACCTGCTGGCCCCATTGGACTTCCTGGACCTCAGGGCCTCATT
>JBAWXN010000006.1:0-45075 GCA_037144045.1 bacterium | reverse complement strand
TCAAACCGCGGCTGCAACGGTTACTGATCACACCGGACTTGTTGCTTGGTTTGCTAATGTGGGGAATGGGATTGAATCATTCTTTAGTAAAAAGATCACTACGCGAACGTTATGTGTCGCAGATGATCAAGGTGAAACGTGTGTGACGCGTGATCAGTTAAACACATTGATTGGTAACCAGGGAACAAGCTCGATGTATAATCCTCCAAATAATCCAGTCGTTGAGGTTATTGAAAATGACCATAGTTCAACAACAGAAGAAATAGTTGAGCCAATAGAGGTTATAGAAGAACCACTTCCAGAGATAGTAACCGAAATTACAACAGAACAACCTGAAGAAAGTGTGACACCATAAAAACCGCTTATGCGGTTTTTATATTACTTAAATCGTTTTGCAACCATGTCCCAGTTTACTTGTGTAAGGTAGTCCTCAATATATTGTTTTTTACCACTTGGTTGATAGTCGGCAACGTAGGCATGTTCCCACATATCAATTCCAAAAATAAATTGAGCAGAATTGAGTTGTCCAAGGTGTTGTTCGTCAACCCATGCCGTTACTAATTGGTTGCTATCGAGGTCACGGTAGAGGATAGCCCAACCGATTCCGCGGGTCATAGCAATGGTTTTGAATCGTGCGATAAACGCATCAAATGACCCGAATGATGCATTGATTGCTTGTGCAAAGGATGAGGTAGTATCGAGTGCAATCGCACCTGATTCGAGTTGTTCGAAGTAGTACTCATGATTTTTCATTCCGTTGTATTCAAATGAAAACCGTCGCTGTAGTTCCTCTAACTCGTAAGCATATTTTTCAGTATCTGCAGAATATTCTGCAATACGATCGGTAATAAGGTTGGTGTGCTTTACATAGCCTTGATAAAGTTTAGTGTGTTCTTCGATGTTTTGTGCCGAAATACCCTTTAATTCTGGGATAGAAAATGACTTTGGTTCATAGTGTTTCATATGCTTGCAATTATACCATATCTATGATAATCTAGGTCCACTATGGCAAAACAATGCGCAATAACTGGAAAGACATCAATTGTAGGTGGGGGATACTCAAACCGTGTTCGTGCTACAAAATTTAACCCAACGGGAACACGACGACGATATGCTAACCTTCAAACAAAGACTTACTTTGTACCAGAATTAGATAAAAAAATTACTCTTACTATTTCAACAAAAGGAATGAAGACGGTTGCCAAGAAAGGAATCTTCAAAGCTTTGAAAGATGCAGAACTTATCTAAATAAAAACACTCCGTAACGGAGTGTTTTTATTTTTTTGTAAGGGTAACCCCATTTGTTTCAAAAGTAATCGTTCCTGAATCCATTGTAGAAAGGAGTGTGATCGGGTAATGGGAAATACGATCAACTACTTCTGAACTTGGATGGCGGTACCGATTATTTTTTCCAGCAGAAACAATCGCATATTGAGGGTGGACTGTTTTTAGAAACTGATCACTAGATGATGTTTTTGAACCATGATGGCCGAGTTTTAATACGGTGCTTCCTAGGAGGAGTCCGTCTTGATGATTGAGGAATGTCTCTGTTGCAATAGGTGCATCACCAGTGAGTAGAAAGCTTTGTTGGTTATATACCAGTCTTGCAACAATCGAGGCTCCATTCGTATCTTTAAAATCAGAAGTGTCTTTATTGGGATACAAGATATCAAGGTAAACTCCTTGATTGTTATCGAGGATGTAGCGCTGTCCACGTTTCGCAATAATTTCTTCAAGTTCAGGTTCTTGCGTGGCATGTTCTTTGAGTGAGGTGTCAAAACTGGTACCAGAAGAAATTTCTGAATGAATATATTTTTTCACATCATATTTTTCAAAAACAGGGATGAGTCCTGCGATGTGGTCCTTATCTGGATGGGTTGCGATAATAATCCCAATATCAGTATCATAGACAGGCATTATTTGACGAAGTTGAGCCATGACAGAATTGTCAGGACCTCCATCGATAAGTATGTCGTTTCCATTAGGGGCTCTAATATAAATGGCATCGCCTTGACCCACATCAAGGAAAGAAACTTGAAGCGGCTGAACACCTTGAGGAATTGCCTGAAATTTATTCCATGTGTTCAGTGTTGCAAGGAGGGTAATCGCTAATACAATAGTGAGGTATTTAAAAGGGAATCTTCTCATTGTTGAATTATAGCAACAATCTATCATTTTTCTCTCAAAAAATTATGATATAATGAAGCATCTATGGATACTATTACGACGTTTTTTTCGATTATTATTTTAGTGCTTTCAATAATGTTTCATGAATTAGCCCATGGAACCGTTGCAGATAAATTAGGTGATCCAACCGCAAGGTTACATGGCCGATTGACGCTTAATCCATTTGCGCACCTTGAACTCCTTGGGTCTGTGGTGGTGCCATTGTTATGTATTGTTTCTGGCTCAGGATTCATTATCGGTTGGGCAAAACCAGTACCTTTTAATCCTGCTCAATTAAAATACAAACGATGGGGACCAGCATTGGTTGCTCTTGCAGGACCAGCAATGAATATTTCAATTGCAGTATTATGTGCTATTGCATTTCGGGTTATGTATGCGACAGGTCTCAATATGCCATTGGTTGCCATGCTTGCTCAAGTAGTAGTAATAAATATTTCACTTGCAGTGTTTAATTTAATTCCAATTCCTCCACTTGATGGGCATCATATCCTCGGAGCACTTATTCCAAAATTTAGATCCTTATCAAATCAGGTCATGTCACGATACGGAATGATTATTCTTATCTTGGTATTATTTTTTGCAGGATCAATTATTAGTCCAGTGGTTGCATTTTGTGCAAAGGTTTTGTTATTATATTAATATATGTACTACTTCAAAAAGATCGCAGCATCATTATGTATAGTAGTTCTTGCATTAGGATTTGCAGGAACAACTTTTGCTGCTGGCAATATTACTTCACCACTTCAATATTCTCAATTTCTTAATACTGATCTTGATAATGACGGAACGAAAGACTTTATTAATTGGTCACCGACAAACGGTGGTGCAACAGTGGGTGATAGTACACTCAGGGGTTATATTTGGGGTGATACCGTTGGTTGGATTAATCTCAGTCCTGATACTTCAGGAGTAACGAATACGTGCTCAGGAATTTTAGGTGGGTATGCTTGGGGTCAAAATACTGGCTGGATTAACTTCGCACCTACTAATGCAGTAGGAGCAAATCAACCTAAAATTAATACTACGACTGGTGATATTACTGGTTCGGTATGGTCACAAAATTATGGATGGATTACCCTTAATTCATCGAACGGAACCTATGCAGGACTTAATACGGGTTGGCGTGGGTGTTCTGGTAGTTCTGGTGGCGGTGGTGGCGGATCAGGTCTTGATGTTTGTCAAAATATTACAGGGTTACAAGGAACGGTACCATCTGGGTATTATAAAGTTCCTGCAGATCCAAGCACGATAGGTGATTGTTTTGTTGATAATGGTGGAAATCTTTCAGATGATCTTTGTACAAACATCAATGGTATCCAGTATTCTGTTCCATCAGGCTATAAAAAAACACCAGAAACATTTGGAGTTCCAGGAACCTGTGCAGAAATTACTGGTGGAAATAATCCAGATCCTATACCAACACCAACACCAGATCCTACACCGACTCCTAATCCAACACCTGGTCCTACACCAGCTCCTGATCCAGATCCGACAATACAACCACCGACCCCTCCACCAGGAGATGGTTCAGATGGACAAATCCCAATTGTTGCTGGTTCTACAGATATAGGTGTATTACCTATTGGAACATTCCTTACATCTGTATTGAAAGGGATTGACCCTAAAACACCCTCAGGGCTCGCTTGGGTAGTTCCAGTACTGGGTGCCATTGGACTTCTTTCAAGCCTTCCTGGACTAGTTACTCGATTTGGAAATTTACTCCTTACCTTCTTCCTATCTCGTAAGAAAACACGAGGGGTGGTGTATGATTCAAATACTAAAGAACCATTGGATCCTGTTTATGTTTCAGTAGTTGATGCGACGACTGGTCAAGAAGTTGCTACGGCGATTACTGATATGGAAGGGCGCTTTGGATTTGTACTCAAAAAAGGAAGTTATAAAATTGTAGTAAATAAAACCCACTATCAATTCCCATCGGTTAAACTCGCAGGAAAGATAAGTGATGAAGTATATGATCATTTATACTTTGGTGAAGTATTTACAGTAAATGATGAAGAAGAAGTGGTGACCATGAATATTCCTATGGATGCGGTTGGTACTGATTGGAATCAACAAGAAAAGCGTCGCATGAATATCCTTAAGTACCTTATTGAAAACCAAAAAGTATGGGGAATCATATTTGATATCTTGTTTATTGTTGGATTTGTAATATCGATTGTTACAACCTATTACTATCCAGTATGGTGGAACGTGCTCATGATTATTATGTATGTAGTAATCGCACTGCTTCAATTCTTTGGATACGGACCTGTAAGTGTTGGTAAAATTACCAAGAATGGCACACCTCTTCCATTTGCAGTAGTTCGTGTATTTAATGTTAACCTAAATCGTGAAGTTGCCCACAAAGTAACCAGTGAATTAGGAGGATATTTTGTACTGGTACCAAAAGCGGATTATTATATTTCTATCGATCAAAAGAATCCTGACGGAAGTTATACGAAAGTATTTACCTCGACCGTGATGCGTGCTGACCACGGAATGATTAATAAGTCATTCGATTTCTAAAAAACAAAGGCCCTGTAAGGGGCTTTTGTCGTATGGGTGATTGCACCAAAATATCCTTATGATATAATAGTATTATTACAAATTACCCCTATACATTATGGCAAAAGATAACGAAAAAAAGGTGAAAAAAGACAGTTATGGTGCTTCCTCAATTACGGTCCTTGAAGGGCTTGATCCGGTACGAAAACGACCAGGGATGTATATTGGTTCAACAGGGCCCGATGGTCTGCATCATTTGATTTGGGAAATTTTTGATAACTCACGAGACGAGGCCATGGGTGGTCACGCTGACCATATCGAAGTAGCCCTACTTCCTGGGAATAAAATTCGTGTTGTAGATAATGGTCGTGGTATTCCTGTGGATATTCACCCAAAAACAAAAGTTTCAGCCCTTGAAACTATTTTGACGGTATTGCATGCAGGAGGTAAATTCGGTGGTGATGATTCTGGATATAAAGTATCAGGAGGACTTCACGGGGTAGGTTCGTCAGTGGTGAACGCACTTTCTATTTTTATGAAAGCAGAAGTTCATAAAGATGGTCAAGTATGGACTCAAGAATACTCACAAGGAAAACCACAATTTAAAGTGAAGGCAGTGGGTAAAACAAAAGCTAAGGGTACGGTGATTACGTTTGAACCCGATGTTGAAATTTTTAAAGAAGTTAAATTCAATTTCCAAAGAATTGTTGACCGACTTCGTGAGCAAGCATATTTGTGTAAAAAATTAAAAGTAGTAGTAATTGATGCACGTGAGTACACAGGAAAGGTTAATCTTGATAACGAAACGTACATGATGGACCTTGGGTACCAAGTGCCTTCGTTCTCGTTCTATTTTGAAGGTGGACTGGTTTCAATGGTGCGATCACTTAACTTTCATAAGAAAAAAGTCCAGGATAAAGTATTTTATGTAAACAAAGACCTTGGTGATATTAATGTTGAAATTGCATTACAGTATGTGGATGATATGTCTCCAAATATTGTTCCTTTTGCAAACCATATTTATACCATGGAAGGGGGAATGCACGTGACTGGATTTAAGACCGCATTAACTCGTCTTATTAACACCTACAACAAGGAAAAGAAAATCTTAAAAGATGGTGAATCATTCGATGGTACTGACGTACTCGAAGGACTTACGGCAGTGGTAACGGTTAAAATGCCTGAAATTCAATTTGAAGGGCAAACGAAGGCAAAGCTTGGTTCACCTGAAGCACGTGGAGCCGTTGAAACCGTGTTCGGTGAAGCATTTGCGATGTTCCTCGAAGAAAACCCTGATGATGCGAAATCAATCATTAACAAGGCAGTTTTAGCGCTTCGTGCACGTAAAGCAGCAAAAGCAGCTAAGGATTCTATCTTGCGAAAAGGAATGCTTGAAGGATTTACGCTTCCTGGAAAACTCTCTGATTGTCAATCTAAAAATGCAGAAGACTCAGAGGTATTCATTGTAGAGGGAGACTCTGCGGGTGGAACCGCTAAGCAAGGACGTGATAAAAAAACTCAGGCGATCTTACCCCTTAAAGGAAAACCGCTTAACGTAGAACGAGCACGACTTGATAAAATGGTTGCCAATGAAGAAATCAAATCAATCGTGATTGCGCTCGGAACATCAATTGGTGAAACGTTTGACCTTTCAAAGATTCGCTATCAAAAAATTGTTATTGCAACCGATGCCGACGTCGATGGAGCTCACATTCGAACATTGCTTCTCACGCTCTTTTTCCGATACTTACGGCCAGTGATCGAGGCAGGATTCCTCTATATTGCTCAACCACCACTCTATAAAATCAAAAAAGGAAAAGAAATTGGATATGCGTTCTCTGATGATGAAAAAGATATCATGATCAAGAAAATGGGTGGTGAAATGGCAAGTATGGATGAGTTTAATGTTGAAGAAACTGATGTCGAGGATGATACTGAAGAAGACACAAAGACAAAATCAAAACGAACTTCAAAGATTACTGTACAACGCTATAAAGGGTTGGGAGAAATGAACGCAGAGGAACTCTGGGAAACAACCATGGATCCTGCGCGGCGTATCCTGAAACAAGTAGCGATCGATGACGCAGTTGAAGCCGACAAAACGTTTGATATGCTTATGGGTACTGATGTATCACTCCGAAAAACATTTATTCAAGCAAATGCGAAGACAGTTGAGTTGGATATTTAAACAAATTTCCCCTGAAAGGGGTTTTTTGATTGATTTACTCGACAGACTATGGTTATATAAGAAAAACATAGTTATGCTCAAAAAAATAATAATAGTGTGCACTCTGTGTGTAATGAGTCGTGGATATGCGCAAGTGTCACCTCTTGCGTTAGCTGCAAGGTCTCATACAGTGGCTCGAGTGGTCCGTGATACTCTTACCTGGAAACAGGTTGATTCACTAGGACGAGGGTGGTGCCTCTATGAAAGAGTTTCGTCAGATAGTGTTGCCCCGGTATTATTTACCGCACGCATGCTTTATATACTATTTTCACCTACGCTCGAATTTCCTGGGATCCTCGTTGAAGAGGTTAATAATGCATTTGGCGTTGTTTTTCTATCGGATACCGTTGTTATGACGCTTCCTTCAAGTGATCATGAATCGTGTATACGTGAAGAATCTTTGAATCATATGTATCAAGGTGTTTGCAAATATAAACCAAAGTATTGGGGAACAAAAAAACTTATACCGTTTGAAGATACGGTATGTGTTACCGCTAATGAAGTGGTAACTATTGAATTATTAGGACGAGAAAATCAACGGCATCTTACACAGGTAACCTTGACTGGACGTGCTGAATTGTTTGATAGAAATCTTGACCAAGACAGATACTATGATAATGAGGATTCATTGTTGTTCATGATGCGTATACCGATTTCGAGCGGCTACAGTATTAAAAGTGCTGTAGGAGGTTCACCAGTTACTAACGCCAAAGGATTTCTAGTCGGAATAACGACAGAAATAATATGGGTATCTGAAGAAGATAGAATTAGGTACTTGTTCCTTTTATGGAAAAAAATATGTAAATCCCCTTAAGTAATTAAGGGGATTTTTATTATTCTAGTTCCGCTTTGATAATCAATTTCAAATCTTCTACCAAAGCTTCTTTTTCTGCAGCAAGTTCTTTCCAGAAAACTTTAAGTTCTTTGTCTTTTGCGTCTTTTGAATACTCGTTTTTAATTCTCCAAAGAGATCGTGATTCTTGAGTAAGTTGAGTCATCAAATTGTACAAATTGTTGTTTTTCATATGTACTAATTATATCACAAGGGTAGTGTTATATGCCAATGCCTGTTTGTTCAACTGGTTTCAGTCGTTCATCGACAAGCTCTAAAACATCCCGGATTTGGTTACTAAATTCAACGGTTTGCTCATCGAATCTTTTATTCATGTGATCTGTTAGGTTGTCTATGCGTTGATTTAAGTTTGTTTCTAATCCATCAATGCGTTCATTGAGTTGCTTACTGACACTTTCTAAGGTGTATTTCTTTTTAATAATTTTCTTCTTCATGTGGGCAAATTATAATCTTGAATATTAGCAAACGCAAATGGCCCCATAAGGGCCATTGAGAATTTCTTTATGTAAGACTTCGAGTTTTAATTTCACTTAAAATCTTTTCAGTAAAGTCTTCTATTTTCATTTGCGAACCCGTTTCAATTCCACGAGTTTCAACAGTAATCATACTAGCTTCAATGTCTTTGTCACCGAGGATAATAGTATAAGAAGTTTTCATGTCTTTTGCCTTGCGAACGCGTTTACCCATGTTTTCACTTGCGTCCATGTAGTTCACGCGAACTCCTGCAGATTTAAGTTGATCTGCGATGGTGTGTGCGGCGTCCTCGTGATTTTCACGAACAGGAACGATCGCTACTTGAGTTGGTGCCAGCCAAACAGGGAAGTTACCGGCGAAATGTTCAATGAGTACTCCCATAAATCGTTCAAGAGATCCAGAAATAGCACGGTGGATAACCACAGGGCGTTCTTTGAGTCCTTGTTCATTGGTAAATGAAAGGTCAAATCGTTCAGGAAGGTTGAAGTCGCATTGAATCGTTGCTAATTGCCATTCGCGTCCAATAGCGTCTTTAAACATAAAATCAAGTTTTGGTCCGTAGAACGCGGCTTCATCTTTTGCAGGTTTGTAGGGCAAGTGTTCTGCAATACACACATCAGTGAGTGCCTTTTCGGCAGTGCTCCATACTTCATCAGATCCAAGGTATTTACTGTAGTCATCACCACGAAGTGAAAGTCGAACCCAATATCCATCCATCATTCCCATGGTTTGATAGAATTCTTTAATGATTCCTACAATGGTCTTAATTTCTGTTCCGATTTGAGACGACATACAGAATAAATGTCCATCGTCTTGGGTGATAGCACGTACTCGAGTAAGTCCACCTAATTGTCCAGACTTTTCATCGCGATATACGGTTGCTGGTTCGAAATAGCGTACCGGCATGTCACGGTATGAAAATTGATTGTCTGCAAAGATTTGCATGTGATGAGGACAGTTCATGGGTTTCATGATGAACGCATCTTCTTTACCTTGAACACGGAATAATTCGTCACCAAATTTAGCGGCGTGACCTGATGTTTCATACAAGGCTTCCTTGGCAATGTGAGGTGTCCAAACGCGAGAATATCCTCGAGACGAATGAAGTTCCCAAAGGTAGTCCTCAATTTGTTTACGGATGATCATTCCGTTAGGTTGCATAAGGGGGAGTCCAGCACCAATGAGTTCTGAAACGGTAAACAATTTCATTTCTTTACCGATTTTTCGATGGTCGCGTTTCTTGGCTTCTTCTTGTTGATTGATATATGCAGTAAGCGCATCTCCAGATTCAAACGCAAGTCCGTATACACGGGTGAGCATTTTATTGTTTTCATCACCGCGCCAGTAGGCACCAGCAATCCGATCCAGCTTAAATGCATCTGTTGAAATTTCGGTTGCAGGATGTTCGCAGTGTCCTCCACGGCACAAGTCAGTAAATCCACCTGACGTATAAAGGGTGATAGATTCACCTCGATCAGCAATTTCATTGATGAGTTCTTCTTTGTAAGGATTACCTGCAAAAAACGCTAAGGCTTCTTCTTTGGAAACTTCGCGATGGGTGAATTCCGTCCATTTTTTTAAGTTTTTACGCATCGAGGTTTGAAAGGTTTTCAAGTCGTCTTCTGCGATTTTGTCCGCACCAAAATCAATGTCGTAATAGAATCCGTTATCGACAGATGGGCCCAAGGTGAGTTGTGCATGAGGATATTTTTCTAAGACTGCTTGCGCCAATACGTGGGCAAGGGTGTGTCGCAAATGCGAGAGTTGTTCATGTTCCATAGACGATTACTATATCATTTTATCGTACCTTTGGGGAGGTATTTGACAATATTGATATATAGTGTTATTGTAAATTCAAATACCTGCTATGACTGATCAATTTACTCGTCCTACACGGTTTATGCCTGAAACGCGCGTGTCTCAAATGGGGTACGAAAACGTATTTTCAGATTGTAAATTAAGTAAAGACGCACAAGTGTACTTCAATGCCTATGGGTATAGTACTGATCAGATAGGACTTCCTTTTTCTTTTCGTATTATTCACCCGGATAACCTTCATGAAGGCGTTAATCTGTTAGGAAGTGGATGGCATTATCCTGACCATGTCCATGTTCTTGAGTTTGTAAAACAACTCAAAGACAAGAAGGCCCTGTATCCCGGTAAAATAATTACCACCAATTTATTACTCCCAGAACATCGAGGAGTTCTCATTGATACACATAGAAAAAAAGAACTTGGTATTGTTATGAATACACAAGGTGATATGTATATGATTACTAAACGTGTTAACTATAACAACGATGCGTTCCTACTTGTTCGCTATTAAAAAATAATAAACAAAAACCGCTTTCGAGCGGCTTTTATTTTAACTCTTTCATGTTATCAATAAGAAGTGAACGCTCTCCATTTCTATCGGAAATAGTACCTTTTACAATAACGAGTGCGTCAGTCTTACAAAGGATTTTCACTGATTCGTATGTTTTTGGAAATACGACACATTCGAGACTTGCAGTAAGGTCAGCAATACGAATGAATGCCATCTTGTCGTTATTTTTCTTGGTAAATATTTCTTTGCATTCTTCTATGATTCCTGCAATAACTACTGTCCCGCCAGTCTGCTCCTCAGCTTTGATTTGCGAAATAGTTTGTTTAGCATTTTTAAATCGCTCTGCAAATTGTTCGAGAGGGTGTCCCGATACATACAATCCAAGGAGTTCCTTTTCCCATTCGAGTTCCTGCTTTTTTGAAACCGCAGGCGCGTCTTTTAATTTCAAATACGTTTTAGGAGCACTATCAAGTCCTGCAAATAATGATCCTTGACTACCAGCATCCTTGGCAAGTTCTTTATTAAACTCAAGCATTTCTTCCATGTTTGCAAGGAGTCTCCCGCGATTACCAAATGAATCAAGTGCCCCAGTCATAATAAGTGCTTCGAGTGAACGCTTGTTCATATTTTTATGGATAACACGGCTCAAGAAGTCTTCTAGACTTATAAAAGGTCCTTTGGTTTTACGTTCTGTAATAATTGCCTTACCGATTTCCTCGCCAAAGTTTTTAATACTCCCAAGCCCGAATCGAATTTTGTCAGTTACTATTTTTTCACCAGCTTCATTCGTTTCTACAACAACGGTAAAATCTGAAAACGATTCATTAATATCGGGTGGCAAGATCTTGAACCCCATTCTCTTCGTCTCCGTAATCATTTCAGTGATGGTATCAAGGTTATCAGATTCACAGGTAAGAATGGCGGTCATATATTCAGCGGGGTAGTTGGCTTTCAAATAGGCGGTTCGGTAAGCGAGCAATGCATACACGGCACTGTGAGATTTATTAAACCCATATGCCGCAAATGTTTCAATCATGTCCCAGAGCTCTTCTGCAACTTTTCGCACCATGCCGTTTTCCACACACCCTTCGATGAAGTGGCCTTTTTGTTTTGCCATTTCCTCAGGGATTTTCTTACCCACTGCTTTACGGAATTTATCTGATTCACCACGAGTATATCCCGCGAGGTCGGTTGCCATACGCATGACGTCTTCTTGGTACACAATGATTCCATACGTGTTTTTCAAGATCGCTTCCATACGGGGATCAGGGTATTTAATTTTACTCGGATCGTGTTTACGTTCGATGTAGTCAGGAATGAACGCCATGGGTCCTGGACGATAGAGCGACGCCATGGCGATAAGGTCTTCTAGATTGGATGGTTTCAATTCCTTCAACCACTTCTGCATTCCAGGTGATGCAAATTGAAATACTCCCATGGTCTCACCGCGCCCAAACAGTTCATAGGTTTTTTCATCATCAAGAGTAACGGCTTCTATGTCTAAATCAATGCCACGAATTTTTTTGATACGATCCAATGCCTCAGCAAGGATACTCAAGTTGCGCAGTCCAAGGAAGTCGAACTTAGGAAGGTTAATGATTCCTTCGCGATCACCTGAATACATATCGTATTGAGTAATCACTTTTCCTTCACCTTTTGGGTCGAGTTGTACCGGCGAGAAATCATCTACACGTCCGGTAGGGGAAATAACTACTCCGGCAGCGTGTACGGAAATGTGTCGCACGTTACCTTCAATTTTTTTGGCGAGGTCTACAATTTCCGCAGTTGCACGATCAGTGTCATATTGTTCCTTAAATTCTGGAATCATTTCTAGGGCACGATCGAGCGTCATAGGAAATCCTTGGGACCCCATCGGAATCATTTTAGAAAGTTGGTCACCAATTGAATACGGATATCCAAGCGCACGAGCTACGTCACGTACTGCACCTCGCGCAGCCATAGTTCCGAAGGTTCCAATTTGGGCCACAGCTGCTTCACCGTATTTACCTCGAGCGTAAGAAATAATTTCATCACGACGATCATCGGCAAAGTCCATGTCGATATCGGGTAATGATGGACGATCAGGATTAAGGAAACGTTCAAAAAGGAGTCCATATTTTAATGGATTAATGTTTGAAATCCCTGATAAATACGCCACCATTGAACCGGCAGCCGATCCACGCGTTTGTCCGTAGATACCGAGTTCTTTACCTGCACGGAAGAAATCAGATACACAAAGGAAATAAGACGGGTATCCTTTGTCGCTAATTACTTTTAGCTCATATTCAACACGCTCCATAACTTCTGGAGTTTGTTCTACACCAAGGCGTTCAAATCCTTCAAAAGTGATACGTCGTAATTCAGAATCAAACGTTGTTCCTTCAGGAATAGGATAGGTAGGGAAGAACCATGATTTAGTATCAATTTCAATATCAACCAAATCAGCAACTTTCATGGTGTTACTTACTACTTCAGGCATGTCTGAAAAGACTGTATAGGCTTCAGATTGATCAATGAATGACCAGTTACCTTGCATTTTAAAATTATCACTGTTGGTATTGATCTTTAAAAGGGTGTCATGGGCTTGTACATCATCAGTACACAAGTAGTGTGAATCCCAGGTACCTACCATAGGCACATCAAATTCTGCAGCAATTTTTTTCATTTCTGGAATAATGCCTGCATACCATTCGTGATAAAAATCTGTTTCTGAATGATTCATTACTTCGATAAACACATGCTCCTTACCAAATGTTTTGATGTAGAACGCAATAAGTTCGCGCGCTTCTTTATTTTTGTGTTCACGTAAATAGGTAACAAATTCGGACCCAGGACATCCTGACAAACAAATAATACCTTCAGCGTATTCAGCAAGGAGGTCTTTATCCATACGTGGTTTGTAGTAAAACCCTTCGAGGTAGGATTTCGAAACCATTTTCATTAAGTTTTTATATCCTGCATTATTTTTTGCAAGAAGGGTGAGGTGATAGCGTTTATTATCAATCCCGGCATCACGGTCGAATCGAGTACGGTTTGCAATATAGGCCTCAACACCAATAATCGGTTTGATGCCTTGTTTTTGGCATTCTTTATAGAAATCGATAGCACCATACATGGCACCATGATCAGTAAGAGCAAGTGCTGGCATACCAAACTCCTTGGCCTTTTTAACCAAGTCTTCTACTTTAGAAAGTCCATCAAGGAGGGAATAGTGGGAATGGACGTGAAGGTGTACAAATGGTTCATGAGATGCGCACATAGATTGCACTAGTATAGCAGAGTCGAGAGTGTGGCGAAACTCGCTTTTTTGCCTGCGATATTTTATAATATACACATATGTTTTCAGATCCAAATACGATTGTTGCCGCGCTTAATATTCCCTTAGGGGCTACGGTCGCTGATCTCGGTGCAGGTACCGGTGCGTACTCTTTTGTTATCGCTCAAAAAATTGGTCCCACTGGAAAAGTTTATGCATGTGATGTTCAACAGGATATGCTGACTCGACTTGAAAATGATGCTCATGAACGTCATGTTACTAATATTCAAACCGTTCATTCGAATGTGGAAGTGCATCAAGGTACGCGCCTCCGCGATACATCGGTTGATTGGGTCATTGTCGCTAATGTGTTATTTCAAATTGAAGATCGTCCAGGTTTTATTGCAGAAATTGCCCGCATTCTTAAACCAGGCGGGGCAGTAGCACTGGTTGAATGGTCTGAAAGTTTTGGCAACATTGGTCCCCATGAAAAAGACGTTATTAAGCAAGCAGATGCCGAACGACTTTTTGCAGAAAAAGGATTTCATAGCACGCCACAAGTAATCGATGCAGGTGCACATCATTACGGGATCGTTTTTAGAAAATAATAAGTACTGTTTATGAATAACTCAAAAGGGCTCTCAATGTTTCAAATAGGAATCTTCATCGCATGTGCCGCAGGTATTGTTTTTGCGATTCTCATTTTTTCTGGAAAAATTCCACTCGGTGAAACAAAAACAACTCAAACATTGAAAGGAAGTGTGGCTATTTGGGGAACACTCCCAGGAGATTCTGTTCGTGCCATGACCGATCAATTACGTCAAACATATAAAGACGTAAATTTTTCCTATTCACAAAAGAAGCTAGAAACATTCCAGCTTGATTTGGTAAATGCACTTGCTTCAGGAGTAGGACCTGATTTGGTATTTATTTCACCTGCTGAAGTAATTCAAAATAAAGACCGCTTACTTGAAATTCCTTATGCAAGCCTTCCTCAAGCGACATTTCAAAATGCCTTTATTGATCAAGGAAGTCTCTTCTTAACCAGTACTGGAGTCCTTGGGCTTCCTTTTGTCGTAGACCCATTGGTTATGTTTTATAACCGTGATTTGATCGCGGGTTCTTTTACGGTTAATCCGCCTAAGACCTGGGACGAACTCATCGCGCTCAATAAAAAAGTAACCGTTAAAGACGACGCAGGAAAACTAGTTACTGAAACAACAGCATTGGGAACATTTGATAATATTACTCATGCAAAAGAAATTATTTCGGCAATCATTTTTCAAACAGGAAACAAAATTGTTGCTTGGGATCCTTATACTAAAAAATATGTTTCCAAGTTTTCACAGGCAGATAGTGCTGGAAATTCTGGCGTAGCGAATGCGCTTTCGTTCTACACTGCTTTTGCGAACGTAAACGATGCCGATCGCTATTCTTGGAATGGTTCACTCCCTAAAGACAAAGATCAATTTATTGCAGGAAAACTCGCAACCTACTTTGGATATGCAAGCGAACTTGAAGGAATTCGCCAAAAGAACCCTAATCTGAATTTTGAGGTAAGTGTCTTTCCTCAACGAAGTCAGGGGGTTCTAAAAGCTACATACGGTAAAATGACAGCGCTTGCTGTGATAAAGGTTTCTAAGAATGTGCCGCTTGCTATTGCTATGGCTCAACAAATGACCAGTAAGGACGCGGTGACTCAATATTTGGCTTACGAATCAACCGTTATTCCTGCACGTCGCGATATGGTAACCCTTGATTCAGAAGATGCTCATAAAACATTGTTCTATAAATCAGCAATTATTGCACAAGGACTACTAGATCCAGATCAAACACAAACTACAGCATTATTTAAAAAATTTATTGATCAAATCAATTCAGGAATCGCTCAACCAGGAGCTATCCTTTCACCAGGTGATTCGCTCCTGTCAGGAATCTTACAGAAAGCACAACGTGATGTGACGACGCAATAATCATCAACTACTATGAATAAAAAACATATTGAAAAAATTTACATAGGATTGATGGGGGTGCTGATTATTGTCGCAGGATTTTTCTGGGCTACTTGGGTTGCACAAGCTCAACTCCTTCCACCAATTCCAGGTATTCCAACTATTGGAACGCCTCAATTACCATTCCTTAATTCTCCGTATGTATTAAACACGGCAGGGATTGTTAAAAACCAGAATAATACCTGGGATATTCCGTATTCAATTCCTGTAAATACACAGGCCGCGCAATTTTTGTTAAATGTAAATGGAATTACTATTGCAGGTGGGCAAATATTACAAGGAACGTTAGTGTTTAAAGCACCTGATAGTGCATTCGGTGTTGCGGGTTCTGCAATTATTGGATTAAAAAATAAGGCAACCGGTGAAATTGTTGCTATGAATGCGGTCTTGGTATTGAATCAATTAATTCAACCTCCGCAATATATATTAAATCCTGCATCAGTAACCCAGAATGCAGATAGTTCTTGGAATGTAGGGTACTATGTTCCTGTTAATAGTATTGCGAACCAATTAGTACTCACGATTGGAAATAATCCACCTCTTAATAATGGGTTAAGTGCCTACGGAGGGGTGGTGTTTCGAGTTCCTGAGTCTTATTTTACTTCAGGTGCTAATTTACAGTTTATTCTTACTAATGGAGTCACTGGAAAAACACTGGCAACTAATGTGGTATTTGTTCCGCAATCAGGACCATCGCAGTTTGTTCTTGACCAATCATCTATTAAACAAAATGCAAATGGTACCTGGGATGTTGCGTATCAAGTACCACAAAATACTATCGGTACTCATTTTTCAGTAACACCAGGAAGTAATGCACTTGTTGCGAACGGAGCAGTAACTTCAGGGAAATTGGTATTTAAAATTCCAGAAGGTTCACTCACGTCAGGAGCGCAAGTAGTTCTTGTATTAAAAGACGAAACAACAAGTCAGGTACGTGCCACTGATACTATTACGGTACCAACAGGACTTGGGGCACAATATACCCTTGATCCGAGTGAGGTGGTTGCTAATCTAGACAAAAACCAAAAAATAGTAAATTGGCGCGTTGTTTGGCATGTTCCGGTAAACACAGTAGGTTCTGATTTTGTGTTAGTAAACGGAGCTGATGAATTTGACGGAGGAATAATGGTAAATGACACATTAGTGTTTAAACTTCCTGCTGATAAGTTAACATTAGCTGATATACCTGGACTTGTATTAAAGAATATTAAAGATGGAAAGTTGTACAGTATTTCTGGGGTCATGACTCAAGGAGTGATTCCTAGTGCTCCGATGGATACCTCAAAATATGTTGGAGGGCTCTTAATTACTTTCCCGCCAGCTGGTCAAAGCATTAAACAAACGAGCGCAACTATTAAGGCAAATCTACATGCACTCGTTGACCTGCCAATGGTTGATACTACTTATATTTGGAGTAAAACGGGTGATCCAGCTGCAAACGAAGAAAAGAAGCTTTTGAAAGTTCTTGGTCCTATTGGAATGAAAATGGGTGAGGATCAATTAGCAACGCTTTCATTTACAGGACTCACAGCAGGGAAGTCTTATACTTTCATTGTTAAAAATAAAATAACGAATACTGAATCAGATCCGATTAAATTTACTACTCCAACAACCGCAAACGGTAAATCGTATCTTTCATATACTGATGGGTTTGTAGATTACACATCATCAGGTGGATATGGGGCGCCAAGTACGGGAACTGCATTAGTAGATGATATTTCCGATAAAGGAATTGTGCCTCCTTGTGGGCGAACCATTCCTGATGATGCATCAGACGAACTCAAGAAGCAGGGAATTCCTTGTGGATACCAAGACTTCTTGCAATTAATTTCAAATATTTTGAAATATGCACTCATTATATTTGGGCCGATTGTTGCCGTACTTGTTCTTTATTCAGGGTTTGTGATTATGTGGCTCGGAAGAATTCCTGATCCAACCGCAGAACAAATGCAAATGTTGCGTGACGCTAAAGCTCGTTTGGTTAAAATTGGAATAGGGATTGCGATTATATTATCTGCATGGGTACTTATCGCAACGATTACTCGTGAACTCGGTGTGAAATCGTCGTATTCGCTCCTCGACTTGTTTAATTGAAACTAATATAATGAATCATATGTTTAAAAAAACTTTTATTGTAATTACGGTTTTAATTACAAGCGTGGTCGGAATGGGGTTATTAACCCGTTTTGCTGTGGCTAGTATTAATATTGGACCTTTTGTATTTACTGACACAACGACAAGTCCGCAGAATAAAACGTATTACGTTGACGTAGTTCCTGGTAATTCTTTGGCGACGGCAGCAGGAAAATACAATGTTGAAGCGCTCTTGGGCTTTTATGGAACTAACCTCAGTAATGATTCTTATTATTCAAGTAATTTATATAATATTGCTCACCTGAAAATCAGATTAAAAGGTCAGCAAAATTACATTGGTACACTTGGTGAAAATTCATACGGGGGAGGATCGGTTGCAGGATCGACTACAGGGGAAGAGTATCAAACGATTACTGAAAGAAGTTCAACCAATGGTTTTGCGGTTGATCCAGGTGAATATACTATAGATGTAGTACGCGGTTCGGATGTGCTTTCTACTACAGATGTTTGTTTACCAACATTTACCTCAAGTTCTGGAATTACTATTGGTAATGTTACTTGTAATAGTGGAGCAGGTTTAAATCCTCAAGTTACTCCTCCAAATAATTCAACAACACCTACGCCGCCTGCACCAGCAGTTCCAGGACCTTACACGGGTAAATTTACTTTTCCTGCGTTGCCAACGGGTGGGATTAATGTAAATAATCAGGGATATAAACCAGCAATTACCTGTACTACAACTGACTGTACGTTTAAGATAGACATTAAAGGAACACAAACAGGAAATGTTGCGACCGTCCTTCAATTCTATCCAAAAGCAGATCGCGACGCTGGTGGTACTAAAGGTTTTACATTGAACGGATATAGTTATTCTGTGAAGGCGTATACTGGTAAAACATATCCTGCAACTATTACAGTACCCGTATCTGCGTTGCAGCCAAAAATGGACGCTATGCAAGCACCTGATCGTAACTACTACGTTTCATTTGTGAATGTTACAGACTTGGCACAGGAATCAGGAAAAGCATTTTACGATTTCGGTTCTGCATTACCTGCGGCAACACCAGCAACCATTTCATTTAATATTACGTCGTTGCTAGCACCAGCTACTACAGCAACTATTAAAGGGAATCTGGTGGCGACCGCTACTACGTCTGAAAAATTAGATTTGTATGTTTGGCCAACCGGGGGAACGGCACAGAAAATTCAAACCACTCCTAATACGACGATTACTACTCAAGGAACCCCTATAACCTTTACGGTTCCTAGCTTGCAAGCAAGTACTACGTACAGTTTTAAACTAGTAACGGTAAGTAGTGGAGTAGAAGTGTATAGTAGTAATTTTTCTACTAATATTTCATCTGATCAAGCAGTGAGCCTTACAGCGGTAGATGGAGCATGTGGCCCTGCAATTAATGATGCTCAGGCTACTGAACCAACGGCTCAAGCAGATTTGTGTGATGCGGGTGATCCGTCAACCGTATCAGGATCGTCGGCTTCAGGGTGGGATTGGACGTGTGCGGGAACTGACGGCGGAGCACCAGACGATTGTCATGCTGATTCATTATCATCAGGCAACGCGGCAGAATGTGGTGCCGCCGATGGGACAACTCGTGCCGATATGCCAAGTGCTCAAGCTGACCTGTGTAATAACGGGGATGCAAGCTCGGTAACCGTAACTAATGCAGGATGGGACTGGACTTGTACCTTACAATCAAGTAATGATCAGAAATCATGTTCAGCAACGAAAACGGGTGCAAATCCTGGACCAAACCCGGATCCAGAAAGTCCTGATAAGCCAAGTAATTTCCTACAAAATCCATTCAAAACCCTTGATTCATTCCCAAAAATTATCAAGGCGGTAGTAAACAATATTATCTTGCCAATCGCGATTCCGTTTATTGGGGTGATGATTATGTATTCAGGATTCTTGTTCGTGGTTGCACGAAGAAGTGGAAACACTGATGGTCTTAAAAAAGCTAAGGAAACCCTCACATACACCTTGATTGGTGCAGCGCTTGTCCTTGGTGCATTTGTTATTGCAAACGCACTTCAAGGAACGCTTAATAGCTTGGTATCGACCAGCTATAGTAAGACTCATAATCAACCACGCGTATGATGCCAGGAGGACCAGCTACAACATCAATTCGAGAGATCTTAACTGGAGTTGCGAACTTTATTGGCGGTAAAATAATGCCAATATTAGTAGCGCTTGCGGTACTCACGTTCTTGGTAAATATTATTTCATTTATTGCGAGTAGTGGTAACGAACGCAAACGCGAAACATTTAGAAATTATATGATTAACTCGCTCATTGCGATGTTTATCCTTATTTCTATCTGGGGGATTGTCGGACTGGGAACGCGAACCTTGTTTGGAACCAAACCGTTTATTCCGCAATTGCCTACGAGTGATCAATAAAATAAACAAAAAAATTAGCCTACACGTATGTGTAGGCTTTTTTGTAAGTAAGATTATTGGTGTTATGAAAACCATTTTTTCACTTTGTTAAAAGTAGTATTGTTTTCCACGGTACCGTTTTCTATGCTTTCTTGCTTGTCGAGCGCTTCTTTGTACTTATGTTTACCGGTTTGCAGAGAACAGCAACGAGCAAGGTCTGCATCGCTTAAGTTGTCCGATTCTGTAATCATTGTTTCCAAAGCTGCTTTTTGACTCGCTTCGTCTTTAACTGCTTTTGCTCGGATGTACTTAGTATAAGCTGCATCGAACTTTTTCTTATCTGCCATGTTCAGTTGTTTTCGTTATTAATAGATGAACTTGATTATATTAGCATATTATGTGCTACTTGTCAAGTTATCCTTATAATACAAGGATAAAACAGGGTAGGGAGGGTATTGACAAATACTATATAATATGCTATACTAGTTCAAATAATCATAAACCGGGCGCTTAACACAGGTAATACTGTCAGTCCATTAAAACATAATAGCAATGAAAAACGTATTTTCTAAAATCGTAATGGCATCATTTGTAGTACTTACATTCACTATGTCTTCATGTACTAAAGAGCACATAACGTGCCCTGTAGGTTATCATCCAGTACAGATACAAGATCCTTACACTGGAAGGATAACTGAAGACTGTGTAGCAGACGGTCCTAACACTAACCCATGCACCACATGTGGTGGTGGTACAGTAACACCTCCCACAACCACAAATGGTGAAGTGCTTGTTTCGGTTTTAGAGCCGTACAAGTCAGCAATCATTACTCAGGTGAATGCAGTAAGTGCATTTAAAAATGACGGTAATGGGTACGCTCAAGCAGAAAACAGTGGAAATGTTTCTCAGGGGTCAAGTGCCACCTACAAGAGATTACAAATCTGGTTGTATGTTGGAAATGGCGTATTTACTACTGACTTTGCTGGTATTGATAACCATGCATCAGGAGGAAGCATGTCAACGTTTCAACAATTGAACGGACTTATGACTGGAAATGTAACTGATTTCAGAGCTGGACGTATCTCCGCATTTAATGCCACAGGCAAGTATGCGGTAGTGACCCTGGCAATGGGACAACAGATTACAACTAATACTTATGAGATGACCGGTTCAACAACTAAGGTTGATGAAACTGATCGTAGTCACTATGTATCAAGTTCGAACCCTGAAAAATTTAGATTAACAACATCAGGTGGCTTCATTTATGAGGTGACCTCATCACAAGTTTATCAAGGGAATCAATTATTTGCTTGGCAATAATATGACCTTGTAAACAGTCTTACAGTCGCATCCTATGGGTGCGACTTTTTATTTGCTTCTTTTTTCCTGGATAGTGTATAATAAAGGGGTTTATTAGTTATTAACATAAAGTATCGTTTTATTCATTGTATGAAAAAATTAGCTTATTCAGTAGCGAGTATCCTTGGATTTGCCCCTCTTGCAGCATTTGCTCAATACCAGGTTCAAACAGGATTTATTGATAGTGTGATCAATTTGATTAACAAATTGATCAGTTTTGCGTTCCCAGCACTTACTGCTATTGCAGTAATCGTGTTCATCGTGATGTTGATTAAATTCATCATGGCTGAACCAGCAAAGAAAGAAGAATCTCGAAAATCATTGATTATGGCTTTGGTTGCGTTGTTCGTGATCGTAAGTCTCTTTGGAATCTTGAAACTCTTCCAAAACATTACAGGTACTGGTGGAAACAACACTATCGATGCAACTCAAGTACCTCGCGTTGATTTGAGTTTCTAGTCTCGTTGTACTTTATTTATGGTCTTCCATCCTTTTATTACTCACATTGTCTATGCGGAAGAAATCACCTTATCAGTTAAGGAAATTATCTATCGTATTAGTTACAACATTATCAACCCGTTAATTCAGGTTGGTTTTGCGGTAGCACTTCTGTTTCTCGTGTGGAATATTATTGCCTATATTAGAGACAAAGATAGTGGGTACGTTTTTCAGGAATCTACAGTAGCTGGTAAAGACGGAAAGTGGGGAGGTTCAAATGGAATCAAGGGAATCCTCTGGGGATTGTTCGGTTTGTTTGTTATGACATCAGCATTTGTTATTATGAAAATAATGGCACAATGGATTGGTTCAGATATTCCTACTCCGTAATAATTTGTACGAAAAAAAGCCTCGCAATTGCGAGGCTTTATGGTTGATGAACAGTGGTTTATTACTGCTAATCAGGTTGGATGTGGTGTCGAATGGCTTGCTTGCCATCCTTGTTAATTAATTGAGTGCCGTCTTCGTCAACAATTTCTTGTTCGTTGGAGGGGATTATTGGATCACCTTGGTCGATACCTGCGCTGTTGTCAGCGATTTCTTTGTTGGCATCAAGTGATTCGGTAAGCTCAATTAGTCGCTCAAGTTTGGCAATTTCGGCAGCATGGCTACCGTTTTTATCCAATTCTTTCATCAGGCTAATCATTTCTTTTATCTTCGCGATGTCGGAAGCTGAAACTTTGCCTGATTTTTTTACTTGAACGATTTCTTTCTCGATACGTGTTTGTTGTTCGGTAATCTTCTTTACTGTTGCAACACTGTCGCTTACTCTGCGTGATTCGCTTGCTTTTTCTTCAAGAGGGTTTGTGCCTTTAGGAAGGTGAAACCCAGTACCAGAAGAAAAATACATAAAGCCAAGAATAATACAGATTGCAAGTGCAGAAAACCCTACTACGCGAGTTACTGTAGCGTAATATGCCGTGGTGAACAGTCCACCAAACCATAATACTACAAACACGGCTGCGTTAGCGAGTAATGCCGCGGTTAAGGCAATCATTAATGCCTTATCGCAAATCCATGTCAGTGCATTAGTAAGGAACCAAAAGCCGGTACTATCTCCCAGTAACACTGACAAGAAGAAGATTATGGAAAACACAGTCATTGTTCCTGCTAGTGCCATAAAAAAATGTACCACAGTAAGTGCGCCACGGTTTTTTTGAGCATACAGGGTTGCGATAAGCAGGCCTAGTATTCCCATTAAAATCCCGTTCCCCAGAATATATCCTGAGGTAAAATTTAGCGTTGGTCCAGTACCAGCGGAAATGGCCCATACAATTGCAAGTACTACTAAAAGTATCCAGATTAAATTTCTCATTTTTATTGTTTTAAAGAGCTGAACAGAATGTCTGTTTTAAACGCTCGGTTTATGAATATTTATAACAGTATAGCATATATGTATATAAAAGTCAAGTGTTTCCCTTACGGTAAAATATGCTATAAATAAGGGGCTTTTTTAGGAAAAAGCCTTGATTTGTCTAGTTTTATATAAAGCTACACAAGACAAGCACCCGTAGCTCAGTCGGTAGAGCAGTTGCCTCTTAAGCAAACGGTCGTAGGTTCGATCCCTACCGGGTGCACCAAAAAAAGTGAAAAATAATCAAAGAAAAAACACGACATAATGTCGTGTTTTTTCATGGGTGCCCAGGACTGGACTTGAACCAGCACGTCTTTCGACACCAGCTCCTAAGGCTGGCGTGGCTACCAATTACACCACCTGGGCAGAATATAGTTTGTGTTGTTCCACTGAGCTTGTGTACAGGTTCAGTGGAACGAGGTGCCGAGGGCGGGAATCGAACCCGCATGACCTTGCGATCGACAGATTTTAAGTCTGTAGCGTCTACCAATTTCGCCACCCCGGCAGTACGGAGACGTAGTACTTTGGAGGCGTGGGCGGGAATTGAACCCGCGCATGTCGGTTTTGCAGACCGAAGCGTTACCACTTCGCCACCACGCCAGAGTACGTCTCACGTGTGACGTACTATATCCTATTTTACATCTTCTCGCAACAATTCGTCTACACGTTGGCGGTTCTTTTCACCAGCGTCAAGGCTGAATCGTAACCACGGTACGGCGCGAATTTTAGAGTGCTGCTGCACATAGTGACGAATGAGGTCCTGGTGTCGTTTTAAGAAATCCATCGCAATAGGTTCTGCTTTGTCAGGAAGTACCGATACAAACATCACAGCTCTTTTTTCGTCACTCGAAATTTCACATCGTGTAATGGTGATGAGTGATTTGCGACTGGCTTCGCGACTAATGTAGTCTGCGACTCCTTTGCGTATTTCTTTTTCTACAGATTCAATGTGTGACATATAAATGAAAGTAATTACTTTTCGCGGCGTGACGACTTTTTTCGTTCGCAAGCTCAGAAAAAAGTGTCACTGTGCGAGTGCAATTACTATTTAATCTCTCTTTTAAATGCTTCGATAATATCACCTGGTTCTGGTGCAATGGTGCAATCAAGCATCATCCCAAATTCGTTTCCAGCTTCTACGGAATTAACGGGAGCCTTTGCAAGCTGAAGTACAGCAACTGTTCCTCGAGCAATGAGTTCATTATTACGGAATAGTTTGAATTGGTCTTTTACTTTAATAATTCCAGTACTGATTGATCCACCCGCAACATGATTATTTTTAGTACTACTAAATGTTTTAAGGATCTTAGCTTGACCAAGGACGGTGTCTACTTCTTTCTTAGGCTTGCGAGTAATGCGTTCACCTTCGAGCCATTCAGTAAGTTTGTAGATAATATTAAATGTTTTAATAGTGATTGATTCAACGTCATTAATATCAGGAACCGATCGTTCGATATCAACATTGAATCCGATAATGATCGTGTTTTTATCGGAAAGCCCGAGTTGTACATCTGATTCATTAATCATACCGACACCTTTCTTGATTACTTTGAAATATACTTCGTCAGTAGAAAGTTTTGAAATCTCGGCATCAATGGCTTCTGCTGAACCATATACGTCTGATTTAATGATGATAGGAATTATTTTAGTCTCGTCAGTAATAGTAGCGGTAGCAATAGGTCCTGCGGCTGCAATAGTTTCAGCAGCGAGTCGTACGTATTCTTCCGCATCTTTCTTGGTTTCAAGTACTTGAAAAGGACTTCCAATACTTGGCAAGCTTGAGAATCCAGTAATACGAATAGGGGACGAGAAGGTAGCTTCATCGATAGTGGTACCACTAAAATCCTCAATAATACGAGTGGTTGCCATTGCAGTTTCTACTACAATAAACTGACCTTTTTTAATGGTTCCATCCTTGATAATGAGCGTTGCGGAAACACCGCGCTTTTCATCCATGTTGGCTTCAACCACAAATCCTTCTGCAAGTTTTGTTGGGTCACCGGTGAATTCTTGGAATTCAGCAAGGAGGAGAATGGTTTCAAGAATATCGTTAATACCAGCACCTGTTTTTGATGAAATAGGAATACAAGGAATATCACCACCGAATCCTTCAACGTAGACTCCTTGTTCAAGGAGTTCCGATTTCACTTTTTCAATATTACTGTTGGGTTTATCGATTTTAGTAAGTGCCACAATGTAGGGTACTTTTTCGTTCACAATAGTTTTGATGGCTTCGATGGTTTGTGTTTTTACCCCTTCTTCTGATGAAACGATAAGGATGGCAATGTCGGCAATCCGCGCACCGCGATTACGCATGTGTGAAAAAGCCGCATGACCTGGTGTGTCGATGAAGGTAATTTTTTTAAGGATGCCTGCTGCGTCAGGATGACTTACTTCATAGGCAGCAATGTGTTGGGTAATGCCACCGGCTTCACCCGCAACAATATTTGATTTACGAATATAGTCGAGGAGAGAACTTTTTCCATGATCAACATGCCCCATAATGGCAACGACAGGTGGACGTTCTATAGAGTTGTTGTGGGGGTTGTTGGGCATAGGGTCTAATTAAAAATCTTACTTGCTTCTTTCAAGGCACGAGATTCTTCACTGGAAAGTTCGTATTCAGATGAAAATGCAATAATTGGTTTTGCGTACACATTCATGCGGTCACGAGTGTAGATAGATGAAATAACTACCCCTGTTCCGTCTTCGCTGATAAGTGCTGTGGCAAAACTTTGTTTACCGCCAACATCAGTGAATGCGTTATAGCGAATCGTTGCAATACCACGTACTGAATTTTTAAGTTCACTGTCGATACGTCCTGTGGTTTCCTCGATACGTTCTACTCGGTTTTGAAAAATACCATGATCATCCATTAGTTGATAGATAGCATCCTCGAGGTTCTTACTATTGGTTCCGGTAGTAAGACGCTTGAGTCGTTTATGGAGCGAGTACATAAATCCGCCGAGTATTGCAATAGTCAAAAAAAGGACTACCGCCAACGCTATAAGAAAATAGAGGGTATTAGGCATAGTGGCTGGATTATACATTAAAAATGTGCTAATTTCAAGGTATGTTTGGATTTTGGTCAAGTCGCCGTATTTACATGGATCACGCTGCAACCACGCTCCTTGATGGGCGTGTCTTGAGTGTTATGAAAAAAGTTTTTTCGCGTCATTATTTTAATCCTGGCGCACTGTATCGTGAAGGAGTTGCGACAGATCAGTTGATCGATCAATCACGGGTATCGGTTGCAAAATTACTTGGGACTACCAGTGATCATGTTATTTTCACACGAGGAGGAACGGAAAGTTGTAATATGGCAATTTTGGGGACCCTCTCCACGATCGTGGAGAGGGTGGATTCCGCAAGGAATCCGGGTGAGGACCGGGTGAGGACTATTCCGCACGTCATCACATCAGCAATTGAACATGCCGCAGTACTTGAGACATTGAAAGATTTAGAAAAGAATAAAAAAATTGAACTATCTATCATTCCTGTAAATAATGAAGGGATTATTATTGTAGATGAAATCAAAAAAGCGCTTCGTCCTGAAACGGTATTGGTTACGGTAATGTATGTAAATAATGAAATTGGTACGATTCAGCCTATTAAAGAAATTGTAAAATTAGTGCGATGGTATAAAAAACAGCATAGTCTTACGAAATACCCACTCGTACATACTGACGCTATTCAAGCAGTAAACTATCTAGATATGCACGTAGAACGATTGGGGGTGGACCTTGTGAGTCTTTCTGGTTCTAAAATATATGGACCTAAGTCGTCAGGAGTACTGTATGTGCGTCACAAGGAATTAATGGGTTCTATGTTTTTTGGAGGTGACCAGGAATTCGGGTTCCGTGCAGGAACTGAAGATGTAGCTCAAGTGATTGGTTTTACGAAGGCATTAGAAATTACACGTGCAGCAGCAGATTCAGAAAAAGTACGTTTGGAAGTATTGAGAGATATATTTGTTGATGAATTAAAAAATACTGTCGAAGGGATTATTGTTAATGGGTCATTACATGAACGTAATGCAAATAATATAAATGTTACGGTTCCTGGAATTTCAGGAGAACGCCTGGTTATTGAATTAGATGCTCAGGGTATTTGTGCTGCCTCAAAATCAGCATGTAAAGAAGATGATGGGGAAGCGTCGCATGTTATTGCAGCTATAAGAAAGGAAGGAGATAGTTTATCAGTTACTGATGGTGCGGTGCGATTTACCATGGGAAGAACTACTACGAAACGTGATGTAGTAACAACGGTTAAGGTGCTAAAAGAAATTGTTGATCGGATACGAATTTTTGAACAAACTTTGACAAAATAAGTTTTTATAGTATTCTGTTAAAAATTGAGTACCATGGAACAAAAAACAATTAGAGACCTTGATAAGCACTTGGTAGTGGCTTATTCAAGAGGGTTCGCCCTCATTCCCAGTATTAAACTATCTGACGGACTATTAGAATTTGTAGAACATAAAGGGACCCCGCCGGCCCCGGCAATTTCATTTGCGCAGGGTGAGTCAGATATTTATTTGGCTGATAATTATCAAATGGCCTATAAAATTACTACGGTACCCATTGCTATTTTTGGTGGGTTGTATCTATTGGTTTCCCATGATAATTTGGATCGAATTCGTAAGTCACGTATGGTTCAAGGATTGTTAACGTACCTTGCGGCAAAACACTCTGATTTAATGGTATATCCAAAATTTGCACTGGTGTATCCAACTGTGGAAGACTACAAAAAATCGGTAGATGCTCTGGCAGATATCTATAATCATAAAGACATGGATTAATAATAGCCCTGTACTGCGTAACGCAGTGCGGGGTTTTAAGTATTGACAAAAAAATTAAAGCGTGCTATTATTAATACTGAGACAATTTTGTCGAGATCTAAATTTAACACATGAAGAAAGTCCTTTTAAGTATTCTGACACAAGCTGCCGATGAGTTTAAAAAAGAAGTAGCTAAGCAGGCGGAACCCGGTAAAGAGAAAGAGCGAAGCTATAAGCGTATTTTTGATGACATTTTACAAAAAACGGTAATCGAAAATATGGCCAAGCTGTTCGAGGCCGGGTACGAAAGCATTGAAGAAATGCTGGATATTACACTCGAAACCGCTGCAGAAATCTCAACTGCTATAAGATTCTGTGCTGCCGCAAAAAAGGCCAACATTGCAAAAGAGCTATTCCGTGGCAATACTAAGGATTTGAAGCACTATCATCCTGCGCTTACCTGCGTAGATGAAGCCGCAAATGCTTTGCAAGCCTACCTTGCTTATAAGGTAGAACAGCTGGAAGACAAAGATGGCAAAAAAGAAAAGCTTGCCGCCTTTATCAAATCAAATATGGCTAAAGAAAAAGAAAGAAGCTAAAAAAGAATTGATTTATTGTAAGTCCCTCACCGGTTGGTGAGGGCATTTTTTTATGGTATATATAGTTGTATACAGAACATTCCGAAAATCATTGATTTTCATCCTTGATAGTAAGGAATCCCGAACGACCGTATCGATTTTAATTTATTTTTTACATTACATTTATGCCACCATTTGCAAATTTTACAACAAAAGCGAAAGAGGTGATTAAACGCGCTCATGAACTAGCTCTAGAACGAGGGGTAAATAATGTAAATTCCTACCACCTACTTACGGCGCTGGTCCTCCTTGATGATAGTCCCGTAGTGACGATGATGGAACGCCTTGAAACAGACTTGGTAGGACTTACTGATGAACTCCTTGATAAAATTGAAACAGGAACTCCGATTGGTGAAACCGTCTCGCAGAGTCTCCAAATGTATTTAACACCCGACCTTGGTCAGGTTTTTGAACGTTCTATGCATTTAGCGCAAGCGATGAAAGATACTCATGTTTCAGTAGAACACCTCTTTTTAGCACTCATGGAAATTCCGAGTGAAGCACGTGACCTTCTTGCGAAATATAAGGTAACTCACGAAGATGCACTCCGTATTTTTGAAGAAATGAAACAAGAAGACGCATCGGGTCCCGCAGTAGTAAAACAATTTCGAGTACTTTCAAAATATTCACGTAATCTGAGTAAGCTTGCCCTCGAAGACAAACTTGATCCTGTGATTGGGCGTGATAAAGAAATCATGCGCGTGATTGAAATCCTCGCACGACGCACAAAAAACAATCCGATATTAATTGGGGAACCAGGAACGGGTAAAACGGCGATTGCAGAAGGTCTTGCGATTCGTATGGCGAAAAGTGATGTTCCTGAATCACTCAAAGGAAAAGACTTGGTAATGCTCGACCTGGGGTTACTCATTGCAGGTACGAAATACCGAGGTGAATTTGAAGAACGCCTTAAAGCGATCATGAAGGAAATCGAACGCTCAGAAGGACAAGTGATTTTATTCATTGATGAAATTCATACTATTATTGGTGCAGGAGGTGGTGAAGGAACCATGGATGCTGCTAACATGTTGAAACCAGCACTGGCGCGAGGTGAATTCCGAGCTATCGGTGCAACGACGTTGAATGAATTCCAAAAGCATTTTGAAAAGGATCCGGCACTCGCACGACGATTCCAACCGGTCTATGTTGCAGAGCCAAGTGAAGAAGATGCTATTGCAATTATGCGCGGCCTTAAATCAAAATACGAATTATTCCATGGAGTACGTATCACGGATGACGCTATTGTTGCAGCGGTAAACTTATCGACACGGTATATTACCAATCGGTTCTTGCCTGACAAAGCGGTTGACCTTATCGATGAAGCAGCTTCAATGCTTAAGATTTCACTGGAAAACAAACCAGGATCTATTGATGAAGTACATCGCAAAATTACGCGACTTGAAATTGAAACCGAAGCATTATTGCGTGATACAAAAGAAGACAAGTCTCGAGCGAAAGAAAATAATGTCCGATTAAAAGAAATCGCGAAAGAAATTGCTGATATTAAAGAAACGACTCGAGAACTCGAAATGCGATGGAACACGGAAAAAGATATTCTTGCAGAAATCCGTACGATGAAAAAAGCGTTGGATACACTTCGGGTTGAGTCAGAAAATGCAGAACTTGCAACCGACCTCGGAAAAGTTGCTGAGATTCGTTACGGAAAGATTCCAGCCCTAGAAAAAATGCTCAAGCAAAAAACAGATCGGCTAAAGAAAATTAAGCCAGATGATCGGTTGTTACGAGAAGAAGTAACCGAAGAAGACATTGCACGCGTTGTTGCAAAATGGACTAATATTCCAGTTACGAAAATGCTTCAAGGGGAAACAGAACGATTGAAGCATATGGAAGGTGAACTCAAAAAGCGCGTGAAAGGACAAAACGAAGCGATTGAAAAAATTTCAAATGCGATTCGCCGCGCACGCGTAGGTATTTCAGATCCTAATCGACCAATTGGTTCATTCATGTTCCTTGGTCCAACAGGGGTAGGGAAGACAGAACTCACCAAGGCGCTTACCGAATTCATGTTTGATGACGAAAAAGCATTGATTCGTGTAGATATGTCTGAATACATGGAAAAGCATTCTATTTCTAAATTAGTAGGAACGGCTCCTGGATATGTAGGATATGAAGAATCAGGACAGTTTACTGAAGCGGTGCGTCATCGCCCGTATTCTGTAATTCTCTTTGATGAAGTTGAAAAGGCTCACCCGGATGTATTTAACTTGATGCTGCAGCTCCTTGATGACGGACGTCTTACCGATGGAAAAGGACGTGTGGTGAACTTTAAAAACACAATCATTATTATGACGTCGAACATTGGTTCAACGCATATTCAAAAAATGCAGTCGATTGGATTTTCAAATAATTCGATTACTGATGATTATGCACAGACCAAAGATCGAGTTATGGATAGTTTGAAAGACTTCTTCCGACCGGAATTCTTGAACCGACTCGATGAAATTGTAGTATTTGATGTACTTCCTCCAGAAGTTATCAAAGACATTGTTCAGATTCGTGTTCAGGCTGTTCTTAAACGGATGCACGCAAAAGATATCGCTATTGATATGAAACCTGCAGTGTATCAGTACCTTGCTGAAAAGGGATATGATCCTCAGTTTGGTGCGCGACCCCTTAATCGACTCATTCAAAACACTATTTTGAACCGAGTAGCTAACATGATTATTGGCGGTGATGTTAAACCAGGGGATACTATTGTTATTGATTTCAAGAAAGACGAACTCGTTTATGATTTGAAATCGAAACGATCACGATCGGTTTCAGGGCTTACACGCGACCTTGTAAAAGCCTAAGTTTCGTGATACATTTATTCCGCTTTGAAAAAAGCGGAATATGCGTCGGTGGTAGAGCGGTCAAATACAACAGACTGTAAATCTGTCGCCTACGGGCTACGAAGGTTCGAATCCTTCCCGACGCACAAATGAAAAAGATCTTGCGAGAGCGAGGTCTTTTTCATTACCTTCATAAGGTTGATGATTACTTGACAAAACAGGTCTTTGTGATAAGGTGACTATGAATAAGTAAAATTTAAAAGCATGGCCGATAAACTTGAACGACTCGTTGGAAAAACAAACGAGGAAATACTTGCGTTAGCGCAACCTCTCATTAAAGATACTCAGGCAGCAATCGAGAGAAAAGACCCGTTGACTGTTTATCAGGGAGACACTGGCAGAGACGCAGCTCAAATCTTGGTTGAGTTAGAAACACTAACACCGTTTGGGTTGAAACTGATTGATAATTACCTGGGAGCTCTTGAGTCATTAAAAAATTACAAGGCAAAGAAAAAGCAAAAAAGAAAGAAAAAAATTCTTATGATACTTGCTTTCGGAACTATTCTCATTTCTGTTGCAACTTTCTTAGCGTTAAAAGTATGGGGAAAATGAATTTTCGAGTGGGTTTCTAAATAATGCAATATACAATGTCTATCTTGGTAACCACCGAGGTAGGCATATTTTTATTTCGTAAGTATAATCCAAATACATGCTGTGCGTCATATTAGTTTTCTCAAATCCATCGCCCACGGCAACACAGGACTTCTGACCAACTCAGTTCTAATGTCCTTTACTACGCTGCACATCTGAAAATATCCTGCAAATGCAGGATATTTTTTGTTACAGAGATATTAGGTTCGAACTATATCATTAGCATTCTCGTCTTTGGTCCGACAACTCCATCAGGTATAAGTCCTTTGGTTTTCTGAAATGTTTGCACCGCCTTCTTTGTCTTAGGTCCAAATATTTTTGATGACACAGGAGTGACCTTGAGATAGTTTTGGAGTGCGACTACATCATCTCCACTCATGCCAAATTTCAGAATTCGTGGAAGAGTTGTTGGTAGTGTAATTGATGGAGTAGGAGAAACTGTCGCATACTTACATAGTTCAGGTTTACTCGCACTAAACTGTTCGTAGTTCGTTGCGTTAGGATCCTTGCAACCGAAGTGAGTACCACCACTTACACTACCACTACTAGCATTACTAGTTGGTATCAATGCAAAATTTGCAGTTACTGAAATATCCCCGGTGACATTGGTGTCAGTTCGCGGATTTTGAGTTGAACCATCTGACCAGCCTGTAAATAGGTATCCGCTATTAGGGGCAACCATTATCACATTTCCGTCCGCACCATCTGCGATATTTTGTACTACGGGCAAGCCTCCTTGAAGAATTCCGCCGGCTCCTGCGGTGTAGGTGAGGGTGTGGCAGGTGGCGAGACCCGCATCATAAATACTCCAACCTTTGATATTAATAAGAATATCTCTTGCGGATTGATTACAATAATTACTTGAACCAAAATCAATTACAGGATCAACCCCTTGGGTTGCAACTTGTGACCATTTTGCCAAAATACTGTCGTAGTTTTTCACTGAAAGTCCTCCATCGCAAAATAGACAGTCTGCGCTTTCAAGGCTCGAAATATCCCAATCTCCTATATTCTGATTGAAACCAGAGTTTTGAAAGGTGCTATCCATTCTTGTTACATTACTTACGTTCCAAAACATTAGAGGTTGATTGAATGCTGTAGCACCATAAAACATTGACGATATGTTTGTCACATTGCCTACATCCCAATTGCCAATATCTTGATTAAATGATACTGCGTCACGAAAGGTGCTCGACATATCAGTTACGTGCGAAGTGTCCCAATTACTCAATGACTGATTAAATACAGTATTCGCAAAAAATAATCCTGATATACTTGTAATAGTAGAAACATCCCACGTATTAATACTTGATCCTAATGGTCCAGAAGCAGAAAACGCCGACGTCATATCTGTAACACCAGAAAGGTTTGGGGCGTCACTTGCATTTATCACAAGATTAATACAGCCGCCAAAAGAATTTCTCATTGAGGTCCATGCAATAGACCCCCACTGGTCTACCGAGATAATCTTTGGAGCATCTCCATCAAAATTGAAGTAGATTCTCGGAAACGTTCCCGTAATTCTAATCGTGTAGGTTCCCGCAACACCAAAATCATGAGTGACATCACCAGTGATCCCTGTTTCATCTGGGGTCCCATCATTGTCCCAATCAACGCTGTAGTTGTAAGTCTCTCCCGTGTACGTAGGAATAGTAATCGAGGTACTGTTTGAAGTTCCCAAATTATCTGTTTTCCAAGTCGTAATAAATTCACCTGCAGCAAATGCAGATTTAGGAAGAACGCTAAACAAACCAATTATGAACACAAATACTAATAAGGGGACGAACGCCTTTTTGGAAAATTTCATATATATATATATATATATATATATATTACTACATTAATTTGCCCGAAGATATAGTGCACGTGGGTGTGGGGTAAACTACATCCATCCTTTCAAATTCGGCACATACGGCAACATTGGGCTTCTGATCAGTTCAGTTCTAATATCCTTTACTACGCTGCACAAAAAATCCCGAAAGGGATTTTTGCGTTGGAGCAGGCACGAGTGCCTGCGTGAAGGATTCGAAAAGGCTGAGTATATCGCACGGAGCGTAGCGAGTACGATACGAAGCCGGTACCGCGTCTGTAAGACGAGAATCCTTCCCGACGCATATACAAAAAAATCTTGCATTTGCAAGATTTTTTATTTTTTAAAAATAAAGTATACTTAAGGCATGAAATTTTTAAAACCTTCCCTAGGATTATTTGTATTATTGGCAAGTACTATTTTTGCAGCACCTGTATTTGCTGTCGCACCCCAAGGAACAAACTTGAGTGCCGCTGAAACATATACGGAAGACGTGTCGCTTAATCTTATTGATATCGTAGCGAGCGATATTGATAGTGCTAACGTAACGGCAACACTTACACTTTCTAGTACAACAGTAGGAACCTTGAGTACTGCAACATCTGGAGCAGCAACATCTATTTACAACGCAGGAACAGGTGTTTGGACCGCGAGTGGTGCCATTGCGAATGTAAATGCATTACTTGCTGGGGTGACGTTTATTCCAACTCCAAATGGAAATTCAGGCTTTACTATCGCTACAAGTATTAGCGACGGAGTAGATTCTGTGACAGGAACGAAAGTTGTGAATGGTGTTGCGATAAACGATGCACCTGTTCTCGATAATAGTAGGTCTCCAGTATTTTCAAGCGTTAATCAGGATTCTAGTGCACCAAGTGGAGCGGTAGGAACATCGGTTTCAATGCTCATTGACTCGGCATCTATTCCAGGAGGTCTTGATAATGTGACTGATGTTGATAGTGGTGCAGTGTTCGGTATAGCGGTTACAGGTATTAATGCAACAAACCTTACCTGTTACTACTCTATAAATAGTGGTACTACATGGACCGCGTTCGGTTCGGTTTCAAATACTTCAGTACGATTACTTGCAGCAAGCCCAACAAGCCGTATCTACTGCCAACCAAGTGCTTTGTTTTTTGGTACAGTATCAGATGCGATTACATTTCGAGCCTGGGATCAAACGAGTGGTACTAATGGCGGTTCTGCGAGCGCGGCTTCAAATGGAGGATCTACTGCATTTTCAACAGCGACAGATACCGCGAGTATTGTGGTTGCTGCATCATCAAACACAGCCCCTGTTGCGGTTGATGATGCTTACACTATAGATGAAGATACAGGAACACCACTGTCGGTGTTAATAAATGATACAGATGTTGATAATGATACACTTATCGTAAGTGCAGTAACTACTCCAAATCACGGAACGGCAATTATTACTAGTGGAGGAACAAGAGTTTCCTATACTCCAGATGCAAATTTCGACGGTATAGATATTTTCGACTATACGATTTCTGATGGAAATGGGAGAACAGCTACGGGAACCGTTAGAGTAACCGTTGCACCTATTAATGATGCACCAGTCGCCAATGATGATAGTTATACTCTTGCAGAAAATTCTTCAGCAACAGCTTTTAATGTGACTACTAACGATGAAGATGTTGATGGGGATATAGTAGCTGTAGTTTTTGTAGGTAGTCCAGATCATGGTGGTTCAGCAAGTATTCAAGGAAACGATATTCTCTATACACCTGCTGGAGATTTCTTTGGTACGGAAACTTTTTCATACACTATCACTGATGGTTTTGGTGGAACAGATTCAGGGGCAGTAAGTATAGATGTTACTTCTACTGATGTCACTGCTCCGGATACATTTATTCTTTCAAAAACTTCCCCAAGCATTGACTCCTCGACTGCGACATTTGAATTTGAATCTAATGAAGACCCTGCTACGTTTGAATGCGCAATTGATACAGGGGGTGGGCCAGTATTTACCAGTTGTACTTCACCGTTCTCTTCGTCGCTGTTTTCATCAGGAAATACTTATACTTTTTTAGTGCGAGCTATAGATGCTTCAGGTAATGTTGATGCATCACCTGCGCAGGTTACATGGGCAGTATCAAATGCTGTCGTTCAAGAAGTAAGCCCTGCGAACAATGCAACCGAAGTAAGTATTACAAGTCCTATTGTATTTACCTTCACCAATCCTGTTTCAGTAGAGTTAAGAGATGGACTAATTATTAGTTCGGGTCCTTGTGCAAGCTCGTGCCCTGTTTTAGTAGGTGCGTGGAATGATGACTATACAATACTTACTTATACTAAAGATGATGGAGCTTTTGATTACAGTACTACATATACTGTTGAATTAGCGCTTAATAATGGAATAACAACAGGGGCTTTATATCAAGGTGCCTTTACAACAGTTGCCCAGGTAGTTGTAACCGGTGGCTCAAGTTCTGGAAGGGGAACTCCTTGGGATCCGATAACCCAGTCTGTTGCCGTAACTAATACAAAAACACCTTATCGTTTTCCTCGCACGTTGCGTCAAGGATTGAAAGGTGATGATGTAGTGGTTTTGCAAAAATTCTTGAATATAGTTCCTGTACCTTCAAAGTATTTTGGGCTTAAAACTCGTGCTGCATTGATTGCCTATCAAGTAAGTCATGGACTTGTAGGGGACGGGATCTTGGGTCCAAAGTCTCGAACCGTAATTGAAACAGAATTAAATAAATAGACAGTAAATACCACTCCTGGGTACTAAGGGGTGGTATTTGATTTTATTCTAAAGTATGGTATTATTTTCCTAAGGAATTTTCCTCGAAAAAATAAAACGCTCGTCATGAACGCATATAACAGATTATATTTTTTGAGTACATCAGGAATGCTGATGGTACTTATGGTGATCATGGGGATGCTGATAGGCAAGCCGTGTGAAGCACAAATTTCATTAGTGAATAATCAAGGGGTAAGTATTTACCTCAAACCTGGTGCGTATGTAATTATCAACAATGATTCATTGCACAACTATTCTGGGGTTATTGAAAATGCTGGACAGTTACGTGTTGCAGGCGACATCATTAATGATGGTATGCTCACCGGTAATCCAATAGGTGCTACTGGGTTATATGATATTGGAGGTAATTGGATCAATAATGGTTCAGTAATTTCATATCAAGACTCTGTATTATTAAATGGTGATGCAAATGGTTCATCAGGGTCACTTGGTAATCAGTTTATTATGGGTTTGAATGCGACACAGTTTCACCATCTTATTTTAGCTGGTACTCCTGGTTCGATAAAAACACAATTGGTAAATGCATCGGTTACAGGAATTCTTGATTTGCGTAATCATGAATTGGCAACAAATCAGTTCGAGATGAAGATTGAAAACCCTTCATTAGTCGCGATTACTAAATCAGGTGGTTCATCTGGTTATGTAAGTAGTCTCGACACGGGACGATTAACACGAGTTACTGCATTAAGTAATGATTACTGGTTTCCGGTAGGTACACCATCAAGTTTGGTTGCTTTGGGTGAATCATTTTACTATCGTCCTGTTCTTATTAATCCTATAACAGGGAATAGTAATGAATACAGTGTTCGGTTAGTAAACAATCCAACAGGTGATGGGTATGATGTTGCTGCAATTTCTGATTCATTAGAATTGGTTAATGCACTATTTTATCATCGAATTTATCACGGACAAGGATCTGATCCTGCAACGATTACATTGTGTTTTATGCCAAGTGATGGATCATGGACGGATATTGCCAGACATACAGGAAGTCTTTGGACGAGTACAAAACTTGCAACATTGGGAACTGGTTTCGGTCCTACCGCTGGTTTTTCAACATTAAGTATTACTGATTGGTCTAATTTTACTCGGTATCCATTTGCATTAGCTACTCGACCGCTCATTAATGAATCAGTTAACGTGTATATTCCCAATGCTTTTTCACCTAATGGTGATGGTAATAATGATGCATTCATGGCTTATACGAGTAATGATAAAGGTTTGGTATATTTTGAACTCTTGGTGTTTAACCGATGGGGTGAAATAGTATTCGAATCCAATACTATTAGCCAGGGATGGGATGGTACCTATAAGGGCCAACTTCAAAATCCTGATGTGTATGTATATCAAGCAACGTACGGTTTTCGCGGGGAACCTCTCGGAAAAATAAGTAAGGGCAGTATTACACTGATTAGATAATCATAGGCGCGTACCCGTTGGGTGCGCGTTTTTTCTTATCCCAGAATCTTAGAGAGGAACCCTTGCACTATTTCGAGTTTTAGTGTATAGTCTCATCACTATGGCATCACAAGAAAACCTCGTAAAAATGATCCACAAGGCAACTGGCCATGTGTACATGACTCGAAAAAACCGCAAAAAGCTTGCGACTGTTAAGTTGAAGCTCAAGAAATATAACCCAGTACTTCGTAAGGTAGTAGAATACACCGAAGGAAAAAAATAAAAAACCCGATCGGGTTTTTTATTTGGAAAAAATGGGTTTTTATGATTAAATAGGCGAACGGGCGATTAGTTTAGTGGTAGAACGAAGGTCTCCAAAACCTTTGGTGGTGGTTCGATTCCTCCATCGCCCGCAGATCAGTATAATTTCTTTGTGTTTTATTCTTCTTAAGGGTATAATAATTTCATGATTTCTCACAAAACAATGTCACGCATTTTCTTGGCAAATATTTTTGCTTTGAGTATTTTTTTAGTACCATTATTTTTTGCTCACGCTGATGCATTTGCAGGTGGGACGGGTGCCGTAGAGAATCCTTACCAGATAAGTTCATGCGCCGATATTTTAGCGGTTAATAACAACCTATCTGCATCATATGTTATGACTACAGACCTTGATTGTTCAAGTGATGGAAATAGTAGAATGATTGTTAATAGTTTTACCCCGTTTAGCGGTACGTTCGATGGGGCCGGACACACCATTACAATTGCTATGAACATCGGAGGTAACTATGTTGCTCTTTTCGGTCAAATGGACGGTGCAACAGTTAAAAATCTACACCTTGCAGGTACATCATCTGGGCAAGGATATGTGGGGTCACTTGCTGGGTTTGCGGCCAATTCAAAAATTTATTATGTGAGTAGTAGTGTGAATATTACTTCAGTGTCTAATGATATTGCAGGAGGTCTTGTTGGACGTATGGATGGAGGATTTATTAAGGACTCGTTTGTGACAGGTTCGGTAACGGGGGTAAATTCGGTCGGAGGTCTTGTTGGATTGTTACAAGATGGGGCAGTGATTCAGAGAAGTTATGCAGACGGTGCAGTAACGGGGGATAGTTTTGTTGGCGGTTTTGTTGGATCAATTTATAGCAGTACCGTGACTGATAGTTTTAGTACTGGTTTAGTAACTGGAAATACTCGTGGAGGATTTGCTGGAATGATGGGCGGAGGAGTAGATCTTAGTAGTAATTACTATGACGCAACAACAACTGGTGCAGGCACAGACTGTGCAGCGAATGGGAATGGCGCATGTCACGCGGTGAACAGTGATGGAAATGATCCAGATTTTTTTATTAGCAATCTTGCAAGTGCGCCTGCACCATTTGATTCATGGGATTTTGTTAATATTTGGGCAGATGACTTTAGCAGTCTTCATTCACCACTTCGTAATCCAATTACGGCTCCGGTTGGATATTGGAATTTTAATGAAAATACTGGCGGTATTGCGGCGGATTCAACGAACGGAGCACATAACGCAACACTTGAAAATAGTCCTACTTGGGCAAAAGGAAATTTTGGCCATGCCGTGTCATTTAATGGTTCAGATACTTATGCGAGCACAACATTACCGTGGACAAATAGCGGATCAATTTCTACATGGGTTTATCCAACAAGTGGAGCCGCTGGGGTGAGTCCTGCAGGTTGGACATTGCTTGAAAGTACAAATGGTTATGTGGCTATAGATGAAGGAGATGGTACCCACTGGCGAGCAATATTTACTCCTGACATTAGCGGAGCCCAAGGGACTGTTGTGTACTCTCCTAGTCTCATTGCTCTTAATCAGTGGACCCACTTGGTAATGACATGGTCACTAGACGCTGGTATATACACGGTTCATTTATATGTAAATGGAATTGATCAAGGTACAGACACGTGGACAGGAGTACCAGGAGCAGGTGGTTTGGGTGGGTTTAATATAGGGAGATCTGGTGATGCTGGTAGTAATTATTTTGCAGGAAAAATAGATGAAACAAAAGTCTATGATTACGCAATTGACCAAACGGCAGTATCAATACTTTCAAATGAAACACCTGATCCGGTTTCTGCACTTACAACAAATAGTGAAGCAGTAGACACCATTACACAAACATCCGCTAGAGTATTTGGAAACGTAACCATAATGACCCCAGACGATACTTATGGTGAATATGGTGTGGTATACGAACTGGACGGAGGAGATCTTAATGATACTGCACCATATGCAAGTGTAGCTGCTCCTGTGTTTCCTGTTGCGACTGGTCCGTTTTCAGTAACCATAACAGGGTTGCGATGTGGTACGGTGTATGATTATCAAATGTTTTTGGGAACAGAAGGCCCTCGGCTATATGCAGTAAATACAGGAACGTTTACCACA
The DNA here is from genome assembly GCA_037144045.1 of bacterium. Taxonomy (GTDB): domain Bacteria; phylum Patescibacteriota; class Minisyncoccia; order Phycocordibacterales; family UBA1006; genus CAIXMG01. Next base: position 4,257 of record JBAWXN010000006.1, on the reverse strand, counting down.
TTATCATGTGACAACGCAGCTGTTTCGGTAAGTTCTGGACGCTTAGTGTCTGGAGCGAAACCATTTGGAGTAACCCCTAAAACCCCTGTGTTGTTTACTCAGAATATGAAAGTAGGAACGGTAGGTGGAGAGGTAATGATGCTCCAAAAATTCTTGAACGCAAAATTATACACGGTAACCATGTCAGGAAAAGAAACAAACACTTTTGGAGGTAAAACAAAAAAAGCAGTTCAAAAATTCCAAAAGGATCATGGATTAAAACCTGATGGCTCATTTGGTCCCATCACTCGAAAAGTAGCTAATGATATATTAATTGCAGAAGCAAAATAATTATTTCAAAAAATCTTGAATCAATTTCAGGATTTTTTGGTGGTCAGAAATTGGATTGAGCCAATGAATGCGGGCGTCACGTTTAAACCAAGTCATCTGACGTTTCGCAAATTGAATAGTTTTAGTGGTGAGTGTCTCGATAAATTCATCAAGGAGTATCTTTCCGGTAACGTATGCATCACCATAACGATATTCTAATCCAAATCTACGGAGTTGGTCTGAGGAAACACTTTGGGTGTGTAAGTTTCTAATCTCGGTAAATAATCCAGGTATTCGTTGATTGATTCGTTGTACGATTTTTGAATCAAGTTCGTCTTTAGGAAGTCTCAGTCCGATCATAAGGACGTCGTACGGTGACTCAGTAGTTGCTTGAGTAGGTACTGATCCGAGTGTTTGAGCGATTTCAATAGCACGGATGAGTCGTACTGGATTATTTTTATCAATAGTATCAGCACGAATCGGATCAAGTTTTAGAAGCACGTCAAAAAGCTCAGGTGCGGTACGTTGTTCCAATTCAGATCGAAGTTGCTCGTCGGGGGGAACTTCTGGAAATTCTTGATTATCGATAACGGCTGAAATGTACATACCGGTTCCACCGCACATAATAGGAACTTTTCCACGAGAAATAATGTGAGTAATTTTTTCATCAGCGAGTTTTTTAAATTGGGTAACCGTGAAGGTGTCTCGAGGATTTGCAACATCTATTAAGTGGTGAGGAATACTCTGCATTTCTGCAGGGGTAATTTTTGCACTTCCAATATCAAGTCCTCTGTAGACTTGTCGTGAATCGGCTGAAATGATTTCGCCGTTATAACGTTTTGCAATATCTACGGCAAACGCTGATTTTCCGGTTGCAGTGGGTCCGCAGATAACGATAACTTTGTTCATGGTCGCACTATAGCAAATTTAGTCCAAATAAAAAACTGACCTTGTGTCAGCTTTTTAATCTGTGCCCGGGACTGGACTTGAACCAGCACGGCCTTGCGGCCAACAGATTTTGAGTCTATCGCGGCTACCAATTACGCCACCCGGGCAAAAAGGCTCCCCGAAGCGATTCATTTCAGTGAACCGTTTCGAGGAGGTAAAAAGGTTAGAATGACAAAATAACGCCTTTACGAAAAAGAATATAGCATATTTTTTATCTTTTTCAAATATCTGCTACAATGTACGGATATGCAGCAATATCACAATTCAATTTTCTGGGTAGAAACAGAAAAAATAAAACCGAATCCTTATCAACCACGTAAAGAATTTGAACCTCGTGCGTTACAAGACTTGGCCGATTCAATTCGTCAGTATGGGGTATTGCAACCACTCGTGGTGACTCGTAAAGAAATTGAAAATGAACAGGGGTTATTTGTAGAATATGAATTGATTGCTGGGGAACGACGATTGCGTGCTTCAAAGCTTGCAGGTATTCCTCAAGTACCGGTAATTATTCGTGCAGGTCAAGATTCTGATAAAGAAAAACTTGAACTCGCTATTATCGAAAACTTGCAACGCGAAGACCTTAATCCTATTGACCGTGCGCAAGCATTCCTAAAACTCGCAGAAGAATTTAAACTAACTCATAGTGAAATCGGAAAAAAAATGGGGAAGTCACGAGAATATGTTTCAAACACCTTGCGACTCCTTTCATTACCTGAAGAAATTCGCCAAGCCCTTGCTGAGAAGAAGATTGCCGAAGGACACACTCGACCATTGATGATGCTTGCTGATCGACCTCTTGAACAACTAACCCTGTTCAAGGAGATGGTGATTAAAAAATTATCAGTGCGTGAATCTGAAAGAATTGCACGCGGTATTGCAACAGATAAAGTGCGCAAGAAGGACGCTGATATGGATCCTCAAATTGTTCAGTATCAAGAAAGACTTGCAGAAAGTTTGGGTACTCGAGTTTCTATCGAGAAAAAGGAAGTAGGTGGAAAAATTGTTATCGATTATTTTTCACCTAATGATTTGCAAACCATTCTTGAATTATTGAAATCAAATGAATCAAAAGGGAAGGCGCATATGATGGAACAATTCATTGCAAGTTCAGCTGCAGATGCAGCACCACTTCCAATCGTTCAGCCGCTAGAAATTGCAGCACACGTGTTTACTCCAGAAGAAATTCCTGTAGTCCGAGCAGAAGAAATTGGTCCTTCGTATCTTGCAGAAGGTGAACCAGAGCTTACTCAGTCTGCAATGCTTGATGACCGTGATCAAGGACAAAAAGACGAGGAAGAAAATACTGATTTGTATAATATTGATAATTTTACAATTTAATAATTAAAAACACCCTACGTTGCGGGTGTTTTTAATTATTAATTATCGTGACGAAGCGGAGCATTTTTAATAATGTCCAAAATTTTGTCTTCGTCATCGGTAATAATATAGAGCGACGGATCAGATTCGCCAATCATGTGTTCCTCGGTAAGGTCTTGCTTAATGAAAGCATCAAGAGGCTTCCAGAATTCTTCACCAACCATGATTACCGGAACAGGTGCAATTTTTTTAGTTTGTACCAAGGTGAGTGTTTCCATCATTTCGTCCAATGTTCCAAATCCACCGGGGAAGAAAATATATACCTCAGACCCATAACGCATAGCCGTTTTTCGAGTGAAGAAAAAATAGAAGGGAATGTCTTCGGTAAGGTACGGATTAGACATTTGTTCATGAGGTAATTGAATACTGAGTCCTAGTGAAACTCCGTTTGCTTCATAAGCACCACGATTACCCGCTTCCATAATTCCTGGACCTCCACCGGTAACCACTGCATAACCGAGTTCTTTCGCGGCTCGATAGGCAATACGCCGAGCTTTTTCATAGTACTTATTGCCTTCAGGAGTTCGTGCTGATCCAAAAATAGTAATTGATTTCTGATATTTTTCTACGAAATCAAGTCCTTGTCGGAGTTCTTCGTTTACGACACATATTTCTGTTGAAACATCATCGGTTCCATACAGCTTAATACATCCTTCGCGAATATCATTAGTGGTTAAGTTTTTTGGCCGAAACGGACGATGGTCCGGTGTGCCTGTAGGTGTTGGTTTATCTTCCATAGGTTTTAGTATAGCATAAACCAAAACCCTCTCCACGATAGTGGAGAGGGTGGCCGGCGCAGCTGGCCGGGTGAGGATTTTGAAAGTCTTATTTCTTGCTTACTGCTTTTTTAGGTGCAGGAGCAATTTCTTTCTTGATGTCTTTCCAGTGCTTTTTAAGGTCTTTTGCAAATGCTTCAAGTTCTTCTGGGGTAACGTTTTTTACTTTACTATATTTTGCTACAGAAGCATCAACGGCTTCGTGGAATACTGCTTCAGAAAGTTCTTTTGCTTTTTCAATTTTTTCAATTACGTCACCTTTTGCTTTGATTGACCAAGCTTTGATCTTTTTTCGGTGTTTTGCTCCTTCTTTACCGTAGAAGAAATATCCTCCGGCAATAGCTGCTGCAGCAATTCCTGCAATTCCGGCTACTACTGCAGGTGCGTTCGTTGTTTGTTTTTTTACCATGGGTTTATGTACTAATTAATTGTAATAGATGAGTAGTATATCAGGAATATTTGTCTGACTGCAAATTATTCTTCACCGAGGATCTTTTTCGTAATCTTTTTTCGGGTTCGAGTAACTACCTTACCGATAGCTATTGCTTCGTCACTGAACGCATGGGTAATTTTATTAATTTGCTTACTGATTTTCCAAACTTGAAACAGGATAACCATCCACATAATAGTAAGGAGGACTACTGCGGTACCTGTAATGATAAAGAATATATTTGTTATTAGTATTTCGTTCATGATATAATTCTATCATATATTATGTTTTCTCGTTTCACTCCCAAAAAAATAGTAGGTATTTTTGTAAGCATCTTCTCCATCATTGGATACGGTCTTTTCGTCTTCGCCGCAGCCCCAACCGGTGGGTACCTCCCAGCTCAAACCCTCAACC
>JBAWXN010000005.1:0-50759 GCA_037144045.1 bacterium | reverse complement strand
TTTGGAATATTATGGTAACAGTAATGGTTTAGTAATAAAACCAGTCGAATCATTTAAGGAAAATTTTGGCGAAGGGGTTGCAGGGATTATTGATGGGGAACAGTTATTCCTCGGAAAGTTAGATTATATTATGACTTGTGGGGTTTCTATAAATCAATCAGTAACACACTATCAAGATATCGAGAAAGCTGCTGGTCATATGACAGTATTTCTTGCGAATAATCGTGAAGTTATTGCAGCAGTCTCGTTTGCTGATACCGTTCGCGGTGACGTCCATGACTTATTTACCAATCTTGCGCATGCACAGGTTACAACAGCGATGCTCACTGGTGATCATAAAGACGTAGCTCAAAAAATTGCTCAAGAAGTAGGAATAGATACGGTTCATGCTGATTGTGAACCAGAAGACAAGGTGCGCATTGTTCAAGAATCCGTAGATAGTCATGGCCCAGTTGCAATGATTGGAGACGGTATTAATGACGCTCCAGCCCTCGCGCGGGCTGATGTGGGAATTGCAATGGCACATCATGGTGACACAGCAACATCGGATGCTGCGTCGATTGTAGTGCTTCATGGGTCGTTAGGTCGAGTTATTGAAACATTTCATATTGCACAGAAAACCATAGCAATTGCTAAGCAGGGTATCTATGTTGGGATGGGGTTATCAGTGGTTGCTATGATCGCAGCTATGATGGGATATATTAATCCTTTGGCAGGAGCACTCCTTCAAGAAGGCATCGATGTAGTTGTAATTTTAGGAGCACTGCGGATGTTGGTTATTAAGGTGTAATAATTAGGATAATCGAGTAATACGTGCTATGGTGCACGAGTCGTTATTGTTAGTCTTAATCTCAACACAACTATGAATCCAGAAGAAAACACAGTAGTTTCTGAAGAAGTTATCTTAACTCCAGAAGAACTAGCAAAAAAACATGCAGAGGAAGCTGCTTCAGAAGTAGTAGCAGAAGCCCCAGCTGAAGCCGCTTCAGAAGAAGTCGCTGCGTAACCTTTAAAACCCTGCGGGGTTTTTTAGTTTTATTTAAAAGAGAGTTGGGGTATAGTGTTGGTATATGGATTTTACATTTTGGAAGGGGGTTTTTATAGGAATATTAATTGCGTTCCCGAGTGGTCCAGTTGGGTTTGTAACACTCCGCAGAAGTTATTTATTCGGAACACGCAGTACTATGTATTCTGCTCTAGGAGCCGTTCTTACTGACGGTTTCTATGGGGTAGTAGTAGGGTTTGGATTGAAGCGTATTGCAAAATTTCTTATTATGGTCGCTCCCTATGCCGAAATTGTTGCTGGAATATCACTGGTTATTATTGGGATCAGGTCATTTAAGCACGTGCTTGATGTAGAGCATGGTGAAGGCGAAAATACACCATTTCAAGATATTCTTTCTACGTTTTTCTTAAACGCACTTAATCCAACGCTCATATTTTCTTTTACGGTATTATTCACCATGATTGGTATGGAAAAATTTGTTGGGCATCCTCGGGAAATTATTACGTTCTTGATTGGAATTGCGTGCGGAACGTTTCTATTTTGGTTTATTGTAAGTAAAGTAGTAAACAAGCTTCACGAACAAGCAAAAAGTCACTATATTCAACAAGCGAATAAATATACCGGAGTTGCGTTAGGAATCATTGGGGTTATTTTACTAGTGCTTTCAATAATTCATGCAATATTTTAAGTATGGAACCTATCACCAAAACAAACGAAGAATGGAAAAAGGTCTTGAGCCCTATGGAGTATTTAGTACTTCGTGAAAAAGCAACCGAGGCACCATTTTCTGGGGAATATGATCATGAATTCAATGAGGGTGCTTATGGATGCGCTGCGTGTGGACTTGAAATATTTGATTCAGGATGTGGATGGCCTGCATTTGATCGGGCTCATGAAGGAACTGTAACATTAGTTGAGGATACTAGTTATGGTATGCACCGTATCGAAGCGTTGTGTGCTCGCTGTGGAGGACATTTGGGTCACATATTTCCTGATGGTCCTGGAACCTTGAAACCAGGTGTGATTGGAACCGGTGATCGTTATTGCATTAATTCAGTTTCGTTAAAATTTATTCCTAAAAAAACCGCATAGCGGTTTTTTTTGTTGAATTATTCAGCTGGTTCGCACGCGTCTTTTTTTGGCATCCACCGCATAAGGAATTTAACTACTACAAATACTGAAAGGGCGATGATTAAGAAGTTAACAATACTGGTTATAAACTTTCCAATCATGACCTGTCCAATAGTAATCGCACTAAAATCGGGCTTACCAAAAATAGTTGCAATAATTGGCATTACTACATCAGTTACTAACGAATTAACAATTGCATTAAATGCCGTACCAATAACAATACCTACTGCAAGATCAATTACATTACCTTGTACGGCAAATGCCTTAAATTCTCCTAAAAATCCTTTTGCTTGACCGGGAACTATATTTTTCAGTCTATCCATACCATTGATTATATAATCTGCTAATATGGGTAGTATATGAAATTGTCGGCTAAAAAGAAAGAAGGGTTTCAAAATAGTATCTGGGCCTACTATAATACTCATTCTCGTAGTGATTTGCCATGGCGGAAAAACACTGCTCCGTATGCGGTCTGGATATCTGAAGTAATGCTTCAGCAGACACAGGTGGATCGAGTGGTTAGTTTTTTTAAACAGTGGATGAAGCAATTTCCAACTATTAAAAAACTTGCTCAAGCAAATCAAGTTGAATTGTTGCGTGCTTGGAAGGGACTTGGATATAATTCACGCGCGTTACGACTCAAACGAGCTGCAGAAATGATTGTTCGACACCACAAAGGAGTTTTTCCAAAAACGTACGAAGCTATCTTGGAACTTCCGGGGATCGGTCCTTATACAGCCGGGGCGATTTCTGCATTTGCTTACAATCAATCAGTTACTATGGTTGAAACAAATATTAGACGAGTGTATTTACATCATTTTTTTAAAGACCAAGCTAATATCCATGATAAAGAACTTTTAGAAATCATTAGTCAAACCGTTGATCAAGAAAATCCTCGAGAATGGTACTGGGCCCTCATGGATTATGGATCACACCTCGGGAAAACAATTCCTAACCCAAACAAAAAAAGTCGTCACTATACGATACAGAAAAAGTTCAAAGGAAGTGATCGTGAAATTCGTGGAAAGGTGCTCGAACTTCTTTTAAATAAGAAAAAACAGTCCATTGAACGACTCGGAATACAGTTACAAGAAATTACGTCTGATAGTGAACGAATAGAGAAAATCATTGACCAATTAGACCATGAAGGGTTTTTGACCGTGAACAACGGGAGCGTTATACTACGATCATGAAAACGTCCGATATTCCATTCAAGGAAGCCTATAAAAAACTTAATAAAGAACAGAAACGAGCAGTAGATACCCTCGATGGACCCGTGATGGTAATTGCTGGTCCTGGAACAGGAAAAACTCAAGTATTGTCGCTGCGTATTGCAAACATCCTCAAGCAAGCCGATATTGGAGCCTCGGGTATTTTGTGTCTAACCTTTACTCGTTCAGGGGTGACTGCGATGCGAAAGCGCCTTGTTGACTATATTGGTACTGATGCAAACAAGGTGGTTGTTGCAACGTTTCATGGATTTGCTCAACGACTCGTAGAAAAAAATTATGAACTCCTTGGGTTTATACAACCTCCTGAACTCCTTGATGATAATAAGGCGGTATTTTTGGTAGATGAAATTCTTCACGATCGCAATTGGGTTCACTTACGACCACGTGCTAATCCTGCGACCTATTTTAACGATATTAAGTCACTCATTTCATTATTGAAACGTGAACAATTATCGCCGAGTGATTTCAAGGTCACGGTGATTGAGGAAATCGAAAACCTTACCCAAGATCCAACAAGTATTTCAAGTCGTGGTGAAACAAAAGGACAACTCAAAAAAGAGATTCAAACTAAAATTGAGTCACTACAAAAAACAGCAGAAGTAGTTGATTTTTATCAAGTATATGAAGAAACAAAACGAACCCGTGCTTTGATGGACTACGATGATGTGCTTGCGTATGCAGTACAACTGGTTTCAGAATTTGAAGATGTACGCGCAGATTTGTTTGAAACGTATCAGTATGTGTTGGTCGATGAACACCAAGACTCTTCAGGAATCCAAAATGCATTTTTAACTGCAGTATGGGCGAATGTAGAACAACAAAATATTTTTGTAGTAGGGGATGATCGACAACTCATTTATGGTTTTGGAGGTGCATCAATGAATCACTTTGTGGACTTCTTAAATCATTTTAAAAATACCCAACTCATTACACTCGTTGAAAACTATCGTTCGACGGCGCCTATTTTGGAATTGGCTGATACATTGCTTACGAGTGAGCTTGCACAAGGTAAATTATCAAGTAATCACAAACTTGGTGACAAGGCCTCCCAGGCAATACTTGCTGAATATCAATACACCCGTGATGAAATTATTGCGGCAGGTCTTTATTTTAAGCATACTATTGCACAAGGAGTTTCTGCCCATGAATGTGCATTACTGGTTCCTAAAAACCATCAGGTAAAATCAGCGGTGCAAATACTTACCGGGCTTGGATTGCCGGTGTCTGGTTCAAGTACTGAATCACTGTTTGCGACGCGTGAATATGCTGATATGCGGCGCGTATTCAACATTGTTATTAATCCAAGTAGTTCTGTTGATCTTGCAGAATCACTATTTGATGCGGGTGCCCAGATTGCACCCCTTCAAGCACATTCATTTTTAAAGTCACTCAAGCCACGTAACTTACATTTAGAAGACCTTATTTCATATGGTAACGATCAAGGATTATTTGCTGGTGAAAATCCAATCGCTCAGTGGGGTAAAAAAATTAAATCACTTATAGAACAAACAGTACACGAACCGCTCACGGCGACGGTTTCACTACTAGGAAATCAGATACTTGTTGATAGTGCTCATAATCATGCTCAGCTGGTTCGATCGGTAGAGGTAGTGCGTACGTTGATTCACCTTGCATTGTCACGACATGAACAACATCCGCAAGAAACCCTTGCTGAATTTGTTCAGTATCTTGATCGCCTTGAGGAATATGGAACCCATGTACCCGTAGCATTACTGGGTGGTAAGGATGGTATTCAGATAATGACGTTGCACGGTTCGAAAGGGCTTGAATTTGAACATGTGTGGATTGCGCACATGAATCAATCAACGCTTATGTCGCAGCGACGAGGAGGATTTACGCTCCCTGAATCCATTGCAGAAAAAGTTGAAGCAAAAGACGAAACGGTTGCAAAGCGTGAAGTGTATGTAGCCATTACTCGTGCGAAATCATTTTGTACGGTGAGTTATGCATTGTATGACAGTAAAGGTTCGGAGCTAGAACTGGCACACATTCTTGGGGAAATACCAGAAATACACTGGATTAAAAAACCTAGTGCCACAACCACTGCAGAAATTCTTGCTCATGGTGAATCAATATATACCCAATATCAACCCAAATCAGTCGAAGGTACTGACGTTGATCAATTGGTTCAATTAGTGAAAGAACGTTTCGCAGAAAGTAATGTTTCGGTGACGTTACTTAATAATTTCTTTGAATGTCCATGGAAATGGTATTTTAGAAATTTCTTGCAGTTACCTGATGTAAAAGGTGCAAGTCTTATATTTGGTTCGGCGGTACATACAACCCTTGAAAAAATAATTAAAGGGAAACACGTTCCTACGAAACCAGTGGTTGAGCAGTATGTACGTGAAGCATTGATCCAGGAATCTGCAGAGGAAAATGCACTTGAACAATTGGTAATCGAAGGTACTGCGTGTGTAATGCGGTTTGTCGAAACAAGTATGCCGCACCTTGCTAAAGATTGTGTGACCGAACGTTCTATTTCATATCGCGACCCAGTGTTTCCGAATCTTTCGTTGTATGGAAAAATTGACCTTACGGAACGATTTGCCGATGGAACAGTTACCGTAACTGATTTTAAAACAGGATCAAGTAAAACAACAGGGGTAATCGAAAAACCAGATGAGAATGGTCGCATGTCTGACTACTTGCGACAACTGGCTATGTACTCTTATTTGATTAATGGATCAGAAAAGGGGACGGTAGTGTCACAATCACGATTGTATTTCCTTGAAGCAAAAGATACTGATAAAAATAGAATTTATAGTACGCATATTACTCGTGAACATCTTGATTTACTCAAGAAAGATATTACTGATTATCAAGAACTTCTTGAATCAGGAAATTGGATTTCACAGGAGTGTCGTTTCAAGCCATTCGGGACAGGGATTACAGAATGTGAATATTGTAAACGGGCTAGGGAAGTATATTTGAAATAAATTGGATAAATAAAAAAAGTGAAGGGCAAACCCTTCGCTTTTTTAGTATCACTTTCAAATGATAAACTATTCCTATGAACTACATTGCAATAATCGAAATCCCAAAAAATTCAGATCGGAGAATCCATAAAGGTAATCAGCTCGATAATTTGGGTAAGTTTGTCGATTTTGGTCTGATTAGTGATAAGATCACTGCGAATAATGGTCGTACGCCTCTTGCTTATGGGTTTATCGAAAATACTACAGGAAGTGATGGAGAAGGAGATGAGGTAGACGTGATGGTTTTTTCTGAGAAAGAATTTAAAACAGAGGATACTCTCGAGGTTACTCCTTTTGCAATGATGATGCGTGAAGATGGGGATTATAAAGTTCTCGCGCATGATGAAACGATGACTATTGATTCATGGGATCATGTTCCTGCGGAAATACAGAAAATACTCATGGAATTTAATGGATTTAAATTACCGATTATAGAAATAAAAGGGAAGGATGAAACGATTGCGTATATTGAGAGCGTAAGAATTAAATAAGGGAAATAAAAAAGCGAAGGACGAATCCTTCGCTTTTCAAGGTTTTTTAAACTAACTAGAAGAAGAAACTTCGCCCGTTCCGTAAAGAATACCAAAGCTTTCCCAAAAAAGAAAGGCGCTCCATATTTTCGGCTTGCGTATCAAGTTGGTTTCTAAGGATTGTAATTGCGGATTGAGAAACCATTCCTTTACTGTTACATAGGTAACCTTTCTCTGTTCTTCGTGCCATATCGTTGTTTTTAGTACTATAGCCTAAAAAAACATTTTGTCAAAATGGTGCATAGTTCATTTGTGATATACTTAAAGCCTATGGAACCTAAAAAAATTCGAATTGGTATTAATGGATTTGGACGTATTGGTCGCGCGTTCCTTAAGCAAGCCTGGGATCGCACCGATGCCGAAATCGTTGGAATTAATGATTTGGGATCACTTGAATCATTAGCTTATTTATTAAAACATGACACGGTATATCGTAACTGGGAAAAAACAGTAGTGATCGATGGAACTAACTTAGTTATTGAAGGAAAAACAATTCCTATCTTTGCTCAGAAGGATCCCGCACAAATTCCTTGGGGAAGTGTGAATACTGACGTAGTTATTGAATCAACAGGATTGTTTACAGCTTATGACAAAGCAAATGCGCACATTACTGCTGGTGCAAAACGAGTAGTAATCAGTGCTCCTGCTAAAGGTGGTGAAGACGCTGGGGTGTCTGGTGAAACTATTCTCCTTGGAGTGAATGAAGAAAAATTTGGAACCTGCCCTATTACAAGTAATGCATCATGTACTACTAATGCATCGTCACCACTTATTGGAATCCTTGATGAAGCAATCGGGGTAGAAAAAGCAGTTCTTTCAACAACTCATGGATATACTGCGTCTCAAGCATTAGTCGATGGACCAAGTAAAAAAGATTTGCGTGAAGGACGTGCCGCAGCACAAAACATTGTGCCATCTTCTACTGGGGCAGCTATCGCAGTTGCGCAGGCCTATCCAAAACTCGTAGGATTATTTGATGGGATTTCGCTTCGAGTACCAGTACCTGCTGGATCGATTGTGGACATCACATTTATTGCTAAGCGTGATACTACCGCAGAAGAAGTAAATAAAATTCTAACCGACGCAGCAGGAACTGATCGATGGAAAGGAATATTTGCAGTAACTAATGAACCATTGGTATCATCTGATATTCTTGGAAACACGCACGCATCGATTGCTGACCTTGCAATGACTCGCGTGATTGGAGGAAACTTAGTTAAGGTACTTGGGTGGTATGACAATGAATGGGGATATACGCATACGTTGGTAGAACACGCTGTGAAGACGGGATTGACCATTAAGTAATACATGTAAACGTATAATAAGTTAGTCAGAGATAAGATTCCAGAAATCCTTGATAGTAAAAATATTCCCTACGAACAACGCTTCGCGAGTTCAGAAGAATACAAGTTAGAACTTATCAAAAAACTTCATGAGGAAGCTGGTGAGTTTTTGGAAGCAGGTGATTGTGAGGAACTCGCGGATGTAATTGAGGTAGTTGAAGCTCTTAAGAAGCTCCCTGAGTACGCAACCGTTGAAGGAGTTCGTCAGCAGAAAAAAGAGGAAAGAGGGGCTTTTGATCAGAAGATTATACTAAAAGGCTCATATTAAGTAGTATTAAGTAAAATATTGACAATTAAATAAAATAGTGATATAATATATACATTAACCAAACTAACCTTATAAACATATGACAATGGGAGGAAACAATTTTGAAGTAGTAACACCTAAGGTTGAAGTAGTTGAAGACGATAATTTTTCAACTCTTGAATCAATTGAAGGTTCATTAGGTCAAGTAGAGGCACTTATTGCAAAATATGGTGAAAGTACTGATCTGGGAAAGATTAAAGCTAACCTTGAAGCTCGAAAAGAAGAGAAACAAGCTCAACTTAACTAATACCAAGTAAAAAGGCCTTAATTGGCTTTTTTACTTGCCAAATTTATATAAGTATGCTATATTGTATTTGCGTTATTTTTCTCTTTATTTTTCAAGCATGTCTTGAATTCGAGGCTCTTGGCCTCACATTATCATTTATGAGAGCAGGATGACGACACAACGTGAGTCGTCTTTTTTGCGGCTCTAAAACAATTATGTATAAAAAATCAGGGGGTTTTGGTACACGTCCCGTAAGTACCATGGATCGATTCCGCGAGGTTGATTCACGATCTAAACGTTCAACAAGTTCTCGAGGAGGAGCTTCAACAGGAGGTTCTCGATTCGGAAGTCGTCCTACATCATCTGGATCACGATTCGGAGGAGGATCACGAGGAGGAGGTGGACGTAAAAAGTTCGCAGGTGAACATATTGATATTTCAAAATTCGTAAACCGAGCTACAACCGTGGTAGAAGAAATCTACACGCCAACTCATACGTTTGCCGATTTTAAAGTAGACGCAAAATTAAAAGAAAATATCGCAAAACGAGGATTCGTAATTCCTAGTCCTATTCAAGACCAATCAATTCCCAACGCCCTTCAAGGCCGAGACATTATTGGGCTTGCAAATACAGGTACGGGTAAAACTGCAGCGTTTTTAATTCCAACAATCAACAAAATTCTAGCGGACAAAAAACATAAGGCAATTATTATTACGCCTACTCGTGAACTTGCTATTCAAATTCAAAAAGAATGTATCGAACTTGCAAAAGGATTGTCTATCTTCAACGTAACCTGCGTTGGGGGAGCACCTATTCGAGCTCAAATCATGGGACTTGCTCGTGCACATAACATTGTTATTGGTACGCCAGGACGTCTTAAAGATCTTCTTGATCGTGGTGATCTCAACATTTCAAACGTTTCAACGGTAATCCTCGACGAGGCTGACCGAATGCTTGATATGGGATTCATTGATGATGTGAAATACTTTTTGAAACACATTCCTGAAAACCGACAAATGCTGTTGTTTTCAGCAACGATGGCACCAGCTATTGAATCATTGATTCACAACTTCTTAAAAAATCCGGTAAAGATCTCAGTGAAGACCCGAGACACTTCTAAGAACGTGGACCAAGACGTAGTACGTGTCGCAGATAAAACAAAGAAATTTGATATTCTCTGCGAATTACTTACTTCTCCAGAATTCTCTAAGGTGCTTATCTTTGCAGAAACAAAGCGAAGTGTAGATCGACTTGAAAAAGACTTGATCGCACGACGATTCCGAGCCGAAGCCATTCACGGTGATAAACGTCACAATGAACGACAACGAGCCTTGGCTGCATTCTCAACTGGAAAAAATCAAATCCTTATTGCAACCGACGTTGCAGCACGAGGCCTTGATATTTCAGGGGTTACGCACGTAATTAACTTTGAAATTCCTCAGTCATACGACACTTACGTACACCGTATTGGTCGTACTGGACGAGGAAGCAATAAAGGTAAAGCGCTTACATTCGTGTAAGATTCAAAGAACTGCCCAAAAGGCGGTTTTTTGGTATACTGAAACTATGAAAATACATTTTGCATCAGATCATGGAGGATATGCATTAAAAGAAACCCTCAAGGCTTATATTGCAGAACTCGGGCACGAAGCTGTTGATCATGGAACCAACAGCATGGAACCGTGTGACTATCCAGATTTTATTACGCCGTGCGCAGAAGCGGTTGCCGCAGACCCAAATTCGTTTGGAGTTATTTTAGGTGGCTCAGGACAAGGGGAAGCGATGTGTGCAAATAGAACAAAAGGTGCACGAGTAGTTGTATATTATGGTGCAGCAAAATCTCAAGTAGATAGTAGTGGAAAAACATTAAACATGATCCAGTCAGTACGTGAACATAATAATGCAAATATTTTGTCATTGGGTGCCCGATTTATTTCCGGAGATGAAGCAAAGGATGTAGTGAAAGCGTTCATAGAAACTCCTTTTTCAGGTGATGAACGTCACGTGCGACGAATCGCAAAATTTTAGTATTTTTATGAAAGAATTTCTCGATCAACCACAATCAGATAGTAACATTTTAGACAAAGCAAATGATAAGCTTAAGAAATTTGATGTGATCGAAAAAATGATCAATGGCAAGCAAAAAAGTATTGATGATATGGCAGATCCAAGGTTTGTTGAAAATTACGACAAAATAAAAGATATGCGCAGTGTAATGGCGGACGCATTGTTTACCGACATAAATCCATTAGGAATTCCACTTGATGATCTCAAGCAAAATATGGAGCAAGAAATGATAGATCTTCAAAGTGAGTTGCGTATGTTACCGTATGAAACGATTTCTGATGAGGAGAAAGTAAAAAAATATGATGAGTACATAGAAAAAATAAATTATAATCAGGAATGGGTTACGCGTATCCGTGACTATCTTGTAATACTGGATTGGTCAAATCCTCTTGAAGACGCAAAAGAAACGGCCGAGTATGACTTGGAGCGGTTAAAAAGAATTGTTGAGATCCAAAGAAATCCTAATCAAAACTAACTATTTTTATGCAAATTATTCCAGCAATTTTGCCCAAAGTACAATCAGAAGTAAACCAAAAAACGAAAGCCGTATTGGGTGCGGTTACGTGTATCCAAATTGATGTGTGCGATGGGGTATTTGTCCCAAGTAAAACCGCATTTAAGGAATTACCCTTTTTTGAGGATATGGAATTTGAATTGGACTTAATGATTGATCAGCCAGAGCTTTCACTTGAAAAATATATTGATTTGCAGCCGGCACGGATCATTATTCATTTAGAATCAGTAAAAGATTTTGTGAAACTTTTTTTTGCATTGGAATCGGTAAAAGATATTATTGAAATTGGATTTTCTATTTCAAATACTACTGATGAATCACTTCTTGAAAAATTCATCGAGGATTGTAATTTTATTCAGCTAATGGGGATTGCAAAAATAGGGTATCAAGCTGAACCTTTTGATGAAACCGTACTTGAACGTATTTCTTATTTTCATAGAAAATATCCGCATATGCAGATTGCGGTTGATGGAGGTGTAAACAATGAAACGATAAAACGATTGGCTGATGCTGGTGCAACGCGGTTCATTGCAGGATCTGCAGTTTTTGGTGAAGGTAATCCAGTAGAAAATATTGAAAAATTAGAATCTTTGCTACAATAGTCCTATATGGCACTTTCTGATGAACAAGTAAAAAATTTGGAATTACAAGCAACTGCAGTTCGGCAATCTATTTTAGAAATGTTAGTTGCGGCTGGATCGGGGCACACTGCGGGGCCACTTGGCATGGCGGATATTTTTACTGCGCTTTATTTTCATGTGCTCCATCATGATCCTAAAAATCCTACTTGGGAAAATCGCGACCGACTCATTTTATCTAATGGACATATTGTCCCTGTTCGTTATGCTGCAATGGCACATGCGGGATATTTTCCTGTGGAGGAATTATTAACCCTTCGCAAATTTAAATCACGCCTGCAAGGTCATCCAGAACGACACGCATTGCCAGGACTTGAAAATACTTCAGGACCACTTGGGTCGGGAATATCACAGGCGTCAGGGGTTGCATTAGGGCTTCGCTTAGATGAATCTAAGTTGGCGTTCCCAAAGCCTCACGTGTATTGTTGTATTTCAGACGGGGAGTTGAATGAAGGTAATTCGTGGGAAGCAATTATGTTTGCGGGGAAAAATAGGCTCGCGAACCTTACGGTTATTACTGATCGTAATAATATTCAAATTGATGGAATGACTGAGGATGTTATGCCTCTTGAACCCCTTGCTGATAAATGGAAAGCGTTTAACTGGCACGTGATTGAAATTGACGGCCATAATTTTACAGAAATTATCAATTCGATAAATCAAGCAAAAGCAATTACTGAAAAACCAACCGTGATCATTGCGCATACTATTCCCGGTAAAGGAATTCCAGAAATTGAGTTTGATTACAAATGGCATGGGGTTCCTCCTACTCGGGAACAAGCGGATGTGTGGTTGAAACAATTAAGGACCCTTCAAGGAAAAATTGAATCCGGACATGGCGAATGATTGACTTGTAAGTTATAATTAACCATATGCCAGAATTCTCATTAGAATTACATAAAAAACTTGAAACAGGGAAGCATGACTCTCATGGTTTGAATGTGCTTCAAAACCTTCGTGAACGAGCTCAGCAGCCTAGTAATCTCTTTACAGAACAGGAAGAAAAACAATTAGAGGATCTTAAGTTGTTATATCCAGAAGAATTCAAACTCCTTGAAAATAGTGATGCGTATCAAGAACTCAGTGAAACAGAAAAGAAAGAAGTTCAGAATAAAATGCAGGATGATCATTTTCGAAAATTCATGAAAGATAGATTTGGTAAAGAAGTTGAATAAAAATCCCCAAGAGGGATTTTTAGTTATGTGATATAATTTTAGTATGATTAACGAGACATTTAATTTAAAAAGTACCGATCAAAAAGCAACTCGGGATGGGTTTGGTCTCGGACTTGTCGCTGCAGGAAAAAATGATGAACGAATAGTAGTATTGTCAGCAGATTTGAAGGAATCTACTCGCGTAGAAGCATTCGCAAAAGAATTTCCGCAGCGTTTTTTTGAAATAGGAGTCGCTGAACAAAACCTTGCGACAGTTGCTGCAGGGCTTGCGACCTATGGAAAGATTCCATTTATTACTTCGTATGCAACATTTAGTCCTGGGCGTAACTGGGAACAGATAAGAACTACGGCTTGTATTAACGATGTGCCGGTAAAAGTGATTGGATGCCATGCGGGGCTTACTGTAGGTCCGGATGGTGCAACGCATCAAGCCCTTGAAGACATTGCTATTATGCGCGTGTTACCTAATATGACCGTAATTGTTCCTTGTGATAGTAATGAAGCCTACAAGGCAACTCTTGCTCTAGCGCAAACAAATAAACCTGCATATTTGCGATTGGGACGTGAAAAAACAGCAGTTATTACTACTGACGCGACACCTTTTGAAATTGGAAAAGCGATTATTGCAATGGATACGGATACTCATGACGTAGGGATTATTGCTTGTGGAAGTGGAGTATATCTGGCACTCCTTGCAGCCCAAGAATTAGGCAGTGAAGGAATTAATGCGACCGTAATTAATTTGCATACTATTAAGCCTATTGATCGCGAAGCAATTATTGCGATTGCAAAATCAGCGGGCGCAATTGTTACTGTAGAAGAACACCAGATCGCTGGGGGAATGGGATCTGCGGTTGCCGAAGTGATAGTTGAAGAACATCCGGTACCTATGGAATTTGTTGGGGTACGAGACTCATTTGGACAATCAGGTACTCCTTCTGAATTAATGAATTTCTATAATATTAATGTTGCGGCTATTAAAATCGCAGTACAAGATGTTTTGAAGCGGAAAGGATAAGATATTGACAAAATTAAAATAAAATGTATTATAACTCGTATGAACTACGGGTTTAATCATGAACAATTGAAAAAAGATTGGGCTGATTTCACCTCATTTTTTAAAGGATTTGGTAAATCATTTGGTCGATCTGCAAAGAAGGTAAAAGGTGAAGAGATTGGATTTTTTGAAGAAATACATATTCGTTTCCGCCTTAACTTGGTTGAAATGGGTATTAGTAAAATCATCAGAACCGCTATTGTGATCATTGTGGGATTAGTTATTGGATTGCCGTTATTCATCAATTCACAACTAGACATGCGTTTGATTGTTGCCTTCTTATTTATTGTATTTTACGGATGGATGATGATGGATCATTTGGTGGTAGATAAAAACCCTGTTGATACTACCGCAAAACTTATTGTAGGAATACATGATTTTGGATTTGAATTATTCGCAGGCATTAAAACTTTTTTTGCTGATGTGTTTGGTGCTATTAACCCGTTTCCTAAAAGTGAAAAATAAAAACTGACCCAGGGGTCAGTTTTTTAGTAACGACTTAATTCATCAAGAAGTGTAAGGAGGCGCTCTTTTTTGTTTACGAGTTCACGAGTTCCTGTGGCGTAACGACGTTCCTCGCGCGCAAGGAACTTTTTTGTACCTTTCATTATAGGTTTTCGTAGTACTACATGATCAGGAACTGCTAAAAGTTTAGCAGAAATGATTTTTTTATAGATTGCATTAATTTTCAGAGAAAGCTGGGTTATTTGCTGTATAAGTGTTGCGATCTCTGGGATAATTATTTTCTTTCTTGCATGTTCCGGCTGAGGTGCCGGTTGTGGAGCGGCACCAGCGAGTTCCATAATTAAAAGAGTTTGGTTGTAGTATATCCCGCAGGAGCATTTTTGAGAAGTTCTAGGAGCGTTTCTCGGTTCAAAAGTCCTACTTGCGCACCTACATGTTGCACGACATTCATTGAGTTAATAGGTCCCCATAAAATAGCCTGTTCAAGGGGAATCCCTAGGTGGAGAGCGGCGGTAATAGTTGATGAAGTTGCGTCCCCGGCACCGGTTCGTGAAATAGGTGGTTGTGGATCGGGATACATAGGAACAAAATAACCATTTCCCGATTCATCAGATGCGGTGAGTCCTTTAGGTCCATCGGTGATTACGGCAATTTTTGGTCCGAGTGCTCGAATTCCTGCATGGAGTTCTGGAAAATCTGCTTCAGGCTTGTTTAAGATACGTTGTGCTTCTTCTTTGTTGCAGAAAAACGCATCAGTTCGTTTGTAAATACGAGCAAGGCGATCTGTGCCAAACTTCATCTGAAAAGTTCCTGGTTGAAACGCGAGTTTTACATTCGGGTGTGATTCCAAATAATCAGCAAGGATATCATGAAATGCCAGTGCTCCTTCTGCAATTGAGCTTAAATAAATCCATGAGGGTTCATTGGTCAGAGTAGGAAGCTGGTAGTCATACTGTTCGTGTTTAATAAGAATAGTGCGTTCAGGTCCGTATTGAAGTACGTAGTGGTAATTTGTTTTCTTTCCAGATTCAATTGATACAAATTCTTGTGAAACGCCTTCTTGTGCAAGTGCGGCAAGGCAGTCTTTACCTACAGCGTCATCACCAATATGGCACATAATAGCCGATTGTAACCCGAGGCGTTTTGCTGATGTTGCTGCGTTAGGGCTATTACCCACGGCATTCATAACCGTTACGTCTTTATAAGGGATTTTGTCACCGAATCGCATTGAAATAGTACAGTTCGCTTCGTTGATATCGCAGGTAACTTTTGCATCTAATAATTCAATAAAAGCATCAGTAACCATGTCACCAATAGCTAGAAAATCAATGTGTTTTGTCTGTTCCATGGAAACAGTATATACTAAAACTATGAATACGAAAATTTTAGAATCTACAGTTGCTCAATTACTCATGCGTCCCAAAGGGCTCCTTGCTATTGATGAAAGTAATGACAGTTGCAATAAAAGATTTGCAGCTGTAGGAGTAGAAACAACAGAAGAAGCTCGTCGTGAATACCGTGAGCTACTCATTACGGCTCCAGACATCGAGGATTTTGTTTCTGGATACATTATGTATGATGAAACCATTCGACAATCAACCAAGGTTGGAAAACGATTTCCTGATGTACTCAAGGAAAAGGGAATTATGCCAGGAATTAAAGTAGATCAAGGTCTTGAATTGTTTAACGGATCACCTGTTGAACAAATAACGAAAGGGCTCGATGGTCTTGCCGATCGTTTGGTTGAATACCGTGCGCAATTTGGTGCGTCATTTACTAAATGGCGTGTTGCATTACATATTGGTGAAGGAATGCCAAGTGAAGCATGTATGCGAGAAAACGCGGTACGCCTCGCTCAATATGCAAAAACAGTTCAAGAAGCCGACATGGTGCCCATTATTGAACCAGAAGTACTTTTGGATGGGGATCATAGTTTAGAAACTTGCTATGCGGTTACGGCAAAAAACCTTGATATTGTTTTTGAGGAAATTCAAAAAGCGGGGGTGTATTTACCGGGACTTATTCTCAAAACAAGTATGGTGCTTCCAGGTAAATCTGCAGGAGTTCAAGCATCTATTGAACAAGTAGCCACGATGACTATAAAATGTTTACGTGAGCACGTGCCAAATGGAATTGGTGGAATTGTGTTTTTGTCAGGTGGGCAAGACTCAGAACATTCAGCTAAACATTTAAATGCAATGCATCAGTTGTATCCTGACCTCCCATGGCCGCTGACGTTTTCATACAGTCGCGCTATTCAAGGCGATACGTTAAATTATTGGGCAAAAAATAGAACTGATGTTGAAACCGCGCAAACATTTTTAGTTGCGTGGGCTGAAGCAAACAGTGAAGCATCACTGGGGAACTATCAAGGATAGTTTGACTTTTTCATTTTATAGTGGTATTGTTATACAAAATCATTTTGTAAACACATAAACATTGTAAATGAAAAAACTAGCAGGAATATGCCTTATGGCATGCATGGTTTTTCTTGCCCAGGCGCAGGAAGGCTATACGGTAGCAATTCGCTACGTACCTGAGCAGATAGAAATATTGCCAGGATTATTTGAAACATTCGGTACTATTACCGGAGGTAAGGAAGACGGAAAGGATGCCTATGCGCTTTCCGTGGAC
Organism: bacterium; assembly: GCA_037144045.1. Classification (GTDB taxonomy): domain Bacteria; phylum Patescibacteriota; class Minisyncoccia; order Phycocordibacterales; family UBA1006; genus CAIXMG01. The sequence continues at coordinate 33,435 of JBAWXN010000005.1, read as the reverse complement.
AGTGCACTTATGTCACAACTGGTTGACTCAGTTCAAAAAGGTAGTGTGCAAATTTTATTTGGGCCGCGACTTGAAAAGTTAGTAAAAAATAACGTGATCGCACGTTATCAAAAAATACGAACCGATTTGGAAAATTCTTTAAAAGAGGAAATCGCAGCAAGTGAAGATGCTCAGGAGAAAAGTACATTAAAGAAAAAACTAGTACTTGAGCAGAGAAACACGAAGTTGTACATGAGTCAGCTGCGACAAATTACTGAAAGGGATAAGGTACGCGCTATTTATGTGTATGGTCGCCAAAGCAGTACGATAATCAATCAGGATCCGGCTCCTATTTATTTCCCACAAGAAATTAAAGAAGAGTTAAAACCTGAAATCAAGCAAAAAGAACCGGAGGTAAAACCCGATCCAAAACCGGAAAAGAAGCCAGTTTCTGGTTTGCGACAACCCGATGAATAATTATTTAATGGCTAATGCCATGGAAAGTCTTGCTCTGCAAGACTTTTTTATTATCCCAAAAAAGGTATACTGGTTCTATGAATAGCGAATCACTCCGTAAGGTATTTCTTGGCGATATTGATACCACCCCAGAAACTCTGGAGAAGTATTCGCATGACGCAAGTCTTTTTGAAGTAATGCCTCAAATGGTGGTGTTTCCTAAAAACAGTGCCGATGTTCAAGTATTAGTTGCTTGGGCCAATAAAGAAGGCGGAGTGTCTATAACGGCACGTAGTGCAGGGACTTGTATGTCAGGTGGTGCAATCAATGATTCAGTAATTATTGATTTTACCAAATACATGAATTTAATTATTCAAGTAACGGATGAAACTGCAACGATGCAGCCGGGTGTTTTTTATCGCGATATTGAAAAAGAAACATTACAGATTGGTCGAGTAATGCCAACCTATACTGCTTCTAAAAATCTATGTGCCGTAGGAGGAATGTTTGGAAATAATGCAGGGGGTGAAAAATCAATTAAATATGGCAAGATGGAAAATTTCATACTTCAATCTAAAGTTGTTTTTTCAGATGGGAAAGAATATCTTGTTAAACCACTGACAAAATCTGAACTCGATGCAAAAATTGCTCAAAATGATTTCGAGGGAAATATTTACAAGTCATTGTTTGAAACTATTGAAAAAAATTACGATGCTATTAAAAACGCGAAACCTAACGTTTCAAAAAATTCAGCAGGGTATTATCTATGGAATGTGTGGGATCGATCGACTGGAATATTTGATTTAAATAAATTATTAGTTGGATCACAAGGGACATTAGGAATTACGACAGAAGTAACATGGAAGTTAGTTCCAGTTGAACCAGTATCAAACGTACTTGCTATTTACATGGACAAGATTGACCGCATAGGTGATCTTGCCAAAACACTCGTTGCATTCAAACCTGACAGTATTGAATCATTTGATGATTACAGTTTGAAACTTGCGTTCAAATTCTTCTTTGATTTCCTTGGGTCTATGGGAATTTGGCAGTTTATTAAATTAGGAATCGCAATGATTCCTGATGGAATAAAAATTCTCAAGGGAGGAATTCCAAAATTAATAGTACTCGTAGAAGTAGCTGGAAAAACAGAGGACGAAGTAAAGACGAAACTCCTCGATATTCAAAAATCAGTACTACCTTTTGGGTTTGAAACCCATATCGCACGATCATCTGCAGAGGCTGAAAAATATTGGCGTATTCGCCGTGAGTCGTTTAATTTATTGCGTAAACACGTAGCCGGTAAACGTACCGCACCATTCATTGATGATATTATTGTAAACCCAGAATACCTTCCAGAATTTATGCCAAAAATTCAAGCTATCCTTGATAAAGAAGGCTTTGTGTACACCATTGCAGGACATGTTGGAAACGGAAATTTTCATATTATCCCACTTCTTGATATGCATGATGCAGCTAATCGCGATATGATCTTGCGGGTATCTGATCAGGTGTATGATTTAGTATTGTCATATAAAGGATCCATTACTGCGGAACACAATGATGGTATTGTGCGCACGCCATACCTCGAAAAAATGTATGGTCCATTTATTATTGGATTATTCAAATTTACGAAGACATTGTTTGATCAAAAAAATATTTTCAATCCCGGGAAAAAAGTAGGGGATACGAAAGACTACTTGAAGAATCATATTAAGATTGAACAAACCTAAAATTACACCATAAAATCTACTGGAAATCCGGTGGGTTTTTTGGTATAGTAAAATCTATGCAACAAGAAAAATCGCTTATTATTATTAAGCCAGACGCAATCCAGAGAAATCTGGTAGGAACTATCATTAGTCGCTTTGAACAAAAAGGGCTAAAAATTATCGGAACCAAAATGATGCATTTAACCGATGTACTCCTTAAGGAGCATTATGCACACATTGCCGACAAACCATTTTTCCCACGAATTCAAAAATTCATGAAAAGCGCTCCGGTTATTGTATTGGCGCTTTCTGGGGCAGGAGCAGTTGCTGCAATTCGAACTATTGTAGGTCCTACAAAATCGTTTGAAGCTGCTGGAGGAACCATTCGTGGTGACTTAGCTATGAGTATGCAGTCAAATGTAGTGCATGCATCCGACTCAGTGGAAGCTGGGGAGGCTGAAATAGCTCGATTCTTTAGTGAAGGAGAAATCCTTGATTATCAAAAATTAGGAGAAGAAGTAGTTTATTCTGACCTTTTCGAATAATTTTCTGATGAACCCTGTACCTCGGTACAGGGTTTTTGTTTATTTGCATGATATAAAAATATGCTATACTACATAAAGTTCTTGTATCTAAAAGATTTCTGAACAAATTCTTTTAGGGAATCTGCGTAGTGTTGCCCCGTGGGGTAAGACTCAAGACAACCATCTTTATGATGAGTGTCAGATTCTTTTACGATTACAAGGACTCGCAAACAACCTCGACTATTGTCGGGGTTTTTTGTATACTCGGATTATGAATAAGTTGCGCGTCATCGAAGGAAGTATTATTACCGCAATAGTGATTGTCTTGTACTTTTTGGCGCAAAAATACTCGCTGTATTACATTTTTTGGTGGTTCGACTGGATGCAGCATTTTATGGGTGGAATAGGAATTGGGTTAGTGGTTTCAGGATTGATCACTAAAAAACCTAAAATAGTACTCAGTATTACGTTAAGTATTGCTATCGGATGGGAAATCTTTGAGCGTATTGGTCATGGTTATTTACCGGCATATATTAACTATGGGGGAACAGGTGATACGCTCGTAGACGTCTTTTGTGCTATAATCGGGACATCTCTGGTACTCTTAGCGACTCGAGAATAACCTTTTTAGCCATGTCTGAACAAAAACAACATTACGCATACCTTACTTTTCACGGGGCAGCAGGTGAAGTAACCGGGGCCAACTTCCTCCTTGAAATTGACGGTAAAAAAATACTGATTGACTGTGGATTACACCAAGGTGAAAAAGTAGATGAAGACAAAAACTGGACCGCTTTTGCCTATGATCCCAAAACAATTGATATCCTTTTTGTAACGCACGCTCATAGTGATCATATTGGAAAAATTCCTAAATTGGTCAAAGACGGATTTTCTGGGGTTATTTATGGAACTGAACCAACTAAGGAAATTGCTAAACTTATGTTTCAAGATGCTATTGGTCTACTGTTAGACGATGCAAAAGACCGTGGTGAAACAGAAACCTTGTATGATCAAGGAGATATTGATAAAACCATGAGTCTTTGGAAGCCGATTCCGTATCACGATAAAGTGGTGGTTACCGAAGACTTGTCGGTAATGCTCTATGATGCGGGTCACGTACTTGGGTCATCTATGTATGAATTTAATTTTAAAGGCAAGAAAATGCTCTTTACAGGTGATTTAGGAAACACGCCGACTCCACTACTTCGTGATACAGAAGTCTTCGAGGAACCTCATTTTTTGCTTATGGAATCAGTATATGGAGATCGTAATCATGATGATAAAGAAAATCGTAAGCAAAAACTTGTTTCAGTGATTGAAGACACTGTTAAAAACCATGGAACCCTTATGATTCCATCATTTTCACTAGAACGAACCCAAGAAATCATTTTTGAATTGAATGATTTGGTTGAAAATGGGCGTATTCCCCAAGTTCCTATTTATTTGGATTCGCCGCTCGCTATTAAAATCACAGAAGTGTATCGTAAGCATATTGATTTCTTGAACAAAGAAGCGCGGATGCTAGCACGCACTGATGATATCTTCGACTTTAAAGGACTTACGGTTACTGAAACACGTGATGAATCTAAGGCAATCAATCATGCACCTGATCCTAAAATTATCATTGCTGGTTCAGGAATGATGAATGGGGGACGTATTGTGCATCATGCACGTCAACATGCTGGGGAATCTCGATCAACATTACTACTCGTTGGATATCAAGCAGTAAACACCTTAGGGCGTATGTTCCAGTCAGGTGAAAAGAATGTAACGATTAATGGTGATTCTATTGAAGTGCGATGTCGGGTGGAAACTATTTCTGGATATTCAGGACACAAGGGTTCTGATCAGTTAGTAGAATTCGTAGATGCTATTAAGAAAAACATTGAACAGGTGTATTGTGTAATGGGAGAAACAAAGTCGCAGTTATTTCTTGCACAACGATTACGTGATCAAGTAGGAGTGCATGCTGATGCACCAGAAGAAGGTACTCGCGTAGAACTCTTTTTCTAAAATAAAACCCTTATTATTAATAAGGGTTTTTTCGATGATTACATTGAAATTTCGTCAAGTTCTTGTTCAAATTCCGATAAGAATAGTTGAAGAAATAGGGTTCTGCGTGTCGCCATTTTGTGGGCAGTTTTTGAATGAAGGGTGGGGAGTACTTTTAAAAGTCTTTGATAAAAGAGATCGAGGCTCGCACCAACTCCTTCAGGAACGCCAAGTTTACAAAATGGATCAAGATGATTATAGAGTGGACGATTCATTTGTCCTCCTGATGTAAAGGTTCGCATAACTGCAATAACTCCTGTTGCTTCAAGGCGGTCCGCGTCTTGAAGGATTTTTGATTCCCAGGTAGTTGCAGTAAGGCCCTTACTCCATGAACACTCCAAAATGCAGGTAGTAACTTGCGTAATTTTTTCTGATGGATAGTGGTACCCTCGATACCTTTCAAGAATATCCTGAGCAAAGGCAGCTGATTCTTCAGTTGATAATTTGCTACGCGGATCATTTTTAGGATAAGTGATAACATCGTGAAAAATTACTGCAGGAATAATGATTTCCAAGTCACCACCTTCTTTCTGCTGTATTTTCTTTGCTGCAAGAAGTACTCGCTTAATGTGTTCACGATCATGGGAGGGGTCGTTGTCGGGGAGTTTAGTTATCATTATATTCCAAAGGTCTTTTTCTAGCTTCCTTAATTTGTTATCCATATGCAGTTGTTTAGGTGCCAGTTTACTGGTTATTGAAACAATGTCAAATAAATAAAAATAACATGATGAAAATTAGAGGACCAAGTATTATTAAATTGCGCAATAGGGTAATGCGCGGTATAATTTATCCATGTTAAAAGTATCTCTTAAAGATCTCCCTATTAAAGTTTGTGTTTCAGGTGCACGAGAAACATCGCATTGTGGTGCTGGTGCCCTTGATATGGCTGAAAAAATTGGAACGGCACTTGCGCATCACGGATGTGTTGTTACGAGTAGTGCAGTTGCTGGATTTCCTATGTGGGCAGCACGAGGTGCAAAGAAAGGAGGTGGTATGACGGTTGGATTTTCACCGGCCGCTAATGTTGTAGAGCATGTTGAAACCTACCGATTGCCAACAGATAATTTAGATATGATTGTTTATACTGGATTCGGATATGCTGGTTCAGACTTGTTACTCATGCGGTCATCTGACGCGATCGTATTTGGATGTGGACGTATCGGAACTATTCATGAATTCACCGTCGCATTTCAAGACCGCAAACCGATTGGAATCCTTGAGGGGGATTGGGATACGGCAGAATTATTAAAAGACATTATGGCGCGTGATATTGAACGAAATCACGACAATATTGTCATTGATAAAGACCCTATTCGCCTCGTAGAGCAACTCATTAAATTGGTAAAAAAAGAACGCGATAATGCACAGCAATAATAGCTAATAAAAAATCCCCAAAAAGGGATTTTTTATTTCACTTGGTCGACAATGCGAGCAAATGATTCAGGAGATTGCTGTGCAATTTCAGAGAGCATCTTTCGGTTAAGGTCGAAACCTTTTTTCTTGAAAGCGTCAATGAATTTTGAAAATGACATTCCTAGTGGGCGAACAGCAGCGTTAATGCGTACCATCCAAAGTCCTCGGAAGTCTGATTTCTTGTCTTTGCGGTGAGCAAAGGCATAAACACCAGCATGAGCGATAGCAATTTTAGCTTCTCGTTCCTTGCTTTTGCGTCCAAATCGGAATCCTTTTACTTTAGATAAAACACTTTTTCGTCGCTTTAATGAAGTTGTACCTCGTTTAACTCGTGACATATATTTAGATAAGATTATTTAACGAGACCTGGCAAAAATCGTGCTACTGCTTTAGCACTCATTGAAAAGTTCTTGTCGACCTTACCATTCAATTGAGTTGAACGACTCTGCTTTGCATTAAAGTGGTTAAATCCTGGTCGTCGTGCCTTGATTTTCCCATTTTTAGTTACAGTAAGTCGCTTTGAGAATGACTTGTTTGTTTTCATAAGTTCGGCCAGTTTAGCAAATAGAAGTAATATTGTCAAGAAAAAAAAGACCTATTTGGTCTTTTCAATCGTAACCACAATCCCTTTAGGACTTTGCTTGAATCCATCCACAATTTTATGGGGAATAGTGATGAATTTAAGGATACGTTCTAAGCGTTCCTGAAGAAAGGTTTTTTCCATGTATTTCGTACGTCCTTTAAGGAAAAGCTCTACTTTTACACGGTTTCCTGCTTCAAGCCATTCAGAAGCCTTTTTAGCCTTAATGGCAATGTCTCCATCACCGGTTCCAACTTTAATTTGGATGTTTTTTACTTCACCTGAAGCGGAAGCCGCTTTGGTTTTCACTTTGATCTCTTTTTGCTTTTTATTTTGTGAATATTGGAATTTCCCATAGTCCATAATCTTTGCAACAGGAGGAACAGCGTCTGGTGAAATTTCGATAAGGTCGAGGCCAAGTTCTTTTGCTTTTGCAATAGCGTCTCGGGTCTTCATAACTCCAAGATTGCCGAGATCGTCAGAGATTACTCGGACTTCTAGTGAACGAATTGAATCGTTAATGTTTGTTTTTTGTTTACTCATTGATTTCTCTATTATACTTATTTTATAAGGCTTGGCAAGAAACACTTTTTTACGGGTTTATATTTCTTAGTTCTAGATCTAGTGCAGGATTTATTTGTCCAGGAAGAATAAAAATTTGATCTTGCGAAAATGCAACATATTCATCATCGTAATAGCCGAAACGGTGTTTTTGTACAATACCGTCGTAACCCTGCTTTTGAAGTTCCTGCTTCATTTGTTCGAAAGTTATTTCAGAATCAGGAAACATGGTGTCAAGCATATGAGATATATCTGTTCCTTGTGGAACGACTAATGGATTTTTAATATTTAAAAACGCATGCGTGAGAACATGTTGTCCTTCCGTTTCACTTTCATAGTATGTGTCAATAATTGCATCAATTGATTCTTGACTACTCGTAAAGTAAGCACCTAGAGCACCTCTTCCTTTTTCAGAGCCATCTGTGGCAAGGGAACCATTTTGAAACTTATTTCCCATGTGTTGATCTTCATTTTTTCTTATAAAACCATGATTATGGACAAGCAGGGGGTTACCATTAGTATTTGTAATTTTGCTATCCTTGAACCATTCTTTGAATGATGGTGCTTCTCGAATTTTTTCATATTCATAGCCAAGATCTTCAGTGATTTGACTGATGGCCTTATGCATTGCTTCGAAAGGAGGTTTTTTATGGAATGAAAAGTTGTGTTCTTCGTTCATATGCCTTAATCTTAGCATATGAATGAAATACTTTTACTTAATAAACAAGTAGGAGAAACACCGCTCGCGTGTATGGAACGATTTCGAGATACTCATCCTGAATATCAAGGAGTAAAGATGACGTATGCAGGACGTCTAGATCCTATTGCAAGCGGGTTATTAATAGTACTTACTGGTGATAAAGTTCACGAGAAGGAAGCTTATTTAGGATTGCCTAAGACGTACGAGTGTACGGCTCTGCTTGGTGTAGCAACTGATACGTATGACGTGCTTGGAATACCTGTCGGAGACCCCCTCCTCGAAGAGGAGAGGGTGCAAGTAGAAACTTGTGCAAAGCAAGCCGCAGGCGGCCGGGTGAGGTTAGAATTAGAGACCTTCATAGGGACTTTTCAACAGGCTTATCCACCGTATTCTTCAAAAACTGTGGATGGGAAACAGCTGCACCAAATTGCACGTAGTGGGGATATTGAAGGTGTGGAGATACCAAGTAGGTTAGTTACTGTGTATGAAGTTGGTGAGGTAGAAGTGCGGCGGATTTCGCGCAGCGAAATCCGTCGTCAAATAACTGATACCGTATCACGTGTCACAGGAGACTTCCGACAAGATGAAATTATAAATGTCTGGGATCGTCTATTACAAGAAGAGGTAGGTGAAGATTATGGACTCGTTTCATTCACTATTGCAGTATCAAGTGGTACCTATATTCGCAGTATTGTGAATAGTCTTGGGGAAAAAATTGGATCAGGTGCGTGTATCTTGAAACTTCATCGAACAAAAGTTGGCGACTTTAAGGAAACTAATGTGGATAAGTCGTAGAACGCTATAAAATAGACCTAAAATTGTCCCCTGTTTTACAAGGGATTTTTTTTATTATGAAAGTGAAAAAAACACCTAAAAAAGTTTACAAGAAAAAATAAAGAGGAGTACAATACAGGAACTAATAGTAATTATTTCACCAAAAAGTTATGACACTTACCCTTATCAAAAAACGCAGTGGATCAGTAGTAACCTTCACCTCAGATCGAATCCTTACCGCAATTAAAAAAGCGTACGAAGCTAATAGTACGACTATTGATGCTACTGAACTTGATAATCTGACGAGTCAGGTAGTTCACGAGTTGGACTATCGGTATTCTACAGACGAAATTGATGGTGAATTTGTTATTCCAAGCGTGGAAGATGTTCAAGACGTTGTTGAGCGTGTCATTGCTCAAAAAGGTGATTTTGAAGTTGCTAAAGCGTATATCCTCTATCGTCAGGAACGTGCTGAAATTCGCTATCAAAAACAACAAGAAATGCTCGATAAGGTGAATCAGTCAGCTACTTCTGTGAAAAAGCGCAGTGGGAAAATTGTACCTTTCGATGTGGCACAGATCGAACTTGCGATTAAAAACGTGGCTTCATCGTTTCCAGAAGGGTTGCTTCCGGTTGATAAAATTGTCGCAGCAACTAAATTGAATATTTATGATGGAATTACTACGAGTGAAATTACCAAGGCAATTATTTTGGCACTTAAGCCGTTCGTTGAACGTGATCCGATTTTCTCGAACGTGTCAGCTCGGTTCTTAGTGAATGATCTCTATAAAGAAGTGTTGGGTACTGATGAATATTCAGATCATTTTAAAATGATGCACGAACGAAAGTTTGCAGAAATGATCAAGCGAGGAATTGCTGAAAATCGGTACGATGCACGATTAGTATTTTTCGATCTTAGTGCGTTGGCTAAAGCAATGGATCCAAAACGTGATCAACTCTTCGAATTTATGGGGCTCCAAGTGCTCTATGATCGGTACTTTGTGCGCACTGAAAAGAAAGCGTTCCTAGAAACACCGCAGTATTTTTGGATGCGTGTAGCAATGGGAATGTCTATCCTTGAAAAAGACCCAACCAAAACAGCTATTGAATTCTATAATACCTTGTCACGTATGTTGTACGTGCCTTCAACACCTACACTCCTTCATAGTGGAACTGCGCATCCTCAGATGTCATCGTGTTTCTTGTCTACAACAAATGATGATTTGGCACATATTTTCAAGGTGATTGGGGATAATGCTCAGCTTTCGAAATATTCAGGTGGAGTAGCAAATGACTGGACTGATATTCGTGCCACAAATGCATGGATTAAAACGATTAATACTGGATCACAAGGAGTTATTCCTTTTCTAAAAATTGTTGATGCAACAACAGCATCTATTAATCGTTCTGGAAAACGACGTGGAGCAACGGTGGTATACCTTGAAACATGGCACATGGATATTGAAGAATTCCTAGACCTTCGAAAAAACACTGGGGACGAACGACGACGTACTCACGACACCAACACAGCAAACTGGATTCCAGACTTATTCATGAAACGTGTCGCTGATAACGAAGAGTGGACATTGTTTAGTCCAGAAGAAGTTCCTGATCTACACCATATTTACGGTAAAAAATTCGAAGAAGCTTATGTTGCTTACGAACAAAAAGCAGATCGAGGTGAAATTAACATGTTTAAGCGTGTGAAAGCAGCTGACTTGTGGCGGAAAATGCTCATGATGATATTTGAAACAGGACACCCTTGGATTACCTTTAAGGACCCTTCAAATATCCGTAGTCCACAAGACCACGTTGGGGTAGTGCATGGTTCTAACTTGTGTACCGAAATTACGCTCAATACTTCAGCTACAGAAACAGCGGTATGTAATATTGGATCGCTTAACTTGCCGCGTCACTTAAAAGGAAATGAAATTGACTTTGCATTGATGGAAACAACCATTAAGACGGCCATGCAGATGCTTGATAATGTTATTGATATTTCGTTTTATCCTATTCCAGAAGCAAAATATTCAAACATGAAGCATCGTCCTGTAGGGCTTGGCATCATGGGGACTCAAGACGTATTTTACGCAATGGGGCTTAATTTCGATTCTGATGCAGCGGTACAATTCAGTGATAAATTGATGGAGTTTGTGTCATGGCATGCGATTTATAACTCGGCAATGATTGCTAAGGTAAAAGGTGCTTATGAAACATTCAAGGGATCAAAATGGGATCGAGGATTATTCCCAGTAGATACTATTAAATTACTCGAAGAAGAACGAGGTATTGAAACAGGGATTTTGCCTACGGCTACTATGGATTGGGCTCCAGTACGCGAAGCGGTTAAACAATACGGAATGCGTAACTCAAACACAATGGCGATCGCACCAACAGCAACCATTGCAAATATTTCAGGAGCGCTTCCATCAGTAGAACCTATTTATAAAAACTTGTACGTGAAGTCTAACTTCAGTGGGGAATTTACCTGTGTAAACGATGCGTTGGTTATTGAATTGCGTACACTTGGATTATGGAATGACACCATGCTCGAAAAAATTAAACAGCTTGATGGAAACATTGAATCGATTATTGAAATTCCAGAAACGTTGCGTAATAAATATAAGGAAGCGTTCCAAATTGATCCTCATTGGGTAATTATGCACGCAGCGGTTCGTGGTAAATGGATTGATCAATCACAATCAATTAACCTGTTTCTTAAGACTTCATCGGGGCGTGTGATTTCGGATACGTACATGCATGCGTGGAAGATGGGGCTCAAGACGACGTATTACTTACGAACATTGGGTGCAACATCGGTTGAAAAAACTACGGTAGATATTAAATCGCAAACAACATTAACAGATACTCAAACTAAGGTGACTGCTCCGGTTCGCCCAACTATTGTTATGGCTGGGGAAGTATGTGAAAGTTGCCAATAATATTCTATGGCAGAAAAATTCATTTTAAACGCAGGGACCACAGATCCCAACAAAATTTTACCTATTAAATATAAATGGGCGCGAACTCATTATAAAAATGGAGTAAACAATAACTGGGTGCCGGACGAGGTAAACATGCAGAAAGACTTCGAGACATGGAAAGACGCAAATGGTCTTACCGATGACGAACGACGATTGATTATGTGGAACATGGGATTTTTCAGTACCGCTGAATCACTCACTGCAAACAATATTGTATTAAATGTATATAAACATGTAACGAACCCTGAATGTCGTCAGTATTTATTGCGCCAAGCATACGAAGAAGCAATTCATACCGATACCTTTATTTATTGTTGTGATAGTCTCGGACTTGAACCTGAAAGTGTGTATGATGCTTACAATCAAATTCCTTCAATTCATGACAAGGATGAGTTCGTAGTGGATATGACCAAGTCCATCATGGATCCGAACTTTACTACTGACACTGCAGAAAACAAACAGAAGTTTTTGCATGATTTGATTGGGTATTATGTAATCATGGAAGGAGTCTTCTTCTATGCTGGATTTGTTATGATGCTTTCATTTATGCGTCAAAATAAAATGGTAGGTATTGGTGAACAATTCCAATTCATTTTACGTGATGAATCAGTACACTTAGCATTTGGTAATGATCTGATTCAAGCCATCATTGCAGAAAATCCTGAAGTGTGGACTGTTGAATTCCAAGGTATTGTTACTGGAAATATTAAACGAGCGGTTGAACTTGAAGTGACCTATGCAAAGGATTGTTTGCCTCGAGGGATCCTTGGGTTAAACGCCGAAGCAGTGGCTCAGTATGTACAATATGTAGCCGATCGACGATTAGAACGTCTCGGACTTAAAACAGTTTATAACGTTGAAAATCCATTCCCTTGGATGTCAGAAATCATGGACCTCAAAAAAGAAAAGAACTTTTTTGAAACTCGAGTGACTGAGTATCAATCAGGAGGAAGTCTTTCTTGGGATTAGTGATACTAAAAAAGTGGTCCTAGGATTTCCTGGGACCACTTTTGCGATAGTAGGTGAACAATCCACCACTGATCAGTAAACATGATACATTACTGAGTATGACACTGGTATCAAATCCAGAATAAGTGTCGTATACAAAACACGTAATAAATACAATAATAAAGAAGATGCTCATGCTGTAACCAAGGGTTTTTATCCAACGATGGGTTGCAGTAAATGCTAGTCTCCAGAAAAACCAGATAACCGGTGCATTTATAAGAGTAACGATAATGAACCATAATTCACCGAGAGTGAGTGCCATAGTGACTTTTCACTAGTATGCCTATTAATTACAATTTTGTCAAAATATGAAAAAACCAATTATTATTCGAGGCGTTGAAGCAATTAAAAAGAATTTGAACATACAAACGTATTTTATTGAATACGCATTTGTTGCAATTATTTTAATTGCGGTTGCTATTGGTTCGGGTAAAGGATGGATTGAATGGATTGGAGTTGCGGCTGTATTCCTTACTTTTGGACATGCTTCTATTGCGGAACGATTACGTGAACGGGAAGCGCTGCGCCATTTAAAGCGCAGCCCAATCGAAGTCGCGTGTTACTGGAAACTACCGTACTACTTTTATGCGAAGGAATTGTTATGGCTCTTATATTTCGTATGTATTGGAGCATGGAGCGCCCTTGCAGGAGTGTTTGTGTTTCTTGCGTATACTCCTTGGCGATCGTATTACCGTAAATGGCATCCGATTCGTGAACCAGGTGAATAATACACGTATAGCTATTGCAGAGTAATACACTAGCAAGGTATAATAGGTACATATTATTAATTTGAGATTATATATCTATGAAACATTTCCACAAAATCGATAAACACCTTCAGTACGATCAATTACTTATTGTTGCTATCGTTGCATTCTTTATTGGATTCTTCCTCCGTAAATTAGGAACTGATGGGCAAATTATCGAAGGGGCGTTTGGGCTTCTTGGAATTATTACACTCTTTCTAGCTATTGTTGATTTTATTCGACATAAGTCTAAATAAAAAAATCCCGCATAAGCGGGTTTTATTTATGTTACGAAGTTAATTTATTCGCGAAGTGGTTTATTTCTCTGCGTTCTATAGAGACCACCTCGCCGGTGTCCTCATCTACAAAGTCTTCAAACCAAGTGTTAAAAGTAAACCCGCATTCGGTTAAGAGTTTTAAATACTCCGTGTATTGTTCGTCTCGAACGACTTGAAGCGCTGTCTTTTGTTCAGAATCTTCTGCTGTAATTATTTTCTTCTGAATCATGTTCAAGGATCGTGGCTCAATAAGGCGAACACTTTTTGATTTGCGGTCTTCTTTGGATACTTTTACCAATGATTTAATAAGTTGCAAGGTAAATCTAATACCGTGTTTTTTAATAAGAGGATTAAGGTTCAACACAAAAGTATTGCTTGATGCGTGAATGAGTGCCAAATTCTTATGGCTAGGATTTTTAGTAAAGGGCATAGGAATATATTTGTTGTGATAATAAATTATCGAGAACATCTTGTCAATTCACAATAAATAATGTACTGTAATCAAGCCACACGAAGCAATTGCTAGGTAGTAATATCTAGAGGAAAGTCCGAGCACATAGCTGCCGAAAGGTAAGTCAAACGTAGTGGGTAACGCCCATCTTTGGTAACAAACGCGGTGCGAACAGAAACGCTAATGCTGAAAAGCTAGGGTTCCTTCGGGAATTGTTCTACTGGAAGGTAGGAATGAAACGGCTAAATCCGTACGCGTGTGCAAGGCCGTGCCCTATATAGCTTTATGCGATATAGGGAGTGCCGCTACAGGTCCTTGGTAACAGGGATCGCAGATAAATAATTGCATAAACAGAACTCGGCTTATCGTGCGACATCATCATAAAACCCTCATAATATGGGGGTTTTATGGCGCTTGACTTTTAAACGCGAATCTGCTATACTATAGGTGTGAGTGAGAGTTCCAAAAAGAAATCTTACTGATATCAACAAACGTTCTACGCAAAGCGCGCCGCAAGGCGTGTTTTGTGCTTTTACAAGAATTTTGATTTCTCGGGACTCTCTGCTACTATCCGTATAAATATATAAAGATATGGCAAAACTTAATACTAAGGGCCATATAAAGCCCCAAGACCTGTTTCATGGTGTACTTCACTTAGATACCCAAATATCAGTAGTGCAGAGCAAACAAGACGCATTTATTGAGCACCAACACGTATTTAACGCAGTGCTATTACCAATAGTGTTATGGCTAGGAAGAAACAATACCGATACCATAATTAATAAAACTGATTGGATAAATCGGGATGTGAGAGATTTATTTGGACTTACCTCACAAGAAGATAATTTCTTGATTTCATTTATTGAACAGGAATCCTTAAAAATGTTTCGGTTTAATTCAGAAGGGAATCATGTGGGGTATCTTTCTCCAATGCAGTACCTCTCCACGATTCACGCTGGGTGCATACTCGTTAAACAGTTGTTTCCAGGTATGACATTAGTACAGATACGTGATCAGTTCACAGCAGAATTACTTCCTTTTAATAAAGAAATTCATTTTTCAAAAATTGGGAGGTATTTACTCAATGGACGACCTGACCAGTTATGGTATCGCGCTACGTATGCAGAATTATGTGCATTATTACCCATGATCGATCCGCAGGTGTTATTTCACTTAATGGCAGGTACGAGTATGAATGCGCAGTTACAGTCAAACATTAAATTATTTTTCAAAGCACTCGCTCAATACTATGGTAAGGGAAAAGTACTTACGTATAATTCAGCAGTAGCTAAGGAAATTAATACTCAGTTTTCAGGATTTCTTCCTGCAGCTATTTACCAACTCGATCATTTCGTAGAACATGGAAAATTGCGTGGACGTAAAATTTCTAATTTTGCTCAAGCTATGTTGCACGACCTTGATGCGGTTGTCGTAGATATTTGGATTATGCGTGCATTTGGTGCCGACCGAAAATATGTATTCAGAAATCAAGCAGAGAAAAGTCGTTCGCCTGAAAAAAGACTCTACGATGTTATTGAGTATTATATTCAACGCATGGCTCGAGTGATTAGACTGGAGCCACGAGAATTTTGTTCAATGATCTGGGGTGGGGTACGTATCGAAGAAACGGGAACAGGAAATAAAACTCGTTACACTCCATTCATAGGAAAGTATCTCCATTTCAATGATATGTTCTTACATCCTAATGAAATTTACTTTGGGGAAGACGGTATTCATTTCGGTACGGATGCAACTCAGGAGTATCACCGCAAATACAATAAAAAGTAACGACCCGCAAGGGTCGTTTTTTTGACTTTTACTACTTAAAAGTATTTACTACGTACAAAGATTTATTCTATGGACAACAAAAAAACAGTACAGCTGAAGTACCTTGAAAAGCAGCTGGATTGGGTAAATTTTGTTACCTTACCCCAGATGCGTAAAGAATTCGACATGGTCGGTATTCGTGAACTTGCTTACGATTTAGCAATCAATGGTATGGTGAATCCACAGATTGTTGCACTATTTCCAGAGAAGGAGTTTTGGGAATATGTTAATTATGTGTGTGCCGTATGGAAACGACCTCTGACTCTTAAAGAACGGGCCGTTATTGAACAGAAGAAGCAACCCGATGGTTATCAAGTGATTGTTGCAGGTGAACGCAGGCTTCGTGCATTTAATGTGTTATGGAACGAAGGTTGTCATCAGTGCCAACAAGAAGGTGTTGTTACCCCAGGCTCCTGTTGGACTAAACATTTTGGAAGTCGTGTTATTACAGCACGAGTTCCTCAAACCAAAGATGCACGAGTATTACTGAGTACACAACTTGCTGAGAATGTGCACTACCGTCCTTCGACTCATGAAGAAGCAGAAGCCATTGCTATGTTTACCGTATTCTTAAAAGCTGAGAACAAAAGTATTTCTAATACTGAAATTGCTAAACGTATTGGACGATCAGCTGACATGGTGAGCAGGTCGCTTGAGTTCTATAGTCTTCCAGAATCAATTAGAGCTCTCGTACGTGATAAAATAATCAAGTATGGAATCGCAATAGAATTAGGTAGGTTAAAAGACAAGGCCCAGTATTTAGAAATGGACCTCCTTCGTGAAGCAAACATTGCGGTAACGCATAAGCAATACACCAAGGTAGAAGAATTTCATAAATACGTGAGCGGGCTCATTCTTGAATATGAACGTAACCAGCTTCAGCAAACCAACGCATTAGAAATGATGTTTGCGCTTGCGAGTCCGGAACAGCGGATGCGTACAGCACTCAACCCGCAAACAATTTTGGCGGTGCGATCACTACTTCCTTTTTTAGGAAAGACGGTAACCCTTTGGGAACATCCCGAAAATCTTCCTTTTGTTGCGGGCAAGAAACTTACTCTCGGTGGTCTTCTTGAAGACTACGAGAAAGTAGTGGCACTACTCGAGCTAGCTATTCCTTATATTGAAAAAGCGGTTACTGTTTCAGAAGCAAAGCAGTTGCGATTAGATATTAGTAAACTGTCTCGGATTGTGACACGAAAAAAACAATTGCACGAAAAGCAATTATAGTAATGAACCCCTGCTTGGCAGGGGTTTTTAATTACTTGACATAGGACTGATTTCTCGTATACTATTCCTTGACCCGAACACGTGATGCTTCATGTTGGTTCGCGGTCGCACTCACATAGAACGTTTGTTTGGAGCTCGCTCCCGCGGACCAACAAGGTGCAGCACCAACAAATAACAAAACACCTCACAGTACTGTGAGGTGTTTTGTTATTACTGCATTAATGATAACGCAGATTTAATAATAGGATAAGGAGGTTTTCGTAGTGAATAAAAAACTTGGAGCCCTTCTTTGGAAGATTCGATAATGTGTGCTGAATCAAGAATTTTTAACTGTTGTGAAGCGCTCTGGATAGAGAGGTTCATGGTCTTAGAAACTTGTCCTACAGTGAGGTATTTGTTGATTTTCAAAAGACGTAGCATTTCCAAACGTTTTTCGCTACCGAGCGCTTTATATATTTTTCCTTGGAGTGAAAGTTTCATACAGGTATAGTATCATGGATAAAAAATTATATCAACTATTCAATTTAATTATTGAATACTAAGAAGCTAAGTTATCCACAGTTTTATTTTTTTCACATACTTTTTTCTTGCATCCAATCAACTCTCGTTAGATAATAGTGCTATCAGATGATACACACTTTTCATGCGAGACCTCGCGTGAAGGAGAGGTCGAATCATCAGAAAATTCACAAGCACAAACGAATTTTTATAACCAATTAACTTTCACTAAATCTATGGCAATGAAAAAAGCAAAGAAGGCTGCAAAAAAAGCAGTTAAGAAAGTAGCAAAAAAAGCTGTTAAAAAGGCTGCAAAAAAAGCTACAAAGAAAACAGCTAAACGAAAATAGTTTATCCGCAAAATCCCCGCAAGGGGATTTTGTTGTTTAGAGGAAATTACCCCTCCGGCCTACAGGGTAATTCCCTCGAAATTTCCTGGAAATATGCTATAGTACGGGAATCCTATGAATATTAAAGACAGTCTTAACAAATGGTTCGGAGACGACAGTTCTCGCTTTTTAAAAGAAGTAAAACCAACGATTAAAAAAATTAACGATTTAGAAGAAGCGATGATAGCTCTTGATGATGCTGATTTTCCAAAGAAGACTGCAGAATTCAAACAGCGTGTCGCAGCAGGTGAAACCCTTGAGGATATTATTCCTGAAGCATTTGCATTAGTTCGTGAAGCTGCAAAACGTACCCGACAGGAACGTCATTTTGATGTGCAGCTAATCGGAGGGCTCGCATTGTGCCAAGGTAAGGTTGCTGAAATGCGTACTGGTGAAGGAAAGACATTAGTTGCAACTCTTGCTGCGTATACCAAAGCGCTTTTTGGACAAGGAGTTCATGTGGTAACGGTAAACGATTACCTTGCACGACGTGACGCGGAACAAATGGGGCAGGTGTACCACTTTTTAGGAATGACGGTAGGTATTTTAAATAACTTGAATCAGTCATATTTGTATAATCCTGTAGTTGAAAATCCCGATCCGAAAACTGATGATGCACAGGAATATCACGTGTTTGAGCAATTCCTTAAACCGTGTCAACGTAATGAAGCGTA
The DNA here is from genome assembly GCA_037144045.1 of bacterium. GTDB lineage: Bacteria > Patescibacteriota > Minisyncoccia > Phycocordibacterales > UBA1006 > CAIXMG01. The sequence goes on along the minus strand of JBAWXN010000005.1, from coordinate 14,599 downwards.
CTTGGCTGATATTACCTACGGTACTAATAGTGAATATGGGTTTGATTACTTACGAGACAATACTCAAGTCATGGTTGATAAGCTGGTACAGCGAGGGCATTTCTTTGCACTGGTAGACGAAGTTGACTCAATTTTGATTGACGAAGCCCGGGTACCATTGATCCTTGCGGGTCCAGCAGAAGACGCTGGTGAAATTTATGTAGCGTGTGCTCGTGTTGCTAAACAGCTTAATAAAGAAGTTGATTATACTGTAGATGAAAAACTTAAAGCGATTCAGCTTACCCCTGAAGGTATTACTCATGTAGAAAAACTCCTTGGTATTGATAATTTGTATACTGCAGAAAATGTACGTATGGTTCACCATATTGAAACAGCGGTACGCGCACTCGCATTATTTATCAAAGATGATGAATACGTAGTACGTGGAGGTGAAGTAGTGATTGTTGATTCATTTACAGGGCGTATGCAAGAAGGACGACGATTCTCAGATGGACTCCATCAGGCAATTGAAGCCAAAGAAGGAGTTGAAATTAAACAAGAATCACGGACCTTGGCTTCTATTACCTATCAAAACTATTTCAAATTCTACGCATCTCTTGCGGGTATGACGGGAACGGCTAAAACCTCAGCAGAAGAATTTGGTAAAGTGTATGGACTTGAAGTAATTGAAATTCCAACACATCGACCTGTTCAACGTATTGATCACACGGATCTTATTCTTCAAACAGAAACAGGTAAGTTTAAGGCGATTGCTCGTCGAGTAAAAGAACTCCATGAAAAAGGTCAGCCAGTACTTATTGGTACGGTTTCAGTAGAAAAGAACGAATTATTGTCTGCGTACCTTAAAAGTGAAGGAATTCCTCATAATGTCTTGAACGCTAAAAATCATGATACGGAAGGTGATATTGTTGCGAATGCAGGACGCAAAGGTTCGGTAGTTATTGCTACAAACATGGCGGGACGTGGGGTAGATATTAAATTAGGTGGGGTACCATTTAATGAAGACGCGTATGTTGAAGTAAAAAACCTTGGAGGATTGTTTGTATTAGGTACTGAACGTCACGAAGCAAGACGTATTGATAATCAGTTACGAGGACGTGCAGGACGACAAGGAGATCCAGGAGAAACTCAATTTTATGTATCACTTGATGACCAGTTGATGCGCGTATTCGGGGGTGATCGAGTAAAGAGTATGATTGGGAATTTGGGACTCGCCGAAGACGAACCTATTCAAAACGGATTTATTGCTCGGTCCCTCGAAGGGGCTCAGGAAAAAATCGAAGGATTTAACTTCGATTCACGAAAGAATATCTTGTCATATGATGACGTGCTTTCATCACAGCGTGTTTCTGTGTATAAACGACGCAGTTCGTTACTTCATAACGACGCGGGGTACGTAACCGACCTTGCGGTGCAAGTACGTGAAGTATTAGATGATGCCGGTAAAGAAGCATTTGATACCATAAAAACAGAGATTGGTGATAATGATTGGTACGAAACATTGCGACGTGTTGCCATGTTTGTGATCGATCGACTATGGACAGATCATCTTGAAATCATGGATAATGCACGTTCATCAGTGAACTTGCGTGCCTATGGACAACGCGAACCAATCGTTGAATATAAACGAGAAGGGCTCAAATTGTTCCGAGAACTTGAAGCAAATTATATTAATCAAGTTGCGGATATTATGAAAAACCTTGAACCAGGAGGTGAATCAGGAATGGCTAACCCTACGGTTGCTATCGTTCCTATGACGCGTACTGATGGAACTCGCTATGAACGCAATGATAAGGTAATTGTAACCAAAGACGGGGAAGACAAAGAGGTTAAATATAAAAACCTTGATCGACACCTTATTGAAGGATGGCAAATTAAAACAGAAGCTAAGAAGTCTTAATAATTACGCCACTAAAAAACTCCCTTATGGGAGTTTTTTAGTGAGATTAAACTCGTTGTACATTTACAGCGTTAAGTCCTTTTGGACCTTCTTCTGTTTCAAATGTAACCATGTCACCTTCTCGAAGGTCGTTGAATGCAACACCTACCAAAGCGTTTCCGTGGAAGAAAAGATCCTTACCATTTAAACTTTCTGATGAGATGAATCCAAATCCGTTTTCCTTCAATGTTTTGATTGTTCCTTTCATGTGGTTATTGTTATGCGAGTAATTCAAATACAAGTAGTTTCTGAGATCGACTCGGCTAAAACAGTACCTTTTTGTATCTTCATAATATAACTTTGAATATAAAATGTCAAGTTCTTTTCAGAAATAAGCCTTGAAATATAAGGGTAAAAAGTATTGACTTTTATAAAATTTTGTGCTATAATAGTTTTATAAAACAATTGATCTTTTTACATCACAAATAAACCAGATAGTAACATGAAAAACAGTATCTTAGTAATTGTAGGTATCTTAATCGCTCACGTAGCATTTTCTCAAGTCACGACCTGTTCTGCTACTACTGATACATTCAAAAACAAAGAAGTTGTTTGGAATGTAAGTCATAACAGTGCACCTGTTGGTGAGTTCTGGCCGATTCATGGATTGAATTTGGTGACGAGCCAGACCGATGCAATAGTAACTACTGGAAGTGTTGCTGATATTCAGTCAGCACTTCGCGGGGTAGCAACAGCACCTGATGGTATGACCGGTGGTTCGTTTGGTGCTTACACGATGCAAGGCATGGCATTATCGAACGGTCGCCCATGCGGTGATGGGGTTGATTATGACTACGGCATCGTAGTGGTTGATAAAGGGTTTCATATTAGCTTCACACATCATCGTGAACATAACGTTGACTCTTTATACCAAGCAGTGAAGTCACGAAAAGGAACCATGTTCTATTTACCGAGCATTATGCGTAACGGTAATGCATTGTCATCGAATAAAACGGTTGATAAGGTATTGATACGCAGAATGACTCCTCAAGGTGAACAAATAGGAGTAATCTTATTTGATTTCATGATGACTTACAACCAGGCACGCACAATCGTTACTGGACTTGATCGTCCCGGTAAGTCGACCACTACACACATTTACGTTCTTGATGGCGGGTCCTCTTGGGGACAAAGCTGCAAGGAAGTTAATGGAACAGTACAATTAGTAGGGAAGAGAAACCCTGCGGTTGTGACTAATTACTTGGTTTTCTACTGAAAATCATTACAACATTATAGTAACACCTGTTCCACTTGGAGCAGGTTGTTTTTTTGATAAATAATTGACATTATTGATATATACGATATAGTACATTCGATTCAAAAACAAAAAAAAGAATACGGAAATGGAAATTCACAACAAATCAATTTTTGACCTTGTGGTTGCGAACGCAGCACAGGCAACAGTGGTTGCTTATTACAGTTATAACACCGGAACGGAAAGCGATACGTATATCGCAGAAGTAGAAAATTCGGACATCAAACCAGGTGACGGGCAAACGATTGTAGACCTTGTAGAACAGTTCCTTGACGCAGCAACAAAAAAACTGGGTATCAACAGGGATAATAAGACTGCAGTGAAGTGCACTATTCCAGGTATTGATTATCCGGTATATTTTGTATTTTATGATACGAAGTATGTGATTTGTTCTACTATTGCAAGGCGCGATGGTACGGAATATATCATTCCAGTCGAGCCAGCAAAGCAAGATATCCCCGATCATGGTGGTCATCATGGCGAAGGTGCTGAATAAGTAATCGTGTAATTAAAAATAATCCCTACTCGAATGAGTAGGGATTTTTTATTTAATTTAATAATGTTCAGGAAAATTGAACCAGATGCGAGCTGATATCGTGTCGCAACAGTGTACGAATGCAGCGAGTGGAAGCTGAGTTCTCTTATGGGAATTATAATCAGCTCCTTCACCATGAATATAAGCGAGCGCATTCACCTGTTCATCAGTAAGTACAATTCCGTACTGTTTAATCATACTACGAACAAATTCCGCTTTCGCGTTGTCATTCACAAAATTGGTTTTTGGTTCCAAATACTTGAAGGGTTTTTCAAGGTCATGCAACCAAAGGACCAGGATGGCATCCGACAAGCTGAAGGGAAGAGTACGGATGAGGCTTAGTGATTCATGTAAATTTTGGGCAATTACGAATGTTTCGTAAATATGGCCCAGGTAACCACCCATCCAAGCCTGGTGATTATGCTGCGATCCAGGCGCTTCCAGAAAACGCTTTTCATTGTCTTCTAAAATTTTGATGCATGCAGAACGATTAGGTTCCGGTAATGTGTTAAGGAATTCAAGGATTGCTTCCTTGATAAAGAGTATATCCATTGCGTTATATTTGAATTTAAAGTAACACTTTTCAAATGATTTGTCAAAAAACCCTCCTGGCGTTCAGGAGGGTTTGTGTTAAGGATACATGCGCGCAAATGCGTTGAGTATTTCCATTTTCGTTTCGATGGATAACGGTGATAGTTGGTAGTTGCTTTTAGGGGCAACGCGATCCCAAGGTTTACCACTTACCATGAGCGACAATGAAACCGGAGTAGTGGGGCGTACTGAATGCCATCCATTACTATTAATCATTTCATATGCAGATCCTGCCGGTAATAAGATGGTTGCAGCAGTTGGCGGAATGTCTGTTCCTACGCCATAGCCAACATTCATTTCATAAGCACCTGCGACAATACGCATTGCTGATGGCCAGGGATGGGGATGAAATAATGCAGTTCCAGTATCACAGGTCGTGATCCGATGAAGGCAAATGCGTAGTCCAAGGTAGTTGGTATACACCCGTTCTACATAGGGCTGCGAATAATTTACATATACCGTTTCCCAAATGCTGGGATCCTTTAATAATTGGGGAAGTTGCTGTTCAATGGTGTACAACAAATTCAAATACGTTCCTTGTTTCATACTTGTTATTTTTTTATTAACGAATAATTATTCACAGTATAGGGAATTGACAAAAGTGTACAAGTTGTCGTACAATTACGACATCAGAACCTATGAATACATTAATTGAACAATTACAAGGATTTGGACTCGGGGATCATGAATCCAAGGTGTATTCCGTACTCCTTGAAACATCACCGGCTAATGCAACACTGATCGCTAAAAAGTGCAATTTATCCCGCAGTAGTGTGTATACCACGCTTGGTGGATTAATTACGAAAGGATTAGTGAGTACAACGTTTAAAAACGAGGTGAAGCAATTTATTGCGGAAGGTCCCGAATCATTAAAACAACTCCTCGATACCGAGAAGAAAAGCCTTGAAGGTAAATACAAGGTATTTGAATCGATTCAAAAAAATATCGATCAATTGGGTAAATCTGCACTTCATGTGCCGCAGGTTACCTTTTTTGAAGGACAAGAAGGACTCAAAAAAATCTATCTGTCGATGATGCGTAAGGCACATGCTGGTTCAACGTTACTGTTACTCCGTGATGAATTTGTATGGTCTCAGGATTGGGAGTTTATCTTTGAACCTGAATGGCACAACAAGGTGAAGAAGTTGAAACAAGAAAAAAATATTACTACTCAACTATTGGTAAACGATTCAAGTATCGAAAAGCAATACGCCAAGGTGTATAAAAAAACAAAAGGGCTCACCGTTGCAACACTGCCCAAAGCTCGAGCCGTGAATCAGTTTGCGATGTATATTATGGACGATATGGTGAGTATTTTATCATTCGAGAAAAATAACCTCGTAGGTATTCATATGACGAATGCGTCCATTGCAAAAAACTTCGAAACGTTTTTCAAAATGATGTGGAATATAAGTAAAAAATAAAAACCCGTGAAGGGTTTTTATTAAGGTGGAGATGGGCGGAATTGAACCGCCGTCCAAAATGAGCCTTGAGGCACATCTACATACGTAGATTACTTTTGACCGAGCCTGCTGGCTTGGTTTTTAAGTATGAACTTTCTTAAGTAATCCAACATAAGTTCATGACCGAGTCGTTTAGTTTAAATGATTACGTTGACGTGTAATCATTCTATTCTGGTGATATGACAAGTGATTCCGCTCACAGAATTTGCGAGTCACCCGTTGCCTAAATAAAGTTAAGCAAGAACCGCTTCACGAGCAAAAGCTGCGTAAGGGGATTTAATTGATTTAGCACTTCAATTTCCCGAGAAGTTTTACGAGGTTCTCGGATACTCGGTATGCATACATCAAGGGAATTCATCTGTCGAAGCCTGTCATCCCCATGGGTTATGACTTCATCAAACGTCCAATCTCACGCTTAGCATCACGGTCTTTAATGTCGTTGCGCTTGTCGTGTTTTTTCTTACCTCTTGCGAGGGCGAATTGGAGTTTAAGGAAGCCGCGTTTATCGTATATCGAAAGAGGGATGAGTGTCAAACCTGCTTCGTGTTTACGTTGCTCAAGCATCCGAAATTCCTTTTTAGAAATAAGGATTTTTCGTCTGCGATAGGCGTCATAGGCAACCTGGTTTTTTAATTGATACGGGGCAATATAGGCTTTCACCAAGTACAGTTCGCCGTTATCAATTGCAATAAACGATTCTGAAATCGTAGCATGACCCTTACGCAGAGATTTTACTTCTGCGCCCAGTAACACCAAGCCAGCCTCGAACGTGTCGAGAGTTTCATAGTTAAATGAAGCTTTAGTATTAGCAATATAGGGATGCATAGGGAGAATATAGCAGATTTTTGTCTTTGGTGCATTTTTCTGTATAATACCCACGTATGGCAGAAAAGAAACAAAAAAAACCTCAGGGAATTAAGTTTGGATTTTTCGAGCAAATAATCATTGCAGTATTAGTGTTTGCAGGAATTTCTGGAATTTATTCCTTGGTTGCAGATCAGAAAAAAGTAGAAGACATTTCCTTATCACAAGTGGCAGCGCTCGTGAACCAAGGAAAAGTAAAAGATATTACCGTTAAAGGAGAAACGATTGCACTTACCACCACGGATGACGGTTTGAAATCTTCAAAGAAGGAAGTTGAAACAGGGATTACTGAAACATTAAAAAATTATGGAGTAACGAGCGAAGCACTTGCCGCGACAACGATTACTATTAAAGACGAATCAGGTATTGGATACTGGTTAATTAACATCCTTCCAATTGCGCTCCCAGTATTGTTTATGGCGTTTTTCGTATGGTTTTTATTTATGCAATCGAAAGGGGCAGGGGGTGGCATGAAAGCTATGTCATTTGGACAATCAAAAGCTCGGGTAACTGATCCTAATGATAAAAATAAAAAAGTAACGTTTAAAGAAGTTGCAGGGAATGAAGAAGCAAAACAAGAACTTATGGAGGTAGTAGATTTCTTGAAGCATCCTCAGAAATATTTAGACATTGGTGCGAAGATTCCAAAAGGGGTTTTGCTCACAGGAAATCCGGGAACAGGAAAAACATTGCTGGCACGTGCAGTAGCCGGTGAAGCAGGAGTTCCATTTTTCCATTTGTCAGGTTCTGAATTCGTAGAAATGTTTGTTGGAGTTGGAGCATCACGCGTACGTGATTTATTCGACCAAGCAAAAAAAGCCTCACCTGCAATTATTTTCATTGATGAAATCGACGCGGTAGGCCGTTCGCGAGGTGTTGGTATTGGTGGGGGAAATGACGAACGCGAACAAACATTGAACCAGATCTTGGTTGAAATGGACGGGTTTGATCCTACTGAAAAAGTAGTAGTCATGGCGGCAACGAACCGAGCCGACGTGCTCGATAGTGCGCTATTGCGCCCAGGACGATTTGATCGTCGCGTATTCCTGACATTGCCTGATCGTAAGGATCGCGAATTGATCCTTAACATTCATGCAAATGAAAAACCACTTGAAGAAGGTGTAGATTTGTCAGTCGTTGCAGAACGAACGAGCGGATTTTCTGGAGCTGATCTTGAATCATTAATGAATGAAGCAGCAATTTTTGCAGCACGATTTGATCGTAAAAAGGTATCACAAAGTGATGTGTTGCTTGCAATCGAAAAGGTAATGATTGGTCCTGAACGTAAATCGCATTTGCATACCAAACGTGAACGTGAAATCGTTGCGTATCACGAAGCAGGGCACGCAATTTTAGCGTCAGCCCTTGAGCATGCTGATCCAGTACATAAGGTTACTATTATTCCACGAGGAAGCGCAGGAGGATACACTATGCATATTCCTATTGAGGAACGAAAACTTGAAAACAAGGCGCAGTTCCTCGACGATATTGTTGTATCACTCGGTGGATATGCCGTAGAAAAAATGATTTTTGGTGATGTAACGACGGGGCCTTCAAATGATTTACAAGTATCAACCAAACTTGCACGTAATATGGTTACGAAATGGGGAATGAGTGACGCACTTGGGCCCGTTGCTTACGAAGGTAATGGAAAATCTATGTTTGGCGAAGGGGTAGAATCACGGGAATATTCACAAGACATTGAACGTAAAATTGATGAAGAAGTTTCAGGAATTATGAAGCGGTCATTAATACGCGCAGAAGAAACTCTTGGAAAATACAAAGACGCGCTTGAGGCCGTTGCCCAGAAACTCCTTGAAGTAGAAACATTAGAACAAGATGACTATAACAAAATCATTAGTTCATTTGGATTAGTTCCTAAAACAAAAAATTCATAGCGACTTCAAAAACTTTGCTCGAGCAAGGTTTTTGACGTTTTGTTTAAAATATGATATAGTATTAAAAACCAAAACAACTGAATATGGGGTTACTTTTATTGAAAGGGATGATAATTGGTATGATTCTTGCATTACCTATTGGTCCTGGTGCCTATTTGGTTATTCGCCAAGGAATAGGAAAACCATTCGGAATTGTTTTAAAAACAGCGATGATGTGTATACTTGCTGACTTTGTAATAACGAGTGCGCTTTGCTTATTTGGAACATGGTCGGTAGGAAGTATTGATTTTTTGATTGAACATCAAGACACAATTAAAATGCTTGTTGGTCCTATTTTAATTTTCATTGGGTTGTACGTTATTCGCTCGATGATTATCATACAGAAACCAGTATCAAGCTTGAGCAAAGTATTTTTTGTAGCATTGATTAGTCCTACTACGCCACCAGCGGTTATTACATTCATCTTTTTCTTCATAGGAAAAGACTACTTCATGGCACCATGGCATATAGAAGGTGTCGTGGTACTCGGGATAGTACTCGGAGAAATTATTTCATGGATTATTGGTATTAGTATGTTCCATCGACTCATTAAGCAAGGTCGCATTAAGGATAATTTTATACCCATGCTGTTCAGTGTATTGTTTCTTATTACGGGTACCTACTTCATTCTTTCTCATTTTATATAACCATTAAGCCCGTTTCCATCAGGAGGCGGTTTTTATTTGAAAAACTGGGCAAAATAGGGTAGTATGCAAAGGCTCGCATCTGTAGCTCAGTTGGTTAGAGCACAGAGCTTATACCTCTGCGGTCGATGGTTCGAGTCCATCCAGATGCACCATGTCACAAAAAAGTACCTAATCCGTTATAATAAGGGTTATGGACTTTGAAACAGTTTATGTCGAATTATTCACTCCTTTATATCGGTATGTCTTTTTTCGTGTAAGGAATTACGATGAATCAATGGATATTATTCAGTCGGTGTTTATGAAGGTGTTTGAAAAATACGCGCATAAATCAAAAAATGAACTCGAGAAATTATTGTATCGATCCGCACGTAATGAAATGATAGACCGTGGGGTAAAAAAGAAGGCATTGCTTGTGGATCCCTCAGAGTCGTCTTGGAATAATATTAAAGACGAATCAACGCCTAACCCAGAACATAACAGTATTGCGCGTGATAATAGAGTGCTCGTGCATAAATTGCTGGAGCAACTACCTGATGATGATAAAGACATTATAATTTTGAGATATCTTCAAGAAAAAGAATATTCCGAAATCGCAGTGATAGTTGGAAAAAGAGAATCCACAATTCGCCAAATAGTAACAAGAAGTCTCCAGAAATTAAGAAAACAGTATGAACAAGAATCATGATATAATTGAACAAGAATTACATAATCTGTCACAACGGATTACTGTTCCTTCGCGTGAAGTATTTAAACCGATCTTTGATCGTGTCACAAATAATCATCTCGCCCGTTCTCCTTATCAGATGTTCCTTGATGGATTACTTCGACATAAGGCATTAGTTCTTTCAGTTGCAACAAGTCTTGCTGTGGTAATGATTGTTATCATTCCGGCTGTTCAACCTAGTAGTGATACTTGGCTACAAAATGAGACAGTGGTTACTGAAGGTAATCAAGAAACATTTTTACTGGAACAAGAAGACGCAGTAGTCGGTAGTGTTGTGGAGCAGTATTTGGGGCAATTGGAACAACTGGGGGAACGTGGAATCTAGACTTAATTTATTAAAAATTTTTACAAAAAATTAGTATGTACTATTACCATAAAAACATTGTTACAGGACTCGTGATTACTGCGTTATCAGTAGGTGCACCATTTGCAGCTTTTGCTGAAAATGCAAGTAGTACAAAAAATACTCAAGCAAAAGACTTTTGTGTAGTTATTCAAAGTGCTGATTTTAAAGCATTAACAAAATTTGGTGACCTTCTCGATAAAAAAGAAGAGAACCGCTCTGAACGTGATCAAAAAATAGGGGGTAAGCGATCTGAAACTGACCAGAAGCGAGGCGAATCAGAAGCTAAATTTGAAGACAATCAAAAAGAGCGCGCTGATAAGCTCGTTGGTAAAGGATTGACAGATGCTCAGAAAGCAGCGCTTGCAAGTGCTCAAATAGCAATGCAGTCTGCAGTTGATACTAAAAATGGCGATATGACTGCATTGGTTGCTGCTTATCGTACAAATATGGATAAGATCCGAACAGAGCATCGAACACAAATTGACGCGTTGCTTACCCAAGTAAAGGTTGATGTTGATGCGGCTATTGCTAAGGCAAAAACTGATTGTGGTGCAGGGGTCCCATCGACTACGGTGAAAGCAAATTTTCAAGATTCGATGAAAGCGATTCATGATAAATTTAAAACTTCACAGGATTCAGTGCAAGTTGCTACTAAAGCAGAAGTTGCACAAACGGTACAGGTTCGAAAAGACGACGCTATGACAACACGACACACATTTCGTGATTCAGTAAAATCTGCCTGGTCATCATTTAAATCGTTGTTTGGTAAGAAAGGTGAATAAATAACTCATAAATCCCCGTAAGGGGATTTATTGACACACAGGAAAACTTGCTGTATTATCCCTATGAATTTTCAAATAAAAGTAAATAAGTAAAAAGAATGAAAGAACGGTTTTTTGAGATAACAGATAAAGAAATTAAGGTGTATGATGCTGATACTACGATCGGTGAGCTAACATGGGAGGCGTTTGTGAATTTCTTCTGGGGATTTACCGCAAATTTTATGACACCGTTTATCGCGGCAAAAATTGACGCAGGGGTATTAATTAGTATGGGGATGTATTACATGATTATTTCTATTGTATTAAACAGAAAACCGTACACTACAAAACTAGGAAGGTACATTATCATGCCACTACCTGCAATTGCCGGTGCGTTTGCTTCGTATAAAGCAGGCTATGCCATTATCTCCTTTATAAAATAACTAGAGTAAAGACCTGGGTAATAGCAGGTTTTTTTATTTTGAAAAAAGCTAATAGTAGAGTATACTGACTATCCGAGTGTTTCTTTTTTAAAAAACTAAATAACAATTGAATGAAAACAAGAAAATGGTATGAAATCCACGTAACGGTGGCCCTTTTTCCCCCTAGGAAAAGAATTTTTTATCCAGCAGTGCGCCTTACTTGAGGTAAAACCGATCGTGCTTGACCTTGAAGCCAGGAATGGTTTAGTGGTTCAGCAAGACGTAATGACGTCTTCTAAGTATTACGGTGATGATGCGGGCGCATTTAAAACGATGACGAATATCGTTGATGTATTAGAACGAGTCGGTTTTGAAGTGCTCCGCAAAAAAATAGAATCAGAGCCGAGCCATCATGGTGCACCACAAAGCGCTGGTGAACCAATGCCGGAACGGTGTTATTTCGAATCACATGTTGCTTTTTTAGTTCAAGAAAATAAAAATGTGCTTCAAGAAATTGCCGAGCGAAATTGTGCGCATGTATCACGTAATCCATTTAAAAAAACGGAACAGGGAATGATTATATTGGTCACGCTACGTGATTATGTAAATCCTTTTTCTGTGTTTATTACCCAAGTCGAAAGATTGCTCGCAGATGCTGCGCGTTATGGATTTACTCCTCATAAAAAAGTCGAGGTTGAATTTGCGGTATACGATTCAAACACGATGCATGATATTTCTTGGCTTACATAACAAAACCCCCGGAAGGGGGATTTTTTTATTCGAAATGAATTTCAGAGTCTTTTTGTGATACGTAATTTTTTAAAAACACGTGAGCAGTAAGTTCAGGATCTTTTCTCATCATATCAATAGCTTCGTTGCGCGCAAATTCAACCATTTTAATATTTTTAATAGCTTCCATACCTAGATCTGAAATACCCCATTGTTTGAGTCCAGCAAGATCCCCAGATCCTCGTTGTAGTAGGTCGAGTTCAGCGAGCTCAAATCCATTTTTTGCTTTTACAAACGCTTTCAAGCGGTCAGCTGTTTTTTCTGATTTAGCATCTGCAAACAAATAGCAGTAGGCCTGATGATTTCCGCGAATCACACGACCGCGTAATTGATGGAGTTGTGCCAGTCCAAATCGATCAGCGCCTTCAATGATAATATTAGTTGCATTGGCAACACTTACACCTACTTCTACTACCGATGTTGAAACCAAAATATCAATTTCGTGATTTGCAAATTGCTTCATGACCGCATCTTTTTTGATTGGAGTCATTTTACTGTGCATAATACCAATGCGATAGTCTTTAAATATTTTTTCACCAAGGCGTTTTGCTTCGCTGGTTACACTTTTTAAGTTGAGTTTTTGTTCTGTCTCTTCATCTGGGTCATCAATACGAGGGCAGATAATGTATGCTTGGCGACCTGCTTTCAATTCCTGCTTTATTTTTTTGTATGCCTCGTTTCGTTTTTCTTCTGCGTTAGGCACAATCTCGGTGATTACTTGTTTACGACCGCTTGGCATTTGATCAATAACAGTAAGGTCTAAGTCTCCGTACAATGTAAGTGCGAGTGTTCGCGGAATAGGGGTAGCCGTCATTGATAGGTAGTGAGGGGCGTGACCTTCTTTCTTAGCAAGTTTCATGCGCTGATTAGTACCAAATCGGTGTTGTTCATCAATGATCACTAATCCAAGGTCTTGGAAATCTACTGATTTTTGAATCAAGGCGTGTGTTCCGATTACAATGGGAATTTCTCCATTTTTAATCCACTTCAGTAATTGGGTTCGCGAAATCTCAGTCCAAGGTTTTTGAGCTGATGCAATTTTGGTAGGGAATTTTCGACATCCAGATCCAGTGATAAGTCCAATAGAAATTCCAGTGTGTTTAAAATATTCCACAAAGTTCTCGAATAATTGTGTTGCAAGTACTTCAGTAGGTGCCATGTAGGCAACTTGAAGGTTCCCAAAATCTTGACCGTCAGGACGATTTTTAATGGTTGCATAGGCAACGGTTGCAGCAACGAATGTTTTTCCTGATCCTACATCACCTTCAATGAGTCGTGACATGGGCTTATCCATCTCGAAGTCTTTAAGTACGGCATTGATCGCATCGGTTTGTGATTGGGTGGGGGTAAAAGGGAATCGTGAAATGAAGTCCTGGATGTCACTGTGGGGAATATGCAGTCGATACGAAAAGAGTTGTTCATATTTTTTGCGTTCAAATTGGCGGCGTAATTGAATGAGGAAAATTTCTTCGAATGCAAAACGCTTACGCGCGGCATCGGCATGGTCTTTCTTTTCAGGATTATGGATCCAAATCAGCGCGGTTGCGAGTTTTGGGAGTTTGTATTTCGTAAGGATTTCTTCTGGAATCGGATCTGTGAGCGAATCGTTTAATTTTTGACCCAGAAGTTTTAAAATAGAATGATACATCCATTTGCTCGTAATGCCGCGTGTTTCGGCGTAAACCGGGTACCCGAAGAAGTTCTTCTCGGTAGTTGCAAACAACGAATCGTGTACATCAATAGGCATATCGGGTGCGCGCTCTATTTCTGGATTCATGAGCGATTTTCCGTATTTTCCATCTGTCATTTTCCCGGTGAGTTTTACCGTGTCACCATCGTGGAACATTTTTGCTAGGTAGGCTTGATTCATCCAAACTATTTTAATTTTTTGTCCAGAAAAATCTTCAAGGATTCCGGTGGACATAGGAATCTTTGTTTTAAATCCTTTCTTTGTTTCTAGTTTTGATAGTTTTCCATAGAGTGTAACGAGTGTTCCCGCTTCAGCGGTATCAATATTAGAAAGCGTGCTCATATCACTGTATCGAACAGGAAAGTGATAGAGTAAGTCTGAAACAGTAATAATACGCAAACGACCCAGAGCCTTTTTTTGTTCTGGGTTCAAACGAAATGCTTTTTCAATCAACGTTTCAGGATTCATGTTGGATTAGTATACCAAGAATCTTGATATTCTGTATGGTTTCTTGATATACTATTCTCATAGTATGTCTTCTCGTTTCATCACTCCTAAAAAAATAATAGGATATTCTTTCACACTCCTCAGTATTCTCGGCTACGGCCTCTTCGTCTTCGCCGCAGCTCCAACCGG
>JBAWXN010000004.1:0-68758 GCA_037144045.1 bacterium | reverse complement strand
GAATGGGGCAGTGAATGCGAGTGATGCTACGTTTATGGGGTACCAGGCGGGGATGAATGCTACTAATGCGAGTGGGTCGTTGTTTGCGGGTAACATGGCTGGAAATGGAGCGGATAGTGCAAATAGTTCAATTATTTTGGGATACCAAGCAGGGTATAATGCCGCTGGAGTTTCAGATTTTCTTGGAACTACTCACAATGTGCACAATGTTTCTGGAGGGGTAAGTTTCTTGGGATATCAAGCGGGATATGATGCTTTAGGTGCTGCACAGTCTACGTTTATTGGTACTCAGGCAGGGTATAAAGCATATGGTGCGTCAGGTTCATTTATTGCAGGACTTCAGGCTGGTTATAACGACGAAGACATTCCTGATTTCCTAGGAGAATCACAAGCACCTATTCCTGGGACATCAGGAGGTGTTACCTTTATTGGAGTTCAGTCTGGTTATGGAGCAGCAACTGCAATACAGTCTACATTTATAGGAACACAAGCTGGATACCAAGCGAAAAATTCACCACTATCTACATTTATTGGATTCATGGCTGGTTCCATGACAAACGGATATCCAACACAATCTGTTAAGACAAGTCCACAGGGTGGATTGTTTGGAACTACTGCAATCGGATTACTCGCTGCGCAAAATGCATACAATGCATACGATTCAGTGTTTTTAGGTAACTTAGTAGCTAATGCAGCAACTGACGCACATGATTCAGTATTTATTGGATCCTCGGCCGGACGCGAAGCAGTGAATGCAGCGTGGAGTGTTTTTCTTGGTAAAGACGCTGGTGATGGTTCTGATAATGCAAAAGTATCTACGTTCCTTGGCCCCAAGGCAGGAAGTGGTGCGCAGAACGCAAAAAATTCTATTTTTATTGGTCAAAGCGCAGGAAATAGTGATCCTGTTTTCAATAGTCTAGCTACAATAACCTATTCAAATCTTGCAAATGGTCCTTATAAATTAGGTGATTGGATTAATGGAAGTATTTCTGGTGCGGGTGGGTATATTGTATCCGACAATGGAAGTGTTCTTGAAATTGCTGGTGTAAGTTATGCAGCGTTTGTTCCTGGGGATGTTATTTCAACGAATCAGCCAGATGACCTTGCAACAGCAACGGTTGATTCGTTTACTTATGGGTCAAGTTCAATTCTTATTGGTGCTGATTCGTCAACAGGTGGATATTCTAACAGTATCGCTTTGGGTGCATATGCAATGAATAGTGCTACGAATCAATTTATAATCGGATCACAGTTATCACCCATCAACGAAGTCCGCATCGAACAAGCAGGAGGAACCAACTGTACCATCACCAGTATAGGACTCAACTGTACATCAGATGAAAACCTCAAGACAAACATATCAGATCTATCATCTAATATCCTTGATCCTCTCAGTAGACTACGTACGGTAACCTACAACTGGAAAACACAACCAAACGGTAAACGTATGATTGGATTCTTGGCTCAAGACCTTGAACAGTATTTCCCAGAACTGGTTACTACTGACAAACAAGGACAGAAGTCAGTAAACTATGCCAATATGACTCCGGTATTGGTTGAAGCTGTGAAAGAGCTTAATGTAAAGCTTGCGAATATACAGACGGTGTCGACTACGATAAATCCTTCATTATTTGAAAGTATTACGAATTGGTTAGCAGACAAGACTAATGGTATTAACAAACTATTTGTACACGAGGTGTGCCTCACTGATGGAACCGATGAGGAATGCATTACCATGCAGCAATTACGACAATTGAAAGCAGGTCAATCGATTCAGCAAGGAGTTCCGGTTCCTGAGGATACTGGAAACATTACGACAACTCCAGATACGAGTACTACGAGTTCTGATCAAGGATTAGGTGATGCTACGACTACTACTTCCGATTCAGGGGTCGACCCAGTTTCTGAACCAGAAGGCGTAACTACTGACCCAAGTCCAATAGTTCCCGAACCGAGTCCTATAACTGAAACAGATACCACAACAACTCCTTAATAAGGGGTTTTGTTTTATAAAACAATGAAAAATACTGGACATTTTGTCAAATTTCGTGTACAGTAATGGTTCTAATCATTATTCTAATTACTTATGGAAATTCGAAACATTGCAATTATTGCCCACGTAGACCACGGAAAAACAACACTTACGGATAACATGCTTGAACAGTGTGGTATGCGAGAAGAAGGAGTATCAATGGACTCAAACGCTCTTGAACAAGAACGTGGTATTACTATTTACGCAAAAAACACTTCTGTTTTTTACAAAGACACCAAGATTAACATTGTAGACACACCAGGACACGCCGACTTCGGTTCGGAAGTAGAACGAGTACTCCGATCAATTGACTCAGTACTTTTGGTGGTGGACGCACAGGAAGGACCTATGCCACAGACTCGATTCGTGCTTAAAAAATCTCTTGAATTGGGATTGAAACCAATTTTGGTATTAAACAAAATCGACAAGCCAGGTGCTGATGTAAAAAAAGCGCATGACGAAGTATTTGAATTGTTTATGGAATTAGGAGCAACTGATGAACAGCTTGATTTTACTACGGTATACGCTATTGGACGTGATGGTACTGCTAAACGAGAAATGTCTGATGAATTAGTAGACCTCAAGCCATTGTTTGATACGGTTCTTGAAAAAGTTCCTCCAGCAGCGAACGACACCTCAAAACCGTTCCGTATGCAGCCATTTAACTTGGCATACGATAACTTCCTTGGCCGATTGGGAATTGGGCGTGTATACGAAGGTATTATTAAAAACGGACAATCAGTAACCATTGTGAATCCGTTGACCGGCGCACGCCGTTCAGGAAAAATTACCAAATTGTGTACGTTCGAAGGAACTAAGCGTAAAGAAGTAGAAGAAGCAATCGCGGGTGATATTGTAATGATTGCAGGTATCTCAGATATCTTTATCGGGGAAACGGTTGCAACTAATGCTGACGCAGAAGCGCTCCCAGCAATTACGGTTGATGAACCAACCATTAAACTCGACTTCTTGGTAAACAACTCACCATTCGCAGGACGTGAAGGTAAGTTTGTAACGACACGACAAATTCGTGAACGTCTTGAAAAGGAACTTGAAATTAACGTGGGACTCCGTGTTGATTTTAATCCCGATCCAGACCGATCCCTTGAAGGATTTAAAGTGTTTGGACGAGGTGAAATGCATATTGCAGTACTCCTTGAAAACATGCGTCGTGAAGGATTTGAAATCCAGGTATCACAGCCTCAAGCAATCATTAAGGAAATTGATGGAGTTAAATCAGAACCATTCGAAGAAGTAACCGTAGATGTGCCTTCAGAATTCCAAGGAGCTATTATTGAAAAACTAGGAAAGCGCGCGTTTATCATGAAAGACATGAAAATTCATGAAAACACCGTACGTATGATTTTCGAAGGACCAACACGAGGACTCTTTGGATACCGAGGAATCTTCATGATTGATACGAAAGGTGAAGGTATTATTGCGTCACGATTCTTGGAATTCCGTGCCTATGCTGGACCAATCGAAAAACGAGCTACCGGATCTATGACTTCTATGGAGTCTGGAAAGGTGCTTGGATTTGCCCTTGGAAACCTACAAGACCGAGGACAGTTGTATATTGGTCCTCAAGTTGAAGTATATGAAGGTATGGTTGTTGGAAACACCTCAAAAGGTGATGAAATGGTGGTAAATCCAACCAAAGGAAAACAACTTACTAACATGCGTGCTTCTGGAACTGATGAAACCATTCTCTTGGTTCCACCGATTCAAATCACTATTGAACGAGGACTTGAAATTATGTCAGGTGATGAATTCTTGGAAATTACTCCAAAATCAACACGCCTCCGTAAGCAATTCTTGAAAGAATCTGAACGTTCAAAAAACAAACGTAAAGACGATTAATGAATCAAAAAACCCTCTCGTTGTGAAAGGGTTTTTTGATTGGGAGTGATAAGTTTTATGCTATAATGAGGTTGTTATTTTATGAAAAAAACCCTCTATTCGATTATTATTATAAGTATTTTCATGGTAAGTTCCCATTCGTGTGCAGCGAACGGACGGGTTTCACTTACTCCTCAGACGACGACCTTGCAAAACAATGGAGATAGTCAGACTATTACTATAAGTTTAGACAACCCTATCATTGCACCCAGTGAATCAGGGGTTGGTCAGGTTACTCTGAGGTTTTCACCGAGTGATCCTCGGGTTACTGTAAGTCCAAAAAAAGTTATTTTTTTACAAAATGAGTGGTCACAGCAGAAAACAATTACTCTTACCAAAGTAGGGAATGCAGTTGAAGGGGGTCCTAATACTGTTACAGTAAGAATGACTACGACTTCTAATTCTGAATATTATAATTTATTTCAAAATAATATCTCAGTAACTCTTTCTGGTCCTGTTGACTCGGCCCCAGTACCGACAGGTTCACAATCAGGGAGAAGGATTCCTCAAGCAACGGTTTGGTGGAATCAAAATGATGATAAAAAGCCTAACGTTGAACTGCTTACGAAACCTCTTTCGTTAGGAGTGTACGATTACGAAGTACAATTATTACAACGTTTTTTAAATACTCATAATGCAGCAGTTGTTGCTACCGGTATCGGATCTCGAGGTAATGAAGGCTATTTCTTTGGGACAAGGACTCGAGATGCGCTTCGTGTGTACCAGCAAAATCATGGACTGGTTGATGATGGAATTGCTGGGCCCATGACACGAAAATCAATAAACGAATCATTATCAAGTAATAACTAATTAATTTAAAATAAATGTATGGAAATGAATTACGATCAAAATGAATCAAATGGTAAAAAGACTCTATGGATTATTGGAGGAATTATCCTTGTGGTAATGATTATTGCGCTGGTATATGGCGCTACTCAAAAGTCTCTTAATAAGGCTGATACGCAAGCAGATACTGTCACTACTGAAACTGTACGAACTGCAAATCAGTCTAGTTCAGTTAAAAATTCCGTAACAACATCAGTGCTTGGAGCTGTAGAAACTATCGAATTACCAGTAGGGGTAACAAGTTTAGACGTGGTTAATTTGCAAACGTTTCCACAAAAAGTTCAAGCGCGGGTAGGATATAACCTTTCAGGTAATTGTGCGGTACTTGATACGCCGACTGTAACTGGATCAGGTAAGGTATTTACGGTGAGTCTTACGTCTCGAGCTCAAAAAGACGCGCCATGTACTAAAAATTTAGTTCCAGGTGATAGTGTAGTTGATATTCCTGTAGAAGGGCTTGCCGCAGGAAAATATTCTGTTAAGGTAGGGAAGTCAACAAAGACATTTACGTTAGTAGCCGATAATCAAATCCAGTATTCTGGAGATAAATAATAGAACTATGCAACAAATAAAACAAGTTTGGGATAATTATAAAGCTAGCAAGATAATTTGGGCAATGATTGCACTAGTTATTATTGTCGGGATTGTTATTTTAGTTAAAAACAAAGATGCTTCACCAGCAACAGGGATAACTACTGTTACTACAGGGAATGTAGTAGACAGTGTAGTCCTTTCAGGACGTACCCAATCAGCGAGTGAGGTTGATTTAGGATTTGCAGGACAGGGACGTGTTAATCGAGTCTTGGTTAAGGAAGGTGATAAGGTATCGCAAGGGCAACTACTCGCAAGTATCGACACAAGCGATTTATATTCAAGTGATGTTGCAAAAATAACTCGAGAACAAGACGCGTTGGTTGCAAATGCGTACCGAAACCTTATTTCAGGAAATTTAGGGGCTGTATCTGATGATTTGAACGCGCGGGAAACATCACCAACTATCACTGGGGTTTATTCTGGTGATGAAGGTGATTATCGTATCCGAGTATATGGTTCAAACGCAGCGTCGGGTGCTTCTTTTGAAGTATCAGGACTTGAAAATGGGTTTAATCAACCCGTTGCTCCAGGTATATCAGTACCGCTCGGGTCACGGGGGCTCTATATTGAATTTCCTCCTGGATTTTCCTACATACGAACCAACTGGACTGTATCAATTCCAAACAAGCGAGCAACAACCTATGCTACGTATTTAAACGCATATGAATCAGCCAAAGCTACTCGAGAACGAGTAATTAACGACGCACGGCTTACCGCTGATAGTGTGAGTTCTCAAATGGCTAAACGAAGGATCTATGCCCCATTTGCGGGTACTATTGCAAAGGTGGGGGTTAAGCAAGGTGAAGCAGTTGGATCTACTATTTCAAGTGATGCCAATCAAACAGGTATGATTACTCTGATCTCTCAAAATGATTATGAGGTAGTACTTAAAGTTCCAGAAATTAGTGTTGCAAAATTAACCGTAGGTATGTCAGCAGATATTCGCCTTGATGCCTATGGTAAAGACGTGGTATTCCCAGGAAAAATTACTTCAATAAATCCTGCTGAAACTATTGTTGATGGAGTACCAGTATATGAAACCAAGGTTTCGTTTGCGAAGGCTGATGATCGTATTCGATCAGGAATGACAGCGACTGCTACAATTATCGCGCAACAAAAAAATAATGTGGTAACCATCCCAGCTTCATATATTCATACTGATTCATCGGGGTCATATGTGTACGTAATCGTTACTGATGACAAGACCGAAAAGCGACTTATTACTCCTGGATTACGAGGAAGTGATAGTAGGGTCGAAGTGGTGAAGGGGCTCAGTGAAGGGGAACGGGTAAATCCAGAAGCACTTTAATATATGGCTACATTGGGAACTTCTCTTAAGGTAGGAATATTCTTAGGGGTACGACAACTAAAACGAGCGAGTCGATGGACTACTGGACTTATTGTGTTTATCATGACTCTCACCTTTTTGAACTTGGTAGTTGTTTCAGGTATTTTGATTGGGCTAATTGTTGGGGGCAATAATGCTAACCGTGAGCAATACACGGGTGATGTTATTATGACTACGTTGTCTGGTAAACCTGATATTGCAAAGAGTCAGGATATCATTGCTACAATGAAAGCTGATAACACCGTTGCTGATTATTCATATCGCTTTTTATCAGGAGGTGCGGTTGAAGCGAACTATAAAACACGTAGTGATTTCAACACTAAGGCAGATACCGCAGCGACTCAGCTCGCTGGTATTGACCCGATACGTGAGGATAATTTTTCGAATATTTCGAAATATGTTATCGAAGGAGACTATCTTGACCCAAATGAAAGTGGGTATGTAGTATTGGGTGCAAACTTATTGCGACGATTTTCATCATCATTTGGGGATGGATTCGATTCTCTGGATGGAACCTATCCAGGAGATAAGGTGAAAATTACAGTAAATGGCAAAACACAAGAATTCACGGTAAAAGGAATTGTTAAATCAAAGGTGGGTGAAGTATCAATACGTGCATTTATCACGGAAGGTGATTTCTTACGACTTACTGATCGAGGGAGTTTGAACGTGAATGAAATCGCCTTGCGGCATACAGCACAAATTACTGATGATGAATCAAAAGCGATATTTGTTAAAAACGGCTTTGATCAATTTACTAAGATTCAAACCGCAACAGAAGCAATTCCTGACTTCTTGAATCAGATTAAGCTTGCATTCGGAGTACTCGGTAATATGATTGGAGCCATTGGAATTGTGGTAGCTTCTATTACTATTTTCATTGTTATTTTCATTAACGCAGTTACTCGTAGAAAATTTATTGGAATCATGAAAGGAATTGGCGTGTCTTCACTTGCGATTCAGATATCATATTTATTGCAATCATTTTTCTATGCAGTATTGGGTTCATTATTAGGTACAATAATTTTATATGGTGTATTAGTACCACTGGTTGCAAAACACCCTATCAATTTCCCATTCTCTGATGGAATCCTGGTTGCAGAACCTTCTGGGACGTTAATTCGTATTATATTATTGTTGATAGTAACGCTTATTGCAGGATTTATTCCGGCTCGTATGATTGTTCGTAAAAATACCTTGGATAGTATCCTGGGGCGATAACACTATGATTCAAGTAAAAAATATTACAAAAGAATTTCAAAATGGTGATGTACTCACCCAAGTCCTTAAGGGGGTTTCGTTAGAGATCAATTCTGGAGAGTTTGTAGCTATTATGGGGAAGTCAGGGGCCGGAAAATCAACGCTCATGTATCAAATGAGTCTCTTGGATCATCCAACGAGCGGATCCATTATGGTTGATAACCAAGAAGTAACCATGCTGAGTCACGATGAACGAACCAAGTTTCGTCTGGATAATCTCGGATATATCTTTCAAGATTATGCATTGGTGCCAGAACTGACCGCTGTTGAAAATATTATGGTGCCACTTCTGATGCAAGAAAAAAGTGAATCAGAGGCGAAGAAAATTGCTATTGCGTCACTTGAAAAGATAGGGTTAGCCCACCGTGAAAACAATTTACCGAGCCAATTGTCAGGGGGTGAACAACAGCGAGTGTCCATTGCACGTGCAGTCGCTCATAATCCAAAAATTTTATTTGCAGATGAACCAACGGCAAACCTTGATAGTGAATCAAGTAAGGCGGTAATTGATATCTTTCGTTCATTACATGCAGCTGGGCAGACTATTGTTATGGTGACCCATGAACCGGAATATACGGTTTACTGTGATCGTGTTATTACGTTGTCTGATGGTAAAATTATTGCTCAATAAAAAAACCGCGTTACGCGGCTTTTTTATTGAGCGTGATAATCCACAAGGTACTTACACAGCACAAAGTTCCTAGGAATATAAAGAGGAGCCAGAGTGGTATCCATTGGAGTAATACAGCCCCTAGTAGGGAGGCAATGATAGATGCAAACGGATAGGTGTTTCTAAAAAAACCGATTGAACCTACGTCATCTGGGTGTACGTGTTTGAAAAAATAACTTTCAGTCATTACTTCAACGATACTGGCTCCAACACGGGTTATAAAGAGTATTCCTGCGAGTGTCCAAAATGACATACTAGGGGCTTGTGCAATGAATAGTGTTGCACCACCCATGATCATGAGTCCAAAGAACATCATTATTTTTTCGCTATGGAAGCGGTCTGCAATTTTACCAGTAATGTATTGGAATAATACAAACGCAGAAAGCATGATGGTAAACATGAGTCCTAGCTTATCCCAACTAATTCCAACGTGTTCATGAAGGTAAATAGGAGTGTAGATGGTCATCCATACATAGAAAAACTGAAGGGTTCCGTTAATAGCAAATACAGCACGGAGATGACGATCGCGAATAAATTTATGAGCTAGAGAAATGGCGCGTAGTTTAGAAGTGTGTGCTTGTTGCACTTTGGGTAGTTGTATACACACGATACCAATAATAGGAAAGAGGATGGTAAGTGCTATTGCGTAAAGTACTCCGAATCCGAGTCGATCAGCGATATACCCCGTAAGAAGTGGCGCAAGCATAAAGCCAATATTAAGCGAGGTAAGGTAGGTACCGCGGATAGTTCCTTGGTGTTCGCGGGTTGACCAGTGTTCGATAAGGATATCAAATCCAAGGTAGAGAACAGTGTTAAAACCAAAGAAAAAGATAAAGCACAGTATAATCAGAAGGATATTCGTTGCAAAAATTAAACCAACAATGTTCGCACAATTAAAAACGAGGAGAATTCCTAAAATAAGTCGACTTCCAAATCGTGCAATAAGTTTAGGAACCAGAAAGAGTCCAATAATTGAAACGATTGCCGATGCCGTATAGAGACTCCCGATAATTGATTCTGGTATTTTAGTGGCAAGAAATGATGAGTTAATGTATACCGTGAGTGCGGTATGAAATGAAAAAAGAAATCCAGCCAAATAGGTTGTTCTTAGTAATGATCGAGGATTCATAGGTATGTAGTATAACTTATTTTTCGTCACAAAAAAACCGCTGGTGCGGTTTCTCGGTGTTAGAAAGTAACAATTGCTGCCATAACGATTGGCTTTTTACCAGTCTTCTGAAGAAGGAATCGTTCAATCTTTTCAATGAGTTCTTCTTTCAGGTCGTCAATTGAATAATTAGGATCAACCGTGCGATCTTCAATTACTTTTTTAACCAGTCCACGAACCTTATGGAAGAGTTCTTGGTTTTCACGAATATAAACAAATCCTCGAGAGAAAATATCAGGTGACTTTTTAAGTTTACCGGTTTTTTCATCGATAACGGCAAAAATGTTAAATACTCCAGATTCCAAGAGTAGTTTTCGATCACGAATTACTACTTCTTGAAGTTCTCCGATGCGAGTACCTTCTACGGCAATCGTTTCGTGAGGTGCTTTTGCAGCTAATACGTTCATAGTATTACCACCATTACTAAATTCAATAATTGTTCCATTTCCATCAGGAATAATTACTTGTTCTCGTTTAATACCAAGGTTTTCAACCAGGTCACGGTGCATCATGAGACGTGCATAGTTTCCGTGAACCGGCATGAAATACTTGTAATTAATTTGTTTATGAACCCATTCAAGTTCACCTCGTTTTCCGTGACCTGAGGCGTGTACTTCTGAGTCTTGGTAGGTAATGATCTTTGGATCTTTTTTATACAAGGCATCCTTAAGAGCATCTACGGTGCCTTCATTACCAGGAATTACTGATGATGAAAATACAATAGTGTCACTCTTTTCAAGTTTCAAATATTTGTGAGTTCCTTTTGATACACGGTCAAGAATTGAGTATTGTTCACCTTGTCCACCGGTTACGAGCATCATGATTTTGTTTTGAGGATATTTATGCATATCTTCAACATCTACAATGTGGTCGAAGTTGGTGAGGTTTAAATGCTTCACAATAGCCATGTTAGTCTTCATTGCGCGTCCTTCAATTACTACGACGCGTCCATACCGTTTTGCTGATTCAAGGAATGCAATAATACGTTCAACTTGAGAAGCAAAAGTTGCAATGAGTAATCGTCCTTTCGTGTCTCGAATAATTTTATCAACGGTATCAGCTACAACTTTTTCAGAAATAGTCCAACCTGGTTTATCAATACCGGTTGAATCGAGGGTCATGAGGAGCACCTCGCGATCCTTAAAGAATTTATATTGCTGTACTTCTTCTTCGGTTGGAATACCGTTATCGTTTTCTACGCGTACGTCACCGGTTGATACCACATCACCAAAAGGGGTTTCAACAATAACTCCCGCTGAATCGGGGATACTGTGCGTAATTCCGAAGAATCGAATTTTAAGATGTTCAGAAAGAGGAATGGCTCCGTCACCTTTATCTACAATTTTAATATTGAGTTCTGGAAGGTGGGGATATTCTTCGTGGCGCTTTTTAATAAGCATGGCACCGAATTCCATAGTATAGATAGGAGGGTTGCCGAGCGCTTCCATAACAAAAGAAAGGGAACCGATGTGGTCAAGGTGTCCGTGGGTAATCGCGAGTCCTTTGATCATGTGCTTGCGGTCTTCTAAATATTTCGTGTTAGGAATCATAAAGTCGATTCCTGGAGTATCGTCATCGGTAAACTGGAATCCAGCGTCGATTACTACAATTTCGTCCATGTATTCAACTACGGTCATGTTCACGGCTCCAATTTTTTCAACTCCACCGATTACTACAACACGCACATCACCTTTTTTAAGTGGAGGAATGATGTCATTTTTTCGAGAGGATCCTGGTCGGTCATCACGAATACGAGGCTGGTCGAACCCTCGAGGTTTGCGACGGTCACCTCGATTATTCATTCGTTTCGCGTGGAAAGACCCACGCTTATCACTTCGTGTGGCGGGTGCCGTAGTTCCTTCAGGAGATTTTACCGGAGGAAGAGCAATTTTATTAAGTGCTTGTTCAATTGATTCAAGCGATGTGTCCTTGCGATATACGAACGTACGATTGTTTTGGTGTGCACGGTCGTTAGGGCGATAGGTACTATTTTTCGGGGGATGCGCAGATTTCGCTTGGAATTCTCCGTGATGCCCACCGGTTGGGTTATTAGGATTTTGATTCATAAAGATTAATGATTAATGAAGATATTCCAAACATGATCTGTATAGAGATACCATTGATAAATAAGTGAAAAACGATCACTTGGCGTTGCAATAGGGGGCATTACAGGATTACGAACTCGACTACTCATGATTGCGATAGCGTCAGGGGTATACAGGAATATTACAGGAGCGTCTGTAGCGAGTTGGTCAGAAATTTTCTTGTACAATGCGAATCGTTTCTCATGATCAGTTTCTTTAATAGCTGATTCAAGAAGGGTGTCCACTTGTTTATTAGTGTACCCAGTAATGTTGAGTCCCGGAGTTGCCTTTTGGGATGAGTGCCAGAATGCAAAAATATCGGTATCGTGTTTAATTACTTGTCCAAACAGTAATACCTCGAAATCACGTCCACGAATACTATTTTCATTCAAGGTTCCAATTTCAAATACTTTAACCGTTACTGCTACGCCAATTTCCTTATATTGTTCTGCAAGTAATTGAGCAGATGCTTCAAGGTCATTAGTGTTTGCAGTTGAAAGGGTAAATGCAAGGGTTTGTTTACTGGTTTGAGTTGTTTGTTTCTTGCCAGTTCCTGTAGTAGTACTGGTTGTTTTTTCGCGAATTCCTGTAGCTGGGTTTACTTTCCACCCTGCTTTATCGAGGAGACTTTTGGCAAGTGCTTGCTTCGCTGCGAAATCTGAAGCGCTACTATCTAGCGATTCAGGAAGTGGTCCACTGAGCGGTGTTCCGTAACCGTCAAAAATATGATCGATAAGTGACTTTTTATCAGTAGCTAAATTGAGTGCCTTGATAAGAGCTGGATCAGCAAAGAGTTTATTTTTTGATGGGTTGAAGAATAATCCAAATACTCGAGGCAATGATTTAGTAATTATAGTATGGGTGTTTGGCGCTGTTTGATCAACATCGCTCGAATCAACCATAGCAAGTTCATCGATAGAATTATTTGCAAGTGCTTCATAAGCGTCTGTTTTTTTAGCAAAGGTCTCTATTACTACATTCTTCATATAAGGCTTACCGAGAACAAATTGAGAAAATGCTTTCAAGGTAAACAATTGAGGTACTCCTGATTTATTTCGTGAAATGTTTTTAATCATGTAAGGACCTGTTCCAATAGCTTCGCTGTTGTAGACACTGGTCTGCCACGCATCAACAGGAACGAGTTGCCATAATTTTTCAGGGAGTATCCCAAGAGTTAATTGTTGTAAAAATCCTGCGTAGGGTTTTTGTAAGGTAAAGACTACTGTTTGTTCATCGGGTGATGTAATAGTAACTCCGTCCCAAGCCACACGAAGAGGACTTTTAATACTTGGATCCTGAATTTTAGTTACGGTGAAAATAATGTCTTCTGGGGTAAGGGGGGTTCCGTCATGAAAAACACTACCAGGCTTAAGGGTAACAGTGTATGTTTTTCCATCTGCTGAAATGGTCCATTCTTGAGCTAAGTCGGGAATAAGGGCACCATCGGGGCCTTTTCGTACAAGTCCACTAAATACCAGACTGGTAAGGTCATGGTCTGCATCTGAATTTGCAAGTACTGGATTTATAAAACGAGGTATTCCCACAATTCCTTCGTGGTAGGTTCCACCAAACTGAGGTACTTCGGTAGTAAATCGATTAGAAAAAGAAACCAAGGCACCGCAAGCACCAATAACGAGCAATGCAAGGGAGGTCGCAAAGAAAACCCTTCCGCGGAGGCTAAGGCGAGCGATACGTTCCCGAGTGGTTGAAAATGAGAAGATATTTTTTTTCACAAAATAAATGAAAAGTAAAAGTGAGTAATAGAGAATACAGATTCACTCTTAACAGAATAAGGTACGAAAAATAACCAGAACGAATCTGTTTATTTTATAATCAATGGTAACAATGCTGAAATCGAGAACAAGATTGCAATAACAATCGTTCCAATAAAAAGAAATCGTTCAGCGCCTCGTCGGGCAAAATAGGTCATATTAGACGCACTTCCACCCAATGCTCCTTCAATACCGTCCGCACTTCGTTGAAGTAGAACAAGAATAATAAGAAGAAGAGAGAGGACGAGTTGAAACCAAGGGAGTACCTGAGTAATCGTATTCATGCGAGCAGTATAGCATACTTACTTTTTTTGTTCAAGTATTCTGATATACTATAGGCATGAAACAATTCGGATTCACATTAGCTACCTTGGTTATTATTGGACTCCTTGGATATGGTGGTTATTTTGCATTAACGAGTTTGAAAAACCCTAAAACTTACATGGTTCAAGACAATGAAAAGATTGGCGATTTACACAAACTTGCCACAAGTACTGATTCTGATTCGATTCGCTATACCCATGAAACGGTTATCGCGACAACCACAGCAGTCAGTTCTTCAGTGACCACAACAGCCACTGCCTTAGATAGTTCACTCCAATCACAATTACAAAAGCTACTTGATCAAAAAATAGTTTTGAAAAAAGGAAGTAGGGGTGCAGCAGTAGGTACGGTGCAAACATTCATGAATACATATTTCAAGAAAACACTCAAAATAGATAATGACTTTGGAAAGACCCTTGAGGCAGACGTTAAAAAATTCCAGACACAGAATAAAATAACGGCGACTGGGCAGGTGGCTACAAAAACGATTCAAGCAATGATTGATTGGACAGAAAAAAACACCAACTAGGTGTTTTTTTATTCTTCTATTTCTTCTTGAATCTCGTCAATGTCTTCTTGAATCTCATCAACGTCTTTCTCGATTTGTTCAACGTCTTCTTGAATTTCTCCCACATCTTCTGAAATCTCTTCAATATCTTCTGAAATCTCTTCAATGTCTTCTTGAATCTCATCGATATCTTCCGAAACAAGATCAAGGCGTTTTTCGTTTCGGTTTACTGACATTTGGATAAAAATTGACAAGTAGATTGCTTCGAGCGAAACAATGGTGGTCAGTACTAGGAGGACTCGATCAAAAGGAATACCGAGGAGTGCAACAATAAAGGCACCTGCAAAAAGGATGGTGTGCACAATAAGTGACTGCGGAGATCCAATCCATTTGGTTGCTTTGAGTGCAATAGATTCAATTGAAAACGGGTTCTGATCCATATAGATTGTATGGTACACTATTTTCATATGGAAACAAACAAACCAACACATTCAAAGGTGCTCAAGTGGACATTAGCGGTAGCATTAGTAATTGTAGTTAATCTATTCTTTTATTATGTTATTGCAATGGTGTATCCTGAGCCTAAATTTGATGCGTTTTGTTCTAATCAGGTAACTAATTATATCGACGCAATTACTTGTGTTAACGCGGGTGGTCAATGGCAAAACAATGCATTGTCACCTAAACAAGTAACAGAAGCTGTAAAAAGTGGCGAACCATTAGGGTGGTGTGATCCGAATTTTACATGCAATAAAGACTATACGCATACACTGTCTATTTATAATAGAAATGTATTTATAGTGCTTATTGCACTATCGCTCGCAGTGCTTGGGTTAGGAATATTCCTTCCTATTGAAGTATTAGCGCTTGGGTTCTCTTGGTCTGGGGTAGTGTCACTTATTATCGCGTCAGGGCGTTATTGGTCAGACGCGGATAATTGGATGCGCGTGATTATCCTTGCTATTGCACTTGCGTTAATTATTTGGTTTGCGGTGAAAAAATTTAAAGAATAAGGTATACTTATTTTGTATGAAAAAAATCAATGCAATGAGTATCGGTACGCTTTCATTATTATTGCCCGTATTAGCAAGTGCTGATGTGTTGCCTTATCCGGGGCAAAACCAACCTGGACCTGTTATGAACCAGACAGGATATCAGTCTGGTGTAGCAGTAGATAGTGGTGCAGGACTCCTTATTATTGGTATTATTGTGTACTTCCTCTTCTTTAAAAAATCTAAGTAAGATTTCCATGCAATTCTTTTTCGTAAACATTTTGATTACGCTCGTAATCGAAATCCTTATTAATAAATACGTAGTGCGAAAGTTTTGGCACGAGGGACCTTCTGACGAGAGGGTTCTTTTTGCGAATCTGGTTTCTAATCCTATTGCTCAAATAATATATCGGTTGTTTAAGGTAAACCTTTGGGTTATGGAATTAGGGGTGGTAGTTTTTGAAACAGTTTGGTTTACTCGATCTTGGAAAAATATAGGTAGGGCTTTCATTACTTCGCTTGTACTTAATATAGTGAGCGTGTTTGTAGGTTTTATAGTAATTATGAGCACTCATACCGAGGCCGTATCATTATTGGTTCAATGCAAAACGATTTCTATTAATACGAGTTGTATTATTGAACACGCGACTACAGCACCTGCATTAGTACAGCTTGCAGAACTGCGCGCAATGAATTTTGTATTCGGTGATTTTAGAAATTATGCCCTCAATCTACATCATTTAGGTGCTGATTATTTTACAGCGCGTGTTCCTTTTAATGAATTACTCACCCAGTGTCCACCGCTCATAAAGGATGGGTGTGTCCATGGATATGTAATGCAGCTTGCGTACGAAAAGGGAATTGATCAAGCAAAAAATCAGTGTCATGCACTCGAAATAGGAAGATTGCGTTTTGGGTGTATGCACGCACTCGGACATAGCTATTTAGAACAAAATGATTTTTCTGTCCAAGATGCAGAGAAGAATTTTTGCCGTGGTTTTACTGATACTGATTATCGTGCATGTGTGAGTGGACTGTTCCATGAATATACTAAAGGTGGTACTCGCACTGATCATAGTAAGTATTACCATACTCACAAGATATATATTGCACCTGATTGTAATATTTTTACAGGTGATATGATTACGTATTGTTATGCAGCTCAAGGCTCATTCCGGCAGTATTATTCTGATGCGGAACCACTACAAACAACGTATGATTTTTGTGACACAGCACCAACTCGTGAAGCGATCCTTGTATGTAAGGAAAGCGCCTACGAACGAATCCTGATTTCCAGGGGGCGAGCAGTTATAATAAAATAAAACCCTTTATGGTAAAGGGTTTTTTACTGCAATAACGTAGCAATTTATAAAGTTGTCTATGCAGCCACTTTCAGATATACATGACTCGCCAAGGTGGTATCCAGTATAGGGACCGCGGGTAACTTCATACATAATTGGATAATAATAGAGAATGGTTCCACATGGATAGGGTACTTGCTGCATTTGTTTTTTGGTGGTTAATCCAATAATGTAATTACCGTTACGGGGTAAGGGCAAAAGGTCTTGTTTTTTGTAGAGCTCTTGAATAACAGTATTTCCGGTAAGAGGATCGAAACCTTGCTTGTTTAGTGTTGCTATTATCTGATCGTAGTTAAAGTGATCGTGAATAAAAAATAGTGAAATAGTGTTAGTAATGGAAACGGGTCGCATACTTTCTTTTTACGATAGCATTATTGATTCTTAATAAGATCTTTACAGCTTAATTTTAGTATTCTTTAACTTAAATTCCCTCGACGTGTCGGGGGATTTTTTATAGGCTAAATAAAAATAATTATGAAACTACAGAATAATATCCCTTTAGGACCTTTTACTACATATCGCGTCGGCGGACCAGCTGATTTATTTGTGGTTACAAAATCACGCACTGAATTAATAGAAGCACTTGTGTATGCACAACAACACAAAATCCCTTATTTTATTTTGGGATTGGGGGCAAATATTTTAGTCTCTGATAAAGGGTTTCGTGGACTTGTTATTAAAAATGAATACAGTGATTGTCGTATAGAAGTAGATAGTACTAATGAACCTATTAAGACTTATTTATTACATACAGGTTCGGGTGCAACGATTCAATCGCTCATTGATGTTTCAAAAAAATACGAACTATCTGGACTTGAACATTTTGCAGGTATTCCAAGCACTGTTGGAGGAGCGCTTTGGCAAAATTTACACTTTTTAAATCCTGACAGATCCGGAACTTTTTTTATCGAAGAAGTAGTACATCATGCGGCCGTTTTGAATATGGCAACAGGGCAGGAGCAAATATTTTACAAAAAAGATTTTACGTTTGGATATGATACTTCAATACTCCACCAGGGTAATCATGTAGTCATTGATGCGGTGTTTCAGCTTCAGAAGTCAACACATGAGACCATTGTTCATCAAGTGCAAGAAAATTTAACTTGGCGTAATGCGCGCCATCCGTCACTGGATACCTATTATTCGTGCGGATCGGTGTTCAAAAAAGTGCACGACATTGCTGCTGCAAAACTGATAGACCAATGTGGACTAAAAGGCTTTCAGTATCGAGGTGTTCAAGTATCAGTCAAACATCCTAATTTTATTACTCATACAGGAAATGCTACAGCAACCGCTATTAAGTATGTTATTAATCATGTGCAACAAGTAGTGTTTGAAAGAACAGGAATAATGCTTGAAACAGAAATACAGATGATTGGTGAATGGTAGTAATCAATAAAAACCCTTGTATCGTCAAGGGTTTTTTTATAATAACTCTTTTACTATAGAACTATGCATATTGGCTTTTTTGATTCAGGATTAGGTGGAAAATTGGTTGCCGATTATTTTTCTCGGCTCCATCCTGAATATTCAATTATTATTCGTAATGATGCCCAAAACATGCCTTATGGAAACAAGTCTGAAGAAGTACTCCGAAAGCTCCTTGAAGAAAATATTATTGCGTTATTTAATCAAGGATGTGCCCTGGTCATTGTTGCGTGTAATACATTATCAGTTCGATTGGTAAGAGTTATTCAAGATGAATTGGTTCAGAAAAAATATTCAGATAGGAAAGTGCTCGGGGTAGTTATTCCAACCGTAGAAGTAATGGATGAGTTACCCGAAACAAAATTTTTATTGTTAGCAACAGAAAGCACAGTTGCATCACAGAGGTATGAAGACGAATTAAAATCACGACAGGCTGTCAAACAGGTAGTAAGTATTCCAATTCCTAAACTTGCACTTTTGATTGAGCAGGGCGATATGAATACGGCACAACAAGTAGTTGATCAAGTTATTGGAGTATCAATGGATTATGAGGTAATCGTGCTTGCGTGTACGCACTACTGTGTGCTTAAAGAATATTTAAGAAATAGGTATCTCAATAAAAAAGTTTTGTCTCAAGATGAAATTGTGGCTGAAAAATTACAGGAATATCTGGTTAATCATCCTGAAATGCATAATCAATTAAGGTATGGTATAACAGATGCATGAAGAAATTAATCAAGGAACTCCATGATAAAAAAGGGCGAAACGAACATAAATTATTCCTCGTAGAAGGAGAAGTAAGTGTTTTAGAGTTCCTGGTATCTGATTACAAACTTGAGGCGCTTGTAGCGTCTTCTGAATTTCTATTCGATCATAAATCTGAAGTGAAACATATTGCTGAAAAAATTCACGAAGTTAAAAAAACAGGATTAGAAAAACTGGGAACCTTGTCATCAAATGATAAAGCAATTGGAATTTTTCACCAGAAAGAAGTACCTGCATTTTCACTAGAAAACGAAATCGTGCTCGCATTGTCAGATGTAAATGACCCAGGGAATTTAGGAACCATTTTGCGTATTGCTGATTGGTACGGTATTAAAAAAATTGTTGCGTCAAAAAATACGGTTGATGTGTATAACCCGAAAGTAATTAGTGCTACCAAGGGTTCATTTGCGCGGGTGCAGGTGTATTACGAAGACCTTAAGGAATTTTTAGAAAATCATCAAGGAGTCGCTGTGCTTGGGGCTGATTTATCAGGTGAAGATGTACATACGTATACGTTCCCTGATCAAGGAATCTTGCTCATGGGAAGTGAATCGCATGGTATTCATCCTGACCTTGAAAAATATATTACTCAGAAAATTACTATTCCACGGTATGGTCACGCAGAATCGCTTAATGTGGGAATTGCAACCGCGATTGTACTCGATAATTGGAAACGCTAAAACCCTCGATTTTTTGAGGGTTTTTTCTTATGGTATAATAAGTATATGAAAATAATCGACCCGGGTCATATCTACGAATTAAGGCAGTTGGGCGACAGTGAAGTTCAAGTGTTAAAATTTATTAAACGCTCAGGCGGGGCAGTTAATTACGCAAAAGAATGGCCTGGGTTACAAACACAAGAGGTGTTACGCGCTTTAATCGACAGAACGAAATATTTAAATAATGTTCTGCCGTGTAAAGAAACAGAAGAAGCTATAAAACATTTACAAATGGCTATGTATTGGTATGAGGCGCGTGCGCTGCGACGTAAGCGTTCGAAGACGAATCGTACTACTGATAATCATGATGACAAAATAACTCCTTCTTATATACCTGATTACGCTAAGGACATTCCTTTTACAGAAGAAAACATTGAAAAACGACCGATAGGTGATGATGGTCACATTATTTTATAATAGTAATTATATGCGAAATACTACGTTACTTTTTTTGGTTAAAAAACAAGATGCTAAGATAGTCGAAATTCTCCTTGCGATGAAAAAAAGAGGTTTTGGAGTTGGGCGATGGAATGGGGTTGGTGGGAAACTTGCCATAGGTGAGACGGTTGAAGATGCTGTAATTCGTGAATCCAGCGAAGAGATTGGTGTTAGTGTTGAAAAAGATGACTTATTAAAAGTCGCAGAACTTTCTTTTTACTTTCCACATCGACCTGACTTTGATCAGTTAGTGCATGTATACATTACGGAAAAATGGTTAGACACACCTATTGAATCAGAGGAAATGAAGCCTTTTTGGTATACTATAGAAAACATGCCGTTTGATAGTATGTGGCCTGATGACAAGTTTTGGTTGCCGCAGGTAATCGAGGGGAAATTAGTTAAAGGCGAATTTATATTCGGAGAAGGGGATGTAATTTTAAAACAAGATATTTCAATAGTAAATAAATTTTAATTATGAATATTTTAAAATGGGACATTTATGAAATTAAATCGGTAAATAATCTACAAGGAGTAATGTTTCGAGGGAGACTTAGAAAGTTTGCCCTTGAAAATAACATTAACCTCCTGATTGAAAACGATGAAACACTAACTACCTGTGTAAGGTTTGCGCTTATTTCAGAAGAACAAGAGCAGGAAAATTTTGACAAGATTGCAGAGTGTATTAAAAAAATTGATAGTGATTCTGAGACAGTCAAAGTAATGGAAAACGTCCCTAATCCCGTACTTTCGAAGTTAAAAGTTAATGACGAGTCTCGATATACTCTTTAATTCTGAACCCTCGATTTTTCGAGGGTTTTATTAATCAATGAGAAATTTCAAGAATAATCCTTGGATGCACGAAACATCTTTGATTTTAAGAATCGGTATGATACTCTTATGGGAAATACAATATATGAGCCATACACAGATACCAATACTTCTTTATCCAGGAGGAAGGTTGGGTAAAGACTTTAAAAATCTTCTAGATGAAGCGAAAATTGATTACGCTATGCAAATGGTGGAAAAAGATGAGGATCCTGAACTTATTGCACCAACACATGCATACTCATTGAAAAAAATAGGTGATGTAAAATCCTATGTTGCTTTTATACTTCAAACACGAGATCATGCAGAAGCATAATCCCAAACCCTCGATTTTTTGAGGGTTTTTTGATATAGTCAGAGGACTTATGAAACCCTATGATCACAAAGATATCGAGAAAAAATGGCAGCAGGAATGGGACAAACAAGGCATCTACAAAGTGTCTGATTCAGTCCTTGGGAAAGAAAACTACTACACCTTAGTAGAATTTAGTTATCCATCAGGAAACCTCCATGTGGGACACTGGTATGCATTTGCGGTGCCGGATATTTTTGCGCGCTACAAACGCATGAAGGGATTTAATGTGCTCTACCCGATGGGATTTGATGCGTTCGGATTACCTGCAGAAAATGCGGCTATTAAACTTGGTGAAGACCCAAAGACATGGACCTATAAACACATGGAAACCATGCGTGATCAATTGCGATCAATGGGGGCGATGTTTGATTGGGATCGGGAAGTAGTTTCGTGTGACCCGAAATATTACAAATGGACCCAGTGGATGTTTAACGAGTTCTTGAAAAAGGATCTCGTGTATCGTGATGTTACATCAGTAAACTGGTGCCCGAAAGACCAAACTATTCTTGCAAATGAACAAGTAACCGATGGAAAATGTGAACGATGTGGAACGGAAGTGGTTCAGAAAAATCAAGAACAATGGATGTTGCGTATTACAAAATATGCAGATCGATTAATTGATGACCTGGATCCGCTTGATTGGCCACATGCTATCAAGCAGTCACAGAAAAATTGGATCGGGCGATCTGAAGGATCAGAAATTGAATTTCCTATTTCAGGATCTGAAAAGAAGATTAAAGTATTCACCACGCGTGCTGATACCTTGTTTGGGGTTACCTATGTAGTACTTGCGCCAGAACATGAATTGGTTGCAGAATTAAAGAAGGGACTTGTAAACGAATCAGAAATTGATGCGTATGTTCAAGGTGCAAATAAAAAATCAGAACTCGATCGTCAACAAAGCAAAGAAAAAACAGGTGTTGAACTCAAAGGGGTAACTGCAGTTAATCCTGTAAATGATGAATCTGTTCCTGTATGGATTGCAGACTATGTGTTGGCAGGATACGGAACTGGAGCGGTGATGGCGGTGCCTGCTCATGACGAACGCGATTTTGAGTTTGCTAAAAAATATCAGTTACCAATAAAAGAAGTGGTTATTCCTAATCGTATAGATGTGAAAAATCCGCCAGTGCCTGGAAAGAAGAGTC
Organism: bacterium; assembly: GCA_037144045.1. GTDB lineage: Bacteria > Patescibacteriota > Minisyncoccia > Phycocordibacterales > UBA1006 > CAIXMG01. Next base: position 46,219 of record JBAWXN010000004.1, on the reverse strand, counting down.
AGGAGCGATGGAATGTACAAGCTATTGTGAGAAATCCCAAAACAGATACGTATTTATGCATGTATTCGAAAGAATTCAAATGGACCACGTTTCCTATGGGCGGCAGGGAATCAGGTGAAGGTATTATTGAAACGATTGAGCGTGAAATTCGTGAAGAGACGGGTTATATCAATCTTAAATTTGTAAAAATATTAGGAGGGCCTGTTCGTGCTGAGTATTTTGCTGCCCATAAAGATGAAAACAGGGTCGCCTATACGCACGGAGTAATGTTTGATTTAGTTGATGAGACACGCGTTCCACTATTGGCAGAAGAAGAAGGAAAGCATGAATTTCTCTGGCTTCCAAAATCGGAGTTGGTATATCCGCGTATTGTTCATGCAGAATTAAATGATTGGCTGTCACGATGGGATGGGCATGATTTTGCATTTGTTGAACCAGGATCGCTGATTTATTCTGGAGTGTTCACTGGTCTTGATTCAGAAGAAGCAAAGAAAAAAATAACTGAATTTGTTGGTGGGAAACTCGTAAAAACCTATCGATTGCGCGATTGGGGAATTTCACGGCAGCGCTATTGGGGGGTTCCGATTCCTATTGTCTATGACCCAGCAGGTAAGGCACATCCGATTCCAGTTGAACATTTGCCATGGTTATTACCAACTGATGTTGATCATACTCCAGACGGAACATCTCCTCTTGCGCGCAGCAAGGAGCTTGTTGAACGTACAGAAAAAATATTTGGTGCTGGATGGCGACCCGAAGTAGAAACCATGGATACGTTCGTCGATTCATCATGGTATTTCTATCGCTATTTAGATAATAACAACGATGGTGTATTTGCTGACCCAGAAAAAATTAAATCATGGATGCCTATTGATCTGTACATGGGCGGGGCAGAACACACCACGATGCACTTACTGTATTCACGATTTTGGGTGAAGGCGTTACACGATCTAGGATTAGTAGATCATAACGAAGCGTATGTGATTCGTCGTAATCGAGGACTTATCCTTGGCCCAGATGGTGAAAAAATGTCTAAATCAAAAGGAAATGTTATTGATCCTGACGCAATTGTTAATCGATTAGGGGCTGACACTGTGCGTATGTATTTAGCATTCATGGGACCGTACGGAACCGTTGCAAGTTTTCCGTGGGATCCAAACGGGGTAGTAGGAGTGCGTAGATTTTTGGAGCGTGTTTGGGCGGCCCAGGAAAAAGTTGGCACTCAACCTACCGAAGAATCGTTAGTGCGAACACTTCACAAAACCGTCAAAAAAGTTTCAGAAGATATCGAAAAATTTAGTTTCAACACGGCAATTTCCGCTATGATGATTTTCATGAACGAGTTTGATAAGCAATCTACGATTCATAAAGACGACTGGAAGATGTTTTTGAAACTTCTTGCGTCATTTGCACCGCATATGACTGAAGAACTCTGGAATACTCTCGATGAACAAGAATCAATTCACGTAACCGCATGGCCAACCTATAATGAAGCACTAGTTGTTGATGATACTGTGACTCTTGGGGTTCAAGTAAATGGAAAGGTCCGTGCAGAAATCACTCTCGCCGTTGACGCGACAGAATCTACGGTCCGTGAACAAGTACTCGCAATTCCTGAAGTTCAAAAATGGATCGATGGTAAAGAAGTAAAGAAATTTATTTTTATCCCCAAAAAAATCATTAGCATTGTTATTTAAAAAACAGTATACTTACATTTAGTATGATCAAATTTATAACTCAACCATTTAAAAAACTTTCGACAATGATTGCTCAATCAAGTAATGCATTGTCATACATTATTATTGTAATTATTGTTGTTTTGGGACCACTGTTTTTCTTCCCAGTACGTGCGATGAGTGTTACAGCAAGTAAAGGTTACTTCGCAGCAATTATTACCGTGATTGCATTACTTGTAGCAGGTATTACGGTACTAAAACGGGGGAGTATTACATTTTCAAAACATGTACTGTTTTTCCTATTAGGTGGAATTTCACTTGCGGCATTAATCGGGGCAGTATTTTCGCCTAGTTTTTCAATGGCATTTTGGGGATATGGATTTGAAACAACAACATGGTTATTCATAACGTCACTTGGACTTATGGCGGTTTTGGCGTACAAAACAATTAAAAGTTATGACCGTATTGGTATTATTTACGGAGGATTATTTCTTGCATTTATCGTTACAGCGGTGATTCAGATTATCCGGTTTGTTGCAGGTCCTGCAACAGCGAACCTGGGAGTACTCGGATCTACTACATCAACGTTAGTAGGCTCTTGGAGCGATTTAGGTATTTTTGCAGGGGTAGTACTACTTATTAGTGTTACCACACTACAATTAGCGGGGCTTACTCGATTTGCAAAATGGGTGGTTATGGTGATTGGGCTTGTTTCAGGTGCATTCCTACTGTTCATGAATATGAATATCGTTTGGACGGTTCTCGGTTTTATCAGTCTCTTGTTAATTTTGTACTTATTTGCATTTGCGTATTGGGATGCTGAAAGTAAAATCTATAAAAAAGAAAAACGCGTACCGTGGTATGTACTTACATTATTCATAGTGTCCCTCGTAGGAATATTTTTCGGTGGATTTTTTAATGCGTTTGCCGGTAAGCACCAAAACATTACTTGGAATGATGTACGACCATCGTTTACTACAACCGTTCATGTAGCACAAAAAACACTTGGACATAATTTCGTTACTGGGTATGGTCCAAATTCGTTTGCGCTGGGATGGGCGTTGTCTAAACCGCCAGCTGTTTCGGGAAATGCACTTGCTGACGCTGATTTTTCAGTAGGGTACAGCTATTTCACAAGTCTTATTGCAACATCAGGATTACTCGGGGCACTCCTATGGATTGTATTTTTTGCAGTACTTGCCTACACTATTTTGAAACGACTTGGGCAAGGATTTGAACATAGTCTTGATCGTTATTTTGTTATTTCATTAAGTGCGATTATTTTCTTCCTGTCATTTATTGCATGGGTTTCAGTTCCGGGGACGTACGCGCTTATCCTTTGGGCAGTTTCTGTCGGAGCATTCGTTGGAGTCTTCCTACCAAAACACGAGACAACATTTTCATTTATTAAAGACCCGCGAGCAAGTTTCTTTGGAATCCTTGGAGTAACAGTAATTATTATTGCAACCCTTCTCGGTGGTTATATTATCGTACGTAAACTCGCATCATTTGTTCATGATACACGAGGAGTTCTCTTGATGTCGCAGGGTGATCTTGCAGGGGCAGCCGGCGAAATTAATTTAGCAAATGCATATGCGTCACATGATGTGTACCATACACAACTTGCACAGCTTGCGCTCAGTGATACGGCGAAACTTCTTGCAGGACTTACTGATTCAAATAAACAAGTTATTTCTAAACAAGCAGAACAAGTACTTGGTATTGCATTAGGCCACGCTAAAGCAGCTACAACACAAAATCCGTTGAGTTATAAAAATTGGATACTCCTCGGAAATGTGTATCGAGCAGCAGTTACTCTCGGGGTAAGTGACGCGGTATCACTTGCAAAAGATGCCTATACTGAAGCACAAAAGCGTAATCCGACGGATGCTTCTATGTATTTAAGTTTTGCTAATTTAGCACTCGCTAATAAAGACACGGCAGGTGCTTACAAGAGTATTCAAGACTCAATTGATTTATTCCCAACTCGTGATGCGTATTTGCTCCGAGCTCAAGTACAAATTGGTCAACAGAAATGGAGTGATGTAGTTACCTCATTAAAACAAGCCATCCTTATGGATCAAGGCAATGCTCCGCTGTACGTATATCTTGGAGTGGCCTATGAAAAGTCAGGTGACATTGATAATGCCAATAGGATCTATGACCTTATTAGAAAGCAGTTCTCTGATGGGGACGCAGCAATCAATCAAATTAAGTCATCATTTTCTCAAAATATGACGGTTACTCAACCTGATGCTGCTGGCACTGTCCCTGCAGCTGCACCGGTAAAAACACCCGTTAAAACACCTGTTGCACCAAAGGTAAAAAAATAATAAAATAGTACCCACATGGTTTCTCGATTTTTTAAATTGCTTAATAGACAATCACACGGGATTAACGAAGCAGCCCTCCTTTTGGGGCTGTTTACGTTTGTTTCACAATTATTAGGACTTGTTCGTGATCGACTTCTTGCGACATACCTTGGTGCTGGCGCACACCTTGATTTGTATTATGCAGCTTTCAAAATCCCTGACTTTCTGTACGTTTCTGTTGCAACACTTGCGGCGATTACCGTATTGCTGCCATACCTTACTCAAAAATATGGCGAAGGCGATGCGCAAGGGCGAGACAATGCTCAGCAGTTTCTGAATCAAATTTTTACCGTACTCCTTGGGTTTTTGGTACTCCTGAGTGTGATATTGTTTATTGCAATGCCGTGGCTTGCAAAATTAGTTGCTCCTGGATTTTCTGCGTCTGAATTAAGTACTCTAGTTGGACTATCGCGAATCATGTTACTCCAGCCAATTATTGTTGGTGTATCGAACATGATTTCAAGTGTGACTCAGATGTTTAAAAAATTCTTTGTAGCAGCTCTTTCACCCGTGTTTTATAACGTAGGAATTATTTTAGGAATTGTATTACTCTATCCAACATTTGGTATTACAGGGCTTGCATACGGTGTTATTTTAGGAGCAGTATTGCATCTGGTAATTCAGATACCAGTGTTGATACATCACAAATTGATTCCTCAAGTTACCACGCGTATTTCATTTTCAGAAATTAAATCGATTGTTGTAACATCTATTCCTCGTACGATTGGGCTATCTATGTCGAGCTTTACCGCACTTATCCTTACTTCGATTGCGTCAACACTCGCAACAGGTTCAATTTCATTGTTTAACCTTACTAATAACATGCTCAACGTCCCTATTGGAATTGTAGGTATTTCATACTCGGTAGCATCGTTTCCGACACTGGTTAAATTTTTTCAAAATAATGAACACAGTCAGTTTGCTAGTCATATTTTGAATGCTACGCGAAAAATTATTTTTTGGTCAGTTCCTATTATGGTACTCTTTATTATCCTTCGAGCACAAGTAGTGCGCGTTATCCTAGGATCACAATCATTTTCATGGAACGATACCAAACTCGCTGCAGCATCACTTGCGATACTCATGCTTGGGCTCGTGTGCCAGTCACTAGTTCATTTATTTGTGCGTGGATATTACGCTATGGGGAATACTAAAAAACCATTGATCATGAATTTCGCTGGGGAAGTGATAACGATTATTCTCGCAATTATATTTATTTGGTTATTCCGTCACAGTAACTGGTTTGGATCATTTTGGTCGGACTTACTCCGATTGGATGGAGTTGCTGATATCAGTCTTCTTGCACTACCACTTGCGTACTCGATTGGAAATATTTTTAATTATTTTGCACTCTGGTGGGTTTTCAAAAAAGATTTTCCTCAAGCAGAACTCTTTCCGGTTATTCGCACTTTTGCACAAACGGCGACCGCGTCGCTCTGCATGGGTGCGGTTACCTATGGAGCCCTTAATATTTTTGTGCTGCTCATTAAGCAAAACACGTTTTGGGGAATATTTATGCAAGGATTTCTATCAGGAATGCTTGGAATTTCTATTTTTGTTGCCGTGCTCGTTATGTTACGGAACCACGAAATCGATGAATTCATCGCAACGCTCAAGAAAAAATTCTGGAAAGCAAATGTGGTGCAGGAAATTGAAGGGTAAAAGCCTTACGAGGGCTTTTTTTATAGCTAAAATATGGTACTATGCGGTTACAACCTATGGCACACGACCTCTCAAAAATTAGAAACTTTTCCATTATTGCTCATATTGACCACGGAAAATCAACCCTTGCAGATCGTATGCTCGAATTAACACATACCATCGAAAAACGTAAAATGCAGGACCAAGTCCTTGATTCTATGGAATTGGAACGCGAACGCGGGATTACGATTAAAATGCAGCCAGTACGCATGAAATACGCCCATAACGGGTCTGATTTTGTGTTGAACCTCATTGACACCCCAGGGCATATCGACTTCTCGTATGAGGTTTCTCGGGCGCTTAAAGCGGTAGAGGGATCAATTCTCTTAGTAGATGCTACCCAAGGAGTTCAAGCTCAAACCCTCACTACCCTTGAAATGGCACGAGCCTCAGGACTCGTTATTATTCCTGTAGTTTCAAAAGTAGATTCACCGCTCGCACGAGTTGATGAAGTGAAACTAGAAATTGCTTCAGTGCTTGATTGCGATCCAGATTCAGTACTCGAAGTGTCAGGACGAACAGGAACTGGGGTGGATGATTTATTAAAAGCGGTTATTGAACGCGTGCCGGCACCTCACGTGACCCATACAGGGCCAAATGATTTTAGTGCGCTCGTGTTTGATTTTGAATATTCAAACCATCAAGGAGTAATTGTATATATTCGCGTATTAAATGGAACCATTAAAAAGGGTGATCAATTATTGTTTGCTATTGCTAACGAAAAATTCTTTGCGCTATCTCTCGGAACTTTTTCACCCGTTAAAACGGAACGCGATCATTTAGCGGCAGGTGAAATTGGGTACATTGTTACCGGAATTAAACAGCCGGGTATTGCATCGGTAGGTGATACGATTACGTTGTTTAAAAACCCACTTCCAGCACTTCCTGGATATCAAAATCCTCGACCGGTGGTATGGGCATCCGTATACCCAGAATCACAAGACCACTTCCCAGAACTTAAACATGCGCTTGCACGATTGCGATTATCAGATTCTGCATTTTCCTATGAAGAAGAAGTGTCTGGTGCGCTCGGACGAGGATTCCGCTGTGGATTCCTCGGGATGCTCCACTTGGAAATTATTACTGAACGATTACGACGCGAACATAATCTTGACCTTGTGGTAACACAGCCTTCGATTACGTATCACGTAACACTTAAAAATGGTAAAGACCAAATTGTCTATTCACCGCATATGTTTCCCAATGATGGAGAAGTTGCTGAAGTATTGGAACCGTGGGTACTGCTGCACATTATGACCCCGAATACGTATTTGGGTGGACTTTCGATGCTGTGTCACGACCATGAAGGTGAAGTGGTAGACATGGAAAATTTTGGTGATGAACGAACCAAAATTAACGTGCTTATGCCGCTTCGTGAATTAATGCGCAACTTCTTTGATGAATTGAAATCAGTTACTTCAGGATACGCGTCTATTGCGTATGATTTTGCAGAAATGCGTGTAGCAGATGTAACCCGTCTCGACATTCTCCTTGCAGATGAAGTGGTGCCTGCCTTTACTCGGGTGATTGCTCGACGACGTGCAGTAGAAGAAGCTGAGTCAGCCGTAGAAAAACTTCACGAAGTAATGCCACGACAAATGTTTGAAATGAAAATTCAAGGATTTGCACTCGGACGTATTCTAGCCTCGAAGACCATTAAAGCGTTTATGAAGGACGTTACCCAGCATATGTATGGGGGTGACATTACGCGAAAAATGAAGCTTCGCGAGAAACAAAAAGAAGGAAAGAAAAAAATGGCGAGTCGAGGAAAGGGAAAGGTGAATATTCCTCATGAAGTATTTTTGAAAATGATGAAAAAATAAAAAATCCCGCCATGCGGGATTTTTTAGAAGTTAGTAATTCCAGAATAGAGGATAATCATTGAGGCAATAACAATAATACTTAATGTGCCCCAAATCCATTTAATACGTTTTTGGTGTTTACTCGTGAAAATATTCATACGCTGTAGTATAATAAAAACAGCCAAAAAGTAAAGGAGTATGCACCATAAACCATTTATTGCCCACAAAAAAAAGTCCTGGACCCATTCACCCGTACTCGCGGTATTTTTAGTAGTGGTATTGTGTTGGGGATTGTTTGTGGTATATCGTATGTATGTAAAAAATAGGGAGGCGGTCGCACTCAGAAATCAGTTTCAAAGCGAACTGGATACATTAAATGAGAAACAGGAAGAACTGGCAGATAAAATTACTCATTTATCGACCGATCGAGGGCTTGAGGCAGAAGTACGTAATCGGTATCGAGTGATTCGTCCCGGGGAACAGTTAGTAATCGTGGTTGATGATGCAGCTCAAAGCAATAAAACACCTTCTGTGAACCCGTCATGGTGGGTACGAATTAAACAGTTTCTTGGATTTTAAAATGTGCTATACTTGGTCTATGAATAAGAAAATTGATATTTACTCAACCCCATCATGTCATTTTTGCCATATGGAAAAGGGTTATTTAACTAGCCATAATATTGCCTTTACTGATCACGATGTAGCTTCAGATATGGAAAAACGAAAATATATCGTTGAATTAACAGGACAAATGGGAGTTCCGGTTACCGTTATTACCGACCTTGATCACCCAGATCAACACCCTGATGTGCTTGTTGGATTTAGTCAGGCATTATTTGAACAAAAATTAGGTATTACGGCGTAGGTGAAAAACCCTGCGTAATATGCTAGGATAAAAACACTCACGGTATGTGAGTGTTTTTATTTGATACATTGCCCCTGTAGCTCAATGGATAGAGCAGTTCCGTCCTAAGGAAAAGATCTAGGTTCGATTCCTAGTGGGGGCACCTTGGATTGTTTTATAGATCTGATAGAATAGTACTATGACTGAAAAAGAACTCGAATATTTATTACTTGAAAATTTAAAATATGCGAAAGAAAATAATCACTACTTAATTAGGATTGATCGCCGACAACGATGGGGACGTAATTGGACTGCTTTTTATTGGGCGGTGTTGATCGTCTTGGCTATTGGTGGATACTATTACGCATTTCCATATTTACAAGTCCTACGGGACCAATTTTCGTCGATTAACAACCAAATTGGAAGTGTTGTTGACTTTGTTACACCTCGAGTCAATCAATAAATCAGGGGTTGAAAAAATACTATAATCCTGTATACTAGCGGAACAGTTTTAACACTGTTTTGCCAAGGTAGCTCAGTTGGTAGAGCATATCCCTGAAGAGGATGGGGTCGGCGGTTCGAGCCCGCCCCTTGGCACCCATGAAAAAATCCCGTGAGGGATTTTTTCTATTATTGAATTTTAAGCGTTGCTTGGCGTTTCTTATCAAACTTAGGAAGTTTAATAGTAACGAGTCCATGGTGTTCAGTAGCGCTCGCTTGTTCGATATCTACTTCAGCAGGGAGGTTAACCGTGCGGGTAAAAGGTCCCCAGTAAAGCTCTTCATTATGGTAATGGTGCTGGTATCCACGAGTTTCATTTTCGCGATGACCACGGATAGTAAGGGTCTCGCGAGTTACATGAATCTGAAGATCTTCCTTTTTTACCCCTGCAGTCATGGTTTTAACAATCACTGCATCATTGGTTTCATAAATATCTACGGCAAGCTGAGCTTCTTCTGGTTCAGATTCTTCAACCTCAGTTTCAATTTCAAGAGACTCATCAATGGTAGTATCTGATTCGTAAGTATCAGTAGGGTAGTTACGATAGAGTGATGGTTTTCGTGCAGGAGGATTCATAACGACTGGTTCATCGTCTTCCATGCGAATACTTCCGGTGAGTCGTTCGAAAAATGATCGTTTTTGTTGCATAAATATATAGTAAAAGAAATTATGATGATAATTGATTGTTTTGGTAACTATCCTTAATGTTTGCTTCAAGTGATCGTAATCGGTCAAAGAGCAAGATTACAATTACGGCAACAATCCAAACTCCTGATATAGCAATGATAGTACTCTGTCTGGTATCTTGCATTATAAAATAGTTGAAGACGGTATGCAAACCAGTAGCAAGCACAAGTCCGATCATGGTGTAGAGTGCTCTGAGTGATTTCAGTCCTGTGTATCCTAATCCAATGAGTACACCGATAAGAGCAACAGAAATTGAGTGAAGAACTGTAGCTCCTAGGAATCGCATATTACCCGTGATAAGGATAAGTCCAATATCAGTATTGGCAGCAATTGGTTTTATGAGGTACAGCGTATTTTCAAGTGCAGAGAATCCGAGTGCTCCGGTTACGAGGAATACAGTATAGTCTGTTGCTCGGGTAATAGCACCACTATTAAATGCTACTAATGATACAATTCCATATTTAATGCATTCTTCAAGAAATGCGTAGAGGACGGTCACATGCTGGGGGCTCATTGAAAGACTTTGAACTAATGGCTTGAGAGGAAGGAGGATGAGTACTCCAATGGCTCCTCCTATGAATGTGAGTGCTACAAGTCCTACCGGCTCAGCATGATCGTCTTCTTCGGTCAGCCAAAACCACAACCACAAAAATGTGGGTACCATGCCACCGAGGGCAGCGTAGCAGATGGTTGTTAGGCTGATGTTGGCCATGACTCTATTATAAGCAATTTATTGTCGTTTGTCTCATTTCCAATTTTTGGAAGGAGGCCCCATACTTTTTCAGTTACAAATGGCATGAATGGATGGAGTGCTTTAATCAAGGTGAGGTGTTGCAAATAGAGAAGTCGTTGAGCACTTGGCGCATTAATTCCTTCAGTAATTTTTTTCTTTGATCGCTCGATAATAATATCTGCAAAGGTGTGCCAGAAATAATGATAGAGTTTGTCACCAGCAAGTGAAAACTTAAACTCGTTCATTTCTTTAGTAGCCACTTTCAATAATTCATTGAGTTCATCCATAGATTGCTGATCTTCACTATCGAGTTCAACGGGTTCACTGAAATCAGCTTGTGCAATACTTTCTAATACAAATCGTGTTGCGTTCCAAATCTTGTTACCAAACTTTCCGTATCCACGAATATTATTTTCATCGAGCTTTAAATCGTTTCCTGGGGTATTCCCAATAATCATAGCCATACGCAACGCATCGTTTCCATATTTTGCAATAATATCGAGTGGGTCGGCTGCAGCATTTCCAAGAGATTTAGACATTTTTTGTCCGTTGGCTGCGCGTACCATTCCATGGAGGTATACGGTTTTAAACGGAACAGTACCAAGGACGTAGGTCGACATAAGAATCATGCGAGCTATCCAAAAAAATAAAATGTCATGACCTGTTTCAAGTACTGAGGTTGGATGATAGGTTTCAAGGTCGGTTGTTTGTTCTGGCCATCCTAATGTGGAAAATGTCCATAATCCTGATGAGAACCACGTATCGAGAGTATCCGGATCTTGTACCCAGCCCTCTTCCAGAGGCGCCTCTATTCCAACATACGTTTCTTCACCTTTGTACCAAACAGGTATTTGGTGACCGTACCAGATCTGCCGAGAGATACACCAGTCTTTTAGATTATTAATCCAATGGAAATATATTTTTTCAAAACGATCAGGAATAATTTCGATATTTTTTGAATTCACCGCATCTTGCATTAACTCTTTAAGAGATTTATTATTTCGTTCTGCAATGGGTTTATTAACATCAATAAACCATTGATGCATTATTTGTGGTTCGATAATACCACCACTTCGTTCCGCGGTTGCAATGTTGTGTTTGTAGTTTTCTTCGACTTTTTCTACGAGGCCTTTTGATTGAAGTTTTTCTACGATTTTTTCTCGAGCGTCTTTTATTTTCATTCCAGCAAATTCGCCTGCAATAGGAAGGAGTTTTCCGTATTGATCGATAATTTGTTCTTTGTCCAGATTGTATTTTTCAGCTAAGTCAAAGTCTTCCTTAGAGTGCCAAGGAGTAATAGTCATAACACCGGTTCCAAATTCCATATCAATCATTGAATCTTTGATAATGGTAGCTTCAAGAGGACCGTTTATCCATTCAATAGTTAACTTATCACCATGATTGTATTGTGCGTAACGAGCATCGTCTGGATGCATTACTACGTATTTGTCACCAAACTTTGTTTCCGGGCGCGCGGTTCCAATCGTGAATGGTCCATATTTGAAATAGTAAAATTTAACAGTTTCTTCTTGGTATACGAGCTCATCATCAGAAATAGTTGTCTGACCTTTTGGGTCCCAATTTACGATTCTGTGACCACGATAAATAAGTCCATCGTCATACATTTTTTTAAATGCAGTACGTACGGCAAGGTTGCGCTTATCATCGAGAGTATACGCTTCGCGTGACCAATCAAGGGATGCTCCCATTTTTTTAGTTTGATGCACGATCGTATCATGTGATTCTTGGGCAAACTGCTCTACACGCTTCAAAAAAGCTTCACGGCCAAGGTCGTGTTTTTTAAGTCCTTCTTTTTCAAGAAGTTTCTCTACTTTAGACTGAGTAGCGATCGCCGCATGATCAGTTCCGGGAATCCAAAGAGTTTTTTTACCTAGCATGCGTTGATAGCGCACCATAATGTCTTGGATTACGAGCATGAGCGCGTGTCCAGTATGCAAGGTTCCTGTTACGTTTGGTGGGGGAAGTACGATTGAAAAATGTTCGGCATCAGCTTTAGTAACTCCTTTTTCAATACAAATATCCGGATTAAAAAATCCAGATGTTTCCCATGTTTGATAAACAAGAGGTTCACTTTCTGTAGGACTATAAGGACGTAAAAATTCCTCGGGGATATTGTGTCGGTTCTCGGTATTCATGAAAAAACTATACCATTTTAAAGGGTTTTTGGGGAGATATTTACAAAAGAGTAAAACGTGATATTATGCGACTAATTATTGTTCATTAAATCACTCGATATGTATTTGCATTATTTCGTTGGTGGCCTATTCATGGTTGCGCTTATTATTTTTTGTATTATCAGTATTCCTCGGTTGTTCTTTAAGAAAAAAACCATTGATGAGGCAAATACCGAAAAACAGGAGAATGATTAATAATGCTGATAAATTACATCGTGCATCTGTTCCTATTCGTTTTTCCTAGCTCATTTTATTCCAAGATATACTAAATAACTCCTTCATTACTGAAGGAGTTAGCAGTGAGTAATTTATAATTGAAGATTACCTTGAGCCTTGATGTCTGTGTATACAGTATCAGGGCTTTTTTGTATCTTAAAATATCCAGCGAGTGCGATCATTAGGGAATTGTCGCCAGTAAGTTCACGAACTGGTGCGAGGAAGCTTGTTCCTGGAAATTCCTGAGTAGTCATAGTTTGTAATCCATTAATGATGCGCTTATTTGCAGATACCCCTCCTGCAACAATAAGGGATTGGGCACCAAAATAATCCATAGCTTTTCTGGTTTTAGTTACGAGCACTTCAGTGGCTGCTTCTTGGAATTCATAAGCAATAGCAATGCGTTGTTCTTCGGTAGTCGTAGAACCAAGTGATTGAATATAATAAAGTACTGCAGTTTTTAATCCTGAAAAAGAAAAATCGAAGTCTTTAGTATGAAGCATGGGTCGTGGGAATACTGGTTTTTCTTGGTCGGAATATTGTTCCGCACGTTGTGCAATTTCAGGTCCGCCTGGATAATCAAGTCCCATGAGTCGTGCGGCTTTATCAAACGCTTCGCCAACCGCGTCATCGCGTGTTTTTCCTACTATCTTATAATCACCAATTTCTTTTACCAATACGAGTTCTGTATGTCCACCAGAAATAAGAAGCGCAAGCGCAGGGAATATAATAGTGTTATTGAATGCAAATTTCACTCCTAGCCCCTCTCCTGAAAGGAGTGGGGGAACGAGTACTGACAAGATATGTCCTTCCATATGATTTACAGGTACTACAGGTATATTCCATTTTTGTCCAAGTTCTTTTGCAAATACAATGCCACACCACAATGCCGGTTCGAGTCCTGGACCATTCGTAACGCAAATATAATCAGGGATATCATGGCCTGCCATTACTTGTTCAAGGATTATAGGTAAGTTAATTTGATGTTCACGTTTTGCTATTGCAGGAAATACGCCACCGTATTCTTTATGTTCAAGTTGCGTGTGGGTGATATTTTTATGCACGATGAAATCAGTACCTAGTTCAGTCGGTATAGCTTCGATATAGCACATAGCCGTTTCATCGCATGACGTTTCAATCGCAAGGATGTTCATAATGTCGGTAGGGTACCACAGATTGACCTTTATTTCCAGTCGTGGTACTTTATGGAAAATTCTTTATATGGCAAGAACTGACCTAGTAATTGTTACCGGCCCATCAGGAGCTGGTAAAACTGAAATTTCCAATACGTGTATCGGAAGTCATTCTGATGAACTGATTAAATTTATTACTACCACCGATCGCGAGCTTCGTGATACCGAACAAGAAGGTAGGGACTACTACCGGTTGACACCGTCCCTCTTTCAGCAACATCTGCAACAAAATAAGTTTTTTGAAGCAGAGGAAGTGTATGAAAATGGATGGTATGGATTCAGTCGTGAGGAACTCAAGCGTATTCAATCACAGAGAAAGCATGCAATAGCAGTTGCCGATGTGAATGGTGCGTTAAAATTCCTTGGTAAAAAACAGTCAGGGTTTATCGACCTTGAAGGTATTTCGGTAAAAGTGATCTATATTGCTTCGAGGAAAGAAGATATGATTGCCCGCATTCGTAAAGATATTGAGCAAGGTAAACGTAATGATTCCGAAGCGAAGATTCAAAAACGAATTGTACGCATGGAATATGAACTGAGCCAAATGGTACATTTTGACAATATCATCAGAAACGAACAAGGTAAATTTGAATTTGCTCTGAACGAGTTTCTGAATAGGGTGTTCTATTAGAAATGGTAATACTTGCATACCTTGCCCACTGGGCAAGGTTATTTTTTGACAAATGAGTTATTTAATGATAATTTCATAGTGTTCTTTAAAAAACAATGGTATATGCAACATGAATTTAACAGCGACCAACCGGTCGACAAGATTTTCTTTGATGGAGGTATCTGTTCTGGAAAAACAACAGGTATTGAAATGGTAAAAGCGCGACTCATAGAGCGAGGCATTATTCCACTCGTGGTTCCAGAAATGGCAACTATTGTTAAAGCTTCTGGATTACATCCGAAGGATTTTGAAGATGTTGATTATCAACTCTTAATTTTTAAACTGCAGGCGCAGTATGAAGACCAGTACATGGTATTGGCGCGTAAATTACAAGCCAAGTTTAAAAAACGTGTAGTACTTATTTGTGACCGTGCAAAATTGTCGGGTTCAGCGTATATGAATTCAGATAATCAACAAGTAGATTTCCAAAAGAAAGTACTCGAACCCTTGGGTTTATCACTAGAACAAATTCGTTCTGAATACAAAGGTGGGGTATTCCTTACTACAGCAGCAGATGGTGCGGAAGAATATTTTACGTATGAAAACAATAATCAACGTGATGAAAGTAAGGAATTAGCACGCATTTTGAATACGCGTTCGTTTCAGGCTTGGTTCGGTGTTGAGGAACTCAGATCTGTTAAAAATAGAGATGAAGACAATAATCCCATCTTGTTTGATGACAAAATGCAAATTGCTACACAATACGTGTTCGACATGTTGGGTGAACCGTTTCCGATTCAACATGAACGCAAGTTTTTGCTCAACTCGTTTGATGAGGTGCGCATGAGTGATCCGTTCGAAAAAGTTACTATTACGCAGACGTACTTAGTAACAGGAGGTACTACCGAAGAATGGGTACGTGAACGTGAATGGATGGGGACCTATTCCTATTCATGGGCCGAGAAAACACCTCATGCAAGTGGTGGTCGTGTTAAAATCCTGCGAACGCTTTCAGAAGCCGAATATGGAGATATGATTGCTACACGTAAGGATTCACAACACGTCACGTTAGTGAAAGACCGTTATTGTTTTTCATCAAACGGACACTACTACAAAGTGGATGTGTTCCGTAATCTGAACGTATCACCAATTCTTGAAATGCATGGTTCTATCCCTGTTCCAAAATTTCTTGATGTACGCAAGGAAGTAACCGGGAATCGAGGTTATCATAATTTCGAGTTATCAAAAATTTAATTAACAAATTCCTGGCTTCGGCCAGGTTTTTTTCTGGAGAATTGACTTTTTATTAAAACGTGATATTGTGCATTTAAACGATGAATATGCAGAGAACGAAAAAAATATCACGAATTGTTATCATTGATGATACGTATAAATTCACAAAAGATGCGGTTACTACAGCATTAGATAAGCTTAAGCAACCAACGGGGGTAGTAGTATGTGATACTAAAAGTGTTCGTGCTCAAACTATTTCACAAGTACTCCGTTCAGCAGGGTTTATGCCTGCTACCGAGAGTGAACATTTTACCGATCAATTACGCAAGAAAAACGCCTTGGAACAAGTTGCTCATTTTATAAAGTATTATCAGGTAGTTTTTCTTATCTACCCGCATAATAGTGTCGATTTATGCTACCAGGATGCGGTAGATTTGAGTCAGGACGTGATTACGATTCATTAACTTATTTTGAGCCCGAAAAGGGCTTTTCTTTTTTGTAAAAACATGTTATATTCTCAAAGCTTTTTAATTAAAGTATTGGCCCTATCGTCTATCAGTTAGGACACAAGATTTTCAATCTTGGAAGCTGGGTGCGACTCCCAGTAGGGTCACAGAATCAAAAACAACCCATCTCGGGTTGTTTTTGTGTATAAAAATTCCCCAATGGTGGTTCCATCAGGGTAAGGGTTATTTAAGATTTGCAATAATAAGATTACATGCAAGGTATCCTTGTGCTATAGCGTCAGCGCAGGCGCGATGAGGTGTTGGGTTATACGGTTTCCATCCTTCAGGTAAATCTTTCATTCCAGCATCTTTCCATTGTTCTTGTTTAAGCATTGCAAAAGAATACGAACGAAGGTCTAAAAGAAAGTCAGGAAAAGGGCGCTTTTTAAGAAATCGTTCAAAGTAATATTCGACGTACCCAACGTCTGCATTTGCAGGCCAGGTGGCAACGATGTACTTTTTAGGTAGTTTATGAAGCCATACATCAAATAATTCAATCGCACGTTTTGGTTCGATACTGTTTTCTCTACAGTATTGCCATGCTTGTTGATGTTGTTCCCAAAACTCCATATTACTTTGGCTATGAATTGTTCCTGGGAGGTCGTTAAGATGGACTTCAAATTGATCAATGAGTTTTGGTTTAAATTCATCGTTGTCTTTTTCTATACTAAAGGCTGCTGCACCTATAGACCATAGTGAATTTATTCCTGGAATATCGCCATTGAACTCCGTGTCTAGTGAAAGAATAAGGTCGGTAATCATGTAATAGATTTTGTTTCGAAAATATAATACCAAACATTAAATAATTTGTCAAAAATAAAAACCATGCCGAAGCATGGCTAGTATTAGCGGGCTTTAAGATACAAATAAATATCCTCGAGTGCCTTAACTGCATCACCAGCAGCAATGTTGTTTTGGTGGTAGTGAATATTGGTACAGTCACCAGCAGCCCAAATACCACTGCATGAAGTCGCTTGAGTCCATGGATCAATGCGAATAGTTCCAATTTCATTGGTTTCCACCAGGTCTTTTACATATCCCGTATTAGGGATTTGTCCAATTTCTACAAATACTCCACCGCAAGGAATAAGTTCCTCTGATTGATCCTGGGTATTTTTTACTTTCATTCCCGTTACAAATACTTCACCGATTATTTCAGTAGGTTCAACAAAAGTTTTAATAGTCACATTCGGCATTGCAGAAACTTTTTCAACCGTAATGGCGTCGGCTTTGAAGTGGTCACTACGGTGAACAATGGTTACGTGAGTACAGTAAGCCGCGAGTTGTGCTGCTGATTCGAACGCTGCATTACCACCACCAACTACAACTACATTTTGTCCTGAAAACAGAGGGCCGTCACATGATGCACAATAAACGACTCCTTTATTTTCATAAGTGTCAGCACCAGGAATTTCAAGTTTGCGGCGTACACTTCCTGTGGTTACAAGAACAGTTCTTGATTCAAATGACTTACTGGTTGTTTTGGTAGTGAATAATTCGCCAGATTTAGTTACTGTACTAACGTATTCACCCTTGATAATGTCAAGGAAAGGGCCTTCATACGCACTAACATGTTTTTCAAGACTCTTTGCCAAGTCAGCGCCTGAAATCTCAGGGGTACCAATCCAGTTGTAGATAGTTTCAGATACGACTGATTGTCCACCAAATTCAGGGGTAATAAGCACAGTCTTGAGTTGTTTTCGGGCAGCATAGACTGCAGCAGCAGCTCCAGCAGGGCCACCACCAATGATCACCAAATCGTAAGTAGTATTCATGAGATGATTGTAACAAAAAATCCCCATTAGGGGAAATTTGCTTATTTTTTACTTCTTCGGAGGAATGCAGGGATTGCAGATCCAAAGTCATCATCGTCATCTTCACCGATTTCTTCGATAACTTTTTCAACAGGTTTGCGAGGTTCAACAGGGAGACTGTTATGAATTTCTCGCTTTTCAATAGGAATAGTTCGTTCAACAGGTGCTGGTGCAGATCGTTGTACCATAGCTTGTTGGACAGAAGCTCCTTTTTTCTGAGGAGTGAATCCAGTTGCAATAACAGTAACTTTAATTTCACCTTTTTTAAGTTTATCGTCATGGATAGGTCCAAAGATAATCTTAGCATCAGGGTCAACCGATTCAGTAACAATTTTCGCAATACTGTTTACTTCATGCATGGTAACATCGTCACCACCTGAAATTGCAAACAACACTCCTTTAGCTCCGGAAATAGCAACGTCAAGGAGAGGGGAATTGATAGCATTGTAAGCTGCTTCTTCGGCTCGGTTTTCACCTGTAGCCGTTCCGATACCCATAAACGCAGCACCTGCATCAGACATCACTGAACGAATGTCAGCGAAATCAATGTTTACTATTCCTTGAGTAGTAATAAGTTCTGCAATACCTTCAACAGCTTGGCGGAGGATTTCATCTGACATTGCAAAGGCGTCTTTGAATGAAGTGTCTTTCGAAGTAATTGAAAGGAGTCGATCATTAGGAACCGTAATCATAGCATCAACTTCTTTTTCAAGGTCTGAAAGTCCTTGGTCAGCGATGCGAAGTCGTTGTTGTCCTTCAAATGCAAATGGCTTCGTTACTACAGCGATAGTAAGTGCTCCGAGTTCTCGAGCAGTGCGTGCAACGATTGGTGCAGCTCCAGTTCCGGTTCCTCCACCCATACCACAAGCAATGAATACCATGTCAGCTCCTTTAATGGCTTCTTGAATTTCAGCTTTGGTTTCTTCTGCAGCTTCACGTCCAATTTCTGGATTCATTCCAGTTCCTTGACCTTTAGTGAGGTTGCGACCAATGTGAATTTTTTTAGTTGCTTTTGAGTGATGAAGGTCTTGAGTGTCAGTGTTCATGCAAATAAATTCAACACCATCAACTTTTGAGTCGATCATGTGATTGAGTGCATTTTTTCCTGATCCACCGACACCAATAACCTTGATGCGAGCGAAACTTTGAATATCTGGATTTATTTTAGCCATAGTGAAAGTGTATTCGTTAAATAGGGAATCCCTGTCTTATTAAGTGAATACGCATATAATAGCTCAAACCTATAAAACAAGCAATTCTTAGAAGATTGACGAATACTATAAAAGTTATGTAATTATATTTTGTACAACATAAAAACCCATGAATTATCAGGGTTGTTATGGTAAAAATTCTCTAAGGATCTTCATGAGGCCGTTTTTAGTTTCTTTCATGGCTGCTTTGAATATCTTTGATCCGTATACTTGATCATCGTCTTCAAGGAAGCACAGTCCATATACCACGAGCCATGAAGGATCCAGGTCACGTCGTGTGTTCATTACTTGGTCAACATGCATTACAGCACTAGGTAATTTGAGCGCAGCTTTTGAAAACTCATCAATGTGGGCAAGCATACCGCCTCCACCAGTAATAATAATTCCAGCAGGGAGGAGTCCGTCACGTTTAATAGCCTTTAAGTGATTTTGGATGAGGTCAAAAATATCAGACAGACGTGCATCGATTATTTCTTCAATCTTCTTCTTGGGAAATTGCCCGGTTTCAAATTTACCTACCTTTACTCGTTCAGCTTCATCAAGTGAAATGCGTAGTCCGAGCGCGATGTCATTAGTAATGTCATTTGAGCCAATAGAAAATGTTTCTACTGATACCGGAGTATCGTTATCAAACACTGCGAGTGAAACGGTTTCAGACCCGATATTGAGTAGGCCGCAACCAACAGTTTTTTGCTTCTTGGTGAGTGTTGCCATACTTTCAGCAATAGGGGCTGCAATGACGTCAATAATATCTACGCCAGCATCAGTAATCACAGAAACAATATCGTTAAAATGATGTTCGAGTACGGTAACAAATACCACACGAATTTCAAGTCTACTGCCGCGCATTCCAATTGGGTTACCCATAACTTCGTAACCATCAAGGCGATATTTTAATGGGATTGCGTGAAGAATTTTCCGATTCTTTTTACTACTGCTAAATGCTTGTTCAGCAATGGTCATAACATTATGAATGTCTTCATCGGTAACTTCACCATCAGGGCGAGCAATTCCTGCGGCACCTCCTGCAATTTCAGATGATAAACTAATGCCGCCAAGTGCAACGTAGGCGCGTTTGATTTCCACGCCACTTGATTTTTCAGCCATGCGCAGTGCTTCGCTTACTGACGCGGTTGCATCCCGAGGCGACACGACATATCCATGACGCATACCGAACGATTCTGCATATCCGATGGAAAGTATTTTTGGAGGATAGCCCAATTTTACGGATTCTTCCGCGACGATTACCCGAGTCATTTGTGATCCGATATCGATACCTACTACAATTTTTTTAGAGTCTCGAGCCATGATGCTTGTATTATATAAAATTTTTCTCAATTATCAAAATAAACCCCTCAGTCTCGCTTCGCTCGACAGCTCCCCTTATAAAGGGGAGCCAAGGCTTCGATAGAATTTAAATTTTATTTAACTCATTGTGTTGTAATTATATTCTATGACACAGCTTTACAATCAATCTATTTTAAAAGTTCGTAGAAAATCATTAAGAAGAGCTTTAACTGGTGAGGAAAGGATTATTTGGAGTATCTTGAAAAAATATATTAATAATGCTCGATTTCGAAGACAGTATTCAATTGGTGCCTATATATTAGATTTTTATTCCCCTAGATATAGAGTAGGAATTGAGCTCGATGGTGCTCATCATTTGAATCAGGTTATATATGATAAAGAAAGGGATATTTATTTACAAAATAAAAAAATTCTCATATTGAGATTTTTAAATGAAGATATAAGAAATAATTTACCATCTGTAACCCAGAAAATAAAAATGGAGCTATTATGTCGTGAACCCAATCGGAGCCTTGGCTCCCCTTTATAAGGGGAGCTGTCGAGCGAAGCGAGACTGAGGGGTTAGATACCAAACATACCACGATATTTCTTTTCTTCTTGTTCCATTTTATTCCCATGAACAAAACCTTTGAGGTGGGTGCATCCGTGAATAAAAAGAAATGCAAGATAGTTTTCATAGGTACGGTCAAAATGTTTGCACTCGCTCCGAGCCTTTTCAAGGGAAATAATTATTTCACCTTCGGTCTTGGAAAGAGGGAAACTGAGAATGTTCACTGGGTCATTTTTAGATTTCCAGTCCTTATGAAGCTGAATTGCTTTATTTCTTCCAACGAACACGAGTGATAATTCATAATTTTCACCAAGGATTGTATTTTTCATACGCAGAAATGGCAAGCTGGGAAGCTTGCCACGAGTTTCTCGAGTGATCGTGAGATTTTCGAGGTGTTTCTGCATAGAGACTATTTTTCGATCGTTTTACCCATTTTAAGATCTTCGTTATAAGTAGCTGTTCGTGCTAAAACTACGATCTTAGAATTTTTTCGGCGAAGCGCTGAAGGTTTTCGAGAGTAGTAACGTCGGTTACGTACTTCTTGAAGGAATCCAGCTCCTCGAACTTTCTTTACGAAACGGCGCAAAACACTTGCTCCGTTTTCGTTGTTGTTTTTTGTGATTTCCACATTTATTGCCATAGTTGTGTTACTGTAGCATATAAATTATTTTCCTGCAAGTGTACTCCACCGAGCAAAAATACCACAAGGAAGGAGTCGTTTTGATACAGATTCCTCAAGGGTAAGTTCACCATGTTCGATAGTGCCCCCGAATTTCTTTTGGAAGGGAATAAGGTTATTTTGATACGCAATCGATGAAAATCCTGAAGCATATCCGTTGATAATGATAAACAGTGGTTTATCAGAAAGCACGTTACGACACAGCTCAAGAAGGTCTTGGAATTGTTCTTCTATTTTCCATACTTCACCACCAGGACCACGACCAAAAGCAGGTGGGTCCATAATAATGGCGTCATATTTGTTACCACGTTTTACTTCTCGTTTTAAGAATAGAAGTGCATCATCGAGGATCCATCGAACCGCATCAGGTTCAAGCCCAGAGAGTTTCTGGTTTTTCTTTGCCCATTCAATGGCAAGTTTAGACCCGTCAATATGACACACCGCAGCACCGGCTTGTGCGCATGCGAGGCTTGCACCTCCGGTGTATCCAAATAGGTTGATTACTGAATTGGGGCGCTTACTTTTTTTAATGGTGTCGCGCATCCAGCTCCATGTAGTTGCATGTTCCGGGAATAATCCTGTGTGTTTGAATGTCGTAGGAACGATTTCTATGGTAAGTCCACCAAATGCAATCGTCCAAGCATCGGGAAGCCCTTTTTTTGTTTTCCATTCTGTTTTCTTTCCATTGCGAATAAACAACGCATCGGCCTTGTTCCATTCGTTTGCGCCAAGTAGTGGTTTCCAGAGCGCTTGAGGATCGGGTCGTGCAAGCACGTATTCACCATAGCGTTCTAGTTTTTTACCGTCACCAGAATCGAGGAGTTCGTAGTTGGGTTCGTTGTGTGTCGTGAGTATCATAATGATTCTACTGTAGCATAATTATTTTATAAAATACTCTCAGGATTTACCTCGATAATGCAATCGGACATGATTTCTTTAAGGATTAATCGCAGCGGAGTATCAAGCGTTTTCCAATAATCAGAATCTATTTTAAGGATTGTTTGAATAATAATAGATTCTGGTTGTTTAGAACGCTTAGCAAGGATATCAGGACTCCATTCTTGAAACATTTTTTCAAACGACGCTGAAGCGTTTACTGCTTGTGCTTGGGGTACTTCACATGAAATTTTAATAAGAGCCTTTGTAGGAGGGTATCCAAATAAAGTCCTTGATTCAATTTCATTATTCATGAATTCAAAAATACTTTCATGGGCAATGGCGTGCATAACATCGTGTTCGAGTGACCGTGTTTGAATAATTGCGGTGTGTACATTTTTTTCCAAAAAAGTGAGTGCGGTATGAAGACCGTGTTCGCTTCCGGTATAGGTTGGAAGTGACAACAGTGAATCCATAGAGACAATGCATCCAAAATCGGCGTTCGTAATGTAAGGCAACACCATAGGGGTTGCGATCAAAATACTTGGGCTTTTTTTCCAGAGTGCAATTGCTTTCGTAAGACTTGCTGGAGTACTCGTATCACCATCGCATACATATATGGGAATGGTTGGGAACTGTTCTTCAATTTCCATACGTATTGAATCGGTAGATATACCTAACAGGGTAAGTTTCCAACTGGTACACACCTGACATCGATCATAGGGCGGGGTAGTATACATACAATGGTGGCACATATAGGTGCGCGTTTCGT
Organism: bacterium; assembly: GCA_037144045.1. Classification (GTDB taxonomy): domain Bacteria; phylum Patescibacteriota; class Minisyncoccia; order Phycocordibacterales; family UBA1006; genus CAIXMG01. The sequence goes on along the minus strand of JBAWXN010000004.1, from coordinate 22,740 downwards.
GATTTGATACGTCCTTGTTTTTCTTACGATGGAGTACGAGCGCCGCCCCACATTGAGGACATGATACCAGTGTTCCGCAATCAGAGCATACCGTTACCGGCGCTATTCCTTTACGGGTAGTAAGAAGGAGTGCTGAAAATTGATGCGCTAACGATTCCTCGAGTTTTCGATACGTAGTTTCGTGGAGTACAGAAAAAGTTTTCTTAACGAGTTCTTGCTTATCTGATTTCGCCTTCATATCGATGATGGTGAAATCTTCTGGTTTTTTAATATGCCACGTAGTTCGCATTTCAAATATTTCACGATGTTTTATTCGCGCATGAATAGTAGTATCAAGGAGGGTGTCAGCATAAATAAGGCGACTCCCAAAATCCTTAGCAAGATATTCTACAAAAAACCGCATATCAAAAATTGGTCCAAATCCGTAACGGTAATATGATGAACTTGATTCTTCAATAATAATCGTATCCCAGTCGTTACGTACTAATGTAGTAAATGGAGCCGTGGCAATTACACACACGGGATTTTTCTGCTCAAGAACGGTGGTAATACTTTTTTCGATATGCTTTTTTGTTTTTTTACTATGAAGCACCACTAATTTCTCAGTAATTCCTGTTGCTAGGAGTTCTGCAAATTGTTCTGCATGGGCAACGGTTGGAACTACGATTAGAGTAGAAACATGTTTGGCAAGATTTTCTCGGATGAGTGTTTTATACATAGATACCCGTTCCGAATGAGGTACTTGGATAGATTGAATGTTTGGATTATGGATTCTTTTTTCTTGTAATGAACTCGGGTGACTAATGTAGTAATCAAATACCTGATTGGGAAGCATGGTTTCCAAAATAGGTCCTACACGTGTAGCAAAAAACTCAGCGGTTTTTTGTGCTGCCGAAAAAATACTATGCGCGAGGATGGTATTGCTGTGTATTGTGGTTATATTGCGTAATGCAAAATTACTTTGTTTGATGGAGCCTTTCAGGTCACGTACGTCCTCGTTGTTTACCACGACTCCTTTAATAGTCCGTTTTCCAAAAGGTGCCGTAACGAGCATGCCGAGCGACACGGGTTTAGCGGAAAAATACGACAGTTCGTCGCGGGGAATTCCTTTTGCAATAGGGATAACGGTCAGGATTTTCATAGGGGTACTATACCATAATATAGATTATTGATTTTTACTATATATGTGGTATTGTGTTGTAAATTTACAATATGAATATACTCCTATGGATTGACGTCGTTCAAGGATTGACGACTTTATGTAACTGGATTTTTACTGCAGGATGGTTTGTTTCGGCATACTTTTTTGCATTACAACTACGACACTTGATTAAAACAAAACATTATCAAGGAATAGAGGTAAAATCATATCTCGGATTCTTTTTTATGAACCTTAATTCGTCTGTTTGGATGTATCTGCACGGTGAGTATTTTACTATCACCGGTACTATGCTTATTGCGTTGGTATCGCTTGGAATAGTTATTGCGTATTACCGAATTAAAAGCAGGAATACTATTTCTCGTTCAGAATTTCCGTATGATGCAGTACTGTTCGATTTTGATGGTGTGTTAGTGGATGCTCAGAATCGTATCCATGCCAATGCAGAGGCACAGGTTCTTGCAAGGTATAACATTAAGGTTATTCCTGAAGGGATTTCAAAAAAGTATGCTGGGATGTCAACGAAAAAAGTTTTTTTAGAACTAGCATCACACCTAGATCCAGAAATTCTCTACAAAGAAAAATGGGTTATCGTGCGTAAGATGCTTGAAGAAGACGAAATCATTGCAATACCAGGAATGTTCGAACTCCTTGAGTTATTAAAGGAAAACAGTATTCCTATATGTATTGCATCGGCATCGCCGCGGTGGTACCTTGATTTACTTATGAAGCGCATGCTCGTTTCACAAGACGGGAAAGAATACCGACTCAAGGATTACTTTGGGTTACATTATGTATCTGCTGAAGAAGTAACCAATCCAAAGCCTGCACCTGATGTGTTCCTTAAGGCGGCTGAAGTGCTGAACGCGACTCCTAATCGTTGTTTAGTAATTGGCGATGGGTATTCCGATGTGTATGGCGCACGTGCAGGGAACATGTATGCGATTTATTTAGGGGAATATCATAAAGATATTGATTTACCGCAGGTACATATTTCCTTAACGGGGAATGATGTATTTGAATATGTTAAAAAACTGTTTACTAAAAAGAAATAATCAGTAACCTACAGAATACCTGTAGGTTTTTTTATGTTAGAATTTGATCATGATTATCCCATACTGGATTTATAGAATTACCTCTATTCCATATCGTCAGATTATTCACGTACTTCCTAGAAAACATTGGGAGCATGTTTCTATTCAAGAAAATGATGAGTCATTGGTGGTATATGATGGATTTAAGATTCGCGGTACCGTTGCTCAAAAAATTGAACAAGTAAAGAAGCAGCTTCCTGAAGGAGTATATTTGAAACTCCTTGATGGGTATCGTTCGCTTGAGAGGCAGCAGCAAGCATGGGAAAGAAAATGGAGTGTGGTGAAATCTGAAAATCCAGATTGGTCAGACGAACAGATTAATCAAGAAGTAGGATTGGTAGTAGCAAGGCCAGCAGGAATCACTAATCACGTGTGTGGTGGCGCAGTAGATGTATGTCTCGTTAATGATCAAGGTGTGATGGTTGATTTTGGGACTGAGTATGGACCAGCTGATGAACTAGGAAGAAGTACGTGTCCGATGTTTTCAAGAAACATCACTACAGCACAAGAACAAAATCGAACCATTCTCAGGAAAGCTATGGAGTCTGCTGGGTTCGTGTGGTATCCCGGTGAATGGTGGCATTATTGTTTTGGTGATCGTATGTGGGCTGTATATACTGGACGTACTACGTGCATATACGGGCCGGTATCTGAATATGAAAAATAACATTATTGAAACAATAAAAAATATTGTGTACAGTACAGCACTTGTCGGTGTTCGCATGTATTGGAGGATTGTAAAGCCCGTAACATTTGGTGCACGGGTGCTTGTTGTGCATGATCAGCAAGTATTATTAGTCCAACCTCGGAAATCAAATTATTGGAATTTACCTGGAGGAGGAATAAAGAAAACAGAAAATCCTGCACAAGGTGCACTCCGTGAATTACGTGAGGAAACAGGAATAATGATAAGTGATGCTGATTATCAGTTAGGGGAATACTGCTCAAAAGCAGAAGGTAAGCGTGACACGGTATTTATTTTTGTTGCAACTGCTCCTAATAAAATAATTCCGAAACTTGAAATTGAAATTCAAAAAGCAGCGTGGTTTCCATTAACTGCTTTACCTGAAACCATTACCAAGCCAACTAAGTGGCGTATTGAAGAATACCTTGCAGGCAAGCGAGAACTTAATGGTTTCTGGACACAATCATCATGACAAGAATTCTCACTGAAAATAAAACAAGAAGTGCCGAACTTCAGAGTGTTTTTAAGGACCTTATTTCAGAATATGAAATGAGTTTTGCGGTGGTTGACTTAAACCAGTCTGAACCAGAAATTTTTGGTTATAATTTGGACCATTTTATTTATCCTGCCAGTATGTATAAAGTTTTTATTGGTGCAGAGGTATTACGACGCATAGAAATAGGTGATGTTACATTGGCGCAAAAAATTATTGTTAAAGCACCTAATGATGTAGACAAAGATGCGCGTATTTTTCCAGGTGATACCCGTAAATTGCTCAGCGCAGGAGAAGAAGTGAGTATTGATCAGTTATTAGATCTTATGTTAACTCGTTCAGATAACACGGCCTCAAATTGTTTAATTGATCTTGTTGGACGTGAATCAATTACTGAAAATATTATTTACAAAAATAATTGGCATGGGAGCGAGGTAACTCGAAAATTTTTAGATAGAATAAAAGAAGAAAAACCCTATCAATTTTCAAGCACCACCATGTCTTGTTCACGCCATTTTGCGGAATTTTTCTACTTGGTAGAAAAGGGGAAGTTGGTGAGTCCTTTTGTGTCTCAAAAATTAAAAGAATACATGACTCAATTTAATAGACAATCAAAGCTTGGTTTATGGTTACCAGACCAATTTTCACATTATTATGCAAAAGGTGGCTGGCTTGAAACGAATCTCTATAATCATGGAATATTGTCACTTCTTAAGGCGATTATTAAGAAGGGTTGGGCAATTATTAGATGGAGTAACGATGCAGGTGTTGCAGCGCTTCCCGATGGGCGAAACTATATCATAGTAGTTTTTTCGGTTACTAAAACCATTAATCCAGGAACGTATTTCCCGATTCAAGATTTTGCAAAAAGATTAATTGCCGAGTTGTGATTTCTTGTGTTTCAATGTAACTATTCTTGAAAAACGAAATAGATGTGGTATTGTCGATTTGATGGCTATTATTATGTACCTAAAAATTGAAAGAATATGGCAAAATTAGTTATTAATGGCGGAAAAAAATTATCGGGAACCATTACAATAACCCCCAATAAAAATGCTATGTTGCCGGTGCTTTGCGCAACACTTCTTACTGAGGAGGAATGTATTTTGCATCACGTGCCGAAAAGTCCTGATGTATTAAAAATACTTGAAGCCATTCAGCAGATTGGCGGAACGTATCAATGGACTGATGATACATTAATGGTTTGTTGTAAAAATATTACCTCGCAAGCGATTTCGCAATGTGTTGCGGATATTCAGTCAGCAATATTATTTGTTGGTCCACTGCTCGCTCGATTTGGTTATGCAAACGTCCCGGTTGCCATTGGTTGCAAGTTGGGATATCGTGGACCAGAAGACCACATCTATTACCTTGAACAACTTGGGGTTAATTGTGCATTTAAGTCACCAAAAGAAACAGGTGATGTTCCGCGCATTCAGTTTGGGGTTGATCAGAGTAAGTTGAAAAGTAATGACTTAGTCCAATTTTCTTCTGAAACCACTCGCAAAACGTTTATTTTTTCTGAGGCATCAGTAACTCCTACTGAAAACTTGCTTATGTTATTGAGTATAGTTACTAAGTTTGATGTTGAGGTCCAAGGCATTGCGCACGAACCCCATGTTGAATGTTTGGTGAAAATACTCCGTATGATGGGAGTGACCATTGAAGGCAAGGGAAGTGTGCTTACGGTGAAGGGTTGTTTTGGGAAGATAAAAGGATTTGAATATGATTTTCAGGAAGAGCCTGATCATGTTGATTTCTACGGTACTGCAGTAACGGCAGTACTTACCCGGAGTGATGTGTTCTTGAACTGTTTACCAACAATCGCAATTCGTTCCATGGTAGAGTTTCTCGTAAAAACAGGAATTCACTGCGAAGTACGAAGTGATGGAGTTATGATACGCGGCATTGAAAGTGTTTATGCGCCCATAGATGGATTTTCAAAAGCAAATGATATTGCTTGGAAAATGAATCCACGGCCATGGCCTGGATTTCCGGTTGATTGCTTGCCAAGTTTTATTGCTCTTGCAAGTGCGAGTGCTTATACTGCAATTTCAACGGTGGTAAATAACTGGATGTACGAAGACGGTCTTGGTTATGTCGAGCAGATGAATCAGCTCGGTGCTTCGATAGTATTATTTCCAACAGAATTTGGCACACAGAAGATTTCTATTACCGGATCTGCAGATAACGAAGAAGAATATTTTGTTCGTGAACATGGAAATGAAGTTACCATCCCAGGTGTGCCAGTTATCGAAGGGACGCGTGCATTATTTTCTGTGGCGCTCGGTCGTACCGGAAAGACTATTATTGCCGACATTGGACCGTTACTGCGCAGGTCGCCAGATTTCGTGCAAAAATTTATAGATAGTGGAGCGGATATTGAGCTTGTTGATTAGTTACGAACCACCCGTCAAGGGTGGTTTTTTTTGTCGGTTTGTGGTACTTTCGGACATATGGGATTCTTCTCGAAAAAACTCGGTATTGACCTCGGGACGGCAAACGTCTTGGTATATGTTCCTGGAAAAGGGATTGTAATTAATGAGCCGTCAGTGGTGGCTATTTCGGAATACGACAATCAAATACTTGCTATTGGGTCTGATGCCCGAGCCATGCTTGGAAAAACACCTGATTCAATTATTGCGTACCGACCTATGCGCGATGGGGTAATTGCAGATTATCGAGTAACCGAAGCCATGCTGCGCTATTTTATGAAAAAGGCACTTGGGGGAATGGGGTTCATAAAACCAGAAGTAATGATTTCTGTTCCAGCTGGGGTAACCTCTACGGAACGACGTGCCGTAGTAGAAGCGGCTATTAAAGCTGGTGCTAAAGTGGCTCACGTGGTGCGTGAACCTATTGTTGCCGCTATTGGTGCAGGTATTCCTATTAATGAACCGCATGGTCACATGGTAGTAGATATTGGTGGAGGAACTACTGACGTTGCAGTCATTTCATTGGGATCTATTCAAGCATGTACTTCAGTAAAATGTGCAGGAAACAAAATTGACCGAGCGATTACTGATTACATTAAAAAACACTACAACCTTGCTATCGGCGATCGAACTGCTGAAAAAATTAAAATTAAAATTGGTGCTGCAATTCCACTCGAAGAAGAACTTGAACTTATTATTAAAGGACGCGATTATGTAACCGGACTTCCTCGTTCTGTAAAAATTTCAACTAATGAAATTGTCCGTGCTATTGATAGCGAATTGTTGAAAATCATTGATGCAATTAAGGATGTGCTCCAGCAAACACTTCCAGAACTTGCTGCTGATATTATTGATAATGGTATTGTAATGACTGGGGGATCATCACAACTGCGCAACCTTACTGATTTGGTATATCGCAAAACAGGAGTAAAGGCGGTACTTGCAGAAGACCCGCTCTACTGTGTTGCTAAAGGAATCGGAGTCGCGCTTGATCATATGGATACCTATAATCGTGCGCTACTTGCTACGAAATAGGAAATAAATTTTTTCTAAACTCGCCCAAAAATCGCAGTTGCATGCGGTTTTTTAGTGTATATAATTATCCTCATGAAAGAAGAAGTTACTCTCGAAAAAATTGCAGAACTCATCAGGGAATCTGAAGAACGGCTGGGAACGAAGCTTTCTTGTAAGATTGATCAAAAAGTTGACAGTCTCCAGACGCTCATGATGCAAGGCTTTAGTATTATGGACGCGCGCTTTGACCGAATAGAAAATCGACTTGAAAGGATGGAGGTAAATCACGGATCGAGAATTAGAGCACTTGAAAGTAAAATGTAATAGTCGCGTAGCCGCGGCTTTTTTGATAGGATAGAGGATATGTTTGGAATGTTAGATACTTTGAGTCATGCAACAATTATTACAGGAAATCGAGAAAAGAACCTTGAGCAGTTCAAGTTGTTTTTGAGCGAGCAGGGAATTTCGATTCAAGGAAATCCTGACGTGTATATTTTTAATGATGAACAACTCCTTACAGATGATGTTGAAAAAATAGTTTCTCTGCTTTCCTCACAAAAGGTTTCAGAATGTAGAATCTGTATTATTTCTTGCGATCGCATGGATGCTCAAGTACAAAATAGATTACTCAAAACAATAGAAGAACCACATGTACGTATGTTGTTGTAGTTATCCCGAGTACTGATCAGCTATTACCAACCATTCTTTCCCGATGTCAGGTTATTTCAGGAAATACTGATCGGGGAACTTCACGTATTACTGTTGATGATTTTTTAAAAAAGTCGACCAATGATCGGTTTGCTTTTATTGAATCATGGACTAAAAATAAAAAAGATGAAGACAATGTTACTAAAACAGAAGTGCTTACGTTTATAGATCTTCTTGAGAAGAAATTATGGGAACAGGGGAACCGTGATGAGCAATTATTTGCCGATATTCGTAAAATGCACGAATACGCCTCGACACGAGGAAGTTCACACCGAATCATTTTAGATTTCTTAGCTATAGTGTGCCCAAAAGGGTAGGTTGCTTTTTAGTTGAATTTGTGTTTTAATATGCAAAATTCACACCATGCTTGGAAAACATTCATACACGTACCAACAGCTTAAAATAATCATTTTAAACGCGGTGCAATTTGCACGTAGCCAGTCGTTTACTAATACGGTAAAACCTGTTGAGGAGTTTATCCTTATATGGGGTCCTGTTTCAGCAAATATGTTATCTACAGTAACATATAAAGCAAAAGAACAGTTAAAAACTGATTTAGGTACTCGAGAGACAATTCTGAGTTTTTCTATGGATGAAAACCAACTTTCTGAACTCTGTAAGCGCGAAATACTCAAAGCCAAAGGCGTTTCAGAAAAAAATTACAAAAACTATTTTATACGAAATATTAAGAAAACAGAATCTGGTCCCCATGAAGATGATGAACTATTCTTTTCTTTTGAAATTTATATAAAGTGAAAATTACTTCCAGTGCCTCGTGCACTGGTTTTTTTATTGCCATTATCCTGAAAAGAATATTGGAAAACTTAGTGAAATCGTGCTAGTATAAGCACATATGGCATATAACTTTTCACCGCTTAAACAAGCATTTACTGGTATTGAAGAATGGCTCAAGAAAGAATTTTCACAAATTTCTACAGGACGAGCAAATCCAAGTCTTCTTGATTCAATTAATGTTGAATCCTATGGTACCTATCAACCAATCAAAAATGTTGCGTCAGTTACCATTGAAGAACTCCGTACGATTCGTGTTACTCCTTGGGATAAGGGAGTTATTAAAAGTATTGAAACCGCAATCCGAGACTCAGGACTTCCATTATCTGTAACAGTAGATAGTTCAGGACTCCGTATTTCAGTACCTCAACTTACCGCAGAAAGTAAATTGTCACTCGTAAAACTCTGTAAAGAAAAACTTGAAGAGGCGCGCGTGAAGGTACGCCTTGAACGTCAAACGACTGATAAAGACATTGCTGAAACAGAAAAGTCAGAAGACGATGCATTCCGAGCGAAAGAAGACCTCCAGAAACATGTTGACGACATTAACAATAAACTCGAAGAATTATTTACTAAAAAAGAATCTGATATTACCACAGTCTAATCTATGCAAATTTTTATTTCAATTTTGCTCCTTATAGGAGTGCTAGCGCTCATTGTATTAGTTCACGAACTGGGTCATTTTTTGGTGGCTAAATGGTGTGGTATTCGAGTCGATGAATTTGGACTTGGATTTCCCCCGCGCGCGGTTAAATTATTTTCTTACCAAGGAACTGATTATACCTTAAACTGGATTCCTTTTGGGGGGTTCGTAAAAATTTACGGTGAAGACTCTCTTGATAAAAATGATCCAGATTTTAAAAGAAGTCTCATTGCTAAAAAGTGGTGGCAGCAAATTGCAGTACTTGCGGCAGGGGTTACGATGAACGTAATTCTAGCCTGGGTTATTTTTTCAGGAATGCTTATGGCGGGTGCGCCAACACTTGCATCACAAACAGATCATCCCGAATTATTGAAGGATGTACAACTCACAGTGCTTGATGTTGCACCTAATTCACCGGCAGCTACCGCAGGTATTGCTACGGGCGATGTTGTTACTAAAATTGCAAGTAATAAATCAATCTTGGTAAATCCTGACGTAGCTGCGTTCACAACTTTTATCCAATCGGGAACTGAGCAAGATGCAATAACGGTTTCTGTAACGCGAGGTGATACGGTGAAAGATATTGTGCTTACTCCTAAAACAGGAATCGTTGCTGATCATGTTGCTATTGGTGTTGCGGTTGATCAGGTGGGATACCAGCCAGGACTTTCATTCTTTACTTCACTTAGCCAAGGATTTACTACGACGGTGCGTGTTGTTGAAAGTACTGGGCAGGCTTTTGTGCGTCTTATTTCAGGTAATGTAAACCTTAATACTATTTCTGGACCAGTAGGACTTACTAAAATAATAGGTGAAGCAGAACAAGTTGGATTTACTTCATTGTTGATGGTAATTGCAATTATTTCTGTGAACTTAGCAATTATTAACATTCTTCCGTTTCCAGCCCTTGATGGTGGACGAATTGTGTTTGTAATTATCGAAGCGATTATTCGTCGACCTCTCCCTAAGAAATTTGTGGAATGGGTAAACGGAGCAGGATTTGTCTTACTACTTCTATTAATGCTCGTAATTACGGTAAAAGACGTTATAAAGTTGTTATAAAAAATGCCACCTTTATAGGTGGCATTTATGTAAATAAATTAAGTTGCTGTAATACTTGTTTAAAGAGTATGGTAGCGAAGTAGAGTACAAATCCAGTTTGGTATACTTTATTTAGTGATTCAACATAGGTTGAGAGTGCAAAAGTATAAAACGCACTACTTGCAAACAGTTGCTTCCTTGAAAGATTGCAGTGGCGATACATAGCAATGGTTCCCAACGTAGATGCTATGATCTCGTCGATAAAAACAATAAGGATAGGGATGTTTATAAAAGTAAGTAATGACAGTATTGATATAAGCGGCATCCCAAACGAACCTGCGTTAATAAAAAATAAAAAGAAAAATTTATTACTACCGTCCTGAGTAATAAAAGTAAACCAGGATCTGCATGGATCTTCAATAAGTCTCCATAGGTAGTGTTGAAAAAGTACGTGTCCAAATTCATGGAACACAATAAATGTTTTTTGCGCGTCCATATTCTTATAATAATCTCCAAGAAGTGATACGCTATTTTCAGAATAGGTAAAGTATGCAGTTGCTTCTTGATAAGCAGCTTCTTTTCTTCCGATAAAAATAGCATTGAATTGATACTTTTTTGCAAGAACTCGTAGTAATAAGCCAGCGGAGCGATGTCTTCCAGATAAGGAAGCTATTGGGGCAATAGTAGCCTTCTTTTCAAAGTAGAGCTTAGCGAGCTTAACTAGGCCACTAAGTACATAACTTGCCCAAATAACTAAAATAATTGAGTAAGAGATTTCTATATGCGGCATCTTGTTTTTTGTTTTTGTTCTGATATACTATAGCATATTTATATGAAAAGTCAAGATTTGGTACGATTACAATTACCAGATACTCCAGGGGTCTATTTCTGGAAAAAAGGTAAAGAAATTCTGTATATTGGAAAAGCAACTAGTCTGCGCGATCGCGTGCGGAGTTATTTTTCAAAAGATATTATCGATACTCGCGGGCCGAGTATTTTAGACATGACGGTACAGGCTACTACGGTTGAATACCAGCAAACGGATTCAGTGCTTGAAGCGCTCATCCTTGAAGCTAATCTTATTAAAAAATATCAACCTAAGTATAACGTTAAAGAAAAAGACAATAAGAGTTTTTGCCAAGTGATTATCAGTGACGAATTGTGGCCACGAGTAATGATTGTACGTTCACGTGATTTAAAAGTTATGGAAATCACTGGGCGAATTTCGCGTATTAACTTCAATGGAAAAATTAAATATACCTTTGGACCATATCCGAATGGTGGTTCACTGCGTGATGCGCTTAAAATAATTCGTGGCATTTTTCCGTTTCGTGATTTTCGTGCGGACAGCCCTGAAAATGAACGCTTCTATAAGCAGTTAGGATTGTCGCCAGATACATCTGATAGTGCTGCACGTGCTGAATATCTAAAAAATATTACCAATATTAAATTATTTTTTGAAGGAAAAAAGACTAAAATTATTAAAGACCTTGAACGCGCTATGCATACCCATGCAAAGCATTTAGCATTTGAGGCTGCGGAAATTATTAAGCGAAAAATATTTGCGCTGAATCATATTAATGATGTCGCACTTATTAAAGATGATCGACACGATATATCAAGCAAGGGCACGCGCATTGAGGCCTATGACATTGCACATCATGGTGGAACCAGTACTGTTGGGGTCATGACGGTGATTACTGATGGTCAGGTAGATAAGTCAGAATATAAAAAATTTACTATTAAATCAGGAAAGGGTAATGATGATTACGGCAACCTCCGAGAAATGCTTACTCGCAGATTTAACCATCCAGAATGGCAGAACCCTTACGTCGTGGTAATTGATGGTGGGCTTGGGCAGTATGGTATTGCTCAAGAAGTCGTTAAAGAAATGAATGTTGCAACGACGATTGTTGCTGTCATTAAAGATGAGCGCCACAAACCAAAAGCAATTCATGGTGATGAGGTAATCATCAAAAAATATAAACGCGATATTCTTCTTGCTAATAGTGAAGCACATCGTTTTGCAATTACATTTCATAAACAAGTACGCGCAAAAAAATTTTTACAAAAATAAACCCTAGGCATGCCTAGGGTTTTTGATAGGGTAAATCAGTGAGAGCTTATACAGCTTCTGTTAGATTAGGAAAAGAAAGTACGTCTCCTAATTTTCCTCCGAAAAGGCTAATTCCTGATTGGAGGGGGCCTTGCTCACTACGTGCGTAATCCCTACAAAGCGCATTTTGTTCAACAAGAGTACCCTGAATAAGGCGTGATGCAGTTTCCAAAATGCGATAGCTTCCTGGTTTGAAAGGAGTAATTCCTTCGTAAATTTTTAATAAGAGTGGACCAGTAGAGACAATCTCCGCAATGTAGGTTTTATGGTGCGTAAGAATTTCGTTTTTCATGAGTTGTACCACGAGGAGTGCTCCTGGTTTAATTTCATAAAAACTCGTACGTGGAACAAGACTTAGTGGAGTTTCCTTAAACAAAACTGCTGCGAAATCAGGCACGTCTTCTTTTAAGACGTGATTAATACCATATCCTTTCATAATTTCTATATAACCATTATTATCGGTTATAGAAAATATTTTACCGGTATATTGTTTCCATATTTCCAAAAATAGTGGTAAGGTTTCAGGTTCTGGAGAAAATTTTTCTTTGGCATCAAGGGTGCCGTCAAGAAAAATAGCATCGAATTGGATTTTTTTAAGAGCCTCACGCGCATCTGTAATTGTTTTTACAAACACGGGAACAATGTAAGGAATCTCTTTAAAGAGTTCCATCCATATTCTAATAATTGGTTCACCGTCCTCAACGAGGAGAATCGTTCTGTTTTCCATATACACTGGTTAAAAATTAAAGAATGTTGTCGAATAAAATATATCACAAATTATTAATTAGTCAACCATTGGTATAGTAATTCAAGGTATGAATACGCGCCTTGTGGAACGAATGGTTCCCTGTGTTCCAGTTACCACGTAAAGCGTAGATTGGTGGGGTACTCTCAGATTTTGGAATGGGTCGGCATAATAAGGTATTTCGTACTCGGTGACTATTTGACCGATAAGGTTAGTAATGGTTACGGTGATAGGGATTGTAGTTCCCGCTATCTGTGCAGAGACGATAATTGATTTTTCAGTATGACTGTCATAATCAGTTTGAATCAGTTGATAATAATAAGTTTGATTTATTAGTACGTTGGTATCAAGGTAGGTATAAGAATGTGTTTGAGTACTAGTTCCATTTCCTAATATTTCACCAATTGGTTCAAAAGAATAGCCATTATCGCTACGAGTTACAAGAAATTTATCATTATTTAATTCAGAAGCAGTAATCCAATTAAGTTGGATTGATTGGTTATTAATAGGATGTGCAGTAAAAGAAACTAATGTAACAGGTAACAGCGTTCCGATATTACTGGCAATAGTTGCGCACACGGTAAGTCCTTGATAAGTGCCACCAGAAACAAATGATTGATTATCATCCCATTGGGTAAAGTTACATAAATCTTCGACTACCACTCCTGCAGTGTTTTCAATAGTGGTATTCCAGTTATTATTTCCTGGTGTTGTGGTAATAATACGATGGGGTGATAACCCACACAGAGGTACCTTTGATGTTTCTAGTGAATACTTGTAATCACTTGGTCCGGTTAATAGCCAATGAAATTTTTCTATACAGTTCACATGTAAATATTGAGATTGACTTAATGAACACAAAGGAAGAGGTTTGGAAAATGAAACCGAGCTCACAGAATCAAGGTGAAGTGCTGCGGTGATAGAGTTGGGTCCGGTGCTGCCAAGTGAGTTAAGTTTGATCGATAGTGGCGCATAGCCAGTGACCGTATTACCAATAGGGAATAGATAAGAACTATTCAATGACGTGTCTGACACAAACCGCTTAAGAGTACTTGAGCTACCTAAACTAATATATCTAGCTGAAGTACAACCCGTGATACTGTTAACGAATGTGTTATCAATTAAAAGAGTTTGATTATCGGCAATAGCGATATTTCCATCAGTTTTAACGTCTAAGGATTGAGCGCGTGCATTTTGCGAAACAGCGAGGATTCCTTGGTTGTTTTTAATGAGCCTCCCTAGATAGTTTATTCCAAAAAAATTACCGGAAATGGTTTGATGAGAACTACCTGAGGTGATTTGCGTTCCCAGTGATATAAAAATACCATTGTTAACAATGCTATCAGTATTCAAGCATACTCCTGAATTATTTTGGTAATACCCAAGTGGTGATACTCTAATTGTTCCGTGAACAAATAGAGTATCATGAGAAATAATTAATGGACCATTAATCACAAGTAGTTGTCCTGATAGATTAACTAAATGCATGACTGCGATAATACAGAGTAAGATTTTTTTCATGATATGTTGTTTTAAATGAAGAATTTATCCATAGTGTACATGTCTATGGTCAAGAAAAGCTCAATAAACAATCTAGGGTAGTGCGTTGACCAAAGTGATGCTATTTGGTAGTATTTCAAAAAACCTAGCCATGATAGGAATTCTTCGTTTTATCCGCAGGCTTCAGCTGCGCATTGATGCTCGGTATTATATCAATCAATTTTTGGAAAGTAATAATGGTAAAAAAGTAATTGCTGAAACGTATTCGCATGAAATAGGGAATCGAAAAAAAATGGCTCAACATCAACTCGTTGAGCAGTGGCTGCCATCGTTAGTAGACTTACAAGACAATCTTAACCTTACCGTTATTTACCAAGGCAATGATCAAGTGGTTCCACAAAGCACCCTGCTTTTCGATGAAGTCTTCAGGTTGCCGTATAATGACTATCAAGATCATGAGGTAGAAAACCTGATAGCTATTCAAGTTATCACAGCTCTGATCCTTTCAGACCAAAAGCAGGAATTGTTGAGTAATCTGTTAGTGTTTATCACCGAACATGATTCAGATGAATTTATTCACATGAGTGCTTATGAGTTTAAAGTATGTAAGGTTTCTGATTTTGGAGCATTGTTCACCAAGACTCCTGAATTACCAACCCAAAAAAACTCCCTGGTGTATAGTAATTGAAATTAATAATCAGAGCCCCTTCGGGGCTTTTTTTAGTATCTTGCACTCAAAGGCAAAAAATGATATTACTACAGGTAAGACCGTTGTTGGTTGAGTGTATTTCGTAACCTTTTAAATTTAATACTTTGAGCGCTAAAGAAAAAGAAAGTGTTTCTAGTAATTCTAGAAAATCCCAAGCCAAGAAAAAAGAATGCCGTGTTATTGACACAAGCCTTCTTATTGATGATCCTGATGCTATCAGTGAATTGGGTAAACGATCGGATGTAAGGCTTCCTATTGGAGTGCTTGCTGAACTGGGTCGTTTACAGGGTAACGGTCGGAGGCCTGCCATCCAACACATAGCTGGTGAGGTACTTGAAAAAATTACTGAACTCCTTGGAATGCACCCGCGTTTCAATGGTGGCATTAATATTCCTGGTACTGATCATATGCTGCATGTGGATATGGTAGAGCAAACCTCTAAAGTGTTTACTACGCACCCCGATGGTAAGACCACAGGAACTCAAATTATTGCAACGTGTTTGAAGATGCGTTCAATATATAAAAAGGTCTTTTTAGTAACTAAGGACAAGTCACTGCGTTTGCAGGCTGCAGCAATGAATATTGATACTGAATATTATGAACGTGATATTGCTCCATGCTATCAGGGCGATGAAGTGGTTGCTACTAAACCAGCAATCCCACTACTGAACCCAGACCAGAAAGTTGCTAACAGGTTTTTTATTGTTGAAGGCGACAAGGATGGAGTATGGGTATTACGCAGAAAAGCTAAGGAATTTAGTTTTGAGCGTATTGAAATGCTAAAGCAGAATCGCCTCGGTATTTCAACAAGGAATATCGAACAGGTTGCCGCTGCTTGGGCTTTATTCAATCCTGAAATTAAATTTGTTTCCTTGCAAGGCGAAGCAGGTTGTGGCAAGACGTTCTTATCAATTCTTGCAGGTATCATGGGGATTATTGACGGTAAGTATGACAAGATCATCATTACTCGCGCAATGACCGCTGTTGATGGTGAAGGGCTTGGCGCATTGCCTGGCGATGCGAGTCAAAAAATATCACCGTACATGGGTGGTGTCTATGATAATATTGCCGCCATTAAGCGCCTTGCAGCGCCATACTTCGCAAAAGATAAGAAAAAGTTTAAGGAGTTCGAAGACATCTTAAAAGAAAAAATCGAAGCAATTCCTTTTGACTTAATGAGGGGTAAAACCCTTGATCGTGTATTCTTTATCATTGATGAGGCGCAAAATACAACAACCCATGCAATGAAAATGTTGTTGACTCGTGTTTCCGACAATTCTAAAGTCGCGGTGATGGGTGATAATAAACAGATTGATGATGCGTACCTGGACGCTCGTTCAAATGGTATGGCTAAAGCAATCAAGTTATTCATAGATTTCCCTGAAGCTGCACACATTACCTTAAAAGCAAATGAACGTGGATCAGTTTCCCGTCATGCTGCGCTTATGAAATAACAATTTAATAACCTAAACAATCCGCTCATTGAGCGGATTTTTTTTATAAAAAAATCCCAGCCGTGATAGCTGGGAAATAAGTAATGTGTTATGAATGATTACGCTTCAGGATTTTTCCAGGTATCAGGTGCAATATAAGCACCGAACAAGGGAAGTACTTGGTTTTTGTGGGTAATCCACAAATTGAAAGGCTCATTAATGATAATCCGCTTATCCATACTGATTCCTTTACGTAGTGCCATTGCAACAGCACTTTGGGCACGGATACCGTTAGTAGTGAGTGCAAGTTTATTTTGTTGCAGCACTTGGGTAATCGTAAGCGGATCAGAACCAACAGTTTGTATTCCTGCCACCCAAGATACATCAGGCTGTTCGTTCATGAGTACTAACGGAACGGTAACGGTGCATGATTCATTGTTAGTGGTATTAGCGCTTTGTACTTTAATAATATGCTCAAATAATAAATTACCTGAGCGTTCTTCTGCATGAGGTTGGATGTGTACCGTAAAACCTTCTTTGGTCTCAATACGAATTATTTGACCATGATCAGAAGTCTGTAAAACAGTACAATCTTCTAAGCGTACCGCAGGGTAGGGTTGATTGTTGCGAGTAATGGTTGCTTCATTACCTGGTTTCATCCAGGTGCCGAGTAAATCCATAATTACCACAATACCTAAATCGAGTGGAGCGCTTAGTTGAATATCGAAAACACGTGATTTAAGAAAGGCGTTAATACGTTCAACATCCTTAGCAATAAATGTCTTCAGTTGTTCCTCAGGAAATGGGCGGAAGCCGTCTATTAAAGGAAGCATACTTAGGAGGGAATCATGTTCCGGAGTGTTACCAATAAACGAATCAGCAACACCTGCCGCATTGAGTTCGCGCAGCGCTTGAAGAATGGGAAAAAAGGCCACGGTGTGGCTAATGTTGTTTTTCATAACGAGATTTTGATGAACAAATAGTGATTAGTAATATATCATTATTCCTTAACTTGTCAAGTTTTTTTATAGTTCATTAAGCTTAAAAAGGGTATACTAGTAGTATGAAAAGTTTTATTGATAGACAAATGCGTTTTTTTGATAACAAAGAGTTTGTTATATCGCTCGTCGAGGCGATGGTTCTTTTTGGTATTGCACTTGTTGTTAATTATTTTGCAGGAACCTATGCCAGTGACCATGCAGGAATTGCTGTGGGTGATGTTTTCCTGAGTAATATTCCTGTGGTTCCTGTTGCGGGTTTGTTTATTTACGGATCGCTCGTTTTCTGGATATTTAGTATGTTCGTGTATATGTCGCACCTTCAAAAGCTACCCTTTACGTTAAAAACAGGAGCATTATTTATTTTAATTCGATCGGTATTTATTAACCTTACCCAGATTGGTCCTTATGCAGATGCGGTATCAGTTCCTGCAACTAATTTATTGAGCATTTTTTCATTTAAAGGAGATTTGTTTTTCTCGGGTCATACCGGGTTTCCACTACTGATGGCATTTATTTTCTGGGAATATAAAAGTTTGCGGTGGATATTTATTGGCTGGTCTGCTGGGTTTGCACTTATTGTACTTCTTGGTCATTTGCACTACAGCATTGATGTTGCTTCTGCGGTATTTATTACGTACACCATATTTCATTTGTCTCAGATACTCCTCAAGAAAGACGTGCGTTTTGCACGTCATGGTATTAGTAGTACCAACGCTACTGGTTAAGGTTTTATTTTGACAAAAATAAATTGTATGCTATAATAGTAAAAAGAGTAACAATGCGCATACCTAAATTTATCAAGACAATCCTTGGATTAATCCCTGGTACCAAAAACTATTATTCAGTAACCTATTCAGTTCCCAATGTTCCTGGTACGGTGTGTGGTGGAATTAATGGGTCAATAAGTCATCTAGGAGTATTAAAAGTAATTTCTGAAGATGATTTTACCGAAGAGTTATACCAAGCACTTAAGCAGCTCTTGGGTTCACCGGGTATGGTAACTATTAGTATGACATCAGGAAAAAAGGTTATCCCAATAATTTATTTCGGAATGAACGAACCGTTACCGCTTACGTGCGAAATACGGGAACTCGCCACAGGAAGAGTTTGTACTGAACTTGCCCAAAAAATAATTAAAAAATGGAACGATGAATATCCTAAGCTTCGTGAGGAACTTGGATATGTGGATTAGTTTCAAAGTTATTAAACCCTATGCATAGTGCATAGGGTTTTTTATTTGTCTAATCATTGTTATATACCATTAAACACACAAGAACATGGGCGTAAGCTAATGGTATGAATACAGACACATCACGAGAAGTTGCCTTAAAACAGCAAATAATTGCCGCTTATTCAGAAGACGCTGCGCAGCAAAAATATGTTGCTAAAGCTGAAAATGGATTGTGGGACTCAGAACAGTTTTATATCAACAAGTATTGGAACCCAGGGAGCACAGTACTAGACATGAGTAGTCACAGTTCTACAATAGCGTAGAGGAGGGTGAATAGTGAGGGTGTGTAATAGCTTTTGGACAACAAAAAAAGAGGCTGCATAGCAGCCTCTCACGATATTAAAAGAATTTTTTAAAGGAGTCACCGGGATAGGTTTCAAAGATTACTTTCTTAGCACCTAGTGCCGCAGCTGTTATCGAGAAAAACTCGGTAAACTGATTAATAATGGATTCATTAGTGAAAAATACTTCAGCAAATGAACTACCTAATGTCCTCTGTGAAAGTAGGTGGTCCATTGATGATTCAGATTCTTCCCAGTCATCCTTAACAATTTCAAGAGAATCACCAAGTGAAAACCATGAGGCATCCCAAGTGGTACGTTTCCTCGGTTCGGTAATCGTAGGTCTCACAGCAAAGAATTCGTCCCATCCTAGAACGGTGCACGCTTTTGGATTACCTGCTAAAACAATAATACCTTCAGCGGTTGGTTCTTCTGCGCTCCCAAGGGTAATCATAGTGCTCTGAATTTCGTGATGATCACCAAAGTGCTGTTCAGGTAAGTAATCAAGGTGTAATTGAGGGGAGAAAATTATTCGCGTTGCATCTATGCCGCAAAATACGTTTCGTCCATTGAGCTCGAAGGCAAGGATCTTATCTGTTCTACGTCCATAGTTCATAAGAATGTATTGAAGGTTATTTAATGTTTTGAAATTTCCATTACCAATTCCCATTGTTTTCTAATGTAGTTCTGGGCACTGTCCTTGTTCAGGATGACGGTGTCTTTCGGGTTGAGTAATTCACACCGCAAGAATCCGTAATTGAAATCAGTATTGTACCGGAACATAATTTTCGCAATAGGAACATTATTAGTGTCACTTTCTTCTATTGAAAAAATAGGTGGTGTATTTTTGGCGGAACCATTACTTATTAAGAATGTGTAGTTCTTACCGTGGAGTGGGGTAGTGGTAGTATGTGATACCATTCCATACTTGTTCTCCTTATTGCCATTAATTGAATCGTAGTATGCTTCAATTTTTTCTTTGTAGTCGCGACTTTCAAAATTATCAAGTGCAATACAATCAGGATTGTTATCTTGAAACCGATGATACGCTTCATAGTAAGATTCTTGTACTAATTGGTACGAAAAGAATCCTGCTCCAAGGGATAATAGAAAAGCGACATACACCAAGTATTTTTTAAATACCGGGGTCTCAAAATACAAAATAATTGCCCCTAATCCATAGATAGCAGCAATAGCTAAAAATTTAACTGCCATGCTATCAGGGGTGCTAATAGTAAAATCGGTCACATATCCCATGTGGATACGAAATGCAACCAATAGGAATAAAAATACCGTATACATGCGCCCTATAAGTAGCGCGTGTCCGCGCCATGGGACTTGTGCAATCAATCCGATTACAAAGAGCATCCACATCATTGGGCATAGCACCACCGGGAAGAGCATAATGATTAAAAGAATTCCGACAGCTGCAAAAGCGACTAGGGAAAGGTTTCTGAAGAACTTGTTCATATTGTATGTTTTCAACACAATAACATATATAATACATATGTCAAACATTGTCTCCTAATTAACACGAAAAAAAATAAAACCGGCCATAAGCCGGTTTTTTTATATTAATTAACGTATTAGTTATTTGGGTATTAATTTTTGACCATCTTGAAATGTGGTCCCACATCAGGTACATCAAATTCTTTTGATACAATTTTCCATCCTAGTTTTTCATAAAAACCAACGGATTCTTTTCGAGCGTTGCACCAATAGTTTTTAATGGTAGTGTCAGCTGATATCATAGCTTCAGCAAACGCAACAATATCTTTCCCGAGGCCCATACCGCGAAAATTATCGTCAGTAGCCATACCTCTCAGTTGATATGCTGGTTCGCCATTCAGCTCGCTGAGCATATAGCTTACACAACAAATTGGTTCGCTTTCATTGGGAACTTGTTTTGTCGCGAAATGGTAAGTAGTTGGTAATTCATCGCCATCAAAATGAGCGGTTGCTTCAGGTCTGCCAGGTCTAAGGATTTTATGCCTCAGGTTGATAATATCAAGCGCAGCGGTCTTGCTAATTGAAGATTTCATTGAAAGGACGGTTTTATGTCCTTGTACAAAGTATCAGTCATAGTAGTCGTTGTCAATGAATATACTACTAAAACTTTTTTTCCCCAAAGTAAAAACCGCATCGTGCATGAAGCGGTTTTTACGTGTGGACCCTAGGAGATTCGAACTCCTGACCTCCTCAGTGCAAGTGAGGCGCTCTACCAACTAAGCTAAGGGCCCGTGGTCCGTCGGATGACGGATACCAGTCATCCACCTCAGAAAATCAGTATGATCGTCTAAGGCGCGAATGACATATTCCTGAAAGGAAATTGATTTTAAGACCAATTTATTTCCAAGTTGTTTGGTAAGAACAATCCTACATGATTTTACCAAAATTGCAAGGAAGTGCAAGTTGTTAAAGACTCATCGACTTTGGTATACTAAGGCTCTATGATGTCATCAACACTTATTAAAGTTTTTCTACCAGCCGTGCTCGCATTTGGATTAGGGATCGCTATTACGCCATTTTTTACCAAATATTTTTATCAATTTAAACTCTGGAAACGTATTTCTCGCGACGATCAAGAAGCGATGAGTGAAGCGTTTAAGAAAATTCACGATGAAAAAACAGAAACAGGAACACCACGGGTAGGAGGTATTATTATTTGGGTGACCACACTCTTGGTTGTTGTTGGAATGTTTTTCTTTTCAAAATGGGCCGTTGATCCTGTTTGGAAGCGTCTGGATTTCTTATCACGCGGTCAAACATTACTTCCTATTGCAGCGCTCGTATTCGGAAGTTTGTTTGGATTGTTTGAAGATTTCCTTGAAATTTTTGTTGATAAGTTTAGTTTTTTCCGTCAGGGGCTTTCTAAAAAATATCTTATTTCGTCAGTTGCGGTAATTGGATTACTTGCTGCGTGTTGGTTTTATTTTAAATTGGGAATGGATTACATTCATGTTCCGTTTATGGGTGATATCCACCTGGGTTGGTTCTTTATTCCTGTTTTTGTGGTGGTGGTACTAGGAACATTTTCGTCGCGGGTGATTGATGGTATTGATGGACTTGCAGGTGGAGTAATGGCAATTGCATTTGCGTCATTTGGAGTCATTGCGTATACCAAATCATTCATTGATATTGCTGCACTTTGTTTTGTGATTACTGGAGGAATCCTTGCATTCCTTTGGTTTAATATTCCACCAGCTCGTTTTTACATGGGGGAAACCGGAATGCTGGGACTTACGCTTGCACTGGCAGTTATTGCATTCATGACTAATTCAGTACTCATTTTACCTATTGTAGGAATATTGTTAGTAATTACTTCGGCGACATCATTTATCCAAATTATTAGTAAAAAATATTTTGGAGTAAAAGTGTTTCGCATTGCGCCGCTCCATAACAACTTACTCCTTATGGGATGGTCACGCGAGAAAATCACGATGCGCTACTGGGTGATTAGTTTAATGATGGCAGCAGTAGGAGTAATCATTGCAATTGTTGGTTAATATGAAAAAATACCTCCACGTAGACAAAATCTTTTTCTGGTTAACGGTTACCCTGGTTACGGTGGGGTTTTTTGTGTTTTTGTCAGCTTCGTTTTCCGCATTTGGAAACATGGATAAATTTAAGGGGATTCTCTTTAATCAGTTAGTACTTGGA
>JBAWXN010000003.1:0-75391 GCA_037144045.1 bacterium | reverse complement strand
ACCATAATATTCCAAAGCTCGGGCAAGTATATGCGACGAACCATGATCAAGTGACGCGGCAAGTATTCCTCCGTCACTCCGATTTCCAAAATGATGCACATCTACTACTTGAGGAGTTCCTACGGTAATCGTTCCTGTTTTATCGAACAACATAGTACGTACCCGAGAAAGTACCTCGAGTGCTCCTCCATCCTTGATGATTACTCCACGCTTTGCGGCGCGAGACATGCCAGAAATAATAGCAATAGGTGTAGCGAGAATAAGCGGACACGGCGTTGCAACAACAAGAACTGCAAGAACTCGTACTGGATCACGAAATAGTACATAGGTAATAACTGCAAGAACTAACGTAATACCGGTAAACACCACAGCGTATTTATCCGCAAGGCGCACCATGGGTGCCCTAGATTCCTGAGCACTTGTTACGAGTGCCACAATTTTTGCATAACGACTTTCCGCGGCGTTTTTTTCTGCACGTATAACGAGAACACTTGAAGTATTTTCTGTACCCGAAATAACCATAGCGCCAACTGATTTTTCTACAGGAACTGATTCACCAGTAATACTTGACTCATCAACAAATGAAGTACCTGAAACAACAATCCCATCTACAGCAATTATTTCACCAGACTTAATAAGAATTTCGTCTCCAGGAACAATACTATCAATAGAAACAGTATTATATCCATCACCTTCTTTTTTCTGAGCAGTCCTCGGAGCACGAGCAAGGAGTCGGGTAAGCTCGTATCGAGCCTTACGCATCGCATACGCTTCTAATGCTTGACCACCAGATAACATAAGCACTACAACCAATCCCGCCAGCGACTGTCCCATAAGCCATGCTCCAACAATTGCAATTCCTGCAATAAGGTCCACGCCGAATCTTTTATTAAAGATATCTTTAATAATTTCTATCCATAGTGGTAATGCAAGTATGAACAGTGCACTATTAAACACTACTACTTGAATACCTGTATACCCTAACAAATATAATCCAAGTCCAATAACTAATATTAACGTGTCACCAATCGCAACCCACGAAGCAAGTGAAAGCTTTTTGAAAGTCTGCATAATGATGTATTGTAGCATATAAATGTATATCTTTTTTAACAAAACAAAAACCCTTTTCAGGGTATTGCTTAAAACCGATTATCGGTTGTAACCTCCGCGATCTCCGCCTCGGTTAAAACCACCTCGATTTCCTCCTCCATTGAATTCACGTCGTGGACGTTCACCTTCTGGAAGCGCTTCGTTAACACGAATGTTTCGACCATCAAGGTCTTGTTCA
The DNA here is from genome assembly GCA_037144045.1 of bacterium. Taxonomy (GTDB): domain Bacteria; phylum Patescibacteriota; class Minisyncoccia; order Phycocordibacterales; family UBA1006; genus CAIXMG01. The sequence goes on along the minus strand of JBAWXN010000003.1, from coordinate 74,103 downwards.
TTCAAGTCTGCGACAGCTTTTGCAGCTTCTTCTGCGTTTGGCATTTCAACGAAACCAAATCCTCGAGATCGTCCAGTCATTTTATCCATAACTACACGAGCTGATTCAACAGTTCCTACTTGTTCGAAAAACGCACGAAGTGATGCATCGGTAGTTGACCATGAAAGGTTTCCTACGAATAATTTTGTCATAGTGCTTTAAAAACTAATTTACTAACTCCGACCCGTACTTTACCTCGCATCTATGAAAAATCACATTACTAGGATAAATACAGGCCACAGTATACCATACCCTTACTAAAACTCCTAATGGTCCATTAAGAATGTCTTTTGAGGGGGTGTACCTGGGCAGCAACCCCAATGGCAACCGCAATAATAACCAGGTTTTTAATGATATATTGCCCAGGAAGGGTTAATACCATGAATCCACTCCATGCCTCACCTGGCAAGAAAATAAGCGGGAGGAATGTGGTAATCATGTGAATCATTAATAGTGGAAGCACATATCGTGTCAGCCGTGGAATTAAAAACATAATCCCAATAAGTACTTCAAACCAAGCAAACAATACATAAAACGTATTGAACGGCATGAAATGAATGGTTGCATTAAATAAGTCATGCACCAACCCACTTGCAGGTGAAAGCCCTAAAACCTTCAACATACCAAACCAAGTGTACACTACAAACAATGAGATGCGTGCCGTTGGAATAAAAGCGCCTCGTAACCAGTGAATAATTTTATGATCAATGCGTATAGTATTCATACTATTAGTATAACGCCATTTAATAAGTTAACAAAGGGTATAATAAATAGTTTTATTATAGGTTACTCCAGATTTTTTCGTCTTCTATTCCAATAACCCATACGGACACGCCGCGCAATCCATGTGATTTTGCTAATGCGTACTTCGTTTTGAAACTACGTACATCCTCATACCAAGTTTTGTAATTTTTCTTGGCAGATCCTTCGCCTTCTGAATAGGTCATCCATGCCATTTGTGCTGTTTTATCATACCCCTTCTTGGTATATTTTTTATTTACCTCAAGTTCTGTGATCTTGTCATATCCAATACTTTTTACTCGTTTTTTTGTATCCGTGTCCCATTGCCAACCATAAGTAGAAATTCCTAACGAGATTTTTGACTTAGGGACACTTTTTTCAAGATACATCAGAACTTTTTTAACCCAAGGAAGGCTTGCCACAGGACCTTTCGAACCCGGTTCGTCATATGCCATAAGGGTTACAAAATCTGCTGCTTTTCCGATACGTTTGTAATCAAAAACCCCTGCCCAATAATCCCACGAACCTTCAGGGAGGTCTTCGGGTTTTTCGGAAGTTCGCGCAATAACAGCAACCGATAACTTTAAATTATTTTTATGAAATTCAGTTGCTGTTTTTTCAATAAATAATGAATACGCATTTCGATCAGTTGAAAACATATTTTCGAAATCAAACTGCCATCCCCAATATCCTTTTGCCTGTGCTTCAGCGATCAACGCGGCGATGATTTTATCTTGAACATCTACTGATGACAAAATTGTGTGCATTGTATCAGGACTGAAACCTTCCTGGAATACTAACGGCATTATTTTTGTTTTAGTATTCTTTGCAACAGCACCTAGCGCCTTATCAGATATTTTTCCAATAAGATTGCCTGTGCTACTTACCTTATATACCTGCGGAGCAAACACGTCGATATTTTTTACATATTGGTCAAGCGTAACAAATGAGCCTTCACCAGGAACGTAATAGAACAATTTTTCAAATGACGGCACCGTAGTTTTTTTAGTTGCCGCAAAAGCAGGGTTTGCATACCCTACGGTAATACATAATGCAATTATGAGTATTTTCCGAATCATTGTTTTTGAATAAGTGCTTCAATCCGATCTGCAATTGGTGGATGCGTTGCAAACAATTTCGTAATTGATTGACCTTTGGTGCCGAACGGGTTAGCAATATACAAATGCGCTGTTGCGGTAGATGCATGTTCCATAGGTTTACTATAGTTCCCTATTTTTTGTAATGCACTTGCGAGACCTTCAGGGTATCGAGTTAATAATGCACCTGAGGCATCAGCCAGGAATTCTCGTTTTCGAGAAATAGCTAACTGAATAAGTGTTGCAACAATTGGCGAAATAATAATTGCGATCAATCCAATAATCATTAAAATTCCATTACCATTGTCTTCGCGATCACGACCCCGTCCGCCCCACATAAAACTTCTTAGGACGATATCAGAAACAAGTGCCAAGAGTCCTACGAGGACTACTACCACCGTACCAAGTAAAATGTCTCGATTACCAATATGTGACAATTCATGAGCAAGCACCCCTTCGAGTTCAGATCGATCCATTATAGCCAGTAATCCTGTAGTTACTGCAATTGCTGCATGATTTTTGTCACGTCCTGTAGCGAAAGCATTCGGTGCCGGATCATTAATAATATACACCCGCGGTTTAGGTAATCCTGCAGTTATTGCAAGATTTTCAACGATACGATTTAATTCAAGAAATTTTGGACCATCTGCTGGATGCGCATGAGCATTTGCAAGAGCGATACTATCAGAGTACCAATACGAAACGATATTCATAACTACCGAGAAAGCCGCAAAAATATATAAAATCGTTATATTTCCATATATATAAGAAAGTGCGTAACCAATACCAATAAACAACACTAAAAACACGGACATGAGTATCCATGTTTTTCGAACATTATCAGCCTGATGAGTATAGAGCGTTGCCATAGAACCCTATTATACCAATTACCAACTTCCCCCGCCACCTCCACCTGACCCGCCACCTGATGAGCCTCCACCGCCAGACCCAGACCGAGCAGGGGTCGCTGTTGTGCTGAAACCAGTACCAAAACTATGGAGGTCTCTTGCAAAATCAGTTGCAATAAATGCCCCTGCAGCTCCTCCGTTATACCAATCTGGTTTAGGAATCATTACTCCTTCAAATTGATGAGCCCATTTTTCTTCTACTCCAAATGCAATAGCATACGGCAAAAATTGCATAAATTGAGTCGGATTTTTTTCTGGAGCGTTATGAAATTCAAATCGTTCTTTATCGGTAACCGACAAAAAGGTTTTGAAACCGAGGACTTCTTGAGTTGTATCTACACCCAGTTGTGTGCGTTTATTTCCCGGCGCAATGAGAAAAAATATACCAAGTAAGCCCGTAGGAATGAGTATGTATGCAAAACTAGTGATAAGAGAACCTAATTTAATACCTGCATAAATGGCAGCTGCTGAGAAGAGTTGTATAACAATTCCTAGTCCTTTATTTTTTTGCGGTTCAAAATACCCTTTAGTTAATAATTCCTTCGCTGCCAAACTTCTAATACTTTTAACGATCGACTGGACATCTGAGGATCGCTTACTCAAATCTGAGAGATGTACCGCGAAGCCGATTTCTGGTTGCTCAGTACCAAACACGAGCCGCAATACGCTTTTATCGATGAGCGACATCGTAGTATCACTACCTGAAACTACAGTAAGTACATAATCAGTGTCAGTAAACACGACTAGTCTTTTTTCTTCTATGCGCGTAATAGAAATATAACCTCGCTCGGCAAGAGAAATAATTTGTGCTACCACATCTCGCAGATCAGTAACTTTATCAATTAATGTTCCGAGTACTATTGGATCTAATTGCTGAGAAGGTTCGTACCACGCAACTATTGGACGTGTTGTTTTAGGATCTTGCTCCTTATACCAAAGGAATACAGAAGTACCTAAAACTAATGCGCCAATTATTGCACTAGCAATCTTTACTAGGGTTACATACGGTGAAACTGGTACTGCAGCAGTATTGATTTGCCCTCCGATGCGGTTAATAGGACTTGTATAATTTTTTTCGAAACCAATAGCAATAGTAACCCCTTCATTAGGAAGTAGATTTGAAACACCAGCTCTATGATTTTCATCAAGCAGACAACTTACAGTTGAACCAATAACTCCTTGATAACAAGAAGTTTGGACCACAGGGTTTTCGTTATTTTCGAAAACTACCTGCGCAGTAACCTTATCAATAGGAACATTCCACCCATTTCCGGTAATATTCCAATAGAGTTCGTTATACGCATCAAACGAAACAAGGGCATTGCTTACTTCATAAGAAATGATGTACGTTTTTATACCAGAAACTGTTTTATATTGATCACCAATACGAAGAGTAATCCCCGCTGACGAATATTGTTTTATAAATGAATATTCTATTCCCTGTTCATTAGTAATGGTTATATTTTTTATACCAATTTCAGACCCGTCACTATTATTGGTTGCAATACTTCTAAAAATTCCATGGCGATCAGCACCCTCAAAATCATACTGAATTTTTTCAACAACTCTGAGTTCTGCGTTTTTTTGAACCGTGATAATTGCAGAAAAGTCATTAATTTTCTCTGCATGTGAAATACCAGGAATGCAAAAAAACACTCCTAAGAAACCTATTCCTATAAGAAGTGCCTTTTTCATGGTATTTAGAATTTTACTTCTACTGGCTTACTTTCTACTCCATCATCAGGAATATCAAAGAATGCAGGCTTAGTAAATTTAAACATTCCTCCAATTATATTTGATGGAAATGTTTCAAGAGCGGTTCCAAAATCACGCACGTTTCCGTTATAGAATCTTCGTGACGCTTGTAATTTGTTTTCTGTGTCAGAAAGTTCTCGCTGTAATTCCAAAAAGTTAGTATTTGCTTTAAGATCAGGATAATTTTCTGATAATGCAAAAATAGATTTCAAAGTACCTGAAAGAACGTTTTCAGCTGCCGCATGTTCTGGACTTGCTCCACCTGATTGCATTGCAACATTTCGGGCCGCAATTACTTTTTCAAGAGTTCCTGATTCGTGCGCTGCATATCCTTTTACGGTACTCACTAAATTAGGAATAAGATCGTAACGGCGTTTTAATTGCACCTCAATGTCTGCCCATGCTTCGGCAGTGCGGTTTTTAAATCCAATAAATCGGTTATATGTTGCGACTACCCAAATGGCAATAATTGCAACAATACCAAGAATAACCCAAAGAATCATCATATAGTAAAAAATTTAAATTAGGAGTAACATGTCTAGTATAGCAATATATAAAAAACTTAACCACCCATACACAATAACCTTATTTTGACTCCAATTGAGTCACTCGATACTGTAAATCAATCACGTCTGCACGAGTTTTTCCAAAAACATCAGTAAGCTGGTTTAGTTTTTCAAGAATTTCCGCCAAGGTTTCCATAATAATATCTAGTTTCTTATCATGATTATCAAGCCTGTTTTCGATAGCAATAAAGCGTTCATCGATTGAAATAAATTTTGCATCAATTGAGGTAAATTTCGCATCAATTGAGGTAAATTGCTCCTTACAATACAAGGCGAATTGATTGAGTTCTTTATTTTTAAAAACAGGCAACTGATTTTTCATACGATTCATAATATGACAAGCAGTCCATAATTGCAAAGTCAATTATCAAGAAAAAATAAAACTCTTTATCTTTTCTTGATAATAAAAAACTCGCACTATGCGAGTTTTTTATTACTTGTTTTTATAGTTATTCCAAACCACAAGGAGTGGTGAGGCAATAAATATTGATGAATAGGTTCCAAAGAACATTCCCAAGAACATCGTAATTGCAAGATTATGAGTTGCCTCAGGTCCATACAAATACAATGCTGCCAAGGCAATCAAAACCGTAAGCGAAGTCATAATTGATCGCACAAAGGTTTGATTAAGACTCTTTCCAACCGTGTGAGCAAAGTCTTCTTTAATATGCTTAGTTTCATTGAAGTGAAGATTTTCACGAATGCGATCAAATACCACAATAGTGTCATTGATCGAAACACCAAGAATAGTAAGAAGTCCTACAACGAACAACGTATCTACCTGGAGTCCCATAAGTGCAAAGAATCCAGCAGGAAGCACCACGTCGTGAATCAATACGACAATTGCAATAATTCCATATGCCCAGGACGAAATTGGTTTTGAGACCTTGCGGAAAGCAAATGCGATAAATAACACAATTGCAAGTGAAACGATCGTAATTGACCATTTTGCCTTATTACGCAGTTCTTCCCCTACTGATGGACCAATCGTGTTAAAACGCTTTTCAGTTGCAGTATTTGTTTCTGTTGAAAGTGCAGCTAAGACAGTATCTTTAGTTGCTTGATCAATAGTTTCCGTACGCACTCGAATGTCGTTAGTACCCACTTCTTGAATTTGAGCGTCTGGACGTAGTACAAGCACCTTGTCTTTAATAACACTTATTGAAGGACGTACATCGTAGGCAACTTCAAGAACTGACCCTCCTGTAAAGTCTACACCAATTTTAAACCCTTTGGTTATCATTGCAGCAAGAGAACCACCTACCAAAATTATTGCGAGGGCAAAGAAGATTTTTTTATATTTAATAATAAACATATATTCAGAGAAAATTATTTTGAAAACCCACTTGAAAACAAGAAGCGTTTAATTCGACCATTACCAAGTCCTGCAACTACGTACAAAAAGGCACGAGATACTACCACTATCACCCCCATAGACACCAACACTCCAAGTCCAAACGTTACCGCAAAACCCTTGATAAGCGTAGTACCTAGGAAGAACAACACTGCCGCTGAGATAAGACTTGAAATATTTCCATCTCGAATTGCGTTCCATGCTCGATCAAATCCAAGATGAATAGATTCTGGGATTGATTTACCAGTGTGCATTTCTTCTTTAACACGTTCAAAAATAAGAATGCTCGCATCTACTGCCATACCAAGCGAGATAATAAATCCAGCAATTCCTGCAGAAGTAAGCGTTACTGGGATTAACTTAAACAATGCCAGCATTACTACTCCGTAAATCCCAAGAGTGAGCGTTGCAATAAATCCAGGAAGTCGGTACCAAACGATGAGTAATACTGCAATTGCAATAAGACCAATAAGTCCAGCAAGGATACCAGCGTTCACCGCGTGAGACCCCAAGGTTGGCCCAATTACATCTGTAGAAATTGGACTAATAGGTACTGGAAGTGCACCGTGATTAAGATTGTTTACTAAGTCACGAGCAGTTACTGGAGTAAAATTTCCAGAAATAACTGCTTTGCCTCCAGAGATTTTCTGGTTCACCCGTGGTGATTCGATCAATTGACCATCAAGGTAAATAGCAATGGTTTTCCCAATATTTTCACCAGTTAATTTTTCAAACAATTTTGCTCCTTCATCGTTAAACGTAAGTCCTACACTTGGCGCGTGAGTATTCGGATCAAATTGAAGATCTGCATTTGCTAAATATTGCCCAGTAAATCCAATTGACTTATAAGGACTATACTTTTCTAAAGCGGTCGAGAGGTCAAGGGTTCCATTTTTAATAGCAGTTTCATCGAGCTCAATAACTTGATCCTTACCATCAATTTTCTTATAGTCAGGATTTTCCACCTTGAATTCAAGGAATGGTGCCTTACCAATAATATCTTCTGCTTTTTTAACGTCAGTTACTCCAGGTAATTCAATACCTACACGGTATTCAACTTGATTCCCTGCGAGCGACGTTGTTTCTGTGTGAATGTTAGCTTCAAGCACCCCAAGAGCTCCTGCGGTTTCTTTTTGACTAATACGTTTTTCAATAAATCCAGGCAAAGAATCCATAATGTCTGGAATTTGCTTTGGATCAATTTTAGAAACATCTACCTTATAAAGCAGATACGTTCCTCCTGATAAATCAAGTCCGAGCTTAAACGGACGTTTTCCGGTTACTTCTGACCAGTACACAAAATAACCGATCCCTACGGCAATTACTAATAATACTAATGCTCCGATTCGTTTTTTCCACATATACCCTTATATTACTCGTTTTTCCGTAAAAAGATAGTTGACAAATAGGCAATGGAAATTCCAATACCAGTCCCCACCAAAATATCTATTGGATAATGTACCCCGGAAATAACTCGAGATATTGCAATAAGTAGTGCACAGCCAAAGAAAAAATACCCAAGGCGCTTATGGTATAAATATGTCGTCATAGCGAGTGCAAAAAACACGGTCGCATGTCCTGATGGAAACGAGGAATAGGGCGTTTCTGTAACCAGTGGGTGTACTTGTGTAAAAGTAACGAACGGTCGCGGTGCATGCACGAGTACTTTAAGGAGTAGTGTTACTAACCATGGTAATACGACTGAAACACCTATTATTAGGACTTCTTTTACCCAATCAATCCAACGTCTCCGTTTCCAGTCTTTATCATGGACAAAAAATAAAATGAGTGCGATCCCTATTATAGCAATCATACAACTATCACCGTATTCTGCGACCCAAAAAACAATACGATCGAAGACCGTGTTCTGTCCGGTAAGATTATAGAGTAAGAAAAATAATTGCAGATTCATATGATTACATACCTAGAAATTCGTTTTTAGTTTCATCACGATGCATTGAACGGTTATAACCCCGCATACTCATTAAAATTCCCAAACACGCAAATTCAGTGAGTAAATGTGATCCACCATAGCTCATAAAGGGTAGCGCAATCCCCGTAACAGGCATGATACCAATATTCATTCCCATATTAATAATAATATGACTCATGAAGAATATTGCTACCCCGAGCGTGTATAAAATCTCAAAGTTAGAAGACCCCAGTTTCCCGATGCGTAAAATACGCCAAATGACCATTCCATAACAGAAAATAATAATACCTGCACCAATAAATCCCCACTCTTCTGCAAATGCTGCAAAAATAAAGTCGGTTTTATATTCTGGTAGAAAGTTAAGTCGCGACTGCGTTCCATATCCTACCCCTTTACCAAGAACCTGACCTGAGCCCACAGCAATAACTGATTGATATACATTATATCCTGTCTTACGAATATCATTCATGGGGTTTACAAAGTTTTCAATACGCGCTTTTTGATACGGCTTGAGTACAAACAACCAGAGCCCAGCAAATGAAATAAGTCCTATGGAAAATAAAACGGCAAGGTGTTTTTTAGAAATACCCGATACCAACATAATTCCAAGCCAAATAGCCCCGAAAATAAGGGCAGAGCCGAGGTCTGGCTGGAAAAACACCAGTAGAAAAGGGACGAAGAAATACGCACCCGTAATAAAAATATGTTTAATATTTGCAATTTCAATATGTCGACGTGACAAGTATTTTGCAAGTACTAGAATAAGGATGAGTTTCATGGGATCAGCTGGCTGAAGTGAAAATCCTCCGAATGAAAGCCAACTCGTAGCACCTTTTGCGGTGTGCCCAATAACAAAAACAATAAGAAGCACTGCAATCCCACCTAAAAATAGCCCCACTAGGGTATTTGTTTTTTTAAATACTTGCGCATCAATACTTGCTAAGAAAAAGAACGCAAGGAAAGCAATTCCAATCCAAATACTCTGCTTAACAAAATAAGTGGTTGCTCCTGAAAATGAAGACATGGTCACAACCCCTGCAAGTAAAATTGGTATCATAAAAGCCACCAGTACCCAATCTATGTTTTTAATAATGCGTGCAAACATATTATTGATTCTGAACAAATGGATTTAATCGAGGAATGATTTCGATACGAGTAATAGGAACCTCGAAAGGTTTTGGCCAAGTGAAGTATACTTTTTGAGTTGTTTGTTCTGGAAGAGTATCAATATACGTCTGACTTGCATTTACCGCATTCCCATCAGCACCATACAAAATTACTACAACCTGAATATCTTTATAGTCATACAAGGTATTATTAATAACGTCAGCTGAAATCTTTGGTACTGTTTTTTCATCAGTTAACACTGCGTTTGCTGTGTTAAGCTGTGGCGTGTTATATCGTTCAGAGGTAGTAATCCATTCTGGTGCGGTGGTAAATTTAAAGAATACATTTTTTGGGATTCTATTTCCTGTTTTAATTGGCGATGCAAATATCGCCGTTTTATCATTTGGACCTATAAAAGTAGTACCTGAGATAGGTTCCCCTGCGAGGATATTTTGATCGTCGTAGATTCTAAATTCATATCCAATCTTTTTCACACCGGCGGTAATATTTTGATTTTCTACATATGCAACAACACTATGAACATCCCCGGCGGTATTAAATACACGAGACCAAATAGGGACAATTGTTTTCGCGTCAGCAGTACACACTAATGTACAGATACCACCACAATCGATACCTCGTTCGTCCTGGTTTTGAACCCCATCGAAACAAGTAGGAGTTGTTTTAATAAAAAAGATGTACACAAAATACGCAAGAACTATTGCGATAATAATTCCCACAAAAGAAAAGCACCCCATTTTTCTACGTGTAGACCAGTCCATATAATTGCAGTATAGCAAAAATACATAACAAAAAATACCCTTGCGGGTATTTTTTGAACTACCTTACGGCAGATCATTGTCAACTTCATGCTTCGATTGATTAACCCGCCTCTTCGGCGGATAAATTAAGTTCTCGGTTCTGGCGACACCTACTCTTCCCCCGAAGGAGTACCATTGGTGTACTGGTGCTTAACGACTCTGTTCGAAATGGGAAGAGGTGTGACCACCGTACCAAATCACCAGAACTGAGAACTTAATTTTTTGAAATAATACAAGCTAGTATTTTATACACTTCACACAAAAATGTGTTTAACATTTGGTGATTTCCTTGCGGAAATTCATCCAAGCATTCATTTTTGCAAATGGTGCTTTTCAGATTTCCTAATAGGATATGGACAATTAGTACTTCTCGACTCAACACATTACTGTGCTTCCATCTAAAGCCTATCAACGTGATCATCTTTCACGGTCCTATGATTTCTTATCTTGAAGCTGGCTTCCCTCTTAGATGCTTTCAGAGGTTATCCATTCCCGACATAGCTACCCAGCGGTGCACTTGGCAGTACAGCTGGTAGACCAGAGGTCAGTTCATCCCGGTCCTCTCGTACTAGGGACAAATCTTCTCAAAAATCGACGCCTGCAGTAGATAGGAGACCAACCTGTCTTGCGCTTGTTTTCTTACATTACTGTAAGCAATGGACTATAACTTAATCTCAATGAGATTTTCAACATTTAGTCTCTACGGGCATCCTTGATTACTCTTGGAATTCCCTCGGGGTCGTCCTTCGTTTGTTACGAGTGGGATTTCACCGATATAAGTTGAACATGTCTTCATATGTCACCATATGAGACCGCCGCAATTATTGGTTGATACTACTTTTAAACCTATTGTATATTTATGAATTTCATAGAAGAGGTAAGCATTTAAATAATGCTTACTACTCGAGGTCACAGAAGGATTCGAACCTTCGTACCAGGTTTTGCAGACCTGTGCCTAGCCACTCGGCCACACGACCAATTTAAGTTTTCAGGTGTGCGTACGCAGACCTGAGACCCGACATTTTGACCTAGTAACACCGAAGTGTTATTTGCGTACATATATACTCGGTCACCCTGAGATTACTCTCGCAATGCCTCGGTGAGGTCTTAAAGAACATGAGGAAATTTTCCTCTATGAAATTCACAAATAATAATAGATTTAATTTCTATCTTTTTGCTTTATTCTTGGCATATTTCTATACACCAGTTTAAAGACTTTTTATTAAACGAAAAAACTTATAACATCACGTTTTGAAAAGGCGTGTACCTTTTGGTTTTAACAGTTGTGTCCTCGTGGATTCAGACTGTAAAATGCTCTTCGCGACAACAGGAGTTATCATGAAAAACACTTAACGGTCTGAACCCAGCTCGCGTATCATTTTAATTGGCGAACAGCCAAACCCTTGGGACCTTCTCCAGCCCCAGGATATGATGAGCCGACATCGAGGTGCCGAACTTCGCCGTCGCTGTGGACGCTCGGGCGAAACTAGCCTGTTATCCCCGGAGTAGCTTTTATCCGTTGATCTTCTTCGCCGTCTAAAGGCTAAAGTCGGTTCACTATGCTCTGCTTTCGCACCTGCTCGTCATGTACGACTTGCAGTCAAGCTATCTTGTGCCATTACACTATCGGCATGGTTTCCATTCACGCCTAGATAACCTTTGTAGGCCCCTCCGTTACTCTTTAGGAGGGATTCGCCCCAAACAAACTACCCACCATACACTGTCTTTGATCGTTTTTTCGACCAAGTTAGGACATATCTCGTTACAGAGTGGTATTTCACTGTTGAGTATTACACAACCAAGATCGTGTACATAACCTCTCCCACCTATGCTACGCAATAAAAAAATATGCCCAATGTAAAGCTATAGTAAAGCTTCCGGGGTCTTTTCGTCTAACTGCAGGTAACCGGCATCTTCACCGGTATTGTATTTTCACCGAGCAAATCCTCGAGACAGTTCCCCAGTCGTTACACCATTCGTGCGCGTCGGAACTTACCCGACAAGGTATTTCGCTACCTTAGGACCGTTATAGTTACGGCCGACATTCACCAGGGCTTATAACAGTCAGCTTGATATAATCGCACCGCCATTATTTAACCTTCTGGCATTGGTCAGGTGTCACCCCCTATACATCATCTTACGATTTAGCAGGGAGCTGTGTTTTTGATAAACAGTCGCCAGGGAGACTTTCGCTGCGGCCTCTTTTGCAAGAGGCAGGCCTTATTCCGAAGTTACGGCCGCTTTTTTGCCGAGTTCCTTGAGGATCCCTCACTCGTTCGCCTTACTCTACTCGAGCTAGTCACCTGTGTCGGTTTGCGGTACGGTTTCTCATAGGTTAAGCTAGAAGATTTTCTCGGAAGACTCTTCACATATATTTCTCAGGCCGAAGCCAAAAATTTTCGCTCACCACGGTTCTTATGTAGCCCGGATTTTCCTAAGCTACGAACCTCGATGCACGAACGCAAATCCAATAATGCGCATATGCTTGTTTTCTCCGTCTCTCCATCGCCCTATGAGAAGTCATGGAATATTAACCATGTGTCCATCGGTTCCGGCTATCGCCATTACCTTAGGCCCGACTAACCCTACTCTGATTGACATTGAATAGGAAACCTTGACTTTTCGGCGGACACGGATTTCACGTGTCTTGTGGTTACTTGTGCCAACATTCTTGCTTCGCAACGCTCCACCGTGGCTCACGCCTTCGGCTTCATCGCAGATGCGAATACTCTCCTACCACGCATTACTCCCGAGGGAATAATGCATCCTCAACTTCGGTATCATGTTTAACCCCGATTATTTGCGGCGCTAGATCTCTTGATGAGTGAGCTGTTACGCTTTCTTTAAATGATGGCTGCTTCTAAGCCAACATCCTCATTGTCGAAGAAATCTAACCTCCTTAAGTGTACTTAACATGAATTTAGGGACCTTAATTTGAGATCTACGGCTGTTTCCGTTTTGACTCGTGGAGCTTCGCCCCCACTGTCTAACTGCCGAGCTGTGGCCTTTGGTATTCGGAGTTTGGTAGGTCTTGCGAGATTGCTCCCTGTCAAGACCATCCAGTGCTCTACCCCCAAAGGGAACGCTCGACGCCAGCCCAAAAGCTGTTTCGGAGAGAACCAGCTATTACCAGGTTCGATTAGCTTTTCACTCCAACCCACAGATCATCCAAAAGTATTGCACGGCTTATTGGTTCGGTCCTCCATTCCGCTTTCGCGGAACTTCAACCTGTCCATGGGTAGATCACCTGGCTTCGGGTCTATAGCATACGACATAAATTTCGCCCTATTCAGACTCGCTTTCGCTGTGGCTCCACGCATTTAAAGCGCTTAGCCTGCCGCATGCTATAACTCGTTGGCTCATTCTTCAATAGGCACGCCGTGACGGACAATAAATTGCCGCTCCGACTCCTTGTAGGCGTAGGGTTTCAGATCTATTTCACTCCCCTCTCCGGGGTTCTTTTCACCTTTCCCTCACGGTACTAGTTCACTATCGGTCTCATGGAATATTTAGCCTTACCGGTTAGTTCCGGCAAATTCCTCCGAGCTATTCGTGTCTCGAAGTACTCAAGAGCGTGAACAAAAGAGTTCATAGCGTTTTCGATCAAGGGGGTATCACCCTCTATGCCGTATCTTCCCAGATACTTAATCTAACACATGAATTTGTAACTCTTCTCAACTAAATGACGTTCTCGTCTTATAACCCCAAATGTATCGCGTAGGTTTCGATAAATAAATCTATCAAACACTACGCGATCAACTTGGTTTGGGCTCCTTCCGTTTCGCTCGCCGCTACTCAGGAAATAACTATTGTTTTCTATTCCTCTAGGTACTGAGATGTTTCACTTCCCTAGGTTAGCATCTGACAGCTGTCAGATATTGGGGTATAACCCCCAATGAGTTTCCTCATTCGGAAATGTCCGGATCAAAGCTTATTGCCAGCTCCCCGAACCTTATCGCAGGCTGTCGCGTCCTTCATCGCTTCCATGAACCAAGGCATCCACTACTACGCCCTTAGACTCCTATTAGGAAATCTAAAAATCACAAGTAAACACATCTTTGTGTGTTCGCCTTTCTATAACCATTATAGAAAGGACTTTTTATTTTGCTCCGCCTTTCCGGCGGAGACTTTTTCACCCGCCGATGAGGCGGGTTGTTCTAAATTTTTTTTAGAACTGTTCTTTTATTTGCTTGGTAAAAAATACTTGAATTCTGCACTTGTGCAAAATTCGCCTGTATTATTTCTCAATCGTGCTCCGAAGCGGGATAACGTAAATATTTTTTCTAAATTTTCATAGAGAAAAAATACCTCAATAAATGCTTCGGGCAACGCATGAAGTTGACAATGATCTGTCTCCCACATTTGATCAGACCAAGAAGGTAGAAAATTTGTGAGACGAGGGGTAGTATATACTAACGAAAAATAAAGTCAACACCCTAATCCCCCTTTATTCTTGGGGATAACGGAGACTTTTAAGAATTCTGGTTTCGCATCAAAAAAACACCCTTTTTAGGGTGTTTTTTTGAATCATTTACGATTAGTTCGAAGCAATTAATCCAGTAACGTCTTGCATGAGTTTATCAAGTTCTTGTTGTGCTAGGTTTTTCTGATGTTCAACTGTAGCAAATTCAAGCGCATCTTGAATAATTATCCGTGGGTCAGCACCGATCTTTTGACGGAGTGCAAGATCAGGAGACATTTTTTCTCCATTCATTGCAACTGTTGAACCAATTTGGCCATTTTGAACCTTAAGTAAATCTTTCATCTGTTTTCCGAATCGGCCTTCTCCTGAAAGAAGTACTCCTGAAAGACCATTCAGTGCGTTATCATTCATCAAATTATGTTTTCCAACTTGAAGTCGAGCCATTGATATTGCAGTGTCTCCTACTGAGCCAAGATCAAGCTTTGAAAGATGCTTACCTCCATTAAACGCAATTGCTTGTGAAAGAGCAGCGTCGAAATCATCTTGAACTTTTTCCATATGGTCTTGAATTTTTGCCATATGTGCGTTTAACTGTGCAACTTTTGCTTCAAGGTTTGCTATTTTTTCCAAGCGCGCCTTCTCCATTTTTGCAGCTTCTATCTCTTCTGGGGTTTGTGCAGTGGCTTCAATTTTTGCTTCGTCTTTAATTGGTGCAGCCTTACTTTCCGCACCAAATGCTGGAGCAGCCATAGTGACAGCTGTAACCGTTGCCATAACCGTGTTCTTTAAGTTTTTCTTTGCTTTATCAAGATTAAACATATAAATGTGAATTGAGTTAGATTAAATAATACTTATATTATATCATATAATGATATATATGTCAATATCTGTATTCCTACCTCGTTATTATATCACTTTCATAATAAAACAAAAACCGCCGCAGCGGTTTTTGAAGATTATCGGTGTGAGATCATGTCAGATACTTTATCAAGTACTTTTGAAGCATGGTCTTTACCTCCCAATCCAAATGAAAGCCCAATCGCAAGTGCAAGTGCAACTACAATTCCCATCCAAAGAGTTTGGATAAGGTCAGCTCCAATTCCCAATTGATTAAGTCCAAAGAGGATAGTAGTAATCCAGATAGCCCATTTTGCAATTGATCCAGCAAGGTTTGCTGATGATACATTTGCAACTTTTGCTGATCCAGTAACTGCTTTTGAAGCAGCTTCTGCTAATACTGAACCTACAACAACAATAAGTACTGCTACGATTACTCGTGGCAAGTAGAACAATACAATTTGTTGCAAGAACACATTAACATCTGATAACCCGAGGAGGTTCAATGCCCCTACCAAGAAAGCAAGGATTAATAACCATTGTACCAACCATCCAATAAGTCCACCAATATTCAAATGAAATCCTGCCTTGTTAACAATTTCTTTTAAAGCAGTTCGATCAAGGAGACCGTTTACTTTAGTCAAATTAATAACATGAGCAATAGCCTTTCCGATGAATCCGGCAATAACTACACCAATAATGAAGAGAATAATTGCGAGGATCACACTTGGAAGGAAACTGTAGAGTCCCACCCAGAATGATTGAAGTACTCCGAGAAATACTTGTCCTTGTTGAACAGCTAACATAAATAGAAAATTAATGATTTACCTTATAGATGATAGCAAGTACCCCGAACAGGTGATGCGTATCTTAAGTATTATACCACCCAAGTAAAAAAAGGTGCAACTTGCCATAATAAAAAAACCCTGCTCTTGCAAGGTTTCAATAATTATCTACAAAATACAAACTTTTCATCAGGTTGATAGTATTCACCTGGCTCACGGATTACAATCTGCTTCCCTTGATTAGTATGAACTAAACAAAAAATAGCTCGTTGTCTTCCTTTAAAAGGAAATGTCACCGTACCCATATGAATGCGCTCATCAAGCGGCTGATCATTGTAATCAAGGCGCAACTGCCCCACTGTTTCTGTCGGCACCATTTTAAAACCGGCCCGCACTGCTTCAGTGCGAAAATCAGGATAATCACACCCGTACGTAATTCCTAAATCACGAGGCCTCACCAAGAATAGTTCTTTTGTGCGAGGCTCAGGTACTACTTGTAACTTGCTTATAATATCATCGGTCCACAAGTAGTTTGCGTACCCTGATTTACGTAATGCATTAAATAATGCCTGATTATTTGCGTGCTGACCCAGAATAATCGTTCGCCACAGCTTCCATTCTGAATGGGCCACAACTGGTTTTGGTTGAAAAAAGAGCATATCATCCGTTTTTATTGATAATCATTTCACCATAATTCCCAATAAAAATCAAGTAACCAAAAAGGGCTCTGCCCTATTTGCGTAATTCTGGATGGTCAATTTTATTTACGATTTTTTCGTGAGGATAATCAAGGACATCACGGAGTAATTTATCATACATCTTGAGGCGGTACATGAATTCTTCAGTATCAAACAACGCGTAGCGCAATTCCTTACCTACTTCTGATTCGAGTTTTTTTATCTCGCCTTCGATCATTTTACGGTCGAGGCGATCCCCTACAATCATAAGGTCAGCCATGCGATCATTATCATGCATAAATATTCCACTCACGACGAATAAAGTAATTTTTCCTGTTCCAGCAAATCGAGCTCCAATATCTGAAATATGCATTCCTCCTGAATCAATTAATAGATCACGGAGCGGTTGTGTGAGACCAAAATCCTTATTAGCGATAAATCCATTGCTTTTTTTCTTACTTGTTTTACGAGCACCTTGCACCGTAGTAATAACTACTTTAGGTTTAACAAATCCAATAGCGACAAAATCCTTCATTTCTGAACGAATAAGCGGCGGTTTAACGCGAAGACGTGCCGCAATATCGGCAACCGCAAAACCAGTATCCTGGTTGAGTAAGAAAAATTTAAGGAGTTTTACGCGAGTTCCTGACCCGAAAAGCTTACCGAGGATGTCTATCTGTTTCATATATGCGCATTATACAGGAATTTAGGAAAACAAAAAAAGTCCCCAAGGGGCCTTTTTTGTGGTGAAATAAAGCTTATTTTAATTCAACTTTAGCTCCAGCATCTTCAAGTTTCTTCTTGAGTGCTTCAGCGTCTTCCTTCTTCATTCCTTCTTTCAAAGTTGCTGGAAGGTTGTCTACAAGGTCTTTCGCTTCTTTAAGTCCAAGTCCAAGAGCTTCTTTCACTTCTTTCATAACAGGGATTTTAGCTCCTCCGTCTGAAGTAAGTACTACGGTAAATTCTGATTTTTCTTCAGCTGCGGCGGCTGCAGGACCTGCAACGGCTACTGCGGCTGCAGAAACTCCGAATTTAACTTCGAATAATTTTACCAATTCGTTCAAATCGAGTACTGACATTTCTTCGATTGCTTTAACCACAGCTGCAAATTTTGCTGGGATTTCAACATTGTTGTTTGCTTCCATATATTTTTAGATTAAATAATTAAATAATTATGCAGACTTTTTTTCTGCGATCGCATTAAGTGCCAATACAAGTCCTTGAATTGGAGAATTAATAACGTTAACGAACATTCCACGAAGTACTGGCGTAGGAGGAATTGTAGCAATTGCTGTAATTTCTGCCTTATCCATGAATCGTCCTTCGAAAACTCCTCCAGTCATTTCTACTTTGGATTCGAATTTCTTAAGGAAGTTCCATACTTCTCGAGCTGGTGCTGTAAGGTCAGATGAATATGCTACTGCAATTTCTCCGTCCATTGATGGCATGTCTCCACTAATACCTGCTGAAACAAGCGCTCGCTTCAAAAGTGTTTTTTTCACCACTTTGAATGAAGCTCCTGCTGCATGCAATGCATTTCGTAATGTGTTTGTATCAGCCACAGAAAGTCCGCGGGTGTGTACAAATACAATAGAGTTGGCATTCTTGGTGATCATTTCAAAATCATTCAAGAGTTCAACTTTTCTCTGTTTGGTAAGTGCCATAGAAAAAATATTATCTTATAAAATTGTACCCATGAGTATCGAGCATTCGACCTCGGTAGCATGATTAAGTCTTAAGCTTGTGCCTAATGACCGCCACTGTCTTTGGTGTACAGTCCTTGTATAGTAGCTTATTTCTTTAAAAAGTCAAGAACCCCCCTGCTTGCGCAAGAGGGTTGAAATTACTGTAATTTAATAGCATACATACGAGCTCTCCTAATAGACGAAGTAGTATTGCCAGGCCATGAAGAATATCCAAGCCCATACGTTGTGGTTACTGTCGGACTCACCATTCTAAATACGGACCATGACCCAAACGTACTCGTGTTTGAATACGCAATAGCGTACGCCAAATCAACAGAACCTTCAAGGAGCCACATACGAACCCCGGCATCATATACCGAGTTCATTATTTCAGCATAGGCACATAATAAATAAGTTCCCGGTGGCAGACTCAGACTTACGCGCGTTTGATACGCAACCGAAGTATTTGTAGCAATTGGGTTTACTTCTTGATAATAGAACGTTTGGGCTGTTTGTTTTTTAATTGAATCAATAGAAAAACGGTGCACTACCCCGAGCGAATCTAGTGTTGCAAGGTCTTTCGTGGTTGTTACTCGTGTCGCAGTATCAATACGTACCGTGCCGGCAACATGTAACTTTGCTTGAGGGTTTGCAGTTCCAATACCAACCCCTTGCGCATGAGTTACACACCACAGAGTACACTGGAAAATAATTACCAATATTACCGAAATAATGTTGTCGATTAATTTTTGTTTCATATATTTTATTTTTAGTTTCCCCTAGTAAACCAAATGAGCCCTCAAGAAATATATAAGAACTATTCAAGTAACTATAAATAATTCCTTGGAAAATATACGTAAAATAAGTACAATACATCATATGATTCAAAAGACTCGAGAATTTCTCTCAAACGTGAGTACCACCAAAAAAACTATACTCCGTAACACTATTTGGCTGTCTCTTGCTGAAATAGGAAGCCGCATCGCGCGTGGAGGTCTTGGAATTGTTGCAGCCCGCATGCTCGGCGTTTCCGGACTTGGGGTTTTTAGTTACGCCATCGCACTTGGAGGATTCCTTACTTTTTTTGAAGACGCAGGTATTGCCACATTTGTAACCCGTAGCTTTGCAAAAAATGAACACGATAAACATATTATTTTTGGAACCGCACTCGTATTAAAAATAATACTCGGTGTTGTTGCATTACTATTTTTTATTGGTATTGGCCCATTGGTAAGCACTATTCCTGCGTCACGAGTCATCATTCCCGTAATTGCGTTCCTTATGTTTTGTGATGCACTGCGCGCGCTCTTCTTCTCTATTACCCGTGCTGAACAACGTATGCATGTCGACGCGAAAGTCCAAATTATTACCAATACCTTGATAGTAATTTTTGGGATTAGCTTTATGATGGTATCACCTACCCCACTTTCACTAGCTTGGGGATATGCATTAGGGAGCTTTATCGGGACGAGTATTATGTTTTTTGTTATTCGTAACTACCTTCCCAATATTCGTAAAACGTTTTCTCGAAAACTGCTCAACGAAATATTCTTTGCTGCATGGCCGTTTACCGTACTTGCAATATCAAACGTACTCATTTTTAATACTGATACCTTATTTTTAGGATATTACGGAACCACTACTGATGTGGGACTCTATGCTGCTGCGAGTCGTATTGTTCAAATGTTTTATATTCTTGCATCACTATTTGCAACAAGTACCTTCCCGACACTCGTACAAAAAACACAAGACCAATCAGATATCATGAGCGCTATTAGAAAATCGCTCATACTCATGTTGGTTCTAGCGGTTCCATTGATGACCATTATGATTCTTGGGTCAGTACCGATCATGAATATTCTTTTTGGTTATTCATTCGTAGTAGGCGCACCTATTCTGACCATTCTTGCACTGTCTTATATTCCTGTATTTATCTTGAGTATTCTCAACAACGTCGTTCTCGCGCTCGACAAACAAAAACAATTTGTTATCGCAAACATTGTAGGCGTTGTCGTAAATATTGCACTTGACGTACTCTTGATTCCTCATTACCAAGGTGTTGGCGCCGCTATTGCAAGTGTTGTTGGACTCACCACTATTACCTTAATTACTGGATTCAAATTACGAAACCATCTATTTCGTAATTAATACAAAGTCGCCCCGTAGGGCGATTTTGTATATACGATTATTTTTGTGCTATCCAAACAAAACAATCACCAAGCTCCTTAATTACAATAGTGCGAAATCCAACCTGTTCAAGTATTTTCTTGAATACACTTGGCTGATATTCACGAATATGAAATGGATTATGAGTAAAGAGATTATCTTGAGTCGGATTAAGCGGTGTAGAACCAATAAAATATCCTCCTGGTTTTACTACCTTAAACACGTTTTGTACTAACACTTCCCCATCATGTTCAGAAATATGTTCAACAAATTCTGTACTCACGACCGCATCAAAGCGATCTACCCATGGTGAAAAATCGAATGAAGTAATGTCTTCTGAATAAAAAGTAATTTTTGGATTATCGAGATAGTGAAAGTAATCACGCGGTACTTTATCCAGTGCAACCACGTTAGTAACTCGAGGCAGTTCCGCGAGCATCTGTGTTGCGAATCCATGGCCGCACCCAATATCAAGCAGTTCACCTGCATGCGGTAATGAATTAATAGTACGAATTACTTCATCCATGTATTTTTTAAAATACGCATCGTCTTCTTTTGAAGCATCAAATCGTTCCGTAATCGGTGACGCTAATGCATTCATGTGCGCCAACCCAGGAACATTACGCAGCTTTTTTAAAACAGTAAAAAGACTTGGAAACTGATTACGGATATATTGTTTTGTTTGAGTGAGGAATTCCATATTAGTTATAGAGTATGAATACTGTCAGCGACTTCTTTTAAGCGATTACAGAATACTTGTTCGGCGGCTTGCTGGGAATACCGTTCTTCTACTAATAGTCTCCCCTTGCGAGCAATAGCATTCAAATAGTTCGAATCCTGTATTAATTTGTTAATGATTTCTACCCAAGCATCCACATCCTGTTCTGAAACAGTAATAATGTTGTTGCCTGGTTCGATTCCAGAAATACCCGCGGCGCCTTGTGGTGTTGTTACTACTGGAATACCATACCCCATTGCTTCAATAATTTTTGAAGGAGTCCCTCCCGCAAATCGAATAGGGGCAACCAACGCTTTACAATGACGCACCACTTCGAAGACATTGGGTACGAATCCAGAAAAAATAATTCTTGGAATATGCTTATACGATTCAGGAATAGTTCCCCCACCAATAATAACGAGTTCTACTTCAGGAATTTTTACACTCAGTTGAGGCCAGATAGTTTCAATCAAGTAGCGCACCGCATCACGATTTGGTTCGTAATCCAAACTACCCATAAAAAATATTTTATGTTGGTCACAGGTTGCAACCTCGCTCGGAATAGGAGCTCCGTGATTTACTACTGAAAAATCAAGATTTTTAGAACCATGATACGCTGGCGCATTGAGTAGATATTTTTTATCTACCTCCGAAACAATACTGAAATGGTTAAACGTGGTAAGCACTTGTGATTCATAGCGCGCAACCCGATTCCCTTCCCAGGTATAAAATAACTTTTTAAAGACATTCATTTTCTGAACTCCTGCTTGATAGTTCATAGAAATAGCGTCGTTGAAATCAACCAAGAATTTCTGCTTCTGTACATCTGAATAATTAATAAAAAATTCAGTCATACGAATCTCGTGAATATATACCGCATCATAATCGTCAATATGCACATCAAGCCATTTTTGTGCACCCTTAAAGTGAAACGCTTGGGCCTGAAGCGGTAATCCGTTGTATAGCGCAGGAAACGCATTAAACAGATACGCTAATTTCGATCTATGGAACACGTGCACCTTTCCATAATTTTGCTCCAAATGGTCAATATCAGATTGGGTGTACGATTTAATATTCACCACAAAAAACTCCACCTCAAATTCTTTTTTAAGGCCTGATACGAGGTTATGGAGAATTTTAAATCGTGTTCCATCAGTTGCTGGATACGGCAACCGGAACAACGCGACAAGTACTTTACGTTTGTGCATATTTTTTTCTATGAATCTGTTGTTCAATAAATCTAAAAAGTCCGTAGGTATATCGAGCAATTAAACAACGTACTAAATACCAATAAATATTGCCCGAATGTAATTTTTCAGTAAATATTTTTTTGTTTTTTATAAATAAATGCGCAGTGTTTTTCCAAACTTGCCATTCGTAGACCCATCGTTTTTTTCGTGATCCCCCAGTCTGGTTTACTGCAGTGTTTTTCATATGATATGACAAGGTATCTGGAATAAGCCACAGTGTGAATCCAGCATCCCAGACTCGTAGAAAAAAGTCTGTTTCTTCTCGAAATGCGTTTCCTCCATACCACGGATCGTATTGTACTTTATCGAATACTGAGCGTTTCATGAGCATATTTGAATGCAATCGATTTACTGATTGAGCCTTATCAACTACTCGTTCAAAATATGCCTCGAATGGAACGTTTACAAACACCGGACGATGATCCAAGTCTGCCAGTTTTTTAGCCAGCACTTGGTCTTGATCCGCAAACATGTTTACCCGTCGTCCTGAAATAAGGTCAGCCTGGTATTCATTCATTTTTTCAAGAAGGATTTTAAAATGACCTTCAGGTAAATACACGTCGTCTTCGCCCATAAAAATATAATCGTTGGTCGCAAGGTGAATACCTACATTACGAATATTAGGTAATGTAGATTTTTTATCCATGCGATGATACACAATTTTACCAGGATATTGTTGTGCAAGTCCTGCCACATATTCTGTAGTGGTATCCGTACTGCAATCATCTACGAAAATAATTTTCCCAAGGAAATCTTGCGACAGGTAAGAATCCATTACTTTCGTAAGGGCTTGTGCGCGATTATAAGTTGGCATAATAACGTCAATCATAGTGATGTAATAGTTTTAATGAGTGAAAAATAATTATTTCCGAACTGCTGTAAATTATGATGTTCAACCACATATGTTCGGAGTTGTTGTGCAAGTATTATTTGATCGTCAGTCGACAACCCAAGGAGTTTATTCAAATGATTCATATAAGCATCAACAGTTGGTTCACTCACAATACATTCGGTAAATAATTTTTTCTCAAGGAGTTCTGGTACTAACCCGACAGGACTTGCTAAAAAAGGTAGTCCACATGCCATTGATTCAAGCAGTGCAAGCGACGATCCTTCATGGCGTGATGGAAGCAAAAATACATCTGCCGCATTATACGCCATCACCAATCGATCATACGAACCATTATCGAGCCCAATAATACCTGATTCTTGTGAAAACTGTTGTCCAAATACTGCACCTACTACTATTACATTAGGACGTGTTTTTTTAATATGCTGAGCAATTGCCAGTACTAATTGCCCTGCTTTCTGCGATCCAAGACGGCTCGCGAAGAACACTATTTTCTTATCTAATGGAAGTCCTAAACTTTTTCGTGCCACTTCTTGAGTGTTGGGCACAAATAAATCGGTATCGATAGCATTAGGAATAGTAACCACGTTTTTTGCGCGGTAATAGTGCATCACTGACTGTCGTGTTTCTTCTGAAACTGCAGCACATACCGTTGCACCACGAGCCGCTTTTTGCTCAAACCACGACCACCAGTAACGTTTAATAATGTATTTAATCCATACATCGTCGTGTCGAGTACGCAGCGCACCTTTGATAAACGTACCATGATGAACATTAATAACTTTTTTATTACGAATATTCCACCCGAGGAGTCCATTAGTAATAACTACATCACTAGTACCTCGCATAGCTACACACCCTAAAAAATACCCTAGTACTATTTGATCACTTGCTACATATTTTGCGAGTCCAATTATTTTCTGTTGCCAAGGACGTAAATCTTGTTTTGCAATTATGGTCACTGCACATTCATGCAAAATAAGCTCTTTTTCCAAATAGCTTACAAAGCGCTCTACGCCACCTGTTGATGCATGAGTTGTGGTAAGTATCGTAACAGTAATCATGGTTTTATTTTATCATTTTTTGCTTAATTGTGTTCACGAGCTTAATTGACTGAACTAGATACAATAGCCAAGATTTTACATAACCAAGGAAATACCATCCTTTCACTGACCATGATTCGTGAATTAACGCCCTCTTGAACACTTCTCGTACTTGACGATGGTTTTCTTTAATTTGAGCCTGGGTAATACGTGCTCGTGTTTGATAAAACGTAAGCGGCGTATTACATGCGTAAAACTTCCCACGAGAAGCTAATTTCAGCCACATATCAAGATCAGCCACCATCATCAAATTATACTGTTCACAAAATCCCCCTACGGCAATCAAGGCACTTTTAGGAATAAGAGTACTTGAAGGAAGTACCATATTGTTAATAACAAAATATTTTGCAATCCATCCTGACCTTGGCCGTGTACGAATCGTTCGTACTAAATCCCAAATAATCTTATGATACGGATCCACAATATAGCTTTCTGTATAACACACTAATGTGTCTGGATGATTTTTAAATACTTCAATCTGTCGAGCGAGCTTTTCAGTATGCCAAAAATCATCGGCGTCGAGGAGTGCAATATATTCCCCTTGAGCCAAAGTTATTCCATTATTTCGCGCACGCCCACAACCAGCATTCTGTTGATATACATAAGTAATAGAACTATTACTTATGTATGACTCTAAGATTTTTTTAGTGTCATCAGTGGAACCGTCATCTACGACAATTATTTCAAGTGGTTTATAGGTTTGACCGAGTACACTATCAAGAGCCCGCATGAGGGTTGCAGCAGAATTATAAGTTGGAATAATAACACTTACCGTTGAACTATTTTTTTTCATACAAAGTTACCTGTTGTTTAAAATAAGCAGCGCGAGGATTTTGTGGCGATAATAACGTCACTCCTTGTTCCGCAAGTTTAAGTTCTTGAATCCATAATGGACTTGCAGTACCTGATTGGATAATGTGTGCAAGTGCTAAATTACCGAGCGCTATGTAACTTTGGGTGTTTGCGGGATATTTCGACATGGTATCAATAAGTGTCGCATTAATCGCTTCAATGTCTTTAATTGCGACATCTTTAGGGATTTTAGTATTGGTCATATATCGTTGTCCGTAATCATCAGCGCGTTGTGCAAATGAAATTCCAGCACCATAGGGCGAAGCGAGCTCTCCTGCTTGATAGAGTTCCATGCGTGCCGGAGGTTCTGTAAACAGTTCTTTCCAGACCGTGCTGAGTTTAATAGCTTCACCATGGATGATTCCATACAGAGGAACTATTACTAAAATTACCAACACAATACGTGTTCCCCATTCTACAACTCCTCGATTATCCACCGTCTTTTCATAAGATTGTGCGTTGTACCAATACCAAGCAATCCATGCCAATATCATGAAAAATAATAACGTACTGGTCATCGTGTCAAACAAAATACTATTGTTTACCAAATACGCCGTTAAAAAACCAAGCACGGTTGCAATGAAGAAAGTATGCTTTGAATTATGACGCAGTTGAAGTACCAGCCAAATAATACTTCCAATCATAATGATATACATTGCTAAACCGAGCACCCCAAGCGACATCACTATTTCAACATAGCTATTATGGGGCTTATCTGCCCATGGTTCACCGAGCGCAAGTAGTCGTGTATCGAAATATTTTTCATGAGCATACCGAAATGTTTCTGGTCCTGTACCCAAAAACAAATGGTCTTTGGTTTGCTTGAGCGCCATATTCCAGTACATGAATCGTGCTGCGCCAGATGTTTTAACAAAGAAATCGTGTACCTTATTACCTGGTGTTGCCAACATCACCATTCCAATCAAAATCCCTGCGATCGTAATCCCTATCGTAGACCACCCAGCAACACGAACTGCTTTGTACCGATTCGTTGTTGCTAAAAAGCTCATGAACACAATTAATCCAAGGACTATCGAAAGAGTCGCGCCTCGAGCATCACCAATAAACCCAAATACGGTTCCAGCGAGAGGTTTAAAATACGAAAGTGAAATTATGACCGGATTAACTAATGTAAAGAAACCTATAACTAACAATGCAAGTCTCTTTTTAAGAGATGAAGCAGTGCAAAATAAATATAATGTAATGAAGAACGTCATCATGAACACTGTTCCCGCAAATGATGAATTTCCTAGTGTTCCCCCGCCCCCGGATGATTTACCAAGGATATACCAATAGTGCATATTAAAGCCAGTAAGTCCTATCCAAGTAGTAACACCTAAAAGCCCTCCAGCTAATGCCAACGGATATAAGATCGCCTGTCGAACTAACGAAAAGCGACTTGTAATAAGTACCGCACTCAACGAAGCAATCATGGTAAGAAGTGTTAATAATAACCCAGTCCCTCGTTCAAAGTGCCCATAAAACGACAATGCCGGATCAAGTCCAAGCATTGTCGCAACGACTGTTACCCCTAAAAAACCAAGCATTGCTTGTACTAGGGGTGTTTTTTTAATGAATAACCAGACGTCTTTCCAAGAAACAATAAGTATTCCTAATGCGATAATAAGAGTACACCCAATTTGAATGAACAGTACCTTAGAATTGATATAGTTATAAACAATTCCTGTGGTAGTAAATAACACACTTCCTAAAATAGTTGCGCCAATAATACCCCCTAGGATTGCACGAGGAATTGACCTAACATATCTCAAAATTCGTTCTTTCATATGATTCAGTATAGCAAACAACCATACAAAAACCCCGCTTTCGCGAGGTTTTTACCTTATTTACGATACATGTCTACACTTTCAGGAAAATATCGAGCAAGGTCTGCAATTGCTGCCTGCTGTTGTGATCTATTACCATACGCTTGCTCAAAAGCAATTTTTTGTAAATGTGCCTCTTTAATCGTAGGATTAAGAGCTATTGCCTTATCAATCATGACTCGCGCTTCTGATATATTTTGAGTATAGAGTAATATTTTACTATATATCATGTACCCAAATGGATTTGTCGGCGAAAGAGCAATTGCTTCCTGTGCATAGCGATTCATACGCTCTACCCGCTTTGCGTCCAGTTTCTGGGTAATAGCTACTTGAGTTTCTTGAAAAATCGCAGCTGCAGCCTTAAATCTATAATCTTTCCCTGAATAGGAGTCAACAGAATCCATTGCGTCAAGGAGCATGTCCACCTCATGCGAAGCTGCATCAACCAATTGAGGACTTTGCATAATTACCGCACGCTGTGCCAAATATGATTCTGCAAGGGTATACACCATCATTCCTAAATTAGTAGTAAACTGCAACGACCCATGTCCTGTAAATAAATCAGCATACTGTTCGGGTCGAACATTCATAGGACTATCAAATACTTCTTTAGCGACGATCATTTTTCGTGATGGGAAATACGCTGCAAAGACCCACACCACAATGCATGCCACTGTTATAATTGCAGCCATTCCTTTTATAATCACACCTGGAACAATTGGTTTTCGATTTGTATCTGTTTGATCAGTATATCCTAACACGATACCAACCAGTAACCATAAACACACCAGTGAAATAATGGAGTCAAATGCAAATTGATTCTGCAACAGATAAGCAGTCAACAATCCAATAAAAACTGCGCCGTATTTAGGTTCAAGGACCCGTAGATACATTAACCGTACAACACAGGTAAATAAGGCACTAATGAAAATAATGTATGCAATAAGTCCAATATACCCTTGAGTCACTACTGTTTCAATAAGGGCATTATGGGGTTTATCTACCCAAATTTCTGCATTCCGAGCAGGTCCTGCAAGGATTGGATCAAGATATTTTTGATGTACTACTTTAAAGTTTTCGGGTCCCCATCCAAGCCATGGACGTTCGCGAATTCCTGCAAACGCTTCGTGCCAAAAAGTAATACGGTTTTGACCTACTTTATCCATAAATAGCTGTTGGACACGTGAACCGTCCTGTAACACCTGATACCCTGAATAACCAATTCCAAGAAGGATTACTACAACCCCTGCTAATGCTAATCCTTTCACTATCTTCTTCTGATGTGTTGCAACGATATAAACCAATACAGCAATAATAAGACCGATAATAATAGATACTACCGCTGCCCGTGCCTGACCAATGATTACTAATGGGTTGTGGAATACCTCTGCCCAAGCGGTCTTTGTTATGAAAAAACCCTTAACGTTAAATACTATTGGTGATGTTCCTATTATTAATAAACCGATTCCATAGAGTATTTTTTTCCATACTTTAGTTTCTGATATCCACAGGAATAATGCACCGAATAATGCGAATACAAAATAAGAACCGGCAATAGTTGAATTCCCTAGTGTTGCACCTCCCACACTTTCATTGAGCCATTCAACACCGATATCGAATGCTTCACGGGTGAAAAAAGTGAGTATTGCGACACCTACCGCAGAGAACAGTATTGCCTGAAACAATGATTTTATAAACACCATTCCCCTTGCTCGCACCACTGATGCGATCATAAGTGCAAATAAATATAGGTGCAAAATAAACAACAATCCACCCCCTCGTTCAATAGTTGATAGAAATGAAGTATAAAAATCAACCCCTATAAAGGTACTTACTGTCATTGAACTTACAAACAACGTCGCAGGTATGAACCATATCGCGTTTTTAACAGTAATTCGATACCGACTATCAGTAGTAAGTAACCATACCCAAACAATGACCAATAAGTCGATACATCCTATTATAAAAAACTGTTTTGAGGTCACCGCTGATGCTATGCGCCCATTTGAATACAGTAACGGCATAAGTGCCAGCATCACTATCATTCCCCACTGTATTATTTTTTCTAAAACCGTCGAAGACGTATCCAATTTCTGTGTTATTTTTTGTTGTGCCATACAGGCATTATATAGAAAATATTTGGAAAAACAAAAAACCCCTTGCGGGGTTTTTTGAAACTTTAACAGTTAGGTTCAATATTATTGAACTGCTCCGTTTGAAGTAACTGTGAATGCAGATGCATTGTCAACAGCGTATGTAGACAATGTTCCATTCAAAGATTCAGCTCCAGCGAATCCAAGAACATAAAGCTTGTAGTAAGCTGCTGTTCCGTTTCCGTTGATTGTAACTTTCAATGTTGCATTTGTACCAGTGTTTGAAGCTAGCAATTGTTCTGGGTTTGTACCATAAACAGTTGCTGATGAATCAACGTTAGCTGCTGCAGATGAAAGGAATGCGTTACTTGTAAGGTTCTGGATAGCAAAGTAGATACCCTTAGAAGCTGTTGCAGATCCTGGCATAGATGCACCAGTAGTCACCAATTGAGCTGCTTTTGGAACATAGTAATCAACACCAGATCCAATCAAATTCAATGGGAATGAGAATGTAACTTGTTGTGTTGAAGAGTTACCAATAGAAGAAACTGGTGCTGTAGCTGATCCAGCTGTAGCTGAAACTCCCTTTGTTCGAAGAGTCATAGCTGATCCAACTGCTGATCCAGATCGGTATGTTGATCCAGCTTGTAGTTGATCACCGTTAGCATCTTGAACTGAGAAGTTTGTACTTGTCAAATCTGTAAATTCAGCTGTAAGCGCAACTCCAGAAGTGTAGTTTCCTACTTGCTTCTTAAGATCTACAGAAACTGAGAATTCAGCTGAAGAACCTGATGCAATTGATGTTCCTGAAAGGTTGTCAAATACATATGTCCCCATAGCTGAAGCCGCAACTACGTCACCTGATTTGTTATCAAGTTGTGTAGCGTCTCGGTAAAGTTTAACTGTGTTAATGATGTCTTCAAGGTCAGCTCCTGATGAAGTGATCTTGATTCCAACTTTTCGAAGTGTAAGAGAAGTGTTTTTAGCAGTAATCTTGAACTTCAAAAGAGTTTTGTCATTAGTGTTAGATGTTTCACTAACTGTTACAGTTTGTGAAGTTGGGTTTGAAGATGCAAGTGCAACTTCTGCCTTAACTCCGTTAGCTGAGAACTTACCAAATCCAAATGTCTTAGAAAGTGGGAATGGTGAACCATTTGTTGTTACGTAAACACCGTTTGGAGATGTTGCACGAACTTCTGTGATTTTACCAACCCATGTAGCGTTAGTTGCATCAACTGAATCGAGAGCTCCGTTTGCATTGATTGAAACGTAGAATCGTCCAGCTGTATCTTTAGCAATGATTGAACTCAATCCTGTAAAGTTGAATGTGTAAAGATCTGTTGAAGTTGATCGGTCTGCATTAGCAACTGACATAGTTGCTAACTTTGTAGATCCGTTCCAAAGTGAAACACTTGAAGCGTATTTAGCAAGGTTAACTGAAGCTGATCCGTTTGTCTGTAACAATGTTACAGTAACTTTTTCAATCTTCTGGTCTGCCAATCGAGCTGTTGCACGGAATCCGTTAACAACTTTGTCTTGTTCAGATTCGTAAACTGTTGAAACAAGGTTTGATGAATCTGAAGCAATATCAGCTAGGTATCCTTCTGCTGAAGAAGAAGACCCCCATGATGTTGAAGGAGACATTGTGCAGTTTGATGCAAGTGTCATTCCGTTTGGACAAAGTCCTGCTGTTGATGTTGTAGTAGTTGTAGTAGAAGTAGAAGCGTTCAAAGCTGCCTTTGTTAACGCTCCAGCTTTACCGTCAGCTCCCAAGTTTTTTGAAGCTTGGAAAGCTTTAACTGCTGATTCTGTTCCTCGTCCGAAAGATCCATCAGTTGCAAGTCCAGCTCCGTTCTTTTCGTTCAAAGCTTTTTGGAGTTCAACAACTGCTGCACCTGTTGATCCTCGTTTCAATGTTGTTGAACCGAGATCATATGCACTAGCTGAAAATGCAACTGCGAAAGCAAGTGCAAATGTAGCTACTGCGAAAAATTTCTTTTGCATAATTAAAATTAATTTCAATTATCCTTTCTGGTAATTAAGCCAGAAAAGATTCGTACACGATCTACCGTCGACTTATTAAGTGGTAGACCATATTGTGTACTGTTTATTATCTCTACAATATTCTGTAAAGAATATGTGGAGTGTATCTCACCCGTCGGTGAGAACACACCACATATATATGAAGAATACTATTTGAATAGCATTCTACACAGATAAGTGGTGTGTTCTGTTAAGACGAGAAAGATTTTGCTGTTAACAAAATAAATAAAAAAATGTCTATTGAGTTAACAATGAATGATTCCGAGAATGTTGTAACTCGATTACGAACCGTCTTACAAATTCACAAGCACGGAACCATAGTACCACAAACGAGCTAGGCAAGGCAAGCAGATTAGTACTTATCCACACCCATTTATTTATGATGTTCTATGGAGTGAAAACATTATAGCGTGTCTTTAAATCCACGCAACTCTGTTTCTATCAATGATGACGAATCACAACCAAAAAAATTACCTAATAAAAATTAGGTAATTTTTAGACTTTTTGTCAAATACCCCTCCCGTCCCCCTTCGGGATTCACCCTCCCCTTATCAGGGGAAGGATAAAATTTTCCCAAACATCATGATTTCTCTGACCCTCTCCTTATCAGGAGAGGGTGGTCAGCGCAGCTGACCGGGAGAGGTTAAACGACATGATACGTTGCCCATCGCTTGTCCCCTATCTTACGAATCTGCCCAGAAGCAATGAGGCTCACGAGTTCACGCTGGAGTGTCTTATCACTGCACCCAGTAACAAACTTTTGAATGTCCTGCATAGATGCATTCTTATGCGATTTAATGACGTTGAGAATACTCTGTTTTCTATCAGGATCACCTCCACTTATTTTATATGTCGTTTTGACTGTTGCAACAGTATTACCAATGTCTTTTTTGTGTTCACTTGATTTCTTAGCTTCTGATGTGAATGTCGTTAATGTCGTTTTAATGTCGTTTACTGGTCTACCTGTAACTCCTTGTCGCTTTTTAGTCTTCTCGAGTTCTTCAAATGAGGCATCATCTAGAGTTGCATGTGACACGACTGGTTGAACTGTTTCGACACCATGATTTCTTGGGTAGAGGTATGAAGTGTATTTCTGAGTAAGTTCTTGGGTGTCTAAGGCAATCAAGTGTGTTACTTTTTGGAGCTCCCCAATGAGGACCTGTGCATTCATTTCTGAAATATGATGTGCAATCCTTCCAATTGAAATAAGTGAAGTTACGTGTTCGAGTCGAACCAATATTCGAGTCATCTCAATGGGTGCTAGTTTTCCAGTACTAGTAAGAATTTGATAACACGCATTTAGGAGGTCAAGTGATTCGGACCTTAGCGATCGAGTCAACGGCAGTTCCCCATCCATAACATCGGTAACCAGGTAGAGCGCTGTGACAATCTTCTCGATCTTGCGAGAATAAACAAAAAAAGACTTTTCTAGAGGATTAGTAAAAATATCATTATAAAACAAGACTTCTTTTCGAATGTCGTTTAATGGTTGAGACCCTTCCTCTTCATGTCGTTTTGATACGTCGTTTTGACCTTTCATATGTCTTTAATATCATCACCGTCTCGGATGTAGTTTCTATACTATACTGATTGTGTCGTTAATGCAAATTTCTTTTTTACCCTTGTATTATAAAGCTTTTTCTTGGTATACTAGGGGTACTTCATGGCTAAAAAAGATATCAAAAAAGCGTCTCGTACCAACTCGGAATCTGTAAAAAATTCTAAGGACCTTATCACTGGTTCTGACGCTTTTTCATTAGATCCAAAAATCAAATATTCCATTATTGCCATCATACTCTTAGTAATCGCGCTTATTATTATTCTGGGTGCTTTTGGAGTGGCTGGAGTCGCAGGTAATTTTTTGTACCACACTGTATTTGAGGCACTCTTTGGATTCGGCGTTGTGCTTATTCCAGTAATGATTATTGTCTATGCGATTCATCTATTCCGTGGCTATCCAAATCCTTGGACCATCCTTGAATATATTAGTGCTACCCTGCTTGGGTTTTCAGCTCTTGGATTTATCCAAATTATTACCCCTTCACTACGTGGTGGTGGATTGGTCGGATATGGTATCGCAAACGTTATGGTGGGTATTTTTGACGTGTATGCAGCTGCCATTATCCTCGGTGCGTTATCACTCATTTCAGTAATGGTTCTCCTGAACGAAGAACTTCGTATTCCCTCTTTCTTGCATACCCTCTTTTCAAAAAAAGAACCTGTTCAGTCTGCCGACTCAGTTGAGTTTGGTGAATCTATCCTCCTTGATGAACTTGCCGATGAAGACGAAGCAATTATAGAAATAGAAGAAGATGAGGACGAAGAAGAAAAACCATCGCTTGTTGAAAAATTCACTAAGGCTGTCTCAAAACCTCAACCAGAACCCGAAGAAGAAATCGTGATGTCAGGATCTGCACTCATGTCTGAAACCTACGAATACCCTCCTACTGACCTTCTTAATAAATCATCAGGTAAACCATCGGTAGGCGACATCAAAGCGAACGCAAACTTAATTAAACGTACCCTCCTTAACTTCGGAATCGATGTTGAAATGGACGAAGTTTCAATCGGTCCGACCGTTACTCGCTACGCCTTAAAGCCTGCAGAAGGAATCAAATTAGCCCGTATTGTGGCACTTAAATCTGACCTTGCACTTGCACTTGCTGCCCACCCTATTCGTATTGAAGCCCCTATTCCTGGTAAATCATTAGTAGGTATTGAAATCCCTAACCGTATCAAATCAAGTGTTGGACTCGGAACATTGCTCGAGGAAGAACTCTTCGAGAATTCACCCGACAGGCTCCTTATCGCCCTCGGAAAAGGAGTTACTGGGAAGTCACATTTTGCCAACTTAGCAAAAATGCCCCATCTCTTGATCGCAGGAACCACGGGTTCAGGTAAGTCAGTAACAGTACATAATATGATCCTTTCATTGATTTATCGAAATGGACCAGAAGACCTACGATTAATTATGGTGGACCCTAAACGAGTAGAACTTACCCTCTATAACGACATCCCTCACCTATTGACCCCAGTTATCAAAGAACCTAAAAAGGCAATCTTGGCACTCAAATGGGCTGCCAAAGAAATGGAGCGACGCTATGACCTGCTTGAAAGTCATACATGTCGAGACATTCAGTCGTACCACAAAAACATCCTTGAACCTTATTTAGCTAAAGCAAGTTCAGGAAAAGTACCTGCTGACGATCCTAAAGCACCAGAACGTATGCCGTACATTGTAGTATTTATCGATGAATTGGCGGACATTATGCAGGCGTATCCTCGAGAACTCGAATCAGGAATCGTACGCCTTGCGCAAATGTCACGTGCCGTTGGTATTCACCTCGTACTTTCAACCCAGCGACCATCGGTAAACGTTATTACAGGACTTATTAAAGCAAACATTCCTTCACGACTCGCCCTTCAGGTGGCATCACAAATTGACTCACGTACTATTTTGGATGCTCCAGGTGCTGAATCACTCCTCGGAAAAGGAGACATGCTCTATCAAGGAGAAGGAATGTCAAAGCCGGAACGTATGCAATGTGCCAACGTAGGTGAAGACCAAGTGAAAGCTGTGGTATCATTTATTAAGAAGCACAACAATTCCCTTCCTGACGAAATTAGCCTTGGTGAAACTATCGATGACGATCGTTCGATTTCTTCTTCATCAGTTGATGATGACGATGAGGACGAGCTCTACGAAGACGCTAAAGCAGTAGTTATGGAAGCAGGTAAAGCGTCCACGAGTTATATTCAACGCAAGTTGAAAGTTGGGTATTCGCGGGCGGCCCGCCTCATTGATCTATTAGAAGAACGAGGCATTGTCGGGCCGGCCGACGGAGCTAAACCTCGAGAAGTCATGACCCCTACCTATTCAAATCACGATATTGCTGAACGAGTAGCTTCAGAAGAAGGAGACGATTAACCCTATGCAACCATCATCATCCGAAAAAACAAAACAATTGATTCAAAAAGGACTCATAGGAATCTTTGTTTTTGGAGTACTCGGATTTGTTGGTTGTAAACTCTACCCTATTATTCATGGCCCTGTCATTACGGTTGCAACATTAACTAATGGTGGAACGGTTCAAGAACCCATGATTCGTATCTCAGGAACTGCTTCGTTTACCCAACAACTCATTGTAAATGGCAAGAACCTTGCACTATCCCCTGATGGATCATTCGATGAAAAACTCGTACTTAACCCAGGGTATAATTTAGTAATGATTCAAGGCGCTGACCGATTTGGAAAAACAAAAAACCAAAACTACGCCGTGGTACTTACCGAAAAAACCCCTCCTCAAACTCTTACTATGAATACAGTTACTCCTGTTCATAGTGATAATCACTAGAGGAAAAATTGATCTTTTATCGCTATACTTACATCATCCTATTAAACTAATTTACTTACATCCTATGGCAAAGAAAAAACCTGTATCAAAAGACACCAATGACCTTCGTGACACCATTAAAATGATCCAAACCAAATTTGGTGAAGGTGCCATCATGAAACTCGGAGAAACCCCTAAAGTAGACATCGGCTCTATTTCAACTGGTTCGATCGGGCTCGACTTTGCTCTTGGAGTAGGTGGAATTCCACGTGGACGAATCGTAGAAATATTTGGTCCAGAATCATCAGGTAAAACAACCCTAACACTCCACGTTATTGCAGAAGCACAAAAAGCTGGTGGTGTGTGTGCGTTTATCGATGCTGAACACGCTATGGATCCAGAATATGCCAAGAAGCTTGGAGTAAATATCGACGAACTCCTTATTTCTCAACCAGACCACGGTGAACAAGCACTCGAAATTACTGAAACCCTGGTTCGTTCGGGTAAAATTGACGTAGTAGTTGTAGACTCAGTAGCAGCCCTTACCCCAAAAGATGAAATTGAAGGCGACATGGGTGCTCACCATGTAGGTAAACAAGCGCGACTTATGTCGCAAGCACTCCGAAAGCTTACCGCTATTGTTGCTCGATCAAATACTATTGTTATCTTCATCAACCAGATTCGTATGCAAATTGGGGTAATGTTTGGTAATCCAGAAACAACCCCAGGAGGAAAAGCGCTCAAGTTCTATACCTCTGTACGTCTCGATATCCGCAAAATTGCTCAGATCAAAAAAGGTGAAGACGTAGTGGGAGCACGTACTCGAGTAAAAGTAGTTAAAAACAAAGTCGCATCCCCTTTCAAGCAAACAGAATTCGATATCATTTATAATGAAGGTATTTCTGCAGAAGGCGAACTCCTTGCATTGGGCGAAAAATTCAAAATGATTGAAAAATCAGGAGCTTCATTTAGTTACCGAAGCCCAGAAGGTGAAAAAATCTCTTTGGGACGAGGATATGACGCCGCACGAACATTCCTCCGCGACAAGGCAAACAAGCAAATCCGTGAAAAACTCCTTAAGGAAATCAAGAAAGCTATGGAATCGGGAGGACTTGCATTTGCAGGTAAAGAAGAAGATGAAGAAACCCCAGAAGAATAATTTTTACTTGTATGACTTTCGAACAACCAATTACGCTTAAATCAACTATTGAAAAGCGCGACGCAAACAAGAAAAAGAAAAAATTAGCACCGGGAGAAAAGCTCACAATCCAAGAAAAAACCCTTTTGAAACAAGAAAAGTCTCAAGAGGTTCTTGAGCGTGTAGAAAAAAAACGAAGACTTAAAAAATCTATCAACCATCAAGAAGAATATCATTCTGAAAACGGATCAACTATTTTTACTGGGCCCGATAATCTACCCGTAGAATCTACTAGTGATTTCGTTGAACAACCAAGTATTGACGATCTATCATTTGAAGACATTGTGGTTAAACCTACCAAGGAACGCAAAAAGCGTACTCCTACAGTAGAATCCCCTACTGAATCGATCAGTACCCCTGATATTGATGAGAAGAAGAAGCTCCTCGACATGTTTGGAACTGACAATCCTACAGAAATTGACGCCATTCTTAACCGAGAAGAAGAAAATGGTAATATCACCGCAAATCAAGAACTTACCCCTGACCATTGGGATGATTTTCAAGTTCAGGAATTTAACAAGGCTAAAGAAGACAAGTTTGATCGATACCTCAAAGGTCGTGCTCGAACTCAACAAGAACAGATCGAATCACACCAGGCTTACAAAAAAGAACAAAAACCTTGGCTTTCTCGTATTAAGAATTGGTTTAAAAGAGATTCTGAGGTAGTAAAAAATACTACGTACGAACAGCACCGCGACGAAATAGACCGTATGCTTGATAGTAATATCGAAGCTGACGCAACAGCTCAAGCGTCTGAAGAATACCAAGCTGCATTAGAACGTGACCAAGAACAATACGATCGACAAGTAGCTGAGTGGGAGGCGTACCTTAATCATCAACAGGAGCAAAATTATAAACGAGAACATGTTGGTTACTGGGATGATCCAATACCGTCAGAGGAACCCCACGAAGCAAGTGAAGAAACCATTAACTGGAAACTCCCTGAAGAAGACCAGGATTGGGACTTTGACCAAGAACATCCCCATGTAGCAGGCCAAGAGGAACTTGCTATCGCACTGGATAATCAACTCACTAAACAGTTAAAAACTAAAAAACGAGCACCTCGAGGCTCGATTAAAGGATTTGGTAATATTGGACTCAACTAGGAATAACCCTTGATTTTAATCGTGAACATGGTACCCTCTAGAAACTAACAACCGTTAATCCCCTATTATTTATGCTCGCATATAACGAAGCCACCATTCGAAAAATTATTATGCATGAAGGCGAACCATACGAAGTATTGGCGTCTCATGTATTCCGTAAACAGCAACGTAAGCCAGTAAACGCTACTAAGCTTAAAAACCTTCTGTCAGGACGTGTTGTTGAACATTCATTCCAGGTATCAGATAAAATCGAAGAAGCTGACATTGCTAAAAAACCAGTTCAATACATCTACGAAGCAAAGGGTGAATTCTGGTTCCACCCGCAAGGGAAACCAGCTGACCGATTTGTTATCGCTGCTCCCCTTATTGGTGATAAAAAACAATGGATGAAACCAAACGATGTCTATAATTCTATTGTCTGGACCAACGAGGATGACGAAGAACAAATTATTGGTGTAGACCTCCCTATCAAGCTCAACTTGAAAGTAAAGGAAGCCGCTCCAGCGGTTAAAGGTAATACTTCATCAGGAGCTTCAAAAATTGTAACCCTGGAAACAGGCGCAACCGCTACTGTTCCCCTCTTTATTAACGAAGGTGACTACATCACTATTAATACTGAAACGAACGAATACGTAGGACGTGCAGAAAAAGCTTAGTTGGAATTACACTACAAATAAAAAACCTCTCATTCGAGAGGTTTTTTATTTCAACTAAGCTTCGATAAACGGGAGGAGTCCCATGAATCGAGCATATTTGATAGCGTTAGCTAGTTTTCGTTGGTTTTTCTTGCACACACCTGATCGTTTAGATGGCATGATTTTTCCGGTTGGAGTCAAGAATTTTCGCAATATTTCGATATCTTTATAATCGATATGTTTAATATTGTTTGATTTAAAGTAGCATTGTTGTGTTGACATACAAGTATGTGAACGGTTTCAGTAACAGATTCGTTTTAGAAAGGAATGTCTTCTGGATTAATATCATCCGTTGGATATTCAATAGTATCAACTTCCGGAGCACTTGATGGAGCAGAACCTGTTCCAGCCGGCGCACTAGATGATTGACCACCTTTTGGTCCAAATTGGAAGTTTTCACCGACAATTTCTGTGCGGTAGTTTTTCTTCCCATCGGGTCCATCCCATGATCGTGTTGATAATCGCCCTTCTACCATGATCCCACTTCCTTTGCGTAGGTACTGAGCAAGAACTTCTGCTGGTTTTCCGTAGAATACCACATTGTGGTAGTCAGCAGCTTCTTGTTTAGCACCATTTTGGTCTTTCCAGGTTCGGTTAGTTGCAACTGAGAAGTTGCATACTTTGTTCCCTGAAGGTAACGCTTTGAGTTCTGGGTCACGAGTAACGTTTCCGTAAATAATTGCTTTGTTGATATACATATTGGTAGGTACTCGGAAAATCTTATAGAATCTCGAGAACGAACCGAGTATAGCACACCCGCAACCTCTGTAAACTATTCACAGAATGAGTATTGATAAGTATTTTATAAGAAACTTAAGCTTCTTTTACGAGCTCTTTGATTTCTTCATCAAGTACTTCATCAAGTTTTTCGACCGGAATTTCAGCTTCGGCTTCACCTTCTACTACCGCTGATCGTTCACCTTTAAGGATTTTACCGAGTGGTTTTTTCCCTAGAATGGTGTTTTCTCGAGGAGCGATAATAAGGAGGTATCGGATAATAAGGAGATTTTTTTCAATTGCTTCCTTAACTGCTGCGATATTTGTAGGAGAAACTTCGAACTTTACCCATCCAAAGTATCCTTGGTTGAATCGAACTCGTTTGTTATCAATGATTTTTGACATTTCGTATGCCAAATCAATGAATTCTGGGGCTCCTTCTGAAATAAAGGTAGCACCAATGTTTGTAAGAGATTCCTTGAGCTCGTCGGTGCGTGCTGCAAGGTCTTCATCCCGAACCGCTGGTGACATAAGGAAACCGATTTCATAGACTTTGTTGTCTTTCGGTTCCAGAGTTTCGGCTGAAGTTGTTTTTGCCTTTCTTGCCATATTGTGTGAATATAGATTAATTTAATAAAAAACAAGGTGTTTAAACCTTGTTTAACTGGATGACTATAGCATACTAAGCCTTATTTGACAAGGCAGTATTAATTACCGATTCCAAAAAATTCTTGGGTATTTTTGATAAGCTGCAGTCGCACCGTTTCATCATCTAAGCCCTTCAATTCTGCAATTTTTCGTGCAATCTCAATCACCATCCATGGTTCACAGGTCTTACCTCGATATGGTTTTGGCGCAGCAAAAGGTGCATCGGTTTCAATCATTATTTTATCAAGGGGTACTGCCTTGATCATTTCGTCATATTCAGCCACAAACGTAATCGGTCCATCCACTGAAACCGTAAATCCTGCAGTAATAATATCTTCCATACACTTTTTTGAACCACTAAAGAAGTGAAAATTCGCCTTACCAGAATAATCTTGCAAGATTGCTAATGCGTCATAATACGCATCATCACTTCCTTTACTCGAACGTACGTGGAGCATAAGTGGTTTTTGAACCTTAATCGCCAATTCAATATGTTTCTTGAAAATCTCGGTCTGTGTTTGCCGTGATTCTGGAGTGTCTTCATGGAAATAATCGAGTCCCGTTTCTCCGATAGCAACTGTTTTAGGATTTTTTGCCAGAGCTTCGAGAGTATCCCAATCTGCCTCACCATTTGGAACATGCCCATCACAAGGATGAAATCCTACAGTTGCCCAACATATATCTGAATTACTTTCAGCAATACTTACCGCCATTTGCGATGTTTCAAGACCGGTTCCCACTGTGATCGTACCAATTTTCTGTTCACGCATCTTCGTCAAAATAGCCTCTTTGTTTTCAAGAAGCGGAGAAAGGTTTACATGTGAGTGAATATCGATATAGTTTAGTTGCATGCTAGGAAAACGATATCACAGTTTAGCTCATTCTGCTATACTAAAAGCCTATGAAACTCACTAAAATTGTATGTACCATCGGGCCTGCAAGTGATGCACAACCCGTCCTTGAAAAAATGATGCGTGCGGGCATGAACGTAGCACGACTCAACACCAGTCACGGTAATAAAGAAGAACACACCAACCGTATCCTTGCGATCAAAGCTGCAGCCAAGGCAACTCAATCAAATGTAGGTATCCTCCTTGATCTAGCTGGACCAAAAATCCGCCTCGGTGACCTTGCAACACCAACTGTTTTCCTTACTGAAGGTAAAACCGTAATCCTTACTACAGAAAAAGTTATCGGTACTGAAAAGCGTATTTCCGTGAACTACGCAAAACTTCCTACAGAACTTAAGAAAGGATCGATTGTAATGCTCGACGATGGGAAGAAAAAATTGGTTGTGCAAAAAATTGAAGGCACCGAAATTACTTGTAAAATCATCGTGGGTGGTGATATCAAACCGCGCCGAGGAGTAAATATTCCTAATGGGTATCTATCTATAAAATCTCTCACCGCTGCAGACCGAGACATGCTCCAGCATTTTCATAATCAAGGCGTTGATTATGTAGCATTATCATTCGTACGAACTGTTTCTGATATTACCGACCTTAAAAAGGTTTTGAAGAAGCTTAATTGGAACCCTGCTATTATTGCAAAAATAGAAACTCAAGAAGCCTTGGATCACCTTGATGCTATATTAAATGAAGTAGATGGTATTATGGTGGCCCGAGGTGACCTTGCCATTGAAACTCCTCGTGAATATGTACCCGTACGTCAAAAGGAAATGATTGTAAAATGTATTTCTAAAGGAAAAATAAGCATCGTCGCAACCCAAATGGTTGAATCAATGATTCATGAACGCTACCCAACCCGCGCCGAAGTATCTGACATTGCCAACGCTATTTTCGACGGAGCTGATGCCATCATGACATCAGAAGAAACCTCCCTCGGAAAATATCCTGTAGAAACTATTGCAACCATGTCAGATGTTGCTCAACACGTAGAAGGTGTTTACAAACCTAATGTTGCCATTGTTCATGATGCCCAGTTCCCTGTTTCTCACACTATTGCAGGACATGCGCAGCAGATGGCGGACACATTAAATACTCATTGTATCGTTACCCTCACGGAAAGTGGTCGCACGGCTCGTGAAATTTCACAATTCCGTGGTGACAAGGTCATTTATGCACTTACCCCGTTTCTTGCAACCATGACGAAGCTTGCGTGCGTACGTGGTGTATACCCTATTCATTACACCCCAACAAAACCCATCGAGGATATTCGTCCGGAAATTGTAGCCTTGATCAAAGCTCGAGAAAAACAAAAAAACCAAACCATGGTTATCGTAAGCGGAAGCCTTATGCGCAAAC
Source organism: bacterium (assembly GCA_037144045.1). Classification (GTDB taxonomy): domain Bacteria; phylum Patescibacteriota; class Minisyncoccia; order Phycocordibacterales; family UBA1006; genus CAIXMG01. Next base: position 31,512 of record JBAWXN010000003.1, on the reverse strand, counting down.
AAGGATCTACTAATATGATTATTGTTGAGCAATAAAAAAAGCCCGGGGGCTTTGTAATTAATCTGAACTGTCTACCGTCCATTTGATTTTGCAAATAGTACATTCGTATTCAGTGAGGCATCTACCTATTGTTGTTTGAGTTATCGGATGCGGATTTTTAGGCCGCTTCCTCGTGCACCATTTATACTTTGCAGGATAATTTTTCTTATTACCCCATCCGTTCATAATCCCTAAATGCACTGGTGCATTCGGATCAGTGTCTGGTTCAAATGCTTGGTCTAGGTATGCAAACTTTTTAGGGCGATTCCTATGAAAAGCAGGCTTCGTGTCTTTGTCTCCCATATTTAATTTTATAAATATATTATACCATATTAAAACACCTGTTGCAAGGTGTTTTAATAATTCTATTCTTTTCGTAAAAAAAGAGGTTGTTCTGGTTTTTGCTTGTTCTTGATAAGCTCAATAATCTTCTCTGATGTTTCAGGCATGATCGGTGTAAGGAGTACTGCAATGCGTGCAAGTCCTTGAGTAACATGACGTAAATCATCGTGTGCTGCATCCATGTCCACTTTAACTTTTTTAAACGGTGCCTGTTCTGCGATATACATATCAAGGTCTTTGATTTCATCCCAGATAGCATTCGCTACTACGTTTAATTCAAATGAATCATAGGCAGGATTTTTAATCGTAGCAAATTCTGGAAATGTAACTCTTGAAATATCAACATCGTATGCAATAACCATATTCATGGTACGTGATACCAGATTACCTAACCCATTCGCGAGCGCTGAATTATAGAAGTCCTTGAATCGATCCATAGTGAATGGTGAGTCTTCAAAAGCTGAAACTTCTTTAACTAGGAACAATCGCAAAGCATCAGTACCAAATTCAGTAACTACATCCCGAGGATCAACTACGTTCCCTAATGTTTTAGACATACGCACCCCACCTTCACCAACCACAAATCCATTGATAATGATCTGGTGTGATTCCGGAAGTCGTGCTGCCATAAGCATGGCTTGCCACATAGCCGCCTGAAATCGCAAGTTGTCTTTACCACAATACTGCGTTGGATTTCCTAAGGTCCAATACTTTTCAAAATTACTTTCATCAGACGGCCAACCAAGCGTTGAAATGTAGTTTGAAAGTGCATCAAACCATACATACATTACTTGCGTATCATCACCAGGAACCGGAATCCCCCATGGCATTTTTTCCTTGTTCCGTGAAATAGAAAAGTCTTGTAATCCTCGTTTTACGAATTCTTTAATTTCGTTAAATCGAAAATCAGGGACTACAAAGGTTGGGTGTGTTTCGTAGAACGCGAGGAGCTTTTCAGTGAATGCAGAATATTTGAAGAAATAGTTTTCTTCATCGATAAATTCTATGTCGCGTCCAGGATGAATAGGACATTCATTGTTCACGAGTTCTGAATCTGTTTTTGTAGATTCGCACCCCACACAATACTTTGCCTTGTAGGTGTCTTTGTAGATATAACCGTTTTCTTGAACCCGTTTCCAAAATGCTTGGGCTGCCGCCTCATGATGTGCATCAGTAGTTCGAATAAAATGGGCCTGTTCAGTAATACCGAATTGCTTTAACTGGTCTTGAAACACTGCAAATCCTTGATCTACGAATTCTTGGGCAGATAAGCCAGCCTTTGCTGCAGCTTGGAAGATCTTAATTCCGTGTTCATCAGTTCCGGTATTGAAATACACATCATACTCACTCAACATTTTTGAGCGAACTATAATATCTGCTCGGACAAATTCAAGCGCGTGACCCATATGTAATGGTGCATTAACGTACGGTAATGTAGTAGTAAGGTAAAAAGGTTTATGTGACATGTCTTCATACTACAGGAAATAGGGTTTTTTTCAAGAAAAAAACAGGCTCTGCGCCTATTTTTTTACATGATTGAATTTTCCACTATGGTCATACAATAACTCGAGGAAGAGTACTGCAATAGGAATAGCAATAACGATACCGATAATCCCAAAGAGTTCAAAGCATGCAATTACCGCAAGGACAATCACGAGCATCGGCATTCCAATAGTTCGATGCAAGATGTAGGGTGATAAGAAGTATGATTCAATGTAATGCACGATTCCATAGAACAAGAAGATTTGAATCGCGAGCGAGAATCCTCCACCCAGGTACCCCAGTGCCACTGCAGGTGCAAGCGACAGCGCTGTTCCGAATGGAATAAATACAAACAATCCTGCAAGCGCTGAGAGGATCAATGCATAGGGAACCGCCATAACAAACAGTCCAATATAGGTTACTAATCCAATAAGGATAGCAACGAGTACTTGCCCACCGAACCAGTAACCAATTTTTCGTTCAACACGACTCCATAAATTAACAACATAGTTTTCGTATTCTTCAGGAGTAACAACGCGCAAGAACTGTTCGATTCCCTTTTCCTGAGTTGAAAGATAGAACGAAATAATAATAACTAACAGTGCGTTCACGAGACTTCCAAATATTCCCCCTAGGGTTGCAAATAAATCAGAACCTCCAGAAACAATATTTTTATCGAGGAGTGTTTTCAATGTCCCGCTCGTGAGCCCATTATCAGCAATAGGACCAACTACTTTTACGAGGTAAGAGTTCTTTGGGAACAAATCAATGAAGTCTGACAGTTCGTGTGAGAAGAGTGGAATAACTAAATAAAGAATCCCAGCAATCGCCGCAAATCCTAATATGTAGAGAATGAATACTGACAATATGCGGGGAATACGGATACGCTTGAGAACTTTCGTTCCTACCTCAACAAATGAGGCCACAATTACTGAAACCAATACCACCATTACAAAGTTACGTAGTTTCCAAGCAACAAAAACACCCACTACCATTCCGAGAATTACCCAGAGCGTCTTCGGTGTGAAACTTACTGATACTTTTTCCATAGATACTCATATTGTATCACCTACTTATCTTTTATAAAAGTTTTAGGTTTGCATCGGTATGAGGACCTATTACTGCAACATGAAATCCTGTTTCCTTCAAGTATTTCTGCGCGACACGCTTAATATCGCTTACGGTTACAGCGCGAATTTCCTTTTCGATTTGTTGAGGTGTTTTAAGTGGTTGGTGAATCATTGCAAAATGAGCATAGTGTCCCGCTACAGCATCAGTAGTTTCAAGTCCCATCAGCATTCCTCCTACGAAATATTCTTTTTGTTTATTGAGTTCACCCTCAGAAACAAGTTCTGTGCGCATACGTGCGACCTCGTGACTCATTGCTTTAAATACTTCAGGTACTCGTTTTGGTTCTGTTCCTGTTGATAAGGTAATATCACCGCCATCATCAGTTGCACTAATACCCGCACGCACGTAATATCCTGCACCCATTTCTTCACGGAGTTTATTAAATAACCGTGAACTCATTCCTTGTCCAAGGATGCCGATAGCCATCCCAAGTGCGGTTGCATCAGCATGCCCTGCCGCAATACTTCGCATTCCAAGTACAATATGTGATTGATCAGTTTTCTTATAAACGATTTTAGATCGATCACCTTCTTGTGCTGCTAATTTTTTCTTACTAATTTTTTTGCCCGTGCGAATATTTTTAAACATCTGTGTAACCAGTTTTTCAACGGCTGACGCAGTAATATTTCCAGCAACAACAATAGTAGTTTTTTCTGCAATGTAGTGACTATTACGATATGCCACAATCGCATCACGACTCAATGTTTTTATGTTTTCTTTGGGACCTAAAATGGTATACCCTGCTGGTTGATCACCATACAATGCTTCACTCATAACATCGTGTACTTTACGTTGCGGCATGTCTTCATACATATCTATTTCACCACTAATTACTCCTCGTTCTTTTTCAAGTTCATCAGCGGGAAATGTTGAATGCAGGTACACATCAGCAACCACATCAAGGAGTTTCGGGAATAAATGCGCTTGGCCTTTCGCATAATACCCTGTGTAATCGGATCCTGTAAACGCATTTGTTTCGGCACCCATCGCTTCTAATTCATACGCAATATCGAGCGACTTTCTTTTTTCGGTTCCTTTGAAACACATATGTTCCAAAAAATGCGAAATACCATTATTAGCACGTGTTTCAAACCGTGACCCTGCTTCAACCATTACCATCACGGTTACCGTTGGGTTATCAGTCATAGGAATAGTAATAATACGCAAGCCATTTTTCAATATTTTTTCTTTGGGTTTCATAGAAATTTACTATAACAAAAAAGTCGCTCGAGGGCGACTTTAATTTACAGACCAATATCATTCTTTAGTTGGATTGATAGAGGTGATTGTTTTTAAGCGAGGAAAAGGCAAATACCGCAGCAATGTAGCAGATATACTCACGACCCATTAACTGATTCGTTACTTCACCTGCCATCCCTCCAGATTGTTTAGAATTATTTTTTCCAGTAATTAAGTCGTTTGCAGGACCTAACTCCATTCCTTGCCGTACTAATGACGCTTGTTTTACAGGAATTTCAAATCGAGGTACTTGGCCACGAAATATTCTCTCATTACCTTTTTGTGCAACGAGCACATAACCAATTTCCTCCATAACCGAACCATCATCGACAACCCCACCTTCTACGGCTACCCAATAATCAGCATCAGGGTGAGCCTGTTTAATGGCTTGTAATCGATTATAGGCACCTTGATAGGTTTCCTCTTCAGTTTTAGGCTGATCAGTTACCCCTGAGGGAGCATTGATTCCAATAACACGCACTTCTTCGGGATTGAAGATGCTTTTCAGTAATTCTCCAAAGTATCCAATAAGTCCACTCGTTTCGGGAAGGAATACTTGTACAAAGGCGTCCCTCACCGCTCTTTTCTTAACAGGGTTTTCTGAGCCAACCACCAGGATAATTTTTTCTGCCATAGTACTTTTCTTTTTTGCGTTTGTTACACTATACTGGTTTTTGTATTTAAGTCAAAATAGACATTTTTGCACACTGTTTTATTTACCGGTATAATTAAGACGATTACTCGTTTAACTTCTTTAACACTATGCATCACTTGTTATTAAAGCCAAAAAATTTGGTCCTTATTCGTCATGCGGAATCGGAACGTAACCGCGGTAAAAAAGGTGTTTTCTATACAGAGCAAGAACGCAGCAAACTTGGTAACACTCTTAATCAAGACATTGCACTTACGGCAAAAGGTCATAAGCAGGCAAAAGCTGCCGGTAAGGTTCTTAAGAAAAAATACTCTGAGTTCGATATTATTATTAATTCAGGATATTTACGAACTCGGCAAACTATGGACGGAATCATATCCCAGTTCCCTAAAGACTCACTGGCAACTACCACCATCATGGAAAATAGCGCCCTCCGTGAACGTGATGCCGGATGGGCTTATCTGATGACTCAAGACGAAGTAAATAATTACTTCCCCTGGAATACCGAGGTCTGGAATCTCGGAGATAAATTCTTTACCCGACCCCCCGGCGGTGAAAGTCTTGCTGATACCGCAATCAGACTTGATGTATTTTTCACACAACTTGCACAACTATGCGAAGGTAAAAATGTACTCCTCGTTGCGCATGGTCGCGCCATTGTTGCTATGCAGTCACTTTTGGAAAATTGGACCCATGCGCATTATAAAAATATTCCTCCTGACCTTCCTAACACCGGAATGATCACTTATCACTATTCGGACAAGAAAAAGAAGCTGGTCCGAGATAAATAAATGTAATATAAAAACTGCCACCTGGCAGTTTTTATATTACATCCTTGATTTGATATAGTTCACCAAATCTGCAATAGCAACGCGTTCCTGATTTCCAGTATCACGATCACGAATCGTAACCATATCTTTGAAATCTGGATTAATATTTTCACCCATACCAATCGTATCGAAATCAACTACGATACACCAAGGAGTTCCAATTTCATCCTGTCGGCGATAACGTTTTCCCACGTTTCCGTTATCATCGTACATTACTCGTCCGAATTCTTGCTTAAGTGTTTTAAATACTTCGCGCGCTTTTTCCTGGAGTTCTGGACGATTTTTAAGGAGTGGTGATACGGCACACACAATAGGAGCCATCGCTGGTTTAAATGCGAGGTAACTACGAGGTTCTTCACCTTGCATGTCTTCACGATACGCACTGGTAAGAATTGCGAGTACGGTTCGCTCTACTCCGAATGATGGTTCGATAACGTGGGGAATGAAACGTTTGTCAGATTCTGTTTCACCGTCTTGATCAAAATATTCGAGCTTTACGCCACTTGCTTCACTGTGTGCTTTCAAATCGAAATCCGTTCGGTACGCAAGCCCATAGAGTTCTTTGCGTCCGAATGGGAAATCAAATTCGAAATCAGTAGTAGCTTTTGAATAGTGTGCTAGATCATCACCTTCTACTTTTAACTCATGAACCTTATTAGTATCAATACCAATTTCATCCATCCACCCAATCATCGCACTGCGCAGTTCTTCAAATTTTTCTTGCCATTCTGCATCGGTCTTTGGAGGTTTGATAAAATATTCAATTTCCATTTGTTCAAATTCGCGAACACGGAACACGAAATCTTTTGGAGTAATTTCATTACGAAACGCCTTTCCAATTTGCGCCATACCAAATGGTAATTTAGGTGCAAATGAATCGAGGATATTTTTAAAGTTTACAAACATTCCTTGCGCTGTTTCAGGTCGGAAATATACCGTAGATGCTGAGTCTTCCATAGCTCCTACTTGCGTCTTGAACATCATGTTGAACTGACGAGATTCTCCAAGAGCGCCTCCACAATCTGGACATACTTTTGGATCTACTAATTGATCTGCACGAAATCGATGCTGGCATTTAGTACATTCAACGAGTGGATCAGAAAATCCTGACACATGCCCTGAAGTTTCCCAAACTTTTGGGTTCATCAAAAGAGCCGCATCTACCTCGTACATGTCTTCGCGAGACTCGATAAATTTCTTTCGCCACGCATTTTTAATATTATTTTTAAGCGCGACCCCAAGTGGACCAAAATCCCAAGTACCTGCAAGTCCTCCATAAATTTCAGATCCTTGATAAATAAACCCGCGGCGTTTCGCGAGCGAGACCAATTTTTCCATCAAATCCTTCTGTTCCATAGTTTTTTTACTATAGCATAAAATGCGTGTTTTTGCAGTGGGCTATAATTTGACTTTTATATAAACAATGATTTTATTTTAAACAAATATTAGCTCATGTACACGATTCAAATAGAGAACGGCAAGCACTCATTCTTACACGAAAATACTATTGAGGAGCACCGCTTCTTCAGCCTTATGGGAGGATTACGCATCCTCGTACGACTCCTTGTTTCTAAAAAAAATTACCAATAAACAGTTTACTCAACTTCATCAAGAACTTGCGCCGTGCCAGGTGCCACTCGTTGTTCCTTATGACATAGACGATAAACCGGTAACTATTACTCACATCGCAGAATCGGCTAGCGCGTTTAATACCGCACAAATCCTAGCCCATATGCAAATCGTATCTAGTAATGACTACCCCGAACCCAAAATAGTAGTGTGTAAAGGTTGCGGACAACATGCAGGCATCTTCTATAAAGACTGGATCATTCCTCGATTCGAATCTCAAGAAGAAGGGTTCAGCCTCCTTGAGCACCTTAAAGAAGAGACTAAAATAACCCTCGGTCAGTTTTATCAACTTAAAGCTGATATTGAGGCATCAGGACTTCCCATTAACAAGGAACCTGAAAAGGTTTTCGATCCCTGTAATAATTAATCTATTCCCACTGCACATGCAGTGGGATATTTTTATATTAAAAACCACTACTTGCGTAGTGATTTTTTATTAACGTCCAACCGCACCATCTACCCCAGCTCCTTTACCATCGTTCAATAGTTGAGTACTGAGTGGTAATTTAGTAATGGTAAGGTCTTGGTTTGTGAAGGCGTCTTTACCCGTTAACACAATCGAATCAGTAAGCAGTGGTACTCCACCCGATTGTTGGGTCGAAGGAGTGATTCCAATCTTAAGCGACAGCATTCGCGGTCCTGTTGTCGATCCTGTACCCGCCGGAACATCGCCGACGTTCCAAATCAACTGGCGCGTTACTTCATTATAAGAAACATTATTTGTTTCTGCCTGAGGCAACATAACATTTTTCCACGTAACATACGTCGGTAGCGTTGTAGTAACCACAGCATCGGTTACTCGATTACGGGTATTAGTGATTTTAAACTCAAGGGTATACGTTGTTTCCTTGTTAGGAATTGGTGGCATTGGTCCCGTGTTCTGCAAAGCTCCCGTATAATGAATTGTTCGTGCAAGAAGTGTTAAATCAGAATTCACCGTAAATGTTTTCGTATCGATTCCTTCTGCAGTAAGCTTCGCACCACCTGCTTGGTACCCTAATACATCAAGTGAAACTTTGATTACCGGATTCGTTGCTGCACTCGTCCCAGTAAGGACTCGTGGTCGAATCGAGAACGTGACATCCCCTGTTTCACCAGGATTAATAGCATCAAGTGATGGATCCTGTTGTTTGGTCCACAGGATTTTATTATTTACTGAATCGAAGAATCCACTAATAGGCTCTACAAGACTTGGATCATACGCAGAACCTGATAAAGAAACAGCTAATTGCACATTAGTAAGTGGAACCGACAACGTGTTCTTGAATGGGATGCGCACGCGTACTTGCTGGTTACTTGCAATAGGAATAGTAGTACCGGTCTGATTAGCAACGGCAATAGATGCATCGAGGAATGCGTTTGATAACGGAATCACTTGAGCCAGTGCATTATAGGTTGTGTCGAGTAATTGTTCATTACTTGCATTTTGCGATCCAACTGACGCCCGAATGGTTTTCAAATCGGTAATACTTCCCGCGAGACTTCCATACACCGTAATAGTTCTATTTACCCCGGGTGGCACATCACCTAAAAACCAAACCGTACTTCCAAATGTTGGCGAAGGTTCTGCGCGAGCAAACGTAAATCCGTCAGGGTATTGCAACACCATTGCGGTATTAGGAAGTGTCGCAGTTCCATTTCCAATAATAGTAAATTTAAGGGGGATTTCCTGATTAGGAATTGCCTTATCAGGAGCAGTAAGGGTAATGGTAATTGGCGAAGTTCTAATGGTTACTACCGTTGACTGGTCTTTATCATAGACCGCGTTTGATCCTTGAACCCGGAATTCGATGCGAGCCGTAATATTTCGCTGTGAATTTTGCGTACCGTATAATTGAACTACAAAAGATTCTTGTCGACTGGCACCTGCTGCAAGGCTTCCAATTTCACGTTCAATACGCCCCATCGTCCCCGAATTATCATCACTCCCTTGAGGATATTCAAGAACCAATGTTGCAAGCTCTAATCCAAGCTTGTTTTTATTTACCAGAGTAACTTCAACTGGTAATGATTCACCACCATCAACGAATGTTTTTGTAGTAATTGCGATATCTACATTGTTTTCTGAAATAGTATTTCCTCCATTTATAAAACTCGCACCTAGTACAATTATTGCTATCACCAAAAAACAAAGCGAGGCGAGAAAGATGTTTCTAAAAAATGAAGTTGTTTTCACGGGTTTTTGCATAGTAACCGTTGGTGAGTTAATAATACCACCACTTTTCCAATCATCTGTTGAAACCACCTTTTCTTCATGAAGCACAGAACGCCGCGTAGGCGGCTTAATGTCAGTAGTATATAATTCCCGGGCAACTTTCCGTAAGTTACTGTGTTCATCATCGATCATATAAAGTTAGTATATCATAATCTGACTCGCTGAAATACTTTCGTTTATTTTTTTAACCAGTTCTGCGCGTTGTGTGTAACACGATGCGTACCGTTCTTGTGATAATTCACCCCGCAACCACGAACCGCTCCAGTATCCTAAATGTTCAAGGATAGAGATGATACAAAAAATTTCAAACCCTTTTGGTGATTGTGGAATTTCTGTCCGTGATAGCGTTACGACTTTTTTAAAAAACGCGAATAACTCAGGATGCGGCAATTCTCCTTGAACAAGAAATTCAGCAAGACGAAACATGCGGTAACTGGACTGCAGGAGGACTTCTTCTTGAAACAGGGTTTGCGGCACCGTGCTCGATATTCCAGTAAGTCGCCATACTGATTTTCCGCGAACCACATCAATCGTTACTACCCGAAACCGCGTTAAAAACATACGCATGGTTGATTCTTGCTTACGCACTGATTGGGCACGAACTGTTATTTTCCCAAATAATTGAGTAAACACTACCACATCCATATTTGCCTCACCTACTGGAATAAGCCTTAAAATAATTGCTTCGGTTTTATAGATTGCGTACGACATGATTACAGTATACCAAAAATACCCTAGTGGGTATTGGGAATTTGAATATTCATTTTAGGTGTTATTCCATCGAGTAAATTCTCACCATTTAGTAAGGAATTCTTCTTCACCCATTCAACCATTTTAAAATAAGCATTTACTTGAGGGTTATCACCTACCACACACCAGTCAGTGATTTTTTTAGGATCAAGATTGAGGCACCGCGCAATAGTTACTTTTTTAATAAGCTTTTTAGGGAACGCGGTTGATACGTAATATTGTGGTGGTTCTGTAGTATCAGGAGTTATAACATCAAAGGTGTCTTTCCCTACCGTAATAGATGTTTTACGCCAACCTTTTGGATACGGAATAATACTCGTTGGGTCTTGAACCCAAGACGTCCACGCTTTTTGAAACGCCTTTGCCTGATCACCAGCAGGGAGTCCTGTTATTTTTTGATACGCCAATACTGGATCTGACGGAATCGCTGATGCGTTGGCACGATAAATCATGTATCCCGCACCACCAAGAATAATAAGAACTATCAAGCCGATGATTTTTTTCATATCCCTAGTGTATCAGATATACGCAACCCATCAACTACAGCAGCCACGTCATGGACCCGAACCATTGTTGCCCCAGCACGTGCCATGATAACGTGCGCAACAACATTAGGAATTACTAATGCGTTATTATCAGTAGTACCCGCAATCTGCCTTATAAATTTTTTACGTGATGCTCCAACTAATACCGGGTAACCATATGCAGCAATAGCTGGAATATTTTTTATAATTTCATAGTTGTCTTCCGTGTGTTGTACGAATCCAATTCCTGGATCAACGATAATATTCCAAGGATATATACCAGCAGTTTGCGCATCCTGAATCATTTGCATCAAGGTTTTTTCACTTGAATAATAATCAGTTACTGATCTGTTAACAGTAAGCACTAGCGCAACTTCTTTTTCTATAACCACATCAAGGATACCTGGATCGTATTCTGCACCCCAGATACTATTAATCATGTCAGCACCTGCATTAATAGCAGCCCGCGCAACAGATGGCCTAAACGTGTCTACTGAAATTGGAGTAGTCACATGTGGTCTTATGGCTCGAAGTACTGGAATAAGCCTCCTTAGTTCTTCATCTTCAGAAATCAAATCGTGTCCTGGTCTAGTCGACATAGCACCAATATCCAAACAATCGGCTCCATCCAAAACTAATTGCTGTGCACCCTGAACCCATTCATCCTCTGTTTTATGCATAATGCCATCACCTGAAAACGAATCAGGGGTTGCGTTCACAATTCCTAATACATGCGTTCGCTTCCCCCACTCAAATATCTTATTGCCTATTTGTGAAACTTTCTGAAGTGGTAATTCATTGAGACTATCCAACAATTCGCGCACTGTTTTACCATAGCCTGGATGAATCATAACAGAATTAATATCACACAGCGGTTCAAGCACAAAAGCGCGTTCATGCATACGTGGATGTGGAATAGTTAGCAATTCAGTGGTAACTACTAGATCGTCGTACAACAAAATATCTATATCAATAATCCTTGGCCCCCATTTTATCGCACGAACCCGGCCCATAGTAGCCATGATCATTTCAAGTAATTTCAGAAGCTCATTAGGTTGTTTATCAGTACTGCATTTACATACGCAATTCAAGAACGCATCTTGATCAGTAAATCCTACAGGGTCTGTTTGATAGAGAAATGATACCTGATCTACAATCATACCTTGCTTAAGGTGTCGCAATGCTTCATGGATGTAACCCAGTCGATTACCCATATTGCTCCCTAATGATAAATACACTGCATGCTTATTCATACTATTCGTTAGTTGGAAATCGCACCCCAAGGACAATACGTTCTTCCAAAATATTATTTACAACGTGCATTGGTCTGACATGCATACCCGCATATCCAGGAGCACGAAGGAGTATCAAATTTCCCGGTGTGGTATCCTGTTTTTTTGGATTAGTTCCTGCACGATCATCACAAATTGATAAATCACCTTTCCCAATAAGAGGTATGATGGCAATGGCTAACCCGTATTTTTTCTCGTCACGATGAGGGGTAATCCCGATCGATCCTGCATCGTATTTCTGAAGGGCTACATGCGGTTTTGGAAATCGAGGAACACCTTGATGAGTTACCGCATATAATTCTGTAACGAATCGCGCTACCCGATCTGCAATTTCAAAGAATGGCGTTCCTTCGTCTTTTACTGAACATGATGAAACTTCTTCACGGACAATTCCTCCAAATGCTTGCTCTGGTTGTTTTATATATTCAAGTTTTTTCGCTTCATCAACAAGCCTTCCCCGTTCTTCATGAGTCAGGAATGGAATACTCACCGCTCCTTGAGTAACCAATTGTTGGTGAATGTATTCAAATGAACTTATTGGAACACGGGCACCAGTAAAGTAGTTTTTTGTAGTGCCAATTTGTGGCTTAAACGGTACGTCTAGTTTTTGAATGGTTAACCGTATCTTGTGACACGGAAATGTTCGCGCAATATCATCGGTAATTTCATCTACTAATGTTTCAAGGAGTATATGTTTACGATAATTATTTTCGATGTGACTACGAACGCATCTAATAACATCGAAATAATCGATCGTGTCTTCTAATTTTTCAGAACGAATCGAAGGAAGTGCGTTAAACGTAATAGTTACGTCTACTTGAAAACGCTGAGCAACTTCTAATTCGATACCAGTCGCACCATGAAGTCCACTAAAAACAATATCTCGAAGATAGATTTTTTGAATATTCATAAATTTTTTAAATAAGATAAACGAGTAAAAAGGCTTGTTTTACAAGTTCGAGGTGAAACCAGACCATGTACAAATGGTATTGGTGAGTAACATAGTAATTTGAGTATACCACATTCAAGTAAAACAAAAACTCCCTCACGGGAGCCTTTGTGTTACACCTTTTTTACTGAATCGGATTCTGCTTGCCACACAACGTCTTGTGCACCAACGAGTCCTTGTAATTCATTTTTAAGTTCATTAAACCATTCTGGCTGTGCACTGGTTAATGAAACAATAACCTTATCACTTGGTACTAAATCAGTCTCCTTACGCATTTCCTGAATAGCGCGAACGATTTCACGCATATCCCCTTCTGCTTGAAGCTTTGGAGTAATTTCAGTATCAAGGATAGCCTTACCTTTTTCTAGACTATCATCAATCACTACCTCTTTAACATTAAGTTCTTCTTTGAGGATATCTAAATAATCCACTCCTAGGTTTCTATATTCAGATGAGATACTTAGTGTTGCAAGCGGCTGTCGTACTTTAATATTAACCTTTTGACGTGCATCAAGCCCAAGCGTTACGAGTTCGCGTACCTGATCCATAGGTTCTATGGTTCCACTAAATCGTGACTCATCATTCCAAGTATGCCACGTTTCCAAATGTACTGATTCTTGGAATTTGTGTACTCGAACTTTTTGATAGATTTCTTCTGCAATAAATGGTGTAAATGGTGCCATGTATCGCGCAAGGTTATCAAGTACAAACTGTAGAGTAACTAATGCAAAGTTTTTATCAGCCTCATCAGGTGATTTAAATCGATCACGACTGCGACGCACATACCACGTAGATAATTCTGTAACAAAATCACGGATGGCTCGCGCGGATTCCATAACTTTGTAGGTATCAAGATTCGTAACCAATACTTGTGATAAGTTTTGAAGTTTCGCAAGCATCCATTGATCAAGCACATTAGTACTATCAAATGGATTTACCCAAGGAAATTCTTCTGGCTTGTATATCTCGTAAAACGAAACCACGTTTCGCAAAATATTAAATACTTTCTTGTTTACTTCATCTAATGATTTTTCATCAAAGTTCTTTGCTTCACCAGGCTGGTTTACTGAATAGAACCAAAACCGTACGACGTCTGCACCATACTTATCAAATACCTCCCATGGGGCAACCACGTTCCCCTTTGATTTAGACATTTTTTGTCCATTCGCATCAAGGAGTAACCCCATACAAATAACATTTTTGTAGTTATTCGTCGGAATGTCATTCATCATGTTCGCAATCGCATGCATCGTATAAAACCATCCTCGTGTTTGATCTACCCCTTCTGCAATATAATCTGCCGGTGTCGGTGAGAAATCCATCGGTTCACCAAGGACATGGTGCTGCGCATACGGCATCGCACCTGAATCAAACCACACATCCATTACTTCCGGAGTTCGCATGATTTTTTTACCATTTAATTCAAGTTCTACTTGATCAATATACGGCTTATGGAAATCAAGTTCATAGTTTTGATTATGGGGCAATCGACTAAATGCAATCTTTTGGAATTCGGCGTTTTTATAATTCAAATGCTTCGCTTCTCGTTTCAACATTTTTTCAAACGTGAACCCTTCTGCAACAATTTCAAGGGCCCGGATCGATGACCCATGCGCTACAAATAACACTGTTTTACCTGCGTATTTCGCATCAGTTTCATAGACACATTCCCCTACTCGTTTAATAACATTTGCAAATGATTCCCCTTCATGGGATTCAAACGAATAGCGATCATGTGATTTATTACGTACATCGAAGAAATAATCGAGTGACTTGCGGTCAAATTCTGTTCCTACGTTCCATTCTGCAAGGCGTTCATCAGTAACAATATCTGCTTCATTAACTCCTAATTCCTTTGCAATTATCGCTGCAGTTTCTTGAGTTCTTAAAAATGGTGATGCGATGATGACATCCACCTTTTTTTCTTTAAGCGCTTGTGCTGCAGCAAGTACTTGTTCATGCCCTAGGTCGGTAAGGTGATTTTCTGGATCACGTCCGCAATCCCAGGTATTCGTGGTATTACTATGCGCTTGCCCGTGACGAATCGCATAGAAATTATTACCTGATTTTTTTGTATAGGTTTTCAAGTCTTCAATTCCTCCAATGACCACTTTTTCAAGACCGTCTTCTGTTTGCCATACAGGAATAGGGGTTCCCCAATAGCGATCACGTGAAATAGCCCAGTCCTTAATACCATCGAGCCATTCACCGAAACGACCTTCCTTGATATGTTCTGGCTCCCAATGAATATTTTGGTTAGCATCCAATAATTGCTGTCGTAATTTCGACATTGCAAAATACCATGATCCTCGCGCGTAATAAATAAGCGGGGTATCACATCGCCAGCAATGCGGATAGCTGTGTACGTAATTTTCTTTCTTGAACAACAATCCTCGAGCGGTGAGACTATCGATAATATCTACTGCAAGGGTTGGTTTGCCTTTCTCATCTGATTCTTTTACGTAGCGACCTAATAATTTAAGGGTATCAGTATCACAACCATCAATGAATTTTCCTTCTTCGTTCACTAAGTGGAACTTTGGCAATCCGATATTAGTTCCTAGTTCAAAGTCATCTGCTCCGTACATCACTGCCGTGTGCACAATTCCTGTTCCGTCAGTAGTAGTAACAAAATCAGCTGCATATACCTGATACGCTTTTTCCATTTTTTCGTCTTGATCTTTTACCAAGTTTTTCATAAATGGAAACAGGGGTTCGTAATACATCCCCACCATTTCAGATCCTTTATGTTCTGCAATAATTTCAAATCCTTCAGGGAGTATTTTTGTCAGTTCTTTGGCGAGTACTAAAATTTCACCACCTACTTTGGCTTCTACATAGTCGATATCAGCACCTACCGCAAGCGCTACATTTCCTGGAAGCGTCCAAGGAGTTGTAGTCCATGCAAGGAAATATGCTTTTTCAAAGCCAACAATAGGAAATTTTGCAAACACGGAAAGGTCTTTCACTTCTTTGTATGCACCGGGTTGATTGAGTTCATGTGACGAAAGCGCCGTTCCACATCGTGTACACCACGGAAGGATTTTAAAATCCTTATACAGATGTCCCCGTTCATTTGCGCGCTTTACGGTTGCCCACAATGCTTCGATGTACCCATTATCATAGGTTACGTATGGATGTTCCATATCTAACCAATATCCCATACGTTCGGTAATCTTTTCCCATTCGTCTTTATATTCCCAAACACTTTCGCGACACTTTTGATTGAATAGTTCTACTCCATAGTTTTCAATTTCTTTTTTAGACTTGAGTCCCAATTGTTTTTCTACTTGAAGCTCTACCGGCAACCCATGAGTATCCCAACCCGCTTTTCGATTCACACGAAAACCACGCATGGTTTTATACCGCGGAATAATATCTTTGAACGACCGCGCAGCGACATGGTGAATACCTGGACGTCCATTTGCCGTTGGTGGACCTTCGAAGAACGTATATTCACCTTGATCAGCACCAGGCTCTAGTTTTTTCTCGAGTGTTTTTTGGAAAATATTGTTGTCACGCCAAAATTGAAGCAGTGCTTCTTCTTGGAGTGCGTTGAGTGATTTGTTTGGGTTTGGGTTCATAGTAAATAAATAAGTAAATAAAAACTCGTCCGCGAAACACGACACAAGTCATGCTTCAAGGACGAGTTTCTTTTGGTATCTAGAAATCGTGGTACCACCTTGGTTTGGCCGGCAAAAATGCTGCGCATTTTTGCCGGCCCTTATTACCGCTATATCGGGCTTACCCGCCTGAATCTACTTTTCCTTAAAGGAATTTCTTTCAAGTGCTCCCCGGTGATTAGTCGGATCATTGCCTCACAAAATCACTATAACGAAAAAAGCCCTCCATGTAAAGAGCCTTATCCTTGTTGTTCTGTCGGTAAATTATAGGGCGGCGCGTCGTTATGATTCTGAATTTCTTGATTATCTGCAATTTCGTTCATTACTTTAATAAAATATTCCGGTTTAGTTGTTTCAATAAATTGATTTGCACCATAATCAAACTTACCCTCTTCATATGCCTTCATTATTTTTTGATAATCATCTACTGTTATTTTTTGCCCAGCTTTTATAATTCCGAGTTTTTCGGCTTCAAACTCAAGTTCTCTTTTCCGTGCATCTCGCTCCGTGTAGTCACGTAAGTAGGATTCGTATTTTTTATTATTCGAATATATATTATCTTTATTAAATGATTCCTCGTATAACGCCTTAGCACGTTTACTTAATCTACTATTTCCATGAGTTGCCGCGTGTTCCCCTTCATGAATAATCGTAGCAGGAACTTTTTCAGGGTTTGCTGTAGCGATACTGATAGTAGGCATTGGTTTACCATTATAATCAGATAATGTTGTATATCCGTCTGACCCGCTTGCAAAATGTTCTACATTCTTTTTAAAAATAGGCGTATTTTCTAGGCGTTTAATTCTTTCTTGAATATCTTTATCCGTTAATCCTTCTGCGTGAGCTTTGTTTTTATATGTTTCTGATTTAAGAAAATTTAACAACCAGAGCTTTTCAGGTTCTGATTTTGTTTGCTTATTAGGATTAATAAGTGTCCCATCGTCATCTTTAAAAAGATACACATTTTCTGTCGACTCTGCTGACACATTACTTACAACATCATTGGTGATCACATCCCTGACTGGTACGTTAACCGTAGTCTGATTTTTCTTACTATCAAGTTTAGTTGAACTATTTAAGTTTTCTAAACCTTCTTTTCCAAGACAATACCCGCAAGAAATGCAGTATACATCAATCCGTTTTTTATTTTCTTTCCAATTCCTTCCATAAAATAATATTATTTAGTTACTAAAATGTTTTTCACAAAACGAATCAATTTCCTCTGCAGTCAGTACTTTGTTCATCACCCCTCGGAATATTGCTTCTTTCGTAGATGATTCCCATAATTTCTCAGGACCTCCAGGAGTTTTCTGATGCGACCACTTTTTATACAACATACTTGCATCATGCGCCGGCAATGTTACCAATACAATATCCTGAAAATTTTTCGCTCGGGATTTTGATTTTTCAATTTGTTTTTCTTTAACATCAGTCTTACTATCATTAATCGTAAATTGAATACCAATGTCCGCCAATTCACCAGACTCTACTACTTGTGCCCCACGTGCACGATCATGGCTTTTACGGTGAATAATAAAATCCACCTTTTGTTCTACATCTTGGAACGCGTTCGCTTCAACAATTTCAAAATCCGTTCCGAAATCAATAGTGAGTTTTTTCAAGAAATTCTTTACCATTTTTTCTGCAATAACTCCTTGCTGCTCACTACCCTGTTCCATTCTTTTTCCAATTTCTTTATAGGCATTTTGCTTGAATGAATCACCGCGCGTAAAATGGGTTTCTGACGTAATAATTTGCTGATCGAGTTTTTCTCGTAAATCACTTTTCAATTGTTCCAGGTAATACCCACGAATAGTATGAACATCTACCGATGGATCAAATGCATATTCCACATCCCACTCATGATCCGTCATCATGTCACCTAATGTTATTGATGATTTTTTCCCATCGGGCATAACCACGTAATATCCTTGTTCAGTTTTTGAAACCACCGGCACCCCCTTCTTGACCTCAGGTCGCACAAACGAACCATTATCACCACGTGTCTTTTCAAGGAATTTTTTAAACTTGTTGAGGCGTTCTTGCTTTTGTTTTTGAATTTTATAGATTTCAAGTTCAGCATCGATGTCGGTAAATGATGTCTGGGCAGCTTGTTCAACGAGCTTTGTTTTTTCTTGTTCAGCAAGAGTACGGCCTTCTGACGAAAGGTCTTTATGGGCTTTAGTAATGTGTTCACCATACCCTTTGAGATTCTTTTCAAAATTCATTCTCATGATTCTATCGTATCATAGTTACCATTCCTTGCGTATCATCTACGGTCCGGTATAATAGCTTTATATGTTAGAAGTACTCGGAAATTTCATAGAATGGTATGGGACCATTGCAATCCTCGGATCGTATGGACTCATCATGTTCCACGTCATCCCTTTTCAGGGAAGCATGTTTTACATCCTTAACCTCTCTGGTGCAGTAGCACTCGTTATTGGTAGCGCATTTAAGCGACACCTCTGGCATAACATGGTATTTTATCTTGTTTGGGGAATTATCACGGCGCTCGTTTATTTTAAAGTCTTTCATTAAAAAAAATCCTTTTGGGGATTTTTTTTAATTACATACGATTCGGAGCCGTAATAGCAAGGAGGTGTAACCCATTCTTAATTACTTGTTGCACATTCTGCGCAATCGCAAGGCGATGCTGTGATTGCTCTACGTGTTCACTATCAATAATTTTATTGCTTGCATAAAACGAATTAAACGATCGAGCGAGTTCCAGTAAGTAAGTAACGACGTATTGTGGAGCGTATTCACTAATAGCGTTAGCGACCACGGTTTCAAACTGTGCAACCATGCGTTCAACATCTACTATTGATTCGCCTTCTGAATACTGAGGCATCAGTTGTTGTTCACCTGCTTTTTCAATAACACTTGAAATACGTGCATGCGTATATTGCAAATAAGGCCCTGAATCACCTTCAAATGAAAGCGACGTTTCCGGATCAAAATTAATATTCTGTCCTGGCTTGGCACGCAAAATTGCAAATTTGATTGCTGCAATCGCAATTGATTCTGCAAGTTTAACCTGTTCTGGATCTTTTGCGCGAGCCTTCGCTTCTATTGCCACATCTTCAATCATTTCAACGGCAAGTGGTACTCCACCTAATCGTGATGACATTTTCTGTCCTTTAAACGTCATACGCCCATGGGGTACGTGCACTGATTTGTCTACCCAGTTTTTATTAATTTTTTCTGCGGCATCCAACACGATTTTAAAGTGTGGAATTTGTTCATGGTCCGTTACAAATAACGACAAGTCGGGGTGTACTCGTTCGAACTTCAAATCAAGGAGTCCAATATCTTTTGCTTCGTACGTTGGATTTCCCTGACTGTTAATAAACACCGCGGTATTGAGCCCTTTTTTAGATTCATCGGGAATATACACAATCGCACCCTGACTTTCGGTGAAAATACCTGGAGTGTTTTTTAGAATAAGATCTTTACCTACTATCCCCGCTTCACTTTCGTAAATATAAGAATCAAAATGTGAACCAAGCTTTCCTACAATACTTTCAAAGTAGTTAATATTGAAGTGTTTGCATGTAGTGAATACACTTAATTCTGGTGAATCTACATTACCGTATAAATTATCTGCGATTTCTTTTACACGAGCATGAACTGATTCATCCTCTTCATATCTTTTAGTTCCCTCTACATATGCATCACCTAGAGACTCGATTGTAATTTCTGGTTTTTTCTCAAGGAAGATAAAAATTGCTTTCGCTACACCCAGTGAAATATCTGACGGAAATGACATCGTTGCAACTTCAGCTCCTGAAAATTGCATCAATCGCACCAACGATTCCCCAATCGCATTGTTCATCATGTGTCCAATATGAAACGGTTTAAAAAGATTTGGTGACGAATGTTCTACAAGTACTTTTTTACCAGCATGAATAGTTGTTTTACCAAAAGTATTCCCTGTTTCACCAATCTGGTGATTCAAATTAACGAAAAATTTTTTGGATAAGGTGATATTAATAAATCCTGGACCTGCAATTACCACCGAATCAATTTCAGGAATTTCAAGTTTTTCTAGTTCAATTTTAATATCATCGGCCAACGTGCGCGGATTTTTACCTACTTGTTTCGCGGCAACCAGTGCTGCGTTACACGCAAAGTCCCCATGTATCAATTCAGTTGGGTGTTCTAACGTAAAAACAACCCCTGAAATTCCAAGGTTTGCAAGCGCAATAGTTATTGCCTGATTAAGGGTTTGAGTAATAGACATAGGTCTACATTAGCATAAAAATATGATAAATAAAGCGTTTGTTGACAAATAACAAAATAAACGTTACAGTGCCAACAAATACATTACTCATTTTAAATTTCATACCGTGAAAAAAACTACAACACCAGACAATGCACGCAACAAAGACCAGCAAAATATTATTAAGGATTTCCTTGATCGGGGTGAAGACCCATTTAGCCCGGAAAATATTGTAAAGATTCATGATGGCAAAGGGGTTTATAACAAGATTATTTATGAAAATAATGAATGGTATGTTATTAAAAACCTTTGGCCCCTCGTTAATAGTAAAGACCACTTTGTTGTCATTTGTAAACGTCCTATAAAGACAATTACTCAAATGAACAACAAAGAAGTTACTGCTCTTTTCGAAGCACAGTCATGGACTATTAAAACACACGCCATAAAAGGCGGCGCCTTCTGTATGCGCTTCGGAAATCCAAAAATTTCTGGAACTACATGCACAAGACTTCATGGACATATTCTCTCACCACAAAAAAGCACCACCTTAGAATTCTATGTGGGGCAATTTAAAAACCGGTTAAACAAGTAATCATGACGAGCACTGCAAAAAACTTTGGTTATCTACCAAAAGAACAGCGTACTGTTGATACTCAGTACAGAAACCTTATTCAAAATATTCTATCTTCTGGAGAAGACCACACCCCCATTCATGGGGATCCATCTAAACGACTTATTGGATACCCTATGCGCTTTAAACGAAGCAACGGATTACCTGCAATAGCTGCACGCGACCTTGAAAAGTACAATCTTATCAAAGGCGCTATCGGAGAGAATATCGCATTTATGAACGGAGCGCGTACCCTTGAACAACTAGAACAATATGGTTGCCCAAAAAGTTTTTGGGAGAAATGGGTAACCGAGGAAAAATGTAGCGTATTCGGATTACCGGCAGGTGATTTAGGACCAGGATCCTATGGACCGGCATGGGCCGCATTCCCTAAACCTGACGGTGGCACCTTTCACCAAATTCTCAATATGGTGCGCCTTATGAAGGAACGACCGATATTGCGGACCATAAAGGCGGTACCGTGGATTCCCTACTATACTGCTTCTGGTGACCCAGAAAATCCACGTGCCGTAGTTGTTGCCCCATGTCATGGTTGGATTCAGGTACATATCAACACCGGAAATAATACTTTTAAACTAACCCATAATCAGCGTTCTGCTGATTCACCTGTTGGACTTCAATTCAACCTGATTCAATACTTTTGTATGGGACTCATGTTTGAACGGGTAACCGGTATTATTTTTGATGAGCTAGTGTACTACATTGAAGACGCACATATTTATGAAATGCAGCTCACACATGCACAACGCCTTGTCGATACCGATACCGAATTTCCTCATGTATTTCCTGAAATACACTTCACTGAAGATGCTCCGACTGAAGACATACTCGCTTTCAGACCTGAACACTTTATTGTGAAAGACTATGTAGCAAATCCATGGTTCAAAATTCCTACTCCAATTTAATACAAAAAACCCCCGACTTAGATCGGGGGATTATTTTATTAAAATGTAATTTGTCGCAGGGTAATACCTGCTGCTTCTAAAACTTCTTTACCGGCTACTTGAGAATACCCTTTCATAAAATAAAGTTCTTTAATTCCTGTATGCGCAATAAGTTTTGCACATGTAGGACAAGGAAAATCAGAAACAAGCATACTGAGTCCTTTAATGGAAACACCAGCGCGTGCGGCATGTGCTATGAGTGCTGCTTCAGCGTGAATCGCAGTACAACATTCAACATGTTCTCCGGGTGAGAAATTAAAGCGTGGATCACCAAAAATATTCAGTGCGTCATTACTGGGCAGATGACTATTGTAGGCTCCCATGACCACTTCCTTTCCCTTGAAAACAACACACGCAACTCGCCTCCACCAATCAACCGACTTATCCATTTCTTTGCTAAGTGCTTCAATAACACTATTGTCGATCGTACTACTTAACACTGAATGTACGCCTGGGTCTTGATGAAGGAGCGACTTGCTTTTGTCCCATCTTAAACTTACATCAACTAATGTGGTTACACTTTTTAACTGAGGTAGCTTCTCAAGGATTAATAATGAAGCGTCTTCACGTGGCATAGTAATCGCTTCACACGACACCAATGGTTCTAATTGGTCTAAACTACTTACTATTTTCACTACCCTGTTTCCAGCTTGATTACCAAAGACATCATAGCTTTGAAAAAGCTCTTCAAGGAGTGAATGCATCACCAGTGGTGTAATAGCGCGCAGATCACGATTAAAATGCTCTAGTTCTGGAACGCTTTGCGCAAGTTGTTTACCGTGGAGTAGAAAAACATAATCCCCCGGTAGGGTATTATTCTTTAAAAAATCAATGTAGCCTTGATGAAGGGCTGGAACATACATCACAATCGCTTTCTTCATTAGGCTTCACTTTTAAAAAGAATTCCATGTTTTTTAAATACTGCACCAAGGTCTTGCCCTAGCTCAACAAAGGCGTCAATACTACCCGCTTGAACAATTTCACGAATTCTATTCGTTGTTGATGTTGTTGCTTGTGGCTCAAAACATGCAATGTCACCACAATAAGGACTTAGTTTTTCGCGAATTGTCGCTTCGAAGTTAGGATAATCGTTGGTGGTATTTGAAATTACCAACACATCTGGTTTTATTATTTTAACCAAATCATCCTTATCATCAGCAGCTTCGCGAATTACTACATAATCAACGGCACGCAACGCGAGCAACATTGCAATACGTTCGTCTTGCGGAACAATCGGGCGATGTACCCCTTTACGAATTTTTGTATATTCGTCAGAATCGACACCTACAATAAGACAATCACCTAAATCTTTTGCCTTTTGCAAATAATTTATGTGACCAATGTGTAATAGGTCGTATACTCCTTGAGTTACGACAATTTTTTTTCCTTGTTCTTTCAAACTGGAAACTAGGTCGTTCACATTACCTATGGTATAGAACGGATTTTTTGTAGCTAAACTCATTTTTCAGTTTTTAACGTTATGACTATTTAGGCTCATCCTACGCTTTTGGGCCATCTTGTCAATTTTGACAACTATTATAAATAGTGTACTCTGATAAAAAACAACATATGCAAAAAATCAACTTTATCGCGAGTATTCAATTACCTAACCGAGGCCTGGGATACGAAGGTGACCTCCTATACAAGATTTCAGAGGATTTAAAAAACCTGAAAAAGCTTACCTTGGACCAAGTGACTATCATGGGGCGCAAAACCTGGGAAAGCCTTCCCGAGAAGTTTCGCCCTCTTCCTAATCGGATTACCATTGTAGTTACCAGCAAGCCTGGATTGGTAGCCGTTTCAGAAACCGTGTTGACTGCACCAAATCCTGAAGCAGCCCTTGCGCTTGCCCATGAGTTATTTTCAGAAAAAGAAATCTGGATACTGGGCGGGGGCGATGTTTACGCGTCACTCATTGATCAAGCAAGTTTACTTTGCCTCACCGAGGTTGCAGGAACAAAACCTGCTGATGCGTTCTTCCCTGCTTTTACAGATCATTTTACTGAATATAGTAGAACGAACCATCACGATGAAAAATTAAATGTTGATTATGCTATTGTAATTTATAAACGAAATTAATCGTTATGAGCCACTGCCCTAGGTAGTGGTTTTTATGCAACAAAAAACCACCTTACGGCGGGTTTTTGTTATTTGATTTCAATTCCCATTGATCGTGCAGATCCAGCTACAATTTTTTTAGCAGCTGCTACGTCACGAGCGTTAAGGTCTGGAAGTTTAATAGTTGCGATTTCAGTCAATTGAGCATCAGTGATTGAACCTGCTTTTTTCTTAGCATTCATTCCTGATCCTTTTTCAACCTTAGCAAATTTTTTCAAAAGTGCAGAAACTGGAGGAGTCTTGATAATGAATTCAAATGAACGATCGTCATAAACAGTCATTAATACTGAAACCATTTCACCCATGTTTTCACGAGTCATCGCGTTAAACTGGTTTACGAATTCTCCGATGTTTACCCCCGCTTGTCCAAGTACTGGTCCAAGTGGTGGAGCAGGTGTAGCTTTCCCACCTACAATCTGCATTTTGATTGTCTTTGTGATTTTTTTAGCCATATAATATGTGTATAAATTCAAGATTTTGTGCGTGAAGCGTGCACAGTTGTAATTAATCTCGAAAGCGTAACCTGATTACCATAGCATTTTCAGGCTTTTTTGTCAAAACGTACACAAAATCCGCCTTTTCGGCGGACGGTGTTACATTTTTCGAATTTGTGCAAAGTCCAATTCAAAAGGAGTTTCGCGGCCGAACATATTAACGAGCACTTTAACTTTTCCTCGGTCTTGATCAATTTCTGATACGGTACCTTCGAAATCTTTAAAGGGTCCTTCGTTTACCATGATGAGGTCACCTACCGCAACTTGAATGTTGTGCTTGGTTTCGTCCTTACTCATGCGATTCATGATGAAATCGATTTCTTGTTGTGACATAGGTACTGGTGTTGTTCCTGCACCCACAAATCCTGTTACGCGAGGCGTGTTACGCACCACATACCATGAATCATCAGTTACGATCATGTCCACCAATACATATCCAGGATAGAATTTTTCATCTACTTCAACACGCTTTCCTCCTTTTACTTTAATCACTTTTTCAGTAGGAACGAGTACATTAAAAATTTTGTCCTGCATTCCGAGTGATTCTACACGCTGTTTCAAATTACGTTCTACGGCATTTTCATATCCAGCATAGGTATGAATAGCATACCAATGACGGTCTTGGAGTTCTTGTCGTGCCATATTATCCAATCAATGCTTTTAAGCCAGCGGCAAAAATAGCATCAAGTAATCCTAGGTAATATCCGACCAAAACAGCAATCCCAATAACGAGCGCTGCGTGCCCAAAAGCACTTGAAGTTTCCGGCCATACGATTTTTCCAAATTCTGTTTGAAGTCCTTTAATAAATGTTTTCATAGGTTTGAGTTCTTTTAAAACCCCTCCCGGGGCTTGATAAAAGTAGAATACTCTGAATTCTAGGTAAAGTCAACTATACCGTTTTAGGACTACACCCGACGCATCTGCAACCATGCGGTTTGATATGTTCGTCGAAATATTCTTCACCGTAGTCATAGGTAAATTCTTCACCTGTTTCGATATTCTTTTTTGCGATGATAAAGATGCGACCTCGATCATTTTCAGCTTCGCAATTTGCAGCTTTGCCACAAGCATGGTTTACATACCGAGCCGTGTTTTTTCGGGTTGTTCCATCAATGGTCCATTTCGTATTAATTTCAAACAAGTATTTCCCTCCTCGTTTGTTGGCTTCATCAGCTGAAATTTTTTCGCCAATATATTCAATAATACGGGTTCCTTTTTTGATAGGTTCACCAGCAAACAATCCGAGTCCTGCAAATGACTTCTTAACGTCAAGCTTTAATAATGATGTCTTTGTTTTCATGACTTAGTCATCATACAGGAAATTATTGTTTGTGCAAAAAAGGCAACTCTTGCGAGCTGCCTAATTATTTAGTTAGTTAATGAGCATCTTCTTTCCAGGTTTCAACAAATTCATACGTTTTTTGCTTTGCCATCAATACTTCCAGACACCTCTCGGGAAGTTGTCGGGCCAAATGACTATTTTGATAAATAGCAGATGACTTAGATAAGCTTTTTTGGTAACTTTTAATGTCTTTTACCGTAGTTACATAAAATTCGTTATTTTCTAAAACTTCTTTACGCTGTGCTTTTTTTAGCTCTTGTTCAATTGCGTTAGAATAGATCGCAGTATCTGGCAGCGGCTGTATACCATGCTGCACAACTTGCGTAATTTCATTCGAAAGGTAGGTAACTGAATCCATAGTAGCTAATACTGAAAGTAACTGTGGATTAATTGTATCAAGGCCATAGTGAGCCATCAGTATTCGATTAAACTCATCTTTTCTATCCTTTTCAGGATTGTTACAGGCCGAGAGAAATAATGCCAGTGCTGAAATAATTACTATTATTTTTTTCATCGATATCGTTTTTAGTTTTTTAAATACTATTCAATTATATCATAATAATTATAATTTGTCAAGTATAAAAGCCTTACCAAATAAGGCTTTTACTGCAGCTTAATGGCTGTGTCCATGTCCCCCATGCGCATGACTATGTCCATGCTCTAATTCATCTAATGTCATCTTTTTACCTTTGTAATCTTTCAAGAAATACACCGCAAGCATCGTTGTGATTGGAACCGTGAGAATAAGTCCAATTGATCCAATAATGGTTCGAATGATTTCTGCAGCAAAAATTTCCATGTTTACCATCTGACCAATAGGTGTATACGACGTAGCAAAATATAAAATAGAAGGAAGTGCCACCCCAACATAAGCTAATACCAACGTATTCACGAGTGCACCCACGTGTTCTTTACCAACACGAATCGCTGATGCAAACAGTTCTTTTTTAGTAAGATGGGGAGCCACTCCATATAACTCACGCACGACCGCAACCTGAGTAATCGAAATATCATCTAATACTCCAAGCATACCAATCATAATCCCTGCTAAAAATAATCCGACAAAATCGAGCGTTCCTCCGGTATTAAAATTCAAGTAGACAGATTCATGAGTTGCAAATCCAGTAATATGGGCAGTAGTAACAGCAATTTGCGCCAAAACACTCGTGATCAACACTGCAAGAAATGTTCCAGAAAATGCGATTAATGATTTCCGATTAAACCCATGAGTAAAGAAAATAGCAAAAAAGAGAACTGCTGCTGCGGTAATGGTACTTACCAGTACAGGGTGGTAGCCTTTCAATAATAATGGAATCAACACAAAAAATATTACCAATCCACTTACCCCAAGTGAAACCAGTGAACGCACTCCTTGCATACGCCCAAACACAACCACCGCAATTAAAAATAGTGCAGCCAATACCGCAAGGGTTGGTCTTCGTTCAAAATCTGAAACTACAAATTCCTTAGTATTTTCTTCATTATCTACAACAATGCGCGCAATGAACGTATCGCCAACTTTCATAGGTACTAAATCATTTTTCATTTCCACTTCTTCACCGTTCATGTAATCACCTGAAAACCGCACCTTAATGGCCTGTGTGGTAAACACCGCATCAGTACTTGGAATTTGTTCTTGCTCCTGAGAAATAACTTGCACTACTTTTGCATGCGAAAAATATTCTGTTGATTCAGCATATGTAGCGACAGGAACAATTACAGCAACGATTATCAATAAAACATACTTGAGATAATTCATAAAAAGTATTGTACCATAGTTATTTTTTCTATAATAAAAGCCTTATTACTAAGGCTTTTATGTAGTTACGAACCGCTCTGCATTCTAAACTTGTTCAAAATTTCTTCTTCTACTTCTGCACGAGGTCGGCCAAATTTCATATACGACAACTGTTTAACGGCATCCATTTGTTCTGGCTTCCCTTTTGGGGCATAACCGTCATGAATCGTATTCATGTTGAATGCTTGTGCAGGACGCCCGTTCACGAGCATACTCGCAATACAGTTTGCATTATCAAGTTTCAAAATATCATCCTTAGTAAATTGTGGCACGATGCGTGGCTCAATCGTTTTTGCGTCTTCATCATTAATACGGAAAATTCCCATAGACCCAACGTTTCCAAATACTGCCCCACGAATTGAGTCAGGAAGTTGTCCTAAATACTGATGCGTCATATTGAGTGACAATTTATACTTACGCGCTTCTGATAAGATTGCAGCAATCGAATCGGTTACCACGTTTTGGAATTCATCAAGGTATACATAGAATGGTGGAAACTGTGACAAGTCACTTGATTCTGCACGTGACATTGCTGCCATTTGGAGTTTTCCAATCATGATAAGCCCAATCAAGTTTGCATTTTTTTCACCCAGCAGTCCTTTCGATAAATTCACCAAGAGAATCTTTTTCTCGTCCATACATTTACGGAAATTAAATGCTGACTTTTCTTGCAACACAATGGGTCGCAAGAATTCGTTTGAGATAAAGTCATCGAATTTTCCAGAAATATACGGCACAAAGTTTTCAAGTCCTTGATCTCCAGTTGTTTTTTCTGCACCTTTCCAGAATTCCGTAATAATAGGATTCTTACACTTTGAAAGTTTCATATCACGAAACGCTTTGTCTGAAAGTACTCGCGTAATTTCAAGGAGGGTGTTTCCAGAATCCGGATCTTCCATTACGAGAAGTGCACTGTTACGGAAATACTGTCCGAACATCGCACCTCCTTGAGCTTTCATGTCAAACAACTTTTCAAAGATCCCCATGAGTTCTGAAATCACGAGCGACTTCTGCTGAGGTCGGTCATAATCATATTCCATCATATTGAGCCCCATAGGACGATCGGTATACGAAGGATCAAAATAGATCACATCATCGATACGCTCCGGAGGAATATTAGCGAGAATAGTTTGCACATCAGTCCCGTGTGGATCAATAAAACAACATCCATCACCATTCTTAATATCTTGAATAATCATTTTCAAGAACATCTGCGTCTTACCTACCCCCGTCTGCCCAATCGTGTAAAAGTGTCGCAATCGATCAGCGGGTGCAAAGTGAATCGGAGTGAGCTTCCCTCGGTATTCGTTATATCCAAGCAAGATACCTTGATTCCCCATTTCCATAGGTGCTGGTGATGCTCCTGATTTTGCTTGTTTGAGTTGCGGCGAATCACTCGTAGACACTGGAAAGTGAAAGAGGGATGCGAGTTCGTGAAAATTCAAATGGAATAACTTACTATAATCCATAATGCGATATGCAAACGCATGGAAAAAATCCATGAGATCACCTTGTTTCAGCGACTGAAATACAATCCCGTTACCAGTAGTGTTTGTAAATTGATAGAATACTGATTCTAGTTCACGAATAATCGATTCAGCACGGTCCTGAGTTTCAGCCGAGGTAATAATACGAATATTTGTTTCCATGATCGTGGAACGCATTTTATCCGTAATACTTGCAATAGCAACTTCGTCTACATATTTCTGTTCTTTTTTCTCGTCCTTCTTTTCATCTTTTTTCTCGTCTTCACCAAACATGAGTCCGGTCATTACGGAAAACGCAGCCTTGCCCCATTCTTTCGTTTCTCGAGCAAGTTCTTTCGCAAGTTCTAAATCAATATCGGTAAGTTTCTCACCTTTACGGAGACGGTCTAGTACTTTACCGTATTGCTTGATATAGCGATCACCGGTTGGTGATATAGTAAATTGAATTGCTGCACCTTCACCTACGGTTTTAAGTTTTGAGAATGCGTTCAATAATAAATCGATTGGGTCAGTATCAAACTGATCGAATGTTTTAAGGGTTAACATGTCCGAATGAGTTGCTTTCGCGTAAGCACCTGCAGAACCTCCGGTGGGATTAAAAATATTATAATCATTCGTTACTTCTTCTACTTTCGCATTCGGATACAACCCCAGCACTACTTTTTCAAGAAGATCAGACCGATTCCGAGGCACACACGCATAAAATACGACATGGTCGTTATCATTAGATAGTGCAATTTCAAGGGTATACCAATTATGTTCCGGATTTCCCAAAGGACCAATCGCCTGCATTCCAGCATAGAACTGCTCCATAATACTAGTCAGTTCTTTGAATGTTTTTTTCTGATTTTCTGGTGGACGAGGTAGTGTAATTTCAAATAGGCGTACATTAATTTCCTTAAACAATTCTGTATTGTTTTTCATTCCTGGAATCTCGTGATACGCGGAAAGGTATTGAACTAAAAACCGGTAAAAATCGTCATCAATGTGTGGATTGTTCATTTTCCGCACTACTTCAAGAGCGTTTTTTACTCCTTTTTCCATCATAATACTCAACAATTCTGTTGTTGTAGTATCATGTGTTTCAGGTTTTAATTGCAGCACCACCCCTTCAACGTGATCAGCGGGCATTATCTGTTTAGGGTGCAACACTTCACTACTCGGTACTTGCTTATAGGTTTCGATAAGGTTTTTAGCGAGGTCTTCCTTTTTTGCTTCAACACCAAGACCGTTGAGCAATTGCTCTTTTTGTTTTAACTGCTCTCGCAAAAAAGCCACTTCTTGTTCAGCTGATTCAAACTGAACATTTTTATTTTGAAACACATTTTCAAATCCGTTCTCCATATCTCTACAGTATACGTGAATACGTTCAACAAAAAAAGCCCGCTAGGCTTCTTTTGTGAGAATTTCACATCCTGTTTCTGTAAGCAATACCGTATGTTCAAAATGTGCTGATGGTTTTTTGTCTTTCGTGACTACGGTATATCCATCTGCGAGAATCTTCACATATTTTGTCCCAAGGTTCATCATAGGCTCAATAGCAACCGTCATACCTGTAACTAATTTTGTTCCCTCTCCTGGTTTTCCATAATTAGGAATATAAGGGTCTTCATGAATATGACGTCCTACCCCATGTCCTGCAAACCCCTCTACTATTCCATACTTTTTATTGATGAAACTTTGAATAGCATATCCAATATCGCCTGTGGTATTTCCTGGCTTTACTTGTTCAATACCAACATATAATGCTTGCTCGGTATCAAGGAGTAATTCAT
>JBAWXN010000002.1:0-219750 GCA_037144045.1 bacterium | reverse complement strand
TACATTCTTTTGAGATAGCTCCTACAGGAACTGTAATCGCGGAGTCAGTGAAAACTCCATCGTGATAGATTCCCAAATCGAGAGCAATAATATCACCTTCTTGAAGGATTCTTTTTTTACTAGGAATACCGTGCACTACTTCTTCGTTTACTGAAGTAATCAGTGTTGCAGGATACGGGCGATCGGCACCGTCAGGTTTATATCCTTTAAACGCAGGAGTGTCACCGTAGTCCTTGATCATTTGCTCTGCAGCAGTATCAAGTTCAGCTGTAGAAATACCAGGTCGCACAAGAGCGGCAACCTTACGCAGAATCTCTGCATGGCGCTTACCGCACTCACGCATTGCCTGTATTTCCTTTTCGGTCTTGATAATTATCATAAGACTCAATTTATCACAAATTGTCAAGGATTTCAAGTTTAACACAACCCCTTGCAGGGATTTTTATAACTATACAATTGCGCTCTTTATTTGTTCAAAAACCTGCGGTACATCCACTTCCCCGTCTATTTCTATCAATGTGTATCGCGGATGATTTTTAAAATACTCAATCACGGGCATTACTTGTTTTTGATAGGCATCAACACGAGTCTGCATTGCTTCAATAGATAAATCATCAGCACGTGCAGCAGTTCCTGCGAGTGCCGCACGTGATTTCATGCGTTCGATTGCGGTAGTGTCTGCAATGTTTACGTGAAATACAAATACTTTTTCAAAACCAAGATATTCAATTCCCGAATCAAGTACTGCGGCTTCCTGTTCAATACGTGCTACCCCATCAAATAGTACGTGTTCTTTCCCAGTAAAATTATCCACCAACATTTTCGTCCACAAATAAATAGGCATAAATGCGGGCATTAATTTCCCGCTATTTAATGTTGTCTTTGTAAGACTTTCAATAAACCCTTCACCTTGAGCGAAAGCTCTAAAGTTTGCACCCTGTTCAATATAGAGCGCCATGTCTCCCTTTGATTCCAAATATTCTTTTAATAATTTTGCTTGAGTTCCTTTTCCAGAACCTGCTTTCCCGTAAAAAATATATGCGTTTGCCATGGAGTTATAGTAACATAAAATCGCTCTTTGGGCTTACTTAGACATCAGATTGCCATAAAACCCCTTTCTGCTACAATCACATTGTATATGGAAAACTTATTGTCAACTGCTGAATTTTATGGAAAATTGGCGAATGTTGATTTTTCGCTACCAGGGCCGCGCCTAAAGGTTTTTTCTGTCGATTTTAATCCAGGAGAGTTCGAACGACTAGTAAACACTAGTTACTTACTTACTCCCGTGGAGAATAGTGATGGAGTAGTTTCTCATGTAAGAGAGACTCCTGGATCTCATAAATTAGACCATTCGCGAAGTAGTAACTATTTTTTATTACACACAGATGGTAACTATTTAAAAAAGGTTCCGGAAATGGTAATCCTTCATTGCGCACACCCAGGAAATAGTGACACCCCAACCATCCTTGCTGACACAAAAGAAATCATTGATGCACTCCGAGATCTGGGAAAACTAGACGAGGCAAAAGAATATCAATTTGTTTTTAAGAATAAAAATAATATTGAATTTCGCAGACCCCTTATCGAGCAGCGCTCGTCAAATGGTGAACTTTTAATGAATATTGCAATCGAGAGTCCTCAATGTTACCTCGAGCCACTCCCTCGAACTAATAAAACTGAAACGGAAGCAGCTCAGTTTTACGACTTAATCAATACTCTTGCAAAAGAAAAATTAGATTACATTGTCCATCACTGGAAAAAAAATGATTTAATAGTATTTGACAATCTCCGACTCATTCATGGTCGTGGCCTCAAAAATGACAACTTAAATTTAGATATTTCAGATAACGAAA
Source organism: bacterium (assembly GCA_037144045.1). Taxonomy (GTDB): domain Bacteria; phylum Patescibacteriota; class Minisyncoccia; order Phycocordibacterales; family UBA1006; genus CAIXMG01. The sequence continues at coordinate 217,894 of JBAWXN010000002.1, read as the reverse complement.
GGCACTTACATAGAATTTGGCTTAACAGACAAGACATTGTTTTTTGTTTAATTAAACCAGATGCCTATAACAACAAAGAGGAAATTATAAACTTAATAAAAGATACTGGATTAGATGTCATACACAATTTTTCAATATTTACACCTGAATCCCTGATAAGGGCATTATATAATGAAGTTTCGATAGAAATACTTAATGCAACACTAAATCATTACCTTTCTGGACCATCAGAAATTCTTTTGGTCAGAGGAGAACAAGCAATAGACAAGATAGTTACTATCTCAGGTCTCGAAACTGATCCAGCGCTATGTATACCTTCTACTATAAGATTTAGACATGGAGACCACTCACCTGAAGATTTAGGTAATGGTTTAAAATATTATCGAAACGCTATTCATCGTCCAAAAAATCAAGACGAGGCAAAGAGAGACTTTAACCTTTTCAATGAACTTATAAATAAAAAAATCCCCTAGGGGATTTTTTTATTTAGTATTCAGACATTGACGCCTGAGCAGAAAGCTTCTTGATGAGATCGATAATCACCGATACTACAATCAAAAGCGCTGTCCCCCCAATTGCAAATGTTTGATTTCCTGAAATTGCTTGGAATATCGTAGGGAGTACTGCAATCGATGCGAGGAATAATCCTCCAAAGAATGTAATACGTGTCATGATTTGTCCAACAAATTCAGCGGTTGGTGCACCTGGTCGCACATTCGGAATGAATGCTCCGTTCTTTTGTAAATTATTTGCCATTGATTCTGCATCAAACGTTACCGCTGTGTAGAAATAGGTAAATACAAATACAAGCACAAAGTAAAGAATTCCATAGTACAACTGGTTTTGAAGGAATGCTGCAACTGCAGATCCAATCGCAGCCAAGGCACCATTTGCAGAAGACGTAAGTGCTGTTGCAATAAGTCTTGGGAACATGAGGAGTGACAATGCAAAAATAATTGGCATTACCCCTGCTTGGTTCATACGTAACGGAATATGACTTGAAGTACTACTTGTTACATAACCCCCTCGAGACTGTTGCTTCGCATATGTAACCAGAACCAATCGTTCTGCTTCCGTGATCATAACTACTCCTGCAACAATGAGTACAGCTACTACTGTAAACCCAATATAAATAGGAAGTTGTGATGGATCGTAAGCAAAGATAGCTTGATTAACATTACTTGGAATAGCGGAAACGATACCTGCAAAAATAATGATAGAAACTCCGTTTCCAACACCAAATTCAGAAATCAATTCCCCAAGCCACATCATAATAAATGCTCCCGCAACTACGATTGCAATATTGATGAATGCTTGATGGGTTGGCAACGCAGGAACAATTCCTTTTGCAGCAAGTGCTGCAAGCAGTGCGGTTCCTTGAATAATTGCCAATATCACCGTCACATATCGTGAATACTGGTTAAAGGTTCGGCGGCCCATTTCTCCTGATTCATGGTACAGCTCTTTAAGCTTAGGAACCATGAGGGTCAAGAGCTGCATAATAATTGATGCTGTAATAAATGGACCAACTCCGAGCAAGATAACTGAAAGACTAGTAAGCCCACCTCCTGAGAAGATGTTCAAGAATCCAAAGAATTCATTATTGTTCAAGAATTGTGAGAGGAGTGCTACGTTAACTCCTGGAACAGGAATCGCGGTAAGCGCACGAAACACAATCAAGATTGCAAAGATGAATAGAATTCGTTTTACCAACCCTTTATCAGTAAAGATAATTTTTAATTTGTTAAGAAATGATTGAAACATATTGGTAGTATATCACCCTTATGCAACACTTCCACCTGCGGCTTCAACTTTTGCTTTCGCTGATGCTGAAACGGCGCATCCAGAAATGTGAAGCTTTTTAGTAAGTTCACCTGTAGCCAATACTTTGACCCCAGCCTTTGGCAAACGAGTTGATTTGAGAATTCCTTTTTCAAGAAGCGTAACCGGTGAAACCGTTGCTCCAGATTCAAATACTGATTCCAAGAGTGCCACATTTACTGCAAACACTTCTGGTTTCGCATAGTTACTTTTAGCTCGGTTTTTACCGTACCCTCGTTTCTTAGGAATTTTCTTAATGATATCGCGAAGTTCTGGTCGCTTGCGAGTGTTTCCTCGAGCATTTTGCCCTTTAGTACCACGCCCCGCTGTTTTTCCTCGTTTTCCTCCACGACCCACTTGAATATGTTTCGTATTTGGAGTTTTTCGAGCAAGTGTATTCATTTGCATATTATTCAGTTGCTGCAGGTGCTACGGTCGCTCCTCGTCCTTTCTTTGGCAATGCAAAGAGTGAGAGTGCTTTCATAGTTGCCTGTGCAATAGTTAGCTTGTCTTTCGACCCTGAAATAACTCGTCCAGTAATGTCAGTAATTCCAGCAAGTTCTACCATGACACGCATCGCAGATCCTACTACAACTCCTCGACCACTGTTAGGCATAAGCATAACTCGTGCTGACTTGTATTTCGCTTTTACTTCATGATCAATAGTTCCTCGTTTGTTAAGTCGGAGCTTAATCATGTTTTTCTTAGCATCAACAAAAGCTTTGTTGATTGCCAAAGTTGTATCTCCGGCTTTACCAACTCCTACTCCCATTGATCCTTTTTTGTCTCCAATAGCAAGGGTTACCGAGAATGAGAATCGTCGTCCTCCTGATACTACACGAGTTACGCGTCGAATCGAAAGCATTTTTTGTTCAAATTCTGGCTTAGCTCGTTCAGGTCGTGGGCCACGGCCATCTCGGCGTGGTCCTCGTCCTCCAGGTCCTGTTGGACGTGATCCTCCTCGGGGTGCTCCACCGGTTCGAGGAATGAATTTTCGAGGCGCCCCTGCTGCAGGAGCTTTATTTGGTTGTGCTGTTGTTGTTTGTTCCATATGTTTAGAATACAAGACCAGCTGCTCGTGCACTGTCGGCTAATGCCTTCACGCGACCAGTGAATCGAAATCCACCACGATCAAAGACAATACTGGTAATGTTGTTTTTCTTTGCAAGTGATGCAATTTCTGCACCAATCGCAATAGCACGTTCTGTTTTTGTTCCCTGTGCATTTTTAATATCACTTGAAGCGCAGATCGTTTTACCTACGGTATCATCAATTAATTGTGCATACATGAACTTGTTTGATTTGAACACTGCAAGTCGTGGTCGATCTGCAGTTCCAGATACGCGAGCTCGGATTCGCTTGTGGCGTCGTGCTCGTTTTGAAATGTTTGAATGTTTCATAGATTATGCAGATTTCTTACCTTGCTTACGTCGAATCACTTCGTCATCGTAACGGAATCCTTTCCCTTTGTACGGTTCAGGCTTCTTAAGTGATCGAACGTATGCTGAGAATTGACCGACCATTTCTTTATCAATTCCAGAGATACTAATAAGGTTCTTTTCCGCAGTAACTGTAAGCCCTGATGGGATTTCGATTTTTACCGGGTGTGAGAATCCAAGCGCAAGGTCAAGAACATTCCCTACCACTGCTGATTTGTATCCTACTCCTTCAAGGATAAGTTTTTTCTCGTATCCTTTAGTTACTCCTTCCATCATGTTACGCACGTGTGAACCAACGGTTCCCCACAAACTGCGTACAAATACATTGTTTCCATGAGGTGTAAGTACAATAGTATTATCTACTACTGCGGCAGTAACTTCTGGACTAAATGTTTTTGAAAGTTCACCTTTTGCACCTTTAATAGTTACAGTATTACCTGAAACTGTTACGGTTACTCCAGCTAAAATTTCAATAGGTGTTTTTGCAAGTCGTGACATATAATTACCAAATTTCGAAGAGGGCTTCGCCACCTACGTGTTCTTTACGAGCTTGTTCTCCGGTTAGAATTCCTTTTGGAGTAGATAACACCAAAAGTCCTCGACCATGTTTAACAGGTTTCACATCATGCACTCCGCAGTAAACGCGGCGTGATGATTTTGAAACTCTTTTCACGTCATGAATTTTAGGTTGTGTATCAACGTATGATACTCCTAATTCTAGAACGTCACCTTTTGCTCGTGATTTTTTTGCATATGATGCAATATATCCAGCATTGAAAAGGGTTTTTGCAATCTCTCCGGAAAGATTTGAAAATGGAACCATAACCGTTTCTTTTCCAGCGTTTCCTCCGTTTTTTAGAGAGATGAGCAAGTTTGCAATTTTATCCATATATTTTAATTAAATCTGCATTAAGAAACTACCATGATGATTTACGTACTCCTGGAATCTTTCCTTCGTTAGCAAGTTCTCGGAACTTGATTCGTGAAAGACCGAAGTCTCGTAAATATCCATTTGATCGACCGGTGATAGCACAACGATTTTTATAACGAGTTGGTGAAGAATTCTTTGGCAATTTTTGAAGTCCTTCAAGGTCTCCAGCTGCTTTTAAAGCTGCACGCTTTGCCGCGTATTTTTCAATCAATTTTCGTCGTTTTTCATTGCGCGCGAGTACTGATGTTTTCGCCATGTACAATAAATAAGGAATTGCTTCCTTGTGACTAATTTAATAATATTCCTTTGTCTGGTTCAGCCATATCTCCTCAAAATTTATTTTGCCCTTATAAATTAAGGATAAAATAGAAATAGAGGGATGCGATAAACCGAAAAAGCAAGCACATTTCGTGCCTGCTTACCTTAACAAATTATTTGGGACTTGTCAAAGGTTTTGAAGGGTAAATTACTGAGTGAAAACCACTGAAACCGTTGCTCCTAGTACTGTTTTTTCGACAACTATTTTGAAGGTTCGAGCCGTGTTACGCACCACCTTACTTGCTGTAATTACTCGATAGTCTTGATTCGTTTCGTTAATAGAAACAGTATATCCCGCTTTTTCAAGTGACGCTTTCATACCATTTCGTAAATAAGCTAACGAATGAGTACTGGTATAATTAAGAATATAACGAATTCCCTCAAAATTAGTCGCTGAAAGCACAGTTGCCGTGATTACTTCTGCATCGCTGGGAAGAGGAAATCCTACAGGAAACGAGTCTTTGACATGGGTAAATTCTGGATTAATTACCGACTGAGTTCCAGAACTTGAACGAGCACCTGTTCCCGTTACTGAACCACTTTTTTCCTCATCTATTTCACCTTCATTACTTGGCATCATTGACTTGATGTCTTGTGTCTCTTCAGGTACGACTACCTCATTTGATGAACTCACGGTATTACTATTTTGTGGAAGTGTGTTTAGTGTCTGAATTTGCTCGAGAGGAGCACTGGTATTATTTTTTTGTACAAGTCCTGTGATTGATTCTGGAATTAATCCTTGCGTCCAAGCATAATATCCACCAAATCCTAACCCTATCAATACTACTGCTAGACCAGCCAAGATCATCCATTTTTTAGAGGAACCCGATTGAACATTAGTTACCACACTACCCGCAGCAGGCATCGTTCCTGATGCTGCCATAGAGGGATTTGTTTGCGGTTGTATTAACCCATTATTACCATACCCATCACCACTATTGGTTTGAGGTGGTGGCACTACCGGTTGCGCACTTGGCATGATTTGTGTGAACACCCCATTAATGTCTTCGAGTTGCCATCCGTGCGGAACCAGGAGTTGTGCAATTTGTTCCTTACTCTTTCCTTCTTGTAATTGTTGTTTAATAAATAACACGAGTTCTTGAGTAATCATATACTATAAGTATAGCGCCTGTTGTTTTTGAAGTAAACAAAAAACCTATCCACTTGGATAGGTTCATTTATATTAATTTGTAGTAATTGCCGTCCACGGAATAGAACTTCCTGCGAATGGAGTAACGATGCCATGATATGATGCCGCAACTGTTTGCGTATCAGAGACTAGTATTATTTGCTTAGGAGGCAACTGATAAATAATCCCATAAAATGTCGGCATCACTTTACATGCAAACACCGGTAAATGATCAAGGATTCCCATTTGTTCAAACGCCATCGCATATAATTCAAGTGCAATAGGTGCTGAAAATACTCCGCACGCACCACATTCGCAATATTTCTTATCTGCGGTATGCGGTGCCGTGTCAGTTCCTAATCCGAATTTTTTTAGTCCATGGCGCGCTTGATAAATCAACGCTGAACGGATTCCGTCCAAATCTCTTTGGTTTTTCAAAATCGGACGACACATCATAGCTGGGTGCATACCGTTCTTATTCAAATCAAAATAAGGAGTACGTTCATCAAATGATATTCCATTGAAAAGCGCTCTGCGATCTAATAAGCAATGCTGTGGAGTAATTGTAGCGTATACATTTTCGTGAGCTAACACAAAATTCGCAGCAGCTTCTGTAGTGATATGTTCCAACACTATTCGCAATTCCGGAAATGCATGCACCAAGTCAACCAATTCCGTTTCCATAAATACTTGTTCGCGCTGAAAATCATCAACTACGGTTCCATCAATTTCTGGTGTTTCACCATGAATCAATAACGGAATACCGAGCTCTTCCATAACAGCAAGTAGTGGATATACTTCACGAAAACCAGTAAGGCCTTTGTCAGAAGCAGTAGTACCACCTTTTGGATAATATTTCACCGCATGAATCAGTTTTTGATTCCACGCCTCACACAAATCCTTTTCTGAAAGTTCAACAGATAAGTAATACGTGAATAGGGTAAAAAAATCTGATTGCGCATCTTTAAGAAACCCAAGGACTGCTGCACGGTACCATAACAGCTGCGGTAGCGACAAAATTTTCGGATTGGTATTTGGCATTACCAATCCACCTGCAAACTGATTCATTGAATACGGAGCTACCTGTTCAAGGAGTCCGGGTTGCCGCCAATGCATGTGTGCATCGAACGGACTGTTAAGCAAAATTTGTTCTTTCATGACTGATTGTCTGTTGTTGTTTACGAAGTGAAAAAATATTTTTAGCGAACTGAATGAGTCCCTGCAACCTCCACGGTCGTAAAATTGCAACCGTACCAAGTGCCACTGCGTGAACAATACTAAATTGTGAAAGTTCACGAATGTTTTCCTTGGTCATAATTCCACCACCAGCAATGATAACCACTGATGAATCATAGTGCTGCATTTTTTTCAGCCACGCAACCAACTGCGGAAATAGTGGCGCCCCGGAAAGTCCGCCTTTAAACTTACCGCCAAAATGTTTCAATAATGGCGATAGTCCTCGATCAAATAATTCGCCCCAAGCAAATTGATTTGATTTACCTACTTCAACAGTATTACTAATGCAAAATGCATCGCAATACGGCTTAAGTGCAACAATTGTTTTTGGTTCGATTAACAAATCAAACTTAATAATAATTGGAACGGTTGGTAATTTTCTACGAATTACTTCTACTACCGCAATAACACCTGCCGGATCTTGTTCTTGATTATGTCCCGTATTAGGGCATGATTCATTAACCTGAATAGCGTAGCGATGTATTGATGATGGAGGTATGTACTTAAGTAAATAATCACAGTACGTTTCTGTTTCTAGCACTTTGCCTTCTATGGTTGCTGATAGGGCCATGAATGATAGTTGAAAGATATCACTCCGTCTCTGCCATTTACCATACCCAAGCATGGCAAGAGTCCCGGGGTTAGCCAACCCAACCGCGTTTACTACGTACCCTTTCATAAAGGATTTCGGACTCCACCATACTGAATTCGGAAACCACCGTTTCACTTTATACCCATCGCGCAATTCTGTGTTTGAAGTCTCAGGGAATATTTTTGGAGTAATTGTTGTTGTCTTAGCAACAAACCCCATTCCCTTAAAGGAAAAACCGGGGATTAATTTAAAGAGTGCATGATGACGATACTCGTCACCTTCACCGAAAAATCCTTGTACTCCTGATTGTCCTACAACCGGAGGAAATTCAAGCTCTTTTAGCTTCATATGTTTTCTGTTTTTGATGATGTAATTTAGCGCAACAATACCTTATTTATATTCTGTTGTCAAAAAAAACCCGCACAGAATTGTGCGGGTCACCCAGTGGGATTTTTTGATTACTATTTTTGCAATAACTTCAAAGCCTTCTTCTTTTGCTCTGGTGTTAGGTTTTCTATTTTGTTATCTACCACACCATTTTGGCTCTTCATTGTTTGTTCCGTTCGTACACTATCGAATCTCGCTTCGTTTTTTACCTGAATCGAGTCTTTAGTAATTCCGAGGTTCAGGTTATCAAAATAATCTACGGGAATAATACCGTCCGAGTTAGGCTCAATGTATTTTATTCTCACGCTGTCATTAACTTGAGTTAATACTAACTCAGTCGAGATAGTACCAGCAGCAGTAAATTCAACACGAGACTTTTTACTTAATACAAAGTAATAATACGTAGTACCTTTTACAGTCTCCGTACCAAACCTTATAATTCGAGCCGTAAGATCTACCGTTTCCATATCACTCGTAGAAATTGATACATTATTGCCGCGACCCAACATTTGAGCGCGATAATCTTGCAACGCTTCTTGGCGATTTTCACCAATACCTACAATCGTATGGTCGTGTACATTTACTAAAGCAATCTGCTTCATAAGACCTCCCTTATCTTTCAACAGGAATTCATAGGTAGCGTGACCATCAATATTGTACGTAACCCCATCCGATCCCGTGTAGCCTTTTTCCTGAATCTTGCCTTCAGCTGATTTTTTTGCCGCGTCTTCAGTGGCGCCTGATTGTTTAAACCAATGAGCCTTCTTTGAACGCGTATCAACCATAACAAATCCTACGGTTGACTTATCGTTTCCAGCAGAGGTAAGTCCATAATAAAAGTAAGAGTGTCCATCACTTCCTAGTACCAGTGAACTTTCACTTGCAACACGAATAATATCTGAACCTGACCAATTCCACCAGCCATGTACATAATTACCCCAGTCATCGATTTGACTATTAACTACTGAACTCGATTGAATGCGATCAATCCAGGCAGGAGCATCTGCAATTGAATACCGTTTAATTTCACCAGTTTCCGGATTAACAGTCATTACTGCTATTGCATCATAACCAGACAATCCAATCTTAGTGTCATAAATAGTAACCGTCCAAAATGGATGCCACTCGTCATCAACCTCAAATGTCATGTCGCCAAATAATTCTGACCGATAACCATGAGTGTAAATATAACGCTCAAGGTCTTGGCTAAAAAATGCACCTGTTTGATAGATAATATGAACAGGTTTCCCATCCACCTCTCTTACTAGTGCATAATCGTCTTGGTTTGTTGCTGAAACACGGATATAACCTGGTGTGCCTTCATTGCCAAAACGGTTCCATTTCCAGTAGCCAGTATGCTCCAACGGAGCAATCCAATACAACTGTCCTTTAACTGCCTGAAGGGTGAACTCTCCTACTTCAACGCGACTACCTAGTCCAGGATCTGAACCCACTTCTTTTTCTCCGATACGTCTTGCGATTTCTTTATCGACCACCAACATCTGATGTGGCGAAATGGCTTGAACATTTGATGTGAATTCGGTTTCTTGAATAGTTCCAATTAACTTACGATAGTCTTCAGCGTTGAACATTTCCCATGAGGTAAAGATACCAATTATCAAGGCAAATATTGCAATAACGCCCGTGAAGCCAAATACATAACTTATCGGGTTTCCCCTACTTGAGTCGTCCTCAATTTTTGAAATTAGAAAAAGTACTATGGAACATATTAATAGGTTCCAGTAAATTCCACTCGATGCCGAAATAGCAAGAGCTGGCATGAAAAAGTATTCACTAAGAAATCCCCAAAAGAGGAGGAATACGATAGAAATAACAATCTTAAATGTTTGCATGTGTATATCTGTTTTTAGTTTTGACGAATTTGTCCTATTTACTATAGCATATTATTATATAAAAGTCAATATACTCTTTCCTGTTAAACCCTTTATTTGTAACAAAAAACCCGCACGAAATTGTGCGGGTCACCCAGTGGGATTTTTTGATTACTATTGTTTGATGAACGTTTTTTCGAAGCCAGTTCCACGAACTATGTACGTTCCGGAATCAAAAGCGGCTACATTAATTTCTGCACGTACTCCGGAGAAATTTTCCGAAAATACTTGCCTACCATCAAGTGTAAAGATAGACACCAGCTTTAATGGCTCACTTGCAAGTAAGGTAATATGTTCTACAGCTGGGTTTGGAAATAAATCCAACCATACTAAACCAACTTCATTGATGCCAGTAGTGGTAGTACAACGCGTTGTAACATTTGCCTCATCGGTAAGTTCACCACCATACGACCCATCATGAATCAATGCACGTACTACATAAGCAGTGCATGCATCCAATCCCGTGATAGTACCTGAAAGCGTGAAGTTACCCGTACCCTGATACCCAAGTGATTGACTGTAAACCGGGTTGGTAAACGATCCTGGCAAAAATGCCTGAATGTCTACATAAGTCAGCTTACCGTTACCACAACCCGTTACTTTATAGGTAACCGTTGATTGAGTAGCTGTGTACATGTTTGATAAGAAGAATGTTTGATTTGCAGCCGATATTGTTTGTACTGGCTGAGCAGCAGTTACCGCTAATACTCCATCACTGTTTTCTGTTGCTAACCTCACCTGGTAATTTACTCCCCCAGTAAGGTTGCCTACCGTGTCTTTTTGCAAGTAGTCGGTGGTTCCTGTCTGATTGATACGCAAACTAAAGGTGTCCACATGCCCACTGCCTTGCACATTAATAAACATTTTCAGCTTAGATGGCAAAGTCGATGGTCCTGCGTTTACATGGGTTACACGAATTGAAAATGCATTTATAGCATCAACATAAAAACCATTATCGATTGGAACCGCAGCAAGCGGAGCCTTCAACACAAAGTTGATTTGTTGTGAATCTACTAATCCTGCAAGGTTTTGAATATATACCATTGCAGTGTTTTGAGTAGGATTCATTTTCAAATTAGTAAGTCCAGAAAAGGTAAGTGTTGCAGCTGTTTGACTTCCTGGTGTTGATTGAGCAGCGGTAGTTGTTGCTACGCCATTTTTATCAAACCATTTCAGTTTTACTGTTGCATTACTGTTTACCCATGCGGGCTTACCGTTTGTTTTAACAGTAACCGTAATGTCGGTACTGTTTTTAGTGCCGTTGATTGTATCAAAACCAATTACCTGCGGTGCGGGTATCTGAGTGGTAGTTTTATAACCCGTAGTAGAATCGCTTCCACCACTCGTAGTAACGATTACTCGTTCGCCATAGCTTGTCGCAGGAATACCTGTACGTGTCCATGTGATGGATGTGTCGTTATGAATAACTATTGGAGTCCGTGTTGCCACAACTACCCCGTTACTATCCAAATCACGAACTACTACTGTTGCTGTTGCTGAATTTCCTTTTGTGATCGAAGCAGTAAATTTAAATGAATCCTGCGTTACTGCAGTAAACACTAAATTATTTGCGACATCTGGATTAGTCCAAACGGGCACGGTAAATGAATCTATAGTAATAAACGTATCTGCAACAATTCCAGCAGTTACTGGTTTTGCGCGAAGCACATTTCCTGCATACGTAGTACCTGGAACATTAGGGTTCGTAATCAATAACTGAGCCGTTCCGGTACCTGATTTCACTGCAGTATCAGAACTGTACGTGTATGACCCGTAGCGTACAAACAACTTTGTTGGCACACTCAAGTTATATGGCACCGTCACCACAGTTTGCGATGGACTTGAAACAATTGATGGATTTCCGATCCATGCCGCATGCGGCAAAGGCTTCGTAGTAAATGAAATCATGTTGTTCGACACGGTTGTGTCGCCTTGATCTATTACCACTGAATACACCTGAATTGTTTTATTGGCCGGCAAATTGGTGAGCACTCTTTGCAAGGTGTTCACGTTATACGAGGCTGTAGGTCCATACTGAAACAACGTATCACCCACTACTTTAAATTTGTAGTAGTGTTGATAGCTGCCTACGTTACCTGAAATCTCAGTCGTAAGGCTGGCCGTGTTCCACGTAATCGAATCGGTAAGCGCGGGATACAAATCAACAGTAACTGTTGCCTGCACAGAGGCAGTCATCAGCGTAAGCGCCATAAAGGCGAAAAAAGCTTTGAAATAAGAGGTTTTTTTCATTGTTATTATCTTTTTTTGTTTACAAATATTTGAAATAGTATATCACATTTATATCCAAAAGTCAAGCTACTTCACTACCCCAATCCTTGGTACAATAAGCTTCTATGGAACACCACAAACACGAATCGACCCCAAGTTTTTTTGAAAAATATCAGACATTTATTTCAATTATTATTGCAGGATTATTAATCGGAGGAGGAATTGTGTTATCAAAAACCATACCTCCAGCTCAAGGTACTCAAAACGGAAATCAACCCCAGGCACAAACAGAAAAAGATGTTCGTGCTGAACTTATTAAGACTGCCAAAAGCCTCTCGCTCGATAGTAAAGCGCTCGGTGCATGTCTTGATAATAAATCACAAGAAGCAACTGTTAATGCAGCAAGTGCTCTCGCCACACAATCAGGTGTTTCTGGAACTCCGACATTCTTCATCCTTAAAAGAACTATTGCAGCTGATGGAACTATTACAGTAGAAAAACAAATTCCAGTAGTAGGTGCCCGCGACAAACAAACCTTTATGGATGCTATTGAAAAAGGTATACAACCAGCAGGACAACAAGATCTTACTGGAGCAAAAATAGTTCTTAATGAAAACGATCATTACTTGGGACCTAAAAATGCCTCAATCGTTATCGTTGAATATTCTGATATTGACTGCCCATTCTGTAAACGAGCAAAACCAACCATTGATCAAATCCTTAAAGAACATCCTGAATATGCACTCGTATACCGACACGCTCCACTCGTTCAACTCCACCCATTCGCAGCTTACAAGGCACAAGCAACCGAATGTATCGCAACTACGAACGGACCAGAAGGGTTCTGGAAATTCCTCGACGTTATTTCTAAGTAAGCTATTAAAAACCACACCATAATGGGTGGTTTTTATTTACCCTCAAAATTGCTATACTAATAGAGTATGAATAAAAAGACACGATATATTGTAATCATAGCGATTATTGCTCTATTTGGAGGATTAACTGCATGGTACAAACTCACCCCTGGTAAATATGATAACCTCGCCGTATGTTTAAAAGAAAAGAAGGTAGTATTTTACGGAGCCTTTTGGTGTCCTCACTGCCAAGCCACTAAAAAAGCATTTGGAAAATCAGCTAATCTACTCCCTTATGTAGAATGTTCAGAAGCAAATCCCGACGCGCAAGGAAATTATGGGCAGCTTCCCGTTTGTAAAGACAAAAATATCACCGGATACCCTACCTGGGAATTCGCAGACGGATCTCGTATTTCAGCCGAAGCGACTCCTGAACAAATAGCAGAAAAAGCAGGGTGCCCTGCGAACTAACATTAATATATGTTACAAGCATTTAACACATTTGTGGGAATAGGCACCTTAGCAACTGCTTTGGTTGTTGTAAGTATTTGGCTCTTAGTATTCCTTCAGGAAACAGAAAATACCTACTTCCATTTCTTAAAAAAACACAGCTTTCATTTTGCATTTCTTTTAGCACTAAGTGCTATTATTGGAAGCCTTACCTATTCTCAAATATTTGGATTCCCTCCGTGTACGTTCTGCTGGTGGCAGCGAATCTTCATGTACCCTCAAGCAATTTTATTTGCGGTTGGAATTTATTTAAAAGACATGAAGGTTTGGATCACGGGTATTATCCTTTCATTAATTGGTGCAAGTTTCTCGATATATCACATACTCCTACAAGCTGGTATCCGAACATCTGGTGTACCTTGTGAAGCCTCAGGCGGAGTTGCCTGTACAAAAATAGATGTGCTCGTCTTTGGATGGTTAACCATCCCCATGATGTGCCTCGTCCTATTTATTGGAATCCTTACATTCGCCTACATTTCACATAGAAAACAAGCATAATAAAAAACCGCATGTGCGGTTTTTTATTATGACTTATGAAATGAGATCAATTCGTTTGTTAGTGTGAATGTAATTATTATCCATCTTTTGTGATAATCGTTTCTCTAAGAGTTTTAGATCTTCCTTAGTAGCAAATCTTTTTAGATCTTCCTTACTGGCACAGTAATCAATCATAAATTGAGCCAATTCATACACGGTCATGTCCTGTTTTAATAAATTATGTACCATGACTACAGTTTATAAAATAACTCATGAAGGAACAATCTATACAAGTCACAAATTGAGTGACTCCACATTTTTCCTTGATAAAAAATTTATCCCAAGAAATAAACCCCTGCCAGCACTGCAATTCCAAGCACGATTCGATAATATCCAAACCATTCAAACGTGTGGGATTTTACGAAGGAAAGGAAAAACTTAATTGCTAACACTGCGACAATAAACGACGTAATCAACCCTACCGCAAGGAGTCCCCATTCATTTCTGGTAAAATTGATCGGCGTTTTTATAATATCAAGGAACGCTGCTGCCCCAATAACAGGAACTGCAAGCAAGAATGAAAATTCTACAATTGCTTCCCGCGAAATATTTTGAGTAAGTCCGCCTACAATAGTAGCTGCCGATCGTGAAATTCCAGGAATCACCGCAAGTGCTTGGATACATCCAATAATAATAGCTTCTCGATACGTCATGTCTTCCATGCTTTTTCCATGACGTTTTCGTTTACCATACCATCGCTCGAAACACACCAGAAATATTCCTCCTAATAGCAGTGACCATGCAACTACAACAATATTTCCAATAAGAAATAGTTTAACTATTTTATACATTCCGTACCCAATAATGGCGGTCGGAATAAATCCGGCAAAAACTTTTTTCCATAAATCGCGGCTTGCAAGTATTTTTTTAAAATACAGTACTACGACTGCAGCAATGGCTCCTACTTGAATAATAATTTCAAAACTTTTCAGGAAATCAGTCGTTGGAATAGATAACAGATGGGATGTAATTATGAGGTGCCCCGTTGATGAAATAGGTAAAAACTCGGTAAGGCCTTCTACAATTCCTAATATAATAGCGTGAATAATTAACATATACGTAACTCTATCACACTTAGTTCTGTAAACAAAAAACACCTTATTGGGGTGTTTCTGGTGATACCACAGGCGCATCAGGAACAGGTGTTACACCTGGATCAGTGACAGGTCCTGAATTATCAGTCACTGGTTGATCAGAAATTGAAGGAGTCGAAGTGTCTGAACCTATTGGGTCTGTAGGGGTCGGTGGCACTACTGGCACTACTGGAACAACTACGGGTCCTGCGTTATTTTTTGCAAGCAGGTCTCGCAACTGGTCTTTGGTCATACATACGTCATCAATACAGATTTGATTTCGTGCTTTGAGAGTATCTGAAATGATGAGTGTAATTCCGTTGGTCACACTTCCCAACCAATTCCTCATATTCGTCACAAATGTCTGGTCAACTCCATCAGCAACTTTCTGGATGTCGGTGAGTTTAATATTAAGCTCCTTGATCCCCTCTACCAGTATCGGTGTCATCTGTGCATAATACACAGATTTGTAGCCATCAGCATTAGTATCTACCAATTCTGGGAAATACTGTTCAAGGTTCTGGGCCAAGAATCCTACTTGATATCGGTTAGACGTGTCACCTATGAGGTTGTAGTTGACGGTTCTAATGTTTCCGAGTTTGTCTAAGACTCCGGATGAAATGTCTATAATGTTTGTTTTGAGACGTTCATCTGATGTACATGCGATTCCAGTTCCTGTGGTAATGGTACATTGGGTACCTACTGATGAACCTTGGAATCGGGTGGTGTTGATGGGACGAGTGGTTGAACCAATCATGAACTGGTTGGTTGCTGTGTTGGTTGCAAAAGCACCGATAGCGATAGAGTTTGAGAAGCCACCCGTTGAGGTGAAGTTACCAAGGAGGATGGAGAAGTCGTTGGGGTTGGTGGTGTTGTTGACAGTGTCGTTTGATCCAGCTTCCTGACCTATAAATAGACTATTAGCCGCGTTGGCTGCATTAGATCCTGCGATTCTTCCCAAGAAGTTTGAGTTGGATGCATTGGCTGCACCAATTCCTGCACTCCTTCCCAAGAAGTTTGAGTTGGATGCATTGGTCGCTTGAAATCCAGCACTGTCTCCGAAGAAGTTTGAGTGGGTTGCATTGTTTGCATCTTGCCCTGCACTTCGTCCTGCAAAGAAACTGTTAGCTGCATCGGTTGCATTACCTCCCGCATAATATCCCAGGAAGTTTGAGTCGTTAGCATTGGTTGCACCATTTCCTGCACTATACCCCAGGAAGTTTGAATTATTAGCAGTGGTTGCATTTTGTCCTGCATCCCTTCCCAGGAAGTTTGAGTAGGATGCGTCGGTTGCATCTCGTCCTGCATATACTCCAAAGAAGTTAGAGCCAAAAGCGTTGGTTGCACCATTTCCTGCGCTTAGTCCAAAGAAGTTTGAGAAGTATGCGTTGGTTGCACTATTTCCTGCATTTGTTCCCAAGAAGTTTGAGTAGGTTGCATTGGTTGCATCTCGCCCTGCATCTTGACCCACGAAGAAAGAACCACCTACATTTGAATTAAGTCCTGTACCACTCAATCCCGTCGAGAAGATACTATCTCCATTTAGTACAGAAAACGGACCCGATCCACCACCTGAAATACTCCCCCACGATAAATTACCAGCACCATCATTAATAAGAGTAGTGTTTGGTGCACCTTGGTCATTTGGTAAAAAGATATTGTAACTGTTAACAAGATTGCCTTGCGGTGCAAATAATCCAATAGCATTATTATTATTAGATCCATTCAATACTAATTTTCTTGTTGTTACAGAACCTACTTCACTTCCAGTAACCGTAATTGTAAATGTCCATACATCACCTTGCGTATACCCTGTTGATGGTAAATCAATCGTAATTCCATTATTAAGAGGAAATCCTGACGCTGGTGTATGATCACTGCCTGAGCCCCCTTGATCGGAAGACCAGGAAAAATTATCTTTGTCATCATCCACCGATATAGTGTAGGTAGTAGTAATTCCTCCTACAAATGTACCTGTATACGTTAGATCATTTATTCCTGATCCAGAAAATGATACCGTACCATAATTAATATTAGGTGGTGTATATTTGTAGACTGTTAGATTCTTTGTTGAATCATTAAAAGTAAATGTACTATCTGACGTCCCGTTTCCGAGTGCGTCAAAATAAGCTACTTCTGTAGGTGTACCCGTGATTCCAGTAAATGCTCCTGATCCACCTCCACCCCCCACACATGCCCAACTGCTTCCTGAATACATTTCAAGACATGATTGGGTAGTGCTGTAACGAATGGCACCGTTGGTTGCATATGATGTACGCTGTGAATCGTCACCAGTTGGCAGGAAGAGAGATCCGGTACCTGTGATGATAAGGTCGTTGATGGGACGAGTTCCAGAACCAATCATGAACTGGTTGGTTGCGGTGTTGGCTGCGTAGGCACCAAGGGCGATTGAGTTTGAATAGCCACCCGTTGAGGTGAAGTTACCCAGGAGGATGGAGAAGTCGTCGGAGTTTCCAGTGTTGTCGACCGTGTCATTTGACCCTGCATTAAGACCTGCAAAGAAACTGTTGGCTGCATTGATTGCATTTTCTCCTGCGCGCTGACCCAAGAAGTTTGAGTTGTTGGCATTGGTTGCAGCTTCTCCTGCCTCATACCCGAAGAAGTTTGAGTTGTTGGCATTAACCGCACCATATCCCGCACTGCCACCGAAGAAGTTTGCAAAGTTTGCATTGGTTGCTTGATTTCCTGCACTGCCACCCAAGAAGTTTGAAGCGAATGCATTGGTTGCTTCTCGTCCTGCACTTACACCAAAGAAGTTTGAAGCGAATGCATTGGTTGCTTCTCGTCCTGCATTTTGTCCAAAGAAGTTTGATAAGAATGCACTCGCTGCATTGTATCCTGCTTGAGCTCCGAAGAAGTTTGAGTTGTTGGCACCCGTTGCACCATATCCTGCTTCAAATCCTAAAAAGTTAGAACTGTTGGCATTAGCTGCACCCCATCCTGCATATCCTCCAAAGAAGTTTGAACTCGATGCAGTGGTTGCATTTTGTCCTGAATATTGTCCAATAAAGTTTGAGTAGCTGGCATCGGTTGCATTAGCTCCTGCATAATCTCCTGTAAAGAAAGAATTGGTTGCTATAGAATTAAGTCCTGTATCAGTAAGCCCCGTCGAGAAGATGCTGTTACCGTTTACTATAGAAAACGGTCCTGAACCACCTCCTCCAATATTCTGAAAACAATCTACATCCCCAGGTGCACATCCAGGATCTAAGATACTGTCACCTGCTAAATACCCACCAACCGGCGGAGTGGTACCATTGGGTAATTGTGCCGCGAATACGAATGCACCGTAACCGATGATTGAAAGAATAGAGAACGCGATAGTGAGGGTTCTTTTGGTGACGAAAGACATATGGGGAAATTATACCAAAAATAGAGCCACCTATGCAACACATTTTCCTGATTTATTGCTTTTTAAAAAATATGTGGTACTCTTTTAAGAAAAATTACAATGAAACCAAAATTAGAATTAGAAGAGTTGGCTAAAGAAATAGCAGCGATCAAAGCTGCTTATCCAATCTTTGTTAGTAAGGTTTGGCTTAAGAAGATTTGGAAAGATATTGCTCGAAAATATCTAAAGTTATTATCGGACGGAGAAATTGCCGCATGCATAGGATGCACCGAGCAAAATGTGAATAAGTTCCGCCAAAAAGTAAATCACGGCCTGCAAAACAAATGCAGGAGTAATAATTACTCGCTACGCGAAGTCGTAGTATTGATAGAATTATTCGAACATGGGCCCACATGGCCAGCTCGATTTATTTCAGACCAGTTGAACGCTCATGAGATTCGCCTATCCCAGAGAGGCATCGCAACTCTCAAAAAGCTTTATTTGGAAGACCCCCCACCTAAGGGGTCTTTTTTAGTTCAGCCATTTTTGACAATAGGCTTCAACGTCAAATTTTTTCGCACATCCATTCGCATTCATATACCGAATCTGTCCGAATACGGGCCGTTCAAACCAAGCCCGGTCGTGCGTCCCACCAATTGACCACGCAATGCCCGCATATCCGTTGGGATCTCGCCCGTCTAACTCATAAGTGTCGTTTAAATAAATAGCAATCTTCATAGCTGCTTCCGCATCAGGTGTCCACTCGAGAATCTTCTTGGCCCAATACATGCGCATATACCCATGCATTTTCCCAGTTATCACCATTTCCATTTGGGCAGCATTCCATAATGCATCATGCGTTTTTGCGTGTTCAAATTGTTTTTTAGTATATACATATTCACGCTTATCATCCTTATGCTTTTCCCAAGACTTTTTTGACCAATCAGGAAACCCTTCTGGGGAATCATAATTTTCATTATAAAAACAAAAGTTATCAGCGAGTTCCTTGCGTACCACTAATTCTTCAAAGAAAGCATTGTCATACAAACTTCGCACATCTTTCTTCTTGAGCTCTCTCATGAACTCTAAAATAATTCGCTGAGCTGGTATGTTTCCATAATGAAGATAAGGCGACAATCCTGACTGAGCGTTACTATTGGGATCATTGCGATCATTATCATAATTAACTAACCCGTTTGCAAAAAAGTAATTAAGTTGTTTTTTTGCAGCTGCCTCACCAGGCGCAATAGGACTGACACTTTTATCAGTGCTTATCTTTTTCCACTCAGAATATTTTTTAGAAACCTTTACTGAACCTTCTTGGCGAACAACTTTTGGAAATGCATCTAAAAATTCTGGAATCAACGTATGTAACTTGGGACGTAATGTATATGCACCAAATTCTTGCTTAGGACTTGCAATCCAACACGGCACAATATTATGAGCATCTACCCCATATAATGGCACCGTTATTTTTTTACGAATCACATCTACCCATTTCCGAGAAATACGTAGTGGTGAAAAATCAGTGACAACCGCACCCGCTTTAACTTCTTTAAAAAAATCAAGAAGCTGATCAGTACTTTTCGTTCCTAATTTATCACTAACCACCGCAAAAGGAATATTATATTTTTCAAACTCTTGTTCAAGTTCTCGAAGTGCTCCCAATTTGAAATCTAATTGGCGACTACCACCACCGAGAAATCCTGATACTAGGTTATAGATAACAACAACACTGGTCTTGTGTTCTCGCGCTAATTCCTGCGCATAGACAAATGCCCAGTTGTCGTGTACCCGCATGTCACGGTTCATCCAATACACAACAGGACCATTATTATATTCATGACTTGTGAGTTGTAGTACCCTCTTTTTATTTATTGCCATATGTTTTGAAGTAGTTTTTATATTTAGAAAAAACAAGGTACACCACACCAATGACCAGGAGCCCTAAGAGTATTTCAGTAGCTATCGTAGAAACTCGGTCATTGAGGTAAGTAAATGAATCACGAAACATCCATCCCATAAATCCTAATAAGGTTGCACGGATAAATACCCCAATAAATGTAAGTACCATATATTTTTTCCAGGGCATTTCAAGAATTCCTGCATATACCGCGAGTGCAACTGCAGGAACTGCTGGAAACGCACGTAGAAAAACAAACACCACGTCATCCCATTTTGAGTTTTCTAATTTTTTCTCAAGTTTTCTAATATGACCCATGGAAACTCCAATCCATTTTCCATGTTTTTCTATGAGTAATATTCCAAATTTACGCGCTAACCACACATAAACAAGTGAACCTACGGTTACCCCGAGCGCTGAAGGAATTGCCACCTGAACGATGAGTTTCAAAACACTCATTACATTAATAGGCAATCCAGCCATAATAAATATTCCCGCTGCGGTTTGTACTACCGACGATGGAATAATAGAAAAAACTTCTTCAAATACTGACGCACCAAAAACACCCAACCCGCCAGCTACCTGAATCCAATGTTGTAATACTGCAATAATTGATTCCATGATTACTATTATTTATCTGCCTTACTTAAAAAAGGGTTGGTACTGTTTACTGCCTCTTGCGATTTCAGCATAAACAAGGTGTCTTTCGTATTACCGAGCTTTGTCCATCCTGCACGTGCTGATGTGTACCCTGCCTCCGCAACTAATTTTTGAACAACTGGATTGTTTCCATAATAAGGATACGCAAGCATTGAAATACTATGTCCAAGTTTTTCCTCAAGAGTTTTTTTAGAACGAGTAAGTTCATCTGCTATTTTTTTCTCGTCGGCTTTAGCTAGATTGGTATGTGTGACTGTGTGCGATTCTATATCCATACCAGCTTTATCCAATTCTCTAATATTATCCCAAGACATATATGTTTTTCCATCAGTACTTCCCGTAATAATATAGAAAGTTGCTGTGTATCCAAATTCTTTCAAAATGGGATACGCATAATCATATTGATTCTTCCATCCATCATCAAATGTAAGCACAACCGACTTTTTCGGAATTTCAGTTCCTTTATTAATATGGTCAAGGTAGATCTTCATAGGAATTACCGCATACCCATTATCTTTTAAATAACGCATTTGTGCCCGAAAATTCTCTGGCAAAATATGATAGTGTTTTTGCATTACCCCTTCTTTTTTATCTGTTTTTGGCTCAACCGTGTGATATACCAAAATCGTAGCACCTTTTGGTACTGGAGCCTCCTGAACCTTCTTTACCACCGGCTTTTTATCACCCTTTTTAAGGGTAGTCGCAGCAAACACAGGTGTTGCCATTATTCCTATAATTAATAAGGCGCAAAGGCCGACGAGTAGTTTTTTCATATACCCTAGTTTAGCAAATTTTTGAATATAAAGAAAAAATAAACTTTTATAAGAAATGGTATTTTGTGGGGTTGAATTTGTATAGGTATTTTTATATCATGCAGGGTATGAGAATATTAATTATCGAAGACGATATCGATACGTCAGAATACCTTACTGAGCGACTCCGCGAAAACTGCTTTGCCGTTGATTGTGCTCATGACGGCAGCCACGGACTGCAACTTGCAAAAACCTCTGATTACGATCTCGTCTTATTAGACTATTCACTTCCCAAGAAAGACGGTATTACCATTTGTAATGAAATTCGTAATCAACCTAACGCACATAGGAGGCATGTTCCTATTATTATGATTTCAGTAACCCACGACGTTGAGAATAAAGTAAAAGCATTAGGTCGCGGAATTGATGACTACATCACTAAACCCTTCTTCTTCGACGAACTGCTTGCAAGAATTCATGCAATCCTGAGGAGACCTAAATCGATGACGCATAATCAATTTGAGCTCGACGACTTAACCCTAGATACTTCTACCCAAAAGGTATCTCGTGCCCATAAATCTATTTACCTTACCAAGAAAGAATTTGCCCTCCTTGAATACCTCATGCGTAATAAAGGATCCGTGGTTTCTCGAGGTTCTATCACCGAACACGTATGGGATATGAACATCGACCCTGTATCAAACACTATTGAAATGCATATCCTTAATCTGAGGAAGAAACTTGAACTACCAAAGAAAAAGAAACTCATTCACAGTATTCCGGGAAGGGGTTATAAAATCGATACAGAAAAATAATTTATTTCTTCTTATATAAAAATTGAGTTTATCATCGTTATACTCAATGTACAGGAATTATGAAGTCGCATAATTTCTTATCACTGAACTATATGAATTCCATTATCAAAGAACTCCTTGTGAATCCGCAAGCTCGATCTACTCAACCAGATCAACTGGCACTAACCAGTGAAACATTTCTTCCCTGGAACGGTTAGATTATTAGTTGCAAAAAATGAATCTACGTAACCTATTTAAAAACAATAGCGCTATCATTCTACGAATACTCAGTATTCGTTTTTTGCATGAACTTCTTATTACACCGAAAAGCACCTCTGAAGACATACAACGAAAGGAATACGTACTCAACTGGGTTCTCGTTGGTACTATCAGTCTTATTACTATACTCACGGTTTCTTCATTAGTAACTTACTTCAATACTCTGCGCGCCTACACTGGAATATCACCGCTTATTTTGCTCGTGATAACGATTGGTTTTTCTAGCTTACTCTACCTGTCTCGTAAAGGTTTTATCACTCTTAGTTCCTGGTTACTTATTGGTATCTATAGTGCAATAACCCTCTATGCAGTATATGTCTGGAGTTTTGTGCTACCTATGATTATTTTAGGCATGATTCTCATTATCACCATTTCGAGTATCTTATTTTCCACGCGCTTTGGGGCACTACTAACCCTTATTCTTTCTGGGATAATTAGTAGTATTACCTGGCTTCAAATTACTCACATTATTCCATTACACCTTTACTGGCAGGATGACCCATTATCATTACAAGACATTTTTGAAGTGTGTTTTATATTTGCATGTATTGTGGGAATCTCTTGGCTTGCAAATAGGGAAACAGAAAAGTCTCTCGCTCGCGCAAGGGTATCTGAGCAAGAACTCATTCAAGAAAGAAATCTCTTGGAGCTACGCGTACAAGAACGAACTCAAGAACTCAAAGAGTTACAGCTAAAGCAAGTTACTCAATTAACCCATCTTGCTGATTTAGGAAGGCTCTCTACTGGAATTTTTCATGATTTGATTAGCCCATTATCAGGAATTATTGCTCACGTGGATCAGCTATCCCAAAAGAATCACGAGTTCTTGGAAATGAAAGCACCCCTCCAAAAGATAGCAAGTAGTACAAAACGTATGGGTGAAGCACTTTCATTGGTAAGAAAACAAATACGCCCTGAAACAAATTCAGTTTTGTTTTATCCTGGTAATGAAGTAAGGGATGTTATCGATATTCTTACCTATAAAGCCCGTATCGCATCAGTGGTCATTACATTTAATGACCATAGTAAAGACTTCTCATTTAAAGGTTCACCATTTCTTTTCTATCAAATAGCTCTCAATTTAATTACTAATGCAATTGAGTCATATCATGGAACAACAACCCAAGAAAAGGTGGTCATCGTTTCACTCATGAAACAAAGAAACCACATGGTTTTTACTGTTACCGACTACGGATCGGGAATAACCCCCGAGCACAAGCAATCAATTTTTACGCACTTGTATACTACCAAACCTCAAGGCAACGGCCTGGGTCTTTCTCATGTTAAGAATATTGTTGAAGAAGTATTCAAAGGATCGATATCATTTATTAGTGATACTTATAATGGAACTACATTTTCAGTAATTATCCCAATACCCCATCAGTAATTCATTGAATACCTACGAACAGCTTATTAATAAATTAAGTCAATTACAAAACAACGACGGAAGTTTTTCTCAATCAACAATTCCTTATGGGCCATCCAGTGAAAGTGTTTACTATACAGCACTCATTATTATTATTTTAGAAAAACTACCTACCTCGCCCACAAAAGAAACCATTATCCAAAACAGTCTTTCATTTCTCAAACAAGAAATGAGTGTTTCGAGTACATGGAATTATATTGCAAGAAAAAATACTTCTCCTTATCCAGACGACCTCGATGATACTTTTTTAGTCATTACTGCAATTACCCTCCATGACAAATCTTTCATCACTCCTGAGTTCCTCGTATCAATAACCAATCTCCTTATTAATCAAGAAACAATCCCTGGTGGGCCTTATAAAACTTGGATAACTAATCTCACTAACTGGGATAATGTTGATATAGTTACTAACGCAAATATTTATCGCTTCCTTGGCTCGCAAGGAATATTCCTGCCTCAACTCGAAACCTATTTTAGAGAAAAAATTATCAGCTTAGATTTTACTTCTCAGTACTACTATAAAACCATTATTGTTATTTATTTTTTGTCTGAATGCCTCCCGTCATTATTGAAAGATGAGCTTACAAAAACTATTACTAATAACCCGAAACTCATTGAACCTGCAAATGATCTGGAGCACCATTTACTCACAATACTATTTCATAATTTGGGACACTCTTCAATAAAAAATGTTTCTACTAAACACCACCTTAGTCATTCAAGCCTACATCCTTTCTTCATTGAAAAAATTAATAACGGAGAAGTTATTTACAGTACCTGCGCAGCTTTTGAATTGGCAATAGCACTACAGGTGCACCTACTCACCAGCACCCCGCAAGTTGAGACAGAACACAGAATAGATACTACTCAATCTATTCTTAATGAATCCTTATTAATCTTGGAAAGCTTATTAATTGGGCAACCACTCCTTAAGGAAAAAATATTAGAGGCACTGAAACAGCTCACAACCACCCACTCAACAAGAGAACTCCTTATTCCTTACACCTTTTATACTAACCTCAATGAAAACTATCGCGACACTATTAGCCACGAAACTATTCACACCTTATGTCTTTCTACACTCCTTGGTTGGATCGGCTTTACTATTCAAGACGAAATAATTGATCACGAGTCACCCGTAGAACGACTCCCTCTTGCAACGACAAGTATTCTCCTCTCTCAAGAGCTCGTGTATTCAGTATTATTTGGATCAAGTGATGCAACTGTTATTCAAAGCCTTTTCTATGACATTAATGAATCACTCCTCGAGGAAATTACTAATCACACATTTCTCATTGTTGGAAATTGTTTAGACCTAACTCTTTTTCAAGAAAAATTGCAGCCTATCATTCAGTCTTCGAAAAAATCTATAGGAATAGCTCTGGGGCCCATCTCTCTTACATTACTGTTACCTATTACTCATAGTTATCATTTTGTAGCATTGATAAAGGATTATTTTCAAAATCTTCTTACCGTAAAACAAACCCTTGATGACATGCACGACTGGTATTCAGATTTAGAGCGTGGATATATTAACCCAATTACTGCAAAAATTATTAATCGCTACAGAAAAAACAATATCTGTACCGTACTCAATTTCTCGGCTGAAAAAACAACGCTTCACCATTTGTTTTGGAATCACGTATTTGATGACCTCTACCAGGAACTCATTCTCCTTATTCAGCAAGCGAGAACTACTGTAGCGCAACTCAAATTTTTAGAAGACACCCTTTTTCTTATCGAACCACTCGATCGTTACTTAAAAATATTAGAACGTACTCACGAACAACGAGACCTTGGGGTACTCTTTTTAAGTCATTATAAAAAAACCACCTCGCAATGAGGTGGTTTACTGGTGTTACCAGATTATGTAATTATTCATGTACAAATATTTGTGGGTTCGTTTGTAGTTCCCATGCTTCACTGTAGGCCTGTGATGACACTAGTAATTTATTATGGGAACCATGATCCACGATTTCACCATGTTCAAGGAGAATAATTTCATCAAGCACCGCAACCGTTGAAAGTCGGTGTGCAATAACAATCATAGTCTTCCCCTTGAATGAAGTATTGAGCGCATTTTGAATAGCGCGTTCAGTAACCGCATCAAGGGCACTCGTTGGTTCATCCATAACAATAATAGGAGCATCTTTAAGTATTGCAGCTGCGATGGCTAAGCGTTGTGCTTCGCCGCCTGACAACTTAATGCCTCGTTCTCCAATTACTGTATCAAACCCTAATGGCTTTTCCCAAATAAAATCACAACATGCTTGTTTTGCTGCACTGATAATCTCCTGCTCTGTAGCAGATGGATTACCTAAGGCAATAACTTCGCGTATGGTGATACTTGGGAAAGTAGGTATTTGCGAAACAAATGAAATAAATGACCGTAATGTATTTTTATGAATCGACTCAATATCTCTACTGCCAACCGTTATGATTCCCTTATCTGCATTATAAAACTTCATAACCAATTTCATTAGTGTAGATTTTCCAGAACCTGTTTTACCAATTACTCCATAACTCCTTCCTGGTTCAAACGAAAAGGAAAAATTACGAAGGATCGGTTGCTCTGCATCGTATCCAAATGAAACTTTTTTTAATTCAATGCCATAATGCTGAGGAATAAATACATCACCACGATTAATGGGTTCAGTAGATTCATGATCAAGAAGTTCAGCCATTTCATACGCATCAGTAAAGGCGGTATGAACTTTTACAAGACTTCTTCCTAGTCCCCACATATACATCCCAAGAGATGCAATATAGGATTGCACCAATGCGGCCATACCTACTTTGTAAACACCATTGTGAATCTCTTTGAGTACGTAGTACATGCAAATGAATTCAAGAAGTATCACTAATACTGATTGAAGACCCCATTGTAAATTACCAATATACCAAGACTTTCTCCGCTTGCGTTCTTCTTCAGTAATTATTTCCTGAAATACGTTAAGCTGCCGAAACACCGAAGAAAAAATTCTCAAGGTAAACACCGACATAAAAGTATCACTCACGAAGCCCGTGGTTATCGAATCTGCATTAGCACTCATTAAATCATATTTTAGCCTTCGCTTAGTGATAAAAACCACCAGTGAAATGAATACCGTAATCCAGATTAAAAATACCGGTATAAGACTAGGAATAGTGATAGCAACAAAAATAAAGAAGTATACTATTAATATCATCGAACGAATAATTGATAATATACACTCATCAATCACTTGTTCGGAAACAGCAGCAAATCGTTTTGACTTTGCTACCAATCCTCCTGAAGAATGATCAGTATAGAATTGCATACTTTTACCAAGCAATCCTTCCATAATGTAATGTTTTAAATTACGAATAATGCGCGTTTCCGCAAGCACTATTGATGCGTCACCAAATCGCGACATTATAAATGCAGCAATTGACGTTGCAAGTGCAAGGTAAAAATATGGCAAAACATCTATCTTAGCAACTAATCCATCGAATACCTCCCTCCAGCATAACGGCTTTATGAGAACTTCCAATATCATCGATGCTGAAAAGAATACCATCGCACCCAACAGGCTCCATTTACTTTTTTTAAATGTTGGTTTCCAATGTTTCCAAACCTGTAAAATCATTTCTAAACTAAGTTTAGTGTGTTTTTTCTCTATCATATCTATGTTATTTAATTGTGAAAAGATCAATTCTGCTAAACAAAAACCTCAGCTTTTGTACAGCTGAGGTTTTTTAATAAGCGTTTTAGTAACGCATTAAAAACTATCAGCTATACACAAACTTTTTAGCATATCAAAAGCACCACCAAGGACAACCACATTATGGGTCCAAGTTGATCGATATGAAATTTGTGCATTGATTAAATACATGTTTTATATATTAGCATAGTTTTTATGCAAAGTCAAATTATAAATTTTTTATCAACCTACCTTCTTTATTAATTTGATAAAAATACTAAATAATGTAAACTAGCTTGTATTAGTGGCCTCGGCCTCCGAGAAAGCCCCCTTTACTGGGGGCTTTCGATTTCCAAAATAATTTGCTCACGTAGTAACAACTGTACATCCTTAAAAAGATGCTTCTGGATCAATTACTCACTATCAGCATCCCACAGATAATCAAATATCTTTTTAAACGTCTGCGCGATATCTTCGTTTTCAATTACCGTTGTAACAATCTCTTTTTTAAGAGAAGTAATACTTACGGTATTATTATAAATAATGATTTGGGATGGTAGTTCAAGCTTTTCTAAAGGTACCACTTTTCTAGTAATATTTCGTTCTAGGTTATGTATTATTTTTTCAGTCTTCATGTGCGGTAACTTAGGTGAAATAACATAGGACCGTATTCCCTTTTTTGCTTGTTCTGCTAATTGCTGAACCACCAGAGCACGTACGTCTTTGTGTTCATGATCAAATAATGATCGAATTACATATACCGTTTTTGCTTTCTTAAGAATGTGATCGTACGTTTTTTGCAGACCATCTAACCCTTCGTAGGAACGAATGAATGGCTTACCATGGCCTTTATTAAAATCACTTACCAAATTCCCAATAACGGTTTGGTACGCCTCCTCAGCTTCTACTGCTCGCGTTTTCTTATACTCTACTAACGATTTTAGATTCCCAGGATTCTTTGCTCGAAATAAAATAATCTTGCCCTGACTTGAACGTTCCACCAGGCCTTTTTGTTCAAGTTGCCCAAGTACAATATACGTTAGTTCTCGACTCACTCCTGACTGACTCGCAATAAGGCGAGCTGGTAGAATAGGAACCTGAACAAGTACGAGGTAAATACGTGACTGGTCTTCGGTCAACCCGAGTTTTTTAAGTGATTCATTATAGTTCATATGTAAAAGTTTTTTTACAGAATAATACTTTCATAATATACCCTACCACTGTTCCTGTAAAGGATCCTTTTCTGGACTGTATTCATTATGTAATAATAAGGCCATTGAAGGTTTTTTAAATGTTACTGTAAGTGTAGTTGTTCATTATTAAAACTCAACATATGAAAGATCAAAAAACAATTCATGCTTCAATTACGTCATGTACGGAATGTCCTTTTCATAAAGTACTCTCTGACCCTGATCCCTACGACTGGTTCTGCGATGACGACGTAAAAGTCGTCTGCACCAAACAGTCGCGCGAAATCACGGTCGCCTGTCGTCCTTACAACATTGTACGCGAAACAACGGTACCTGACTGGTGCCCATTACTCACCCCATAACATTTATTATATGCAAGAAAACAGACTCACCTTTATTACTCGCCTTATCCCCCACTTGAACCAGCAAGACATCGATTTAGTCATGTTTGCATATGATTTATCCAAAGAAGCCCATCGAACCCAAAAACGACAAAAAGGGGGTCGTTATTTTGAACACCCTCGTGCGGGATGTATTATCCTTATGGATGAATTAGGGGTCTACGAACCAGAACTCCTTATTTCATTCCTTTTGCACGATGTAGGTGAAGACACACCACTTTTTGGAAATGTTACGGACGGGTATGCTGAATTTATACGGACCGCACAGTTTCGTATTGCACGTATTTTTGGAAACCATGTAGCTGATACGGTAATTCGCCTTACCAAGCCACATGTAGACGAATTTACTAAGGACTTTACCTCGAAAGACCAAATGATGCAGCACTACCTTACAGAACTTACAAAGAATGAGGACGCCATTGTAGGTAAAGCGATCGATCGGCTCCATAATTTGCGCGCACCATCACCTAAAGCAGGTTGGGCCGAGAAACAAATTAAGGAAACTCGAGAACTCCTCCTTCCGTTGTTTAGGTCAGCAACCGGTAATCGTAAAGACTTGGTGACACGTATTATTGAGAAGATTGAATCCCAAATAAGTCATTTGGAAACAAAATAACCTCGCATTACTGCGAGGTTTTGTTATATTTCATGTTCACCAAGTATTTATTACCGCTCTTTACCGGATAAATTAATACCTGCATTATAGAAACTCATGAAGAATTTCTTGGTATTATTCCATAAGATTAACCAGCTGGCTTCAAAAAATTCAGTGAATCCCCAGTAAACGAGGCTTATTGGCCAGTTAAACCACCAGCGAAAAGCATTAGTACTGAAATGCATAATCTTTCGATTGCCCTTATAAGTAGTAGTTTTTTCTGAAGAAAATAATAGTGACAAAAAGCTCTGCGACTTATTACCATCGCCATCAATTACCCATTTTCTAAACTTCTCTTCTTGTTCGAGCGTTAATTTAGTACCTAGGTCAATTGAGTTTGCTTTCTTCCATTCAGGCCTAAACTCGGTAAATAGCATTCCAATTCGGTATCCTTCATAAAAGAAACGAGTAGTAGCGTGCACCACACCAACACCTAAATATAACCATGCCATCCATACATGTGACTTGAGAAAATGAAACGCGGGTATAATACCGCTTCCTTTATAGTGCATAAGCACACAGAACAAAACAAAACAGCCAAAGGCATAAAAGCCATTTTCGTTAACTTCACTCGCGAAACAAACAATAATAAGCACTGCGATTGCGGCAAAAAATCCGAGCGAGCTTCCAAATAAGGAGGCTGTAAATACTTGCGAAAAGATGTTTTCCATTTCTTTTTAAATTTTTGATGAATGACAAAATATGATTGGAGCAAAATATATCATCTGTTCATCTAATAGTCAACAGTCTCTTTTTCTTGAGGTATTCAAAAAGCGCCCTGCGAGCGCTTTTTGAATTATTGGGTGACTACAGGGAATCGAACCCTGATCGCAGGTACCACAAACCTGAGTGTTAACCGTTACACCATAGTCACCATAGTGCTTTTAGTTTCCTAAAAGCCTGCTTGTTATACCAGAAATCCTTGAAAAAATCTAGTCTTGCTTAGGAAGCAAGGTTCCATACTTCATCCATGTTGCAAAAAATTGACTTCCCATAATTCCTAACAAGACGATTCCACTATAGATAATTATTCCCCATCCTATCGAAACCGGTATTGAACGAACTGACCCTAGGATAAATACTGAAAACCAAGAAATCATAGACACCACTCCTGAAGCAAACGCAACACGTCGCATAAATCTGATTTTGAATGTTGGCTGTTTTTCTACGGGACCGAACACAATCTTTTTAAGTACAGGAGTAATCCAAAAGTTAAGCAGCAACCCATTTGCAACAATAACCGAGAAGATTATTACCTTCACGATAAACTTTGATTTTGCCAAGTAGTCAAGAGGCGCCGATAGGAACAATGCAGTACCGGTGATAATCAGAAGAGCAATCACCACCCACACCAGCTTAGAAATAGTATTCATCGTTTCTTCTTCTTTGCGAGAAATTTTAAAATCTTTCAAATACTGAAAAAACAAGCTATCAGTAATTACCACAGCCCCAAGTCCCACTGCCGCACAAATAGCGTGTAGAATAACAAAAATTGTTTTGTGCTCAATAATAATATCAATCATGACTAGTGCAAATTAAGTGCGTTTATTTTAGCAGCAAGGATAAAATCATTTTCCGATAACCCCTCAATGGAATGTGTCCAAAGTTCGAACGATACTTGATTATAGTGAATACTTATATCTGGATGATGTCCTTCGCGTTCTGCTAGTTTCCCTACGCGATTAACAAATTTTAATGCTTGAACAAAATCAGAAAACATAAATGTTCGCGAAATTTTTTGTGCATTTTTAGCAAGAATCCATTCAGGAACCAGTATTGCATATTCTTTTGCCTGCGGGCGCGTAAAAGGCTTTATGCTTTTATCCTCGCAGGGAATGCATTTTTTTTGAGTAAGTTTCATAACAATAATTATAACATACCCCTCACCGCTTCGGGTCAAAAATAGTATCGGGAAGGTGTTCAGTATTTATGTGACGTGCTATTTTTCGGGCCCCCATAATACTCGGCAATATTCCAACTCCATTACATCCTAAATTGTACATAAGTCGATTATCAAGCGGTTCTGGACCGACAAGTCGTATCCCTGTGCGCGTATACCCCATGAGCCCATGCCAAAAGAACTTTTGATCGAACTCGGAAACAGGAAAATACTTTTGTGCAAAGGTGATTGCATCATCACGCATTTTTTCAGGAACATCAAATTCATTGAAATAAATTTCTCGTTCAACAAGTCCTGCTTCTGGTCCTCCTATTGCTAGTAAATACTCATTACTTGATTCTGATCCAAATTTACGACGAGTGATATAGAAGTAAATATCAGAAAATCGATCTTTTTGAAACTCGCCCTCACCTTTGAGCCCCTCCTCATAGTACCGATTTGCCATCGGATTTAATTCTTTATTGGTAAGGTAACCAGTCATATACCCAACTACTCCTCGCACTTCGTGATGAAACTTCGTATCGATAGCAAGACCAGCCTTATCCTTGATATAAAAGTTTTCAAAACCATTAGTGCACAACACTACCTGATCACACGTAATCGTTACGAGATCCGTGAGCACTTGTGGATGTTCTGATTTTAATTCGATACCATGTACTGAACTTTTTTCAAA
The DNA here is from genome assembly GCA_037144045.1 of bacterium. Lineage (GTDB taxonomy): Bacteria > Patescibacteriota > Minisyncoccia > Phycocordibacterales > UBA1006 > CAIXMG01. The sequence goes on along the minus strand of JBAWXN010000002.1, from coordinate 185,299 downwards.
TAATGAGACACGATCAGGATATTGTTCTACGCACCACAACGCAAGCATTTCAGTAAAGAGCGCACTGTTAAGGGTTGCCGCTCGATTAGGAATTACCGCATGATAATTAGTCTGATGAATATCGAGCAGTTCAGAAATGAGCACCGAATCTACTTCAGTACAGATTGCATGAAACTTATGAGGAATTGATTGCATCCATCCTGATTCACGTGCTACTAATGTTGGAAAATGTACTAACCCGTGTTGTGAACGCAACAACTCTGTTTCAAGTTCTTCAAGGAGGGGTGCCACATCAGAATAACCACTGTATCCAATAAATTCACGAAAAGGGATCGTGAGTCCCGTGTCATTGAAAATATCATCAAGGAGTACCCAAGCATCTTCTACTGATGCAAGTCCATCAATTGCCTTTTTCACGCCGAATTCCTTGGCGATATGTGCGAGTGGTCGTTCAAATTCAGCAACTACTTGTCCGGCATTATGCCCTGTTGCACCATGTGCTAAGCGATTCGCTTCAACGAGTACTATTTTTTTATCAGTGTGTTTGAGTAAAAAATAAAGAGTCGTAACTCCAGCTATTCCACCACCAATAATAACCACGTTGGTAGTCATGTCAGCATCTGCAGTACGAAGTGATCGTGCGTGATCAAGTTGCGTCAACCAAGGAGAATTGTTTTGTTTCATGCATAAATTATATCAAACAATAAACCCCGATGCGATATGCATCGGGGAGCTTCTTTTTAGTTTTTGTTACGCAGCTTTTGCTTTGTATTTTTTGCCGAAATCAGGGCTACCACCACGGAATCCGGTGTAGATGGTGTGGCAGTGTTCCATATCACCATTATCACCTTCTTCGTGATTACCGCGATCAATTCCGGTTTCGCCAAATAATTCTGCTAAGAACTCTACATCCTCAGATACTTCATTGGCTCTGCGTTCGCGTCTGTCCAACATTGCTAACAAATCAGGCGTAGTATCCTTTACCGGCTGGCCAGCAAATCTCTTTTCAGAGCTGGTGGCAGCTGAAACTTGTCCTTTCTTCTTCGCTACAGTAGGTACTGTTTCGTTAGAAAATTGGATCATGTAATGTAACTGGCGGGTTGGGTCCAAGGTTAACCGTTGGGCAGCTGCCGGGGTGCCTATGGCAACCAAGAAGTGCTTCGGCTTTCCTTTTCCCTGTTTGTTTTTACCGTGCTTATGGGCCGGTTTTGCCTGATTATTAGTGTTTCCACTAGTTGCAGGGTTAGTATTCGTTGCGGCTACGCGCGTAAGTATTTGATTTATTTTTTTCATTTATTCAGTTTTATAAAGATAGTATAGCATACTACTATACATTTGTCAAGTACCCCACCATCCTTATTTATAAGCCTAAATATTCATTAAAACAACCCCCACCACCGCCAATTCAATACCAATTCCCTGTAAAACACTGATCGATTCAGAAAAAATAAATACCCCTGAAGTAATCACTACCAGCGCATATAACACCGTCTGAACAATACCAATAGATGACAATTTAGCCCCTGAAATAAACAAATAGCCAAATCCAATTACTTGAATAATGTACAAAACAATTGCACTTAGAAACCAAGGATTTATGAGTAATTGCTTCATCGAGTGACTATAGCTCCCTGCTTGCTTTAAAGCCACATCGGCGATTGCAATCGCAAGGACTGAACCGACTAAAATAAGATATGAAGTAACATTCATGGTATTAGTGTATCAAGTATTTATATTTTTTCCAAAACAAAGGCCTGCATTATTGCAGACCTTAATTCATTATTCATTTACGCTCGCCTTGAATTGGGCTTATGGTTTCCGGATGATCTACCACAGTAATTTGCAAACGTGCTGCAGCGGGTTAACCCGTTGAACATATTTGCAATTTCTCCTGAAATAGAAGAACCTTTTTTGCCACCTCCCTTTTTCTTTTTGGGCTTAGATGAATCATGTGTCTTGTTAGATCGTTCTGAATGGGTTGAATTCGAACGATCACGTGCGTGGTCAGCCATATTAAAATAAATTTGATTCCACCATATCACGCTCAATAATAAAATACAATAGGTGCCCAGAGGGGGACTCGAACCCCCATGCCTCACGGCGCTACCACCTCAAGGTAGTAAGTCTACCAATTTCTCCATCTGGGCAAGTTTCACCAGTATACAAAAAAACCCGACATTGTCGAGTTTTTTTTGTATTATTCCGCTGAATTTTCAGCTGGAGTTTCTTCTACTACTTCTGCCATCATTTCTTCTGGCTGTGGGAGGTCTGCGGTTGAAGCAAAGAATCCTACGAAGTTACGCATTTTGCGTCGGATGTCTCGAGTCACTTTTTCTCGGATAAAGTAAAGTTTTGATCGACGAACATTGGTTCGGCGGAGTACTTCGATTTTATCGATACTTGGTGAATAAAGGGGGAAGATACGTTCTACTCCAACACTGTGTGAAATCTTGCGAACGGTAAATGTTCCACCAGATTCGGTTCCGTGTTTGCGTGCAATCACGAGACCTTCGAATGCTTGAATACGTGTCTTTCCTTTTTCCTCGATTTTCAAAGAAACCTTAACCGTGTCTCCGGTTCGGATATCGAGATCTTTTCGATTTGCGATATCTTTAGGAATAAATTGTGTAAAATTGGTTGCCATAATGAGTTTCCTGACTCCATTCCTTAGTCACAAAGACATAAAGAAGGCTCAAAGGAGGGTCGTTTATTTCTGCTAATAACCTGCACACCTTATCATAAAAACTAAGCCTTGGCAAGGAATGGCTTCAGGTCTTCTGGGAGTGGCGCCGTTACTTCTACGTCATTACCGTTCATATCCTTGAAAATAATACGTTCTGCATGCAGTGCCGTTCGATGAATAGGAAGCGTACTGGTTTTACCTGATGAATAGATTGCGTCAGCAACTAATGAATGACCCAGATGTCCCATATGTACGCGCAGCTGATGCGTGCGCCCGGTTTGAGGATATAAGTCTACGATGGCGTATTTTTGGCCATCGTGTTCGAATTTTTTAAGCACAGTAAACCGAGTAATCGCATCGCGCCCACCACGCGCGTTTGGTTTTGTAGTCCATGCTCGGATATTTGATGACGACCGTCCAATGGGTTGGTCAATGATTCCCCGTTCATCACGCGGCCATCCGTACACGAGTGCTACATACTTTTTCTTGATCGTATGTTCTTGAAATTGAGCCTTGAGGTTTTCGAATGATTCTTGATTTTTTGCAATGAGTAAACATCCTGAAGTGTCTCGGTCGATGCGATGCACAATTCCTGAACGAGGAATTTCAATCGTTTCTCCTTGATGTTCAATAATCATTTTTTCACCTACGTCTTTCAATTCGGGATAATGTTCAAGGATCCAATCAACAACCGTAGGTTCGTCATGTTTTCCGTCAGCATGAACAACCAAGCCGGTTGGCTTGTTTATTACAAGGAAGTCTTTAGTTTCGAGGAGGATGGTGGGTATTGACATATGTTTAATATAAGTGTATTGTGTTACAAAAGACAGGATAGCATGAAAAACGATGTAGGACCATTCTTCTTCGATCTTTTCTCAGGAAAAGCAACACCGCAAAAAAAAGATGGGCCTCTGGTGGTGGACGGGAAAAATGATAGTATTTTTTTAAAAAGGCTCAATGACGAAGTATTTAAAACTTCAAAAAACAAAGAAGATTTTTTAACCAAAATAGAAACCCTCCTTAAAGAAGAAGGGTCCTCTATTGCAAAGTGGGTTGACCGCAGAATAGATGCACTAGGGAATAATTTCGAATTCATCCTCTGGTCAGCATGGGAAACTATAACTAAAAAATAACCGAGACGCACTCCAATTACTTGGATGCGTTTTTTTGTTCTAGGTATTCTTTGGTTCGCTCACGCACGAAGTCATCAACCTCGCGTAAATTAAATTTCTGGATAACACTCAATGATGGCGCGCGACCCCATTTATTACTATTATCAGCATGGTGCCCAGATCCTGTTGCCCGCTGCGAAGATATTATATAGAGGTAATTTGCACTTTTAGTACGATAAATGTGTAAATAGTCTTCCGCATAATACGCCATAGGAAGGTCATTGTTTCGATGATCGTTTTCAGTTCCACTGATTTCCCATGATTGAATTTCCTGACCGCCCGAATCTTTAACAGTCCTCGGTGGAATATCATATAGTGAAACATGGTACCCCAGGCGACGCCCTGTCTTTTCACCATTTTCTACTATAGGTTTCCAAAAACCGCTTAACTCCCTCTTTCCAGAGTGAATAGCCTTTGCCTGAAAGGCAAAATTTTTCTTTCGAAGTTCGTAAGGAAATGCAAAAGCGTATTCCTTATCAAAATCACTTAATTCGGAAAAACCTTTTCGAAGCTCTTGAACTTCTTCTGGTGAAAATCCTGCACTACTGATTTCGCTAAATAATTCACCTTCCATTGCTGTTTCAATGTATTGTCGGAAAAAGACTTCGTTTAATTCTTCACGTTCTGATACTCCGTTTACTCGTTCGACATCCTGATTCGGCTCTACAATTTCGTGAGCTGCGGGTTTTTCTTCTATTTTTTTGTTTTTTAAAATGTTACTTTCTTTCATAAATTTCTAAGCCGCTTCTCGCAATTCTTCATGTTTTAATTCCAAAGAATGATCAAGGAGTGCGTTATATTTTCCTAACAATGATTCGTATTCCTCTTTACTTACTTGGCGCCCCATAAAAAAACATCGCCCTTCTTCTTCAAAAGTATCACGCGCTGGACCATTAAACACCGGTTTACGGTCTTGCAAGTCAGCACCTGATCGTTCTGCTGGTGTCATTTTGTGATAATCTTCGCGCCCTGATCCAAATGCTCCCATATAATTAAAAGTAATTAATTTAGTAATACTTGGTATTTTACACTAAAAACCACTGTTTTCACAGTGGTTTTTAGAACGGGACTTGGTGGGCGATAAGGGACTTGAACCCCTGACCTTCTCAGTGTAAATGAGTTGCTCTACCAACTGAGCTAATCGCCCTCACGTACGAGAAATACTTTAGCATATTTACTTGGAAATGCAAAGGTGTTACGCTACAGGCGTTGCTATATGCTTCCATAGTTAAATGGATATAACTACGGACTTCTAAGCCGTTATTCTAGGTTCGATTCCTAGTGGAAGCACCCTCTTGAAACAAAAAACTTCTATTCTTAGAATAGAAGTTTTTTGTTTATTTTAAATAAATCAATGCAAGTGATAACGCCTCGGCATACTTCACAATTTCAGCAGCATGCATATTAAGGATTGGGGCACGGTCTTCTGTATGTCCAGCCCACACATCGAGTTCTTTCGCCGTGAGGTGTGACAGATCACCTAGGAGTGGCACTAATCCCTTCACATGAATTCCTTCACCATACACGATCAACGTACGTGTCGTGAATCGTTCCCCTACGGTTTTATAAGGCGATTGACCTACAATTACGAGTTGTCGATCAATACTGCGCACGATTGGGTTAAGCTGCAGGTGTAATTCACCGAGGAGTCCGTTATCAGGGTGCGTTTGCAGGATACCATGACGTTCAATGATTTTTTTAGCATACGCGCGGTCTACTTTCAAAAATCGTTCAATAGTTACATACAGCGCGTCTTCACCCACAGGAACGAGTTCATGCGAAACCAGGTGATCCGCATGTAATAACGCAACCGATGTTTGCTCCTTACCAAACGAAACAAGTACCAACCCTTCCCCTCGAGGAATATCCAAGCACGCTGACGCAACCGCATGATGCGCTGTTTCTATATGTGCAATTTTAATACCTGCTTGTTTAAATAAACGCGCCAAATGATTCGCATAATTTTTAGGAACCAGAGTAACGTGTACATCATAGCCAAAACTGGTTTCGAGGATAATATCGTATTCGCAGACGTATTCTGTGTAGCTCAACAGGTCGTGCGCTTCGCAATATGTTTTCAAGTGATCCACAATAATATCATTCATCTGCTGAGCAGATTCTTTCATAATATGTGTGTGAAACATTATTGCCTGGTGATCAGGAATAATGATATTTGCTTCAGGTAATCCTTCACCAAAATCAATACTTGGGATAAGGGTTCGTAGCTTACTTACAAATAATGCATCGTCTTCTATTTCGCTTTCTAAGGTAATGACATTGCTGCCAAAATATTCAGATCCGTGACTCATCACCTGAATACCTTCTTTGGTTCGCATCAAAGAAACATAGCGTAAAAAACCATTGTCCATTGAAAACGCAACGGAATGTTTTGGTTTTTCAAAAAAGGAAAATAACCTCATGACTAAAGTATATCACCACTCATTGAGTTTTAAAATTCAATTACACACATACTAAGTAACTAGCTATCGCGTGCTAGAATACTTGTATGCACTACTCACTCCCGATGATTATTCAAACCGTCGGCTATATTGGAATCCTTCTCATTATATTTGCCGAATCGGGTTTATTTTTTGCGTTTTTTCTCCCTGGCGATAGTTTACTCTTTAGCGCTGGAATACTTGCAGCAAGCGGTAATTTATCATTATTTTGGGTGATGATTGTAGTAGTGATCGGAGCGGTATTAGGAGGACTCTTTGGATACTATTTCGGAAGACGTATTAGTGAAACTATTTTTAAAAAGAAAGACACACTTTTTTTCAAACAAAAACACCTCACACGCACCGCTCAGTTTTATAGCGATCATGGACCGAAAGCAGTGCTCCTTGCTCGATTTATTCCTATTGTCCGCACTTTTGCACCCATTCTTGCCGGCGCATCACTCATGCATTACCGCAAATTTGTCATTTGGAACTTGTTAAGTGGTGCCGCTTGGGCACTCCTCCTTCCTTGGCTCGGATATGCACTTGGGAGTAAAGTTCCTAACGTAGACTCGTATCTATTACCTATCATTATTGCTATCATGGTCATTTCATTCGCTCCAGTTGCATATAAAATTATTAAAGAAAAAATGACTACTATAAAAACCTCGTGAGAGGTTTTTCATTACCGTACCTTACTTCCTGGTTCTACTGGTTCATCAGGGACCAAAAAAACTGGCTGCCCTTCACGTCCATCTACGGCCATCAACATGCCGTGGGATGTATGACCTTTGATTTCACGCGGTTCAAGATTCACCACATACAACACTTGTTTACCGATGAGTGATTCATAATCAGGATAGTATTCACGAATTCCTGAAATAATTTGACGTATGTCGCGTTCTTCTACCACTTCGTCTACACCCCCTAATTTTGCAAGTTCTTCATCAGTCAATACTGAATCAGATTCAGGGATAACATCGAGTGAAGGTTTTTTTACTCCAAAATCAATCTGACAGCGTAATAGTTTATCAGTTCCTTCAACGGGTTCTATTTCTCGGATGGTTCCAATGCGAATGTCCATCTTTTTAAATTGTTCGTAGGTTATATATTCCATATGGTTTCAGTATAACAAAAAAAGCAGAAAAGTCTGCTTTACGTTGTTATACTAATGCTTTTTTGTAGGCTTTTTCGTAGGCCCCTATTTTTTGCAACATCGCACTGTATTGTTCTCCTAATGAGCCATTTGCAGGCGACCACCCTGGCCAAGAATACCGCATATGCGTTACTTTTTTAGGGATACGACCAGGCAATTCCCATATCACATCTTTTTCTTGAATTGCGGTAGCAATTACAAGTGCGTGACTAAAAAATTCAACACGAGTTACCTTTCCTTGAACATGTATCTGTAGCGCATACTGTTCATTTATCGTAACTAAACCAGTAGTCGTTTTAAAGAGTAGCTCTGCTGAAGTAAGCAGTCGCTGTAACATTTGTTCTACGGTTGACCTTACTCCAATTACGGCAAGCTCACTCAGGAAATCGGAACTAAAGGGTTCACGTACGGCTTGTTGTTGTTCAAACGATGCTTGTGCAAAATAATCTGAAAGCGTGCTAGGTTTCATGATAAACAATTTTACTTGTTATATACCCTTTAACTATTTTTGTCTAGGTATCGTTGCAACATGATCGCTGCGGCTCGATGATCAATAGGATCGGTTGGGCGACTATTACCTCGTGTATTTGCAATAGGTTTTTCGAAATCAAATGCACGCACCGCCGTTGATGAAAAACGCTCATCTGATAGTAATACCGGGAGTCCAGTAAGTTTTTGAATTTCTTCGATAAAAGCATCAATGTCTTCCATAAGTACATTGCGATCACCTGAACTCGTTAATGAATGCCCCACAATTATTTTTTGCACTCCTTCAGTGGTTACCATGTCGACAATATCCCTTAAAGCTTCAATTCCTGAAGGTACAATTTCTTTCGGAAATGCAAATTTCCCTGATTCATCAGAAATGGCAATGCCTATTTTCTTGGTTCCATAATCAATCCCTAGATATTTCATACTCGCAATGTATCATATTTGATTATTTTTTCATAAAAACCTAAAATATACCCATGGACCACTTAAACCCGTTTAAAAAAATTACTAGCAAATTACCTAATCTTGAAAACAAAACAGGACTACTTGCAGCAGCACTACTAACACTAACTACACTAACTACAACCCTCGAGAGTTGCAACTCGAAAAAGGATCCTTCGTTCAAGCCCGCTATTGAAAAAATGACTGACAACGAGCGTGCTGAATATGCTAAATCGGTATATCATCTCTACGACACCCTGCCTCAATTGACCACTGAAGCAGAAGTATTTGAATCGGGTGTTAAAAACCAAACCATTGATTTTGAATCGGGCGAAGCTAAAATGATTACTGACCCTTCCGGTGGACGCACATTTATTATCGAAGAATACGACACTATTATAAAAGGGTCGGATGGTTACGACGACTATAAAGGTAAAGAATTTTGGCTCTTTGATAAGAACGGAGACGGCGTAATTGACGGATTTCAAGAAAGTCGCATGGCGGAAGATAACTATGCCCCAGACGATCAAGGAGTGCATAGTACTAAAACAGTATTCCATGGACCAAAAAATGGACACATTTATGTTAATCCGAGTATTGGAGATACTATTTCAGAACAAGATAAGCCAGTACTTGATTTAGCAAATAAAGTTTCTTTTCCTAATGTTATAAAATTATTTGAAGAACACGCTAAGTCTCAAAAAAATTAATAGGTATTATAAAACTCGCATTCATGCGAGTTTTATAATACCTATTTAAACCAAGTTGCTTTCCATGTATTCATCATTTCAATTTCTTTTGTTTGAGCTGAAATAATGTCGTTAGCTAATTTAATAAGTTCTGGACGTTTTGAAACTTCGAGCACCTTTTTAGCCATGTCTACAGCGCCTTCATGGTGCACCACCATCTGAATTAGAAATTCCTTATCAAACGCATCACCTGTTTTTCCTTGTAATGAAGCGTTCATATCATGCATCATAGATGACATATCGCCACCATTAGACATCATGGTTCCATCCGGCATGCGGTGTGCTCCATAATGACCCATACCACGTGCATCCCAGCCTTTACCAATAAGTATTCCGATTACTAACGCGAGCGCAATACTCAATCCTATCACCCATTTTGTTTGTGTATTCATACTACCAGTATACCATGTACCCAAAGCAGGAAACACCTGTAACCCCTTGAAAAAAATCTAAAACCGTGTAATATAGTCCTCGGAAGTGTGGATGAGTGGTTTAAATCAACAGTCTTGAAAACTGTCGGCTGTCAAAGGCCCGTGAGTTCGAATCTCACCACTTCCGCATTGACAACCTGTTAGTTACATGACCCACGTGCCTATGAAGGCCGTGCGACTCATAAGTGATTAAGAGTAAAAGAAAAACAGCGACCATAGTCGCTGTTTTTCTTTTACTAGATCGAATCCCACATAATTTCAAACATTTCCCTTTGCATATCAATTGTCCTCTTGTTTTCAATAACTATACCCTTGATCGGCTCAGTGAGTTCGTGTATCAGCATTCGCCGTGGAATCATTACCAGGTTTGTACTTAGCTTCGTGCTCTCGGGAAGATACTTCACCTTCGCGTTCATATTTTTTTCGTATTTCTTGAACCATTCACCGCCCTTGTTCCTCTGCACCAAGATACGCAAATTAATATTCAACTTTGCCCGTCGGTCAAAAAAGTCTTCAAAGAACTTCTGGTCGAGTGGCAACAATTTATCCATGTTTCCTATTACAGAATAATCTTCCTTTGGCTTTATATCGCGGATCATGGATTCATAGATTGACTTGATCCCTTCCATTCCTTCGAAATACTTAATGAATCCGCCATCATCTTGAGCATTCTGAAGAGCCTGAAGTTCTGGGAGTAATTTTTTAAACTTGCTCTTTTTCAGTTCCAAAACCTCTTCCAGCTTTTCCGGCCTTTCAGCTACGAACTTCTTCTTGAAACCGCGAACTTCGATGGACATAAGTCCTCTGGCCTTCAAAGAATCAATGATCGTATAAACCGTCGGGCGCTTGATTTCTGTCATTCTAGCTATATTTATAGCGGTTGTAGGCCCTACCCCCAGACAGGCAAGGTAGACACGGGCCTCATTTTCGGAAAGCCCTATATCATTTAACACTTCAATTGTTTGGCTTTTGTTCATATATGTCAATATATCTGACAACACATTTGTCTTTATATATAAGGATATAATACTTATTTTTCGTATTTAGTCAAACATATATGACTATATTGACATATACCTATAAGATTGTGAAGAAATTAAGTTATTTAACAATAAAAACAAACCCAGATGAAAAAACTATATTCATATCAAAAAAGGGTCCACTCCCTAGTCTTGAGAGCGATCAACACTATTGGTAAGGCTCTCATGGTCATGGCACCCGGTCTTGGTAAGACCGTAGTGGCTTCATTCCTACTTCAATCCCTCTACAAAAAACGAAATCGAGTACTGTTCTTATGCCACGATAATTATATTTTGGCTCAAGCACATCGCGAATTTCGGGAAAGTTTCGACCCAGATGAAAATCTTAAATTTTATGACTTCTTCGGCTCTGAAAAGTGTGTCGAGGAGGCTAGAAAGGCGCACATTGTTTTCGCATCGTTTCAATCGCTCAACAGTACATCAAAGTGGTATAGGAGATTTAGTAAAAATCACTTCGACATCATTATTGTAGACGAGGGACATCATGCACAGGCTCCGACATTCCGTGAAGTAATAAAGTACTTCAATCCCAGCAAGACGCTTTGCATGACAGGGACACCTGACCGTATGGACGAGCTTGATATTCGAGATTTGTATGGAGAAGAGGTGGTTAACATCACGATTGAGGAAGGTATAGCCAAGGGGTGGCTCACCAACGTGGAGTATCATCTACTTTCCGATGGCCTTAACAAAGATGCATTAAAAGAGCTATTCAAGGAGGTCGTCACTGAAAAAAGAAGAATCAGCCTCAACCAGATCAACAAGCAGCTCTTCGTTAAGAAGCGGGACCAAGAACAGATCAAGGAAATCAAGAAGCACACCAATAACTGGAGCAAGAAGTGCATCATTTTTTGTTCCAGCATCCATCATGTTCGTTCCTTTGCTAAAAACCTAGAAAAAGGCACTTACTGCACTTTTCATTCTGAAAATTCAACAAAGACGAACAATGAAAATCTGCACATCTTCAAGCATGGGGACATGAACATCATCCTGAGCGTCGATAAGTTCAATGAAGGCATAGATATCCCAGACGTTGAAGTTATCGTATTTATACGCGCTACAGAATCAGGTATCATTTACCGACAACAGCTCGGCCGAGGGCTTCGCAAAAAATTAGGCAAGTCAAAGGTCGTCGTTTTGGACTTTGTAGCTAATACCCAACGCATCTTGATGGTTCAGGGAATGGTTAAATCTATTCAGCGATACACGGATCCCGTGAGAACAGATAAGTCACTTCTGTCAGTCAGCGGTACCCACTACTCGTTTAACTTTTCAGATGAGCTCGAGGATATTATGGAAATTCTTCGAGTTGCGAGAATGGGATTCTACGAGACCTGGCAGGAGGCATCCCAAGCCGCTGTTGATCTTGGAATCAAACAGATGCGCGAATATTTCGCAAGACATAAGGAGGATAGGAGGCTACCATCCCATCCGCATAATAACTACGCTGACTTTCCTGGATATGATGCCTTTCTTGGTAGGACAAAGAAAAACTTCTATGCGACATGGAATGAGGCAAGCGCGTCTGCAAGAAAGCTCGGACTGACTGGATACAGAGACTATCAAAAAAGATATACTCTTGACCCAAGGCTTCCAAGCTTTCCCTACAAAACCTACCCAGACTTTCCTGGCTGGCCCGTGTTCTTTGGGGCAGATCCAAAGAATTTTTACCCAACATGGAAGGATGCCTCAGTTGCTGCAAAAAAGATAGGCGGTATTACAAGCGACAGGGCGTATTATAAAAAATACAAGACGGATAAAAGACTTCCCTCTGATCCAAGTGGTTATTATGAGGACTTCCCTGGCTGGGCTATATTCAATGGTACGCAAGACAGGTTCGACAAGTACAAGACTTGGCAGGAAGCGAGCAAGGCAAGTATCAAGCTGGGGCTTAAGAATATGAAGGACTATCAAAAAAGGTACAAGCTGGATTCAAAACTCTACAGGGATCCTTATACCTCATATCATCCAAATTTTCCTGGCTGGAAAAAATTTCTTGGTACAGGCTAACATTGTCAGTGCCCAATCACTTCTGATTGGGCATTTTTATTATTCCGACAATGTTATCTTTTTGTCGTTTAATACCAGCCTGCTTCGTAGGTGTCCTAATAGCTCTCGTTTCTCAAGTGGCGTACCCTCGCGTAGGACATACTTTGCATATTCTCTTGTATTAACGTCATCCTCGTTGATCGAATATTTCGGCGTACCTTTTGTGGCGAGTCGCTGTAGTCGGTTGAATCGCTTGATTTCTTCTTCGAGTTTCATTCGCATGCCCAGTTCGTTAATATTCACTTGATCTATGACTTTGAATAACTCCTCGATCAACTCTTCCTCGCGAATGTATTTATTTTTGCAGTTTCTATCTTTCGCCTTAGAACATGAGTAGTAAACATACTTGGCATTCGTCCCATCCTTCAGCACCTTGTACTTCTCTTGTGCGGATATTCCTGATCCGCAAGCGCCGCAGGTGAACAGTTTGGTAAAAGCGAATTCTCTATTTTCTCGTTGAATATTGTCCCGATTGAGCTGTGCTTGAGGCGTGGGGACTTACTCGCGAACAATTTGAAGAAAAAGGATTTGAGTATTGTAGCGGGAACCTTGGGAAATTCCTTGGGATTGATAGAACCCTTGAGACTTCTCATAAAGCTGCTCACGATGCAACATTTGATGCAGTAAGTATGGCTAAAGCAGTTTGGTTTCTAGAGAAGAATAGTGTGTAGTTCAATTAGGTGTACTTCCACAGAGCAGTAATAATCTACCCATACCACGTTCTAATAGTCTCAACGGTCCTCCGCCAAAAACAAAAAGCACCGTCAGGTGCTTTTTGTTTTAAACTTTTTTATTTGAATAAAAGTATTTTTTATTCTTGAATTGTTCTACAAATGCTTTCATTTTTAGTTCTCTCTTTTTTGAGTCCACGATAACTGCAAGCCTATACCCTACTGCGTACAAATTTGCCTTATCAAATGTCTTAAAGAATTCATAGGCATTCTTGTTTTCCCTCTTCTTGAGTAGTTTCAAAAAATCACTTGGCACCGTCATTTTACTCTGTGGTAGGTATGCCTTATTCCAAGTACCCTTTTCTTTGGATATCTCAATTACTTTCAATCCTGATTTTTGCATCATCCCTGTTTTTATCAGTTTTTTAACTTTTTCTTTATTTATGTGACTCCAAACACTTTTAGGCTTACGTGGCGAGATACGTATTTTTGTTCTATATTCGTCTACTTTATTAGGAAGAGAATCAATCCACCCAAAACAAAGTAAGTAATCTACTAACAGATCACGAGTGAGATCTGTCTTTCCACTCGCAAATTTGTAGTGCACCAGCCAAACACTTTCTGTTTGTGAGTGATTTTCCTTGAGCCATGCCCATAGTTGTTTTTTATTTTCTACAAATACTTCCTGCATATACAAAATAATAGTAATTGATTAAATGAGAATTTGTATAGCTGCAATAACTGCAATCAGCACCCAGACCGTATTAAGTACCACTGGCTGATAATCCTTTTTAGAAAAAGCTACAGTCACAATTCCTAAGGCACCAGTCCCATTAAGTACTTGATACCAAATATCAGTAGGTTGAAGAACTGAAAAACTAACCAACCCATAAGCTGAGAGTATCGCAATGGTCCCGTACCAACCAAATCCTTCAATTACTTTTTTCATAATTTTTATTATATCATTGACCTATAACTCAACCTACGAGTACTACTTATGTAATTACGAGGTAATATTTTTCAAAAAATCATTTCCATCTTCTGGTTTACCAGTTATAGGTTTTGAAGCATACCACATCAATTCAAATTGACTTGAGAGCATTTCAACCAATTCTTTACTCTCAATAATAAATCCAAACGCTTCTTTTTTTGATGATATACAAGCAACTTTATTACCGTAGATCCAGTATCCCATAGAGAAAGAAATATTTTTGGGTGCAATACGAATTTCTCGCATAAACGCCTTGCCGAATCCAAGGTAGGGATGTTTTTTAATATCTAATTTTTGTGACTCGGGCCAGATGGCTTTGGTATACAACCTTCTTTTAATTCGCTCCCTATTTAATTCTTTAAAAAAACCTTCTCCCAATATTTCAACCATGGCTTGTATAGGCCAATATGATTTTGTTTCAAGATCTCGATATAAGAGCATGTCTTTTAAAATTTGTTTTAGACCTTCTTTACCTTCAAAGAGTTGAAACTTAGGATTAGTTAGTATTCCGTTCATTGACACCATTTCGTATACTTTTTTCACGGTTTCCCTTCCTTGCTCTAGTTCTTCTATTTTTTCTTGAAATAATTTCTCGAGTTTTTCTTGAGAGCACGCAAAAAAAGTTTTTATTCCATTTTTCTGAGATTCGGTTACAAGTCCCATTTCTTTAAGTTTCCTCAAAAAACCATACAAAGAAGGGCGAGAAAGGCCTGTCTTTTTTGCAAGAACTCCAGCGGTTTGTTGTCCATTCTCGAGAAGAAAAACAAAAGTTTTAATTTCGTCGTCGCGGAGTCCAAATTGAGACAGTGTTTTTTCAATCATGGTTTCAAAGTAACAAAAATAGGGAGTGTTGTCAAAGTTGTACAACAGTATTAACAATAATTTCCTTTCCCGTATAGTTAACAAAAATGCACATCAACATGAAACAAGTATCACTATCAGACTGGATCATCCTTCCTGGCGGGAAGCATGCAATCCTCAGGTTTCCATTTCAAGGAAACCTCGACCAATTAGGAACGCCTCCAACTGGCAAGTACCGTAACGCGACTCACGCAGAAGTTGTATCAATCGCATCTTCTCCCTATCCATGGGGATTTATGCCGGAAAACCGGAATCCTACAAGGCTTTGGAAAGAAAAACGTATTGGCTATGGCGGCTTAGTACACAACGCCTGGTTTGTTCTTGAAAAAGAGGAACGCATCGGTGGCGCACCCAATGTACCCGAAGTAGGACCTGGTGCAATGAGACACTATTTACTTACATCTGGTGGTATCGATAATTCACACCAGTTAAATGACAATGAAGGGTATGCAGTGGTGTGGGAAGATATTCCTAAATGTAATGACTTGGTTTACCGGTCCATACATGCTCATGTATCAGCACATGTTACCGCTGACAGGGGTGGTGTTGTTATCTCGCCGATATCAAGTAAAGAAGAAATTATCTTTGTTGGATTCGTTGGCAGATGTATGAGTTGTCCAAATCCTGAGAAAATTTCTATTTATGCCTTGAAATCCGCTTGCGTTGACTTGAACATTGAATTACATCCTGATTGGAAAGATTGGGTGCTGTAACTATTAAACCGACTTACAAAAATAAGTCGGTTTTTTATTACCTATTTATTCACCCACCTCAACCAACACCTCATGTCGTGTCATCCATGGCGGAGTCCAGGGTGCGTTGTATCCAGCATACTGGACCTGTCCAACAATAGTTATACTGTCTTTTTTAAGCGAATCTAATAGATTCTGCTTTTTTGATTGAACACGCGCATCAGTACGCATTCCTGAAAATCGAAGAGCTGCCATTTTCTTCTCGGGAATAGTAACTATTTGAACACGGTTATCATTTGGAACCGGAAGTGTTTCAAGAGTATACGAACGTGGCATCCCAAAGGCAATCGTGTGTGAATCCCCTTCGACGGTTGCTATAACCGGCGACGTCATCGCAATAGATTCTGAGACTGTGCTTTTTTCAATGACCGGTGATGTCATGGCAATACTTTCTTTTTTAGTATTTCCACCGAAGATATAACGAGCAACAATACTAAAGCCTTGGTTGAGTGCTTGTTGATACGATCCCTTAACTACCGTCTGCGCTACAATATGCGCTGGATATATACGAATTTCGTAGTTCTCTTTTGAATCCACGACAGAATACGCTGTTTGTTCAACACGAGAAGAAAAATGACCCCAGACTGACCAGAGGATCACTGCACCAATAAAACCCAAAATAATGTACAAGGTGTTCATAGGATAAGTATATCATGTTCCCATGGTAAGCATGATGTTATGTTTTGGGTATTATTTAGTGAGGTCTTCCAGTGATTTTAACGGTTTTAATTCGTACAAATAATACACCGCAATAATTATTGCAAACGCAATGGTGTAGTAAATAAGCTCTGCTGAATGAATATCAGGATAGAGCATCTTTCTTGCAATTACTAACAGGAGTAGTTCAATAACCACAATGATACTGTGAACCATAATAAGTCGCACCACTTCGAATGCTAGTAATAGTGCTAAAACAGTAGTAATTAATTCGTATATTGTTGTGAGGCTAGACCAGTCTTTTGTAGAGAAAACAATTACCGCTTCGAATGCAAAGTACATCACTCCGCAAAACATTACTGCCGCTAACAGTGTTTCTCCTAACTTTATTAACACCGCCTTACCACCAAACATATTACCGATTGTTTTTTTAATAATTTCCATAGATGGTTCAATAATAACACATAAAAAACCCTTTGCTTGCGCAAAGGGTTCAGAAATTACATTTCTGCAATATCTAAATAATAATACTCTTTCGAGATAGACTTCAGACCATCATGACGTTGTCCCAAAACAACAGTATGTAATTCCACTTTAAGGGCTTCCATACGTTTTTGAATACTTCGAGCGTCAATCTTGTCATTACCGTCCGTAATCAAAACAATTTGCGCACTCTGCTCCATCTTTTCCTCTTTGTTTTCTTGTTCAATAAGGTTAAGTTCGTTGAGTAGTGCTGCGCTGATATCTGTCCCACCATCAGCCCGAACATGGTGCTCAATATAATCAAGTACCTCTTTAAACGTAGCTGATTCGGCTGGGTCTGCTTTTACCGGCTGTCCGGGAACTTTGGTAAAGGTTGTAAGAAGGTAATCAGCGAATGCCTTTCTTGCTTTTTCAACAAGGAGCGTAAGGAGTAACCTTGCCCAAGCAATACGATCACCTTTCATACTCCCTGAAACATCAACGAGTACCCGCAATGTTTTACGCTGACGAATGTACCGCTCTTTGTAAACACCCTGGTATTCAATAGGTTGCTGCACGAGTAACTGACCACCTGCCACCATTGGGTAGAAAATGTCATCATCACTCGCCATTTGACTATTGAGCACTTTAGGAATTTCGCTAAACGATTGCAGTGGCTTAATCTCAATATCACCCGTAGGTACATTGGTACGCACCACTTCTTCACCAACTTTTTTCATGCGTGCAATTTTTCTTTCGAAAAACTGTAACCCTTTTGCAATTTTACGAATCTCTTTCCAAAGATCCGCAATAGGGTCGTACTTTTGTGGAAGGCGCGCACTCTGATCACCTGCTTCATTTCCTCCTTTTTTATCAGAAAGAAAATCCAGGTTGATTTTGCCATCACGCACGTCTCGTAATAAATCCTGCAATAAATCACCTACTGATTTCCGCTGGTCTTTTTCATCCTGACTTCCATCATCCAAAGAATTTTGATTTGATGGTGGAGGACTACTCTCCGGTTTACCGTCTTCGTTTTTTGATGTACGCCTACGAAACCATGACCACGCGTAATAGGCTGCTGCCGCTGCAGCTGCTGCTGCGGCGAGCAATGCTGCAATTCCGAACATATTACTTTAAACCTTTTTCTTTCAGTAATTCTTCGCTTACCTTGCCGCGGTATTCTTCAATACGTGATCGCAGGGCATCAAACGATTCTTTAACTTTTGCATTTTCAGGATGCACCTGATCCATTTGGTGAATCAGTGTTGCAACACCATTAACACGGGTTTCTAAATCATGCCCATTATCAATAATACTTTCGAACTGGTCTTTCAGTGAATTTAGGCGCTGTAACTGAAGTTCGGATAATTTATCCTTTTTCATTTCTTCAATCTCGGCTATCTTTTTATCGATAATGCCGAACCACAACTGTTTTTCCACTTCTGATGTACCTAAAATATAGTGAGCTGCTTTCATATCTACCGGCTCTGCTTGTATGCGTCCGTTAAGTATTGCCTCTACCTCTATCATTTGACTACCCCAGCAAACGCGCCTGTCCGAAATGTCGCTGAAAATCATACCTTGGAGGTCGATATCAAACTCACCTTTACTTGATTGGGTTGCGGCCTGCTCGAATTCACCAAGTTTTTCTTTACGTGCTTTACGATACTCAATAATTGCTTCACCATATTTCATATAAATCAGTTCATCCTGAATTAATGTTGGCGGCATAAGTACGTAATCACATATTGAATTAAGTGTAGCTAATTCAAGCCGCCCCTTTGGAGTGGTTGATGTACGGTTTTGAAAACGCTTTACCATTTCTGTAACATCATCCGCTTGTTCCAGGTAACCAATACGACCAATGAAACCAATACGATCAAATACCGCCCATGCTTGTGGATTCCTCCTTAAAAACAAGAAAGGATCTACATTACTTGAACAGTACGCAATGTGTAGTGGCATTTCTAACACTTGGCGACCTTTTATCATTCTGCGCTCGTTAAGTGCGGAAAGCATAGAACGAAGCACTGCTGGATTTGCATCCAAAAATTCATCAAGGTTTGCCATATTAGCATCGGGCAGCATTCCTGCTGTATTGTGTTCCAATACACCTTCTTCACGAATCTTCTTCATGTTGTAGGCACCAAAAATACCGTCTTCCGCCATAAATGCGGTCAGCTGTACATTAAATGTTGTACTCGAGGCAATGCCGGCGAATACTGAATCTCCGATTGCGGTCTTTGCCGTTCCTGGATTTCCAAAAAATAGTAGGTGCGATTTTTGTAGCATCGCGTATTTGATGAGGTCAATCACGTGGTCTCTGCCAACATAGATTTTTTTGATCTCATCGAAATAATCATTTACCTGCTTCACCGCACTTTTAAGTGCGGGAAGGTCGAGTCGTGTTCCGACTGCTTGTTTTGTCATAGAATATGTTTTGTAATATTATAAACCATTTTTTAAAAAAGTCAACCCTCTTTTATGAGTAAATCCTTTGATATCAAAGCCTTGTTTGGGTATACTACAGTTCTATGGAAACAAAACACCTTTCGATCGGATCAATTATTCCGGAACTTACCCTACACACGTACCACAATGATAAAGACGTTACGTATTCCACATCGGATTACGCTGGTAAGTGGAAAATATTCTTCTTCTACCCCGCTGACTTTACGTTCGTATGTCCAACAGAGCTTGAAGAACTCGCGCACCTGTATGCAGATTTTCAAAAAGAAAACGCCGAGATTTTCAGCGTGAGTACTGACACGGTATTCGTACACAAAGCATGGCACGATCATTCGCCAGCTATTGCTAAGATCCAGTTCCCTATGGTTGCAGATCCAACCGGTGAATTATCGCAATTATTCGGAGTATATCTTCCCCAAGAAGGACTTGCGTTGCGGGGATCATTTATCGTAAATCCAGATGGTAAAATAGTTGCAGCTGAAATTAATGACAACTCAATTGGACGTAACAGTAAAGAACTATTACGAAAATTGCGCGCTGCGAAATATGTCTTTGAGCACGGCGAACTCAATGTATGTCCCGCATCATGGGAACCGGGTGATAATACTCTTACCCCTGGAATGGACCTTGTAGGAAAAATTTAATTATATAAAAACCACCTAGAGGTGGTTTTTATATTTCTTGATTCCGTGTTTTACGCCAGTAATCTCACCAAATACTTGTCGAATTTGGTCCTGGGTAATATTGTGAGCTGTAAGAATTTCTGGTAATGATTTACCTGCATCAATTTCAGATTGAACTTGTGTAGCATCCAGTCCGAGCCGAGCAGCAATCGTCGAGATTTGTGTGTTCGAAAGTTTCGTGCGATGTTTTCCAATTCCTGTAGATCCAAGCGCTGTACGAATTTGATGCATACTAATATTATGATCTTTAAGTACGTCTTTGATGGGTTTACCTGAATGAATTTCTGTTTTAATCGTTGCAACTTCGTCTGAACTTAACTGGAGACTCTGAGCAAATGCGGTACTTGAAGAAATAAGGAGAAACAGTGCGAGTAAACTTCCGGTAATAAATACCTTTTTTCGCATAATAATATTTACGTTAATTAAAGTCTAATAAGGGATATACGTTAATTATAAAAGAATGAACAGGGTGTCGTCATAAACCGTATACCCTGCTCATGACCTATTGTACCATGAACGCACCCGGGTCTTATCCACAGAAAAAAGCTATTCCTCATAAGCTTAAAATGGCGTATACTGTCAACATGATTCATGACCAAACAAAACAATTTACTTGGGAAGGTACCGAACATGAACACCTTGAAAAAACTACCGACTGGTATTGGGGGCTCGGTATCATTATTGTGACCGGTGTTATTATTGCGGTTATTTCTAAAAACTACCTCCTTGCGGTACTGCTCTTGCTCGGGGGTGCAATGCTTGCTATGTTTGCAAATGATAAACCAGAACCCGTAGTTGTAGAAATTTCAGAACGAGGCATCAAACTTAACAAGGACCTCTACATTTATGAAACGATTCAATCGTTCTGGATGTTCAAGGATCATAATGACAAAAACCAAATTATGATTGTTACAGGACGTAAGGTACTTCCACAACGAATTATCTCGCTCCCTGATACCATTCCTGCGACCGATATTCGTAGTTACCTCCTTGAAAAAATCGAGGAAAAAGAAACCAAACCAACCCTGATTGATACCTTGGCGCAAAGCTTTGGGTTATAAAAAACTGCTTGATAAAAGGCGGTTTTTATAGTAATCTACACAAGCGTTTATAACGCTTTGACCTCGTAGTTCAACGGATAGAATATCAGTTTGCGGTACTGGTGATCCAGGTTCGATTCCTGGCGAGGTCACAAAACCATTCATAACCCCGCACATAAAAAACCTATTCTTGCGAATAGGTTTTTTGTTGTTACCAACAGTAAGTATTAATTTTTTTGTTTTGCCTTTTCACGTGTTTTTGATTGCGCAATAATCTCATCAAGGATCTGCTTGCCGTACTCATTACGGTCGCGATATGCTTTAAACCAGGTACGTTCTTGTTCACGATATCCTTGTTTATTCAGCAAGCTAATCATTCCTGGTAAATGCGCAGCACCCCAAATGGAAACAACATGATCATGCTGAACATGTTCCAGAATACCATCCACGGCAATCTTATTACGTTCAGTGATAATGATATCCTGGAGGGCTGCTTTTTCTTCTTTGCCAAAATGGAATAATTTTAGAAAAAGAAACAAGACCTGCATGCGAATCAATAGTGCATTAAGTAGCCAGGTTACTATGAGCGATTCAATCTTCTCATTAACACCTGGAAACTTTGGCGCTTTCGTCCAACCCAACCCCTTTGCAGCCATGGCTCGAATAAGGTCGAATTGACTCATGTCAGTCCTTATCCAAGAAGCCTCATAGTTCAATCCGTCTCGCTGTCCTTGAAGGCGTAAGAACGCACTCATGATATTACGGTCAGACATACTCTTTTCCATAGCATTAAAAATTTCTTGCTCTTTTTCAGAAAACAGTAGTTTTTGTTCTGCATTAATTGTTCCAATACCTTCATAGAGTACGCGATACTCTTTAAGGGTATTGAGTACGTGCTGAAGCTCTTGAAAATATTCCGGGTCACCCACATGCATCATACCCATTAGGATAATCCTCCTTTTTGTTTTGGGATGTACTAAATGGACAACCGGCGTGCATAAATGTTTTTCTCTATAAATAACCGTTCCTGACTTAAGCCATCCAAGGAATCGCGCTAAATATTTCGAAGCAATAAACGCAAAAGCTATAAGCGCAATTTTGAATAAATTCTTAAGTGCCTTTAGAAATTTCATATTCAGTTTTTTTATATATTACAATATAATTGTAAATAAGTCAATTCTTGTACAAAAAACACCCTACGAGGTGTTTTTATTTTTCAGGCTTTTTAACTACTTTAAGGAAGTAATCTCGAACCATTTTTGTGAACGACCAGAGAATCATAATTCCTGCGATAACAATAACGATATTCTTTACCTGATTTACCCCATCGAACACACTATCAATTCGTTTTGCAAAATAGTGACCTGCCCACATAAGTGCCGGCATATATATTAAGAGCGCTGCAAGGTCATACGCGATAAACTTTTTCCAAGACACCTTCACTTGTCCCGCAATAAATGGCCCAAGGAATCGCAGTTGTACCAAGAACCGTGCAAGAAAGATAACCTTACTACTGTGTTGTACTAAAAATTCATGATCAACGGGGAACACACGAGAAAATATTTTTGTATAAAATCCTTTCACCCATTTATTATCATGGCGCGACAACCAGAACATTCCCATATCAGAAAGTAATGAACCTACAATAACCACTCCTAGGGTTATCCAAAAATTTATTACACCCGTTCCCGCAACGTACCCCATCGCGAGTATGACTACTTCTTCAGGGACGGGAACTAAGACATTTGCTATAAAAGAAATTCCGAAAATTCCTACATAAGACAACGTGCTAATATGCCTAATAATTTCTTGACCTGTTTCCATAGTATTATTCTAGCACAGCCCACGCTTTTAATTCCTTATAAGAAACTTCCCCGCACAAATATGCCTTAGTTTTCGGATCATAAAAAAAAGGAAGTCCGGCACATTCAGGGTCTTTTTTCATAACTGCATTTTGATAGTTTTCATATAGTCTAAAATCTGCTTGGTTTTTCCAAATATCACGTTCATCGAGGATAATTCCCTCATCAAAAGAAAGCTTCGCCATAAGCGGTCGCATCGCTTCGCAGTGGGGACAATCAGTTCCGTAGAAAAATAGTTTTTGACTCATAATAAAGTAAGTATAACACTCCCATTCAAGCAAACAAAAAGCACCTTACGGTGACTATTTTGTTGGTTTCAATGATTTTGCAAGTCGAGCTTTACGTCGGTTTGCAGTGTTTTTCTTGATAATGCCACGCTTAGCTGCCTTATCGATTGCTTGGTATGCTTTAGCAAGTGTTTCAACAACAACTTTTTTATCAGCTCCAACAATTGATTTTGCAGTTTTGATGGTTTCTTTTACTGCTTTGCGTCGTTTATCGTTCAATACTCGTTTTCGATCTGACACGCGAAGCGCTTTTTTTGCATTCTGTAGATTTGGCATATATGGGATTATCTTAGCACATATTATATATTTTGCAAGGTACTTCCCCTCTTTCAGGGATGGTATGTGCAGTGGTATACTCATCCCATGATTGCGCGTATCTCAGGAATAATTATCGCCAGTACCGACCGCTATATTTTAGTCGAAAACAACGGAATCGCGTATCGTGTTTTCGCTACCGCAGAAACACTCCTTAAGCACGCATTGAATGCACCTGTCACTTTATGGACCAGTCACATTATCCGTGAAGACGCTCAAGAACTCTATGGATTTGAAACAACACGCGATCAAGAACTTTTTGAACTCTTGTTAAATGTTTCAGGAATTGGTCCCCGTTCAGCGCTCGGTGTCATGAATGTTGCAACGATCGGAACCATTGCGCGTGCCGTGCATACAAACGATGTGGGCTACCTTACTAAAATTTCTGGTATCGGTAAAAAAACCGCTGAAAAAATAATTCTTGAATTACGCGACAAGCTTCCTGCGCATGACATCACTGCAGACGATTCATCATCACGCGATGTTATTGATGCACTCATTGCATTGGGTTATTCAGAATCACAAGCACGCGAGACGCTCCGTTCACTCGATTCGAGTCTTGATACGCAAACCAAAATTCGTGAGTCGCTCAGAATATTAAGTAATCAGTCGTAATAAAAAATTCCCGTGGGAATTTTTTATTACGACTAGTAATTTGAATTCGAATGTACTTGAACCTTTACAGGAAGCGCATCCTTTATTGATTCATCGTACGTTTCACCTGAACTAATCGGTGCCACCGGTTGTTGAAATTTATCACGATCTGAACCGGTCTGTCGTGCGTGTTCTGGTCCCCCAGTTGCAACCCATGCAATAAACAGGAACAACATGAACAATAGAAAATAGGTGATATCTTTTTTAAAGTGATCCATAGATTTAAATTGTAACATACCCCTCCGGCCTACGGCCACCTCCCCTTAGCAAGGGGAGGCAATGCTTCGATATAACCATGTCGGAGTCTTGGCTCCCCTTGCTAAGGGGAGCTCCGCGTTAGCGGTGAGGGGTATCAAGTGTTCGATAGAGCACAATACCTGCCGCAACTGAAACATTCAACGATTCCTTAATACCTTGCATAGGAATTTCTACGATAGTGTTGCAGAGACTGAGAAGTGATTCTTCCATCCCGGTTGTTTCAGTTCCTAGAATGAACAGCATCTTTTCATTTTTTTGTAGTTGCTTGTAATCTATAGATCGAGTATCTTGTTCAACACCAACAATATGAAATCCGCGGTTTTTGTATTCACCCACCACAGCAACCAAGTCATCGACGTATTCCCAAGGAACTGATAATTCTGCACCAAGTGCTGATTTTGCAAGATCAGTCCGCGCGCGTCCAAATCGATCAATAGGTGTCGGTGAAAAACCCGCCATAATAATCCGAGTAATCCCTACCGCATCAGCCGTCCTAAATAATGCCCCTACATTATAGACACTGCGAATATCGTTGAGTACCAATATATATTCATGCTCCCCCCTTGATTTTTCAGCCATATTTAGATATAGTACTGTTCGTCTCGCATAAAGCAAGTAGCAAGGCACACTACACGCGTCCGTAGCTCAGTCGGTAGAGCACCTGCCTTTTAAGCAGAGGGTCGTAGGTTCGATTCCTACCGGACGCACTATTAAGAAAATCCCCACCTCGGGGATTTTCTTATGCATGAAAAGTTATCCCCAGTTATCTTCTCTAAACTCTTTGCATGATTTATTTTTTGTCGGTATACTATATTCAGATTAAAGTTCTTATCAACCTCACACGTTCACCCGGCTTACGGGATTAAATAAAAACGAGGTTTTGATAAGGCGACAGTTCTTTTGTAAGTTCTTTCAAATAAAAAACAAAACAACAAACTGTCTCTACTCTTATATAAAAACTGAATAATAAAAATATTTAACGATCTATACACTCATTCCAAAAGAATGGGTTTATTTATTTGTAAAAAAACATATTCGCACAGTGACACTTTCTTTTCGCAGCTTGCAATTCCGGCATCCGGAGCAAGCGATAAAAAAAGTAGTCACGCAGCGAATATGTTTTTTTGTTTTTATTTTTTTATTTCAGGTAATGTTAGAAAGAATAATTCGAGGCGTTCTTTCATGCCGAGCCCTCCTAGTCGCGATTCATGATACGTGGCAACCAAATTTCTTGCCATCACTTCTAATTGTAATTTAGAGAAACCACTCCCTTTCTGTATCATATCTTTAAGTTTCCACCATACGAGTCCATGCGTTTTTTCCATTTCATCATCATGCGCAATAAGTTCTTGAAATACCATCCATGCTTTTTTCTTGTCTCCTGACGCAAACGCATTTCCTAATGAAAACGGATTGAATGCTTCTGTAGGTGCCTTAACCGGTTTTGTTTCAGTAATAGTAATACGCGGATCGAGCTTCTTTTTTTCTGGGGCAAGAATTTTATCAAACACTACGATCACATCGTGAACAACACGATCTACTTCAGGAAATGTTTTAAAAAACTCTTGGCGCAACACATCATCACTTTCAACGCCGACGATGCGATATGTTTTTTTCTCGCCAAACAAATCAGGTGACTGAATCATTTCAAAAATAATAGGTAATCCAATAAATGCCGCATCGAGTGATTCGGCATTTATTGGATTATTGGGTTTTCCGATGTAAAAATTAATCATAGTATTCAAAAATCCTTTTCGCTGCGGAACAACTTTTTTTCTTCGTAAACTTCAGAAAAGAAAGTTTTCCTGCGCGAGCGGATTTTTCTAAATCCACATACGCACCTTAGTTTTGTATTCTGCGTAAGCTTCAGGACAAAGTTCTGAAATTACTTTTTCTTGCACAGGTACGAATACGAGGGTTAATAGTAAGATGAGTATTGCAGCCAACCCAATCATTACTAACGAATTTACTACCAGTGAAAATCCAACATACATAACCATGAGCGATAGTGATCCTGGGTGACGACTTACAGAATAGGGCCCTTGCATCAAATCAGGACATGTAGCTTTGTATTTTGGACTGGTCACCACACGACTTATTCGCTGTGCTGCAAAAGCAAGACTGGTCCCGCCTAAAATAAGGATAGCTCCCAGTGCGGTTAGCGCATTAGCAAATGCAATATTAGTAACTAATGGAATCGGAAACGCTTGGAATAGTATAAATGACAGCGTAAGTCCGATTAAAAATAATATTGGTGATGCGGAAACAATTCCGAAAAATGCTTTAATTCCTTTGTTCATAGTTGTAGTGTATAACGGATTATTTTTTACGCAAGCTTAATCTTTTGCAGCTCCCCAGTTTGATCCGTGAGCTACTGATATCGTAATGGGCACCTTATTTTCAATGGGTCGAGGTGATAACTCCAGGACTCCTTCCATGGTTTCTGTGATAAGTTTCTCAGCTTGATCAATAAAGTCTTTTTTTACTTCGAATACTAATTCATCGTGAATTTGCATCGTCATGGCAATCTTATCAGATACTCCTTGATGAGTGATTGCTTTATCGAGCTCAATCATAGCAAGCTTGATAATATCCGCCGTCGTACCCTGAATAGGGGCATTACTTGCAGCACGTTCTGCCATTGCTTTTACAAAGGGAATTTTTGATTGGAGCCCAGGAAACGATCGACGTCTTCCGAACAAGGTTTCGGTGTACCCCTTTTTCTTGGCGGTCATAATGGTATAGTCTATATATTGCGACAATCCCGTCATTTGCTTGAAATATTCATCGTAAAACGCTTGGGCTTCTTTCCGGTCAGTACCAAGGTTTTTCTGAAGTGCAGTAACTCCCATACCATACAAAATTCCGAAGTTGATCACCTTCGCCTTACGACGCATATCACCAGTAACCTCAGCTTCGTCTACATGGAATACCCGAGACGCAACCGATGTGTGAATATCTTTATTTTGTTTAAAGGTTTCAATCAAGATGGGGTCTCCTGATAAAATAGCAGCACTGCGTAATTCAATTTGTGAATAATCTGCTGCTATCAATACTGAATCACTCGGTGCAATAAATGCGTTACGCAATCGTTTTCCCTGTTCACCGCGAATAGGAATATTTTGAATGTTTGGGTTTTGACACGAGAACCGTCCTGTAGCTGCACCCATTTGTAATAATTCTGGATGGAGGCGTGACTGGTCATCGAGCATTTCCGGAATATTATCTACGTATGTTGAAAGGAGTTTTTGAAGTTCACGATATTCAAATATGTCAGCAATAATAGGGTGTACATCTACCAGCTTTTCTAGATCAGATTCACGAGTTGAATACGTACCACTTGCTGTCTTTTTAACCTTGAAGCCTTTAATATTCGCTTGAATATTCATTTCTCCAAACAGTATCTCACCCAATTGCTTAGGGGAATTAATGTTAAATTCATGTCCTACGTGTGTGTAGATCTTTGCTTCGTACTTCTTGAGCTGCTCATGAAATTCTTGTGATAAGTCGAGTAAATATTTTTTATCAACAAGTACTCCATGCTGCTGCATCTTTTTAAGAATTGGAATAAGTGGTAGCTCAATCGATTCATACACAAAACCAAGACTACTTTCTTTAATCTCCTCTTCGAGTTTTTGTTGCGCACCAATAAGGTTTTTTGTTCGAGTATAGTGAAGAACGTCTTCTGTTGTTGCGTTTGCATTTTCTGAATTCAGCAACCACATCGCAATTTTCATTTCTTGTGAAACTTCAAGAAGAGGTGAGTCTTGCTCCTCTGATAAGGGGAGCTGTCCGAGGCCCTGTGAGGACTGAGGAGTAACACCAACAATATTCTTTAATCGCGTTATTAAAGATTTAAATTCATAGTCTCGAAGGAATACCTCAGCGGCCTCAACTTCGAAACCATCTTTCCATGTTTTTTCTGGCAGCGCGAAATGAATAGGCGCATCGCGACGAATCGTAGCCAGTGTTTTTGAAAATAACGCTGACTCTTCGTGTTCTTCGAGTAACCCTACAATACGCTCCTTAATACCTTCTTTGATTAATGTATTTCGATCGCTATGAAGAATACTATATACGTTTTCAATGCTTCCAAATTTTAAAATAATTTCAGTAGCTGTTTTTTCACCAATACCTGGAACCCCAATAATATTATCTGAAGGATCACCTCGAAGTCCTTTATAGTCCGTAAGGAATTCTGGACCAAATCCGTAGCGTTCATTTACAGCATCTTCGTCGTAAATTACCGTGTCATTCATTCCTTTCTTCAACGTGAACACCCGAACCTTTTTTCCGGTAACTAATTGCAGTGAATCCATGTCGCCTGTTGCAATAATAATTTCGAGGTTTTTTTCTTGCTTCATTTGCTCAACAATGGTTCCCAGCATGTCGTCGGCTTCAAACCCTGCTAAATCATAAATAGGAATATTTAATTTTTCACACAAGACTCGCGAAGACGTTATTTGATCTACAAGCGCCGTATCTGTTTTTGCTCGGTGTCCTTTATAGGCATCATAAGCCTCATGACGAAATGTTTTCTGTGGCAGGTCATAACACGCAACAATATAGTCCGGTTTTAAGTCGGTAGCAATTCTAAATATCATCGACGTATACCCATAAAGACCCCCTGTTGGCACCCCTTGGGAATTAGTGAATTCTGGTAGTGCATGATAAGCACGATGCAGCAATGCGTGCGCGTCGAGGAGTACGAGTTTTTTCATACCCTTATTATATTTCAAGAGACCGTTTCTCACCACCTAGGTAATGTATCACAACACACGTTGCCCATTCCGGAATAGCTCCGGTTATTTTTTCTGGCCATTCGATACATATAATAGTATTTGGATCAGTAATCAGTTCATTCCAGCCTAGTTTTTCTATTTCTTCTGCAGATTCGAGGCGATACATATCACCATGGATAAGTGCCTTGAATTGCCCTTCTGGGATTGTATAGTGTTTATAAATAACAAATGTAGGACTTTGAAGACTGTCTACTACCCCTAGGTGTTTTGCGATTTCTTGAATAAGTGTTGTTTTACCCGCACCCAAATCACCCGAAAAAGTAATCATCGTTGCGTGTTCTGGCGATTTACTTTTAAGTGCTGTTGTTAAAATGTGTTCAGCAATCTGCGGAACGTGTTCAAGGGTGTATTCCATAGCGTTCTTATACTATAAGAACTTATTTCAGGCAATACAAAAACCCTCGCGAGAGGGTTTTTGTTAAGGGACAGCACTCACATAGAACGTTTAATTCGTGAGCGTTGTGTTATTGCTTAGGCGTTGGTCGGTAAACGACATAGTCATTTCCAGCTTGATCTACAGGAATGTTATTTGGAACATTTCCACTGTTAATCATTACCTGTGCTCCTCGATTTCGAGAGAAATACGAATGAGCAAGAATAATAATGATAAGTAAGATTAAGAAGATTAACAACCATCCAGCAAGTGACGTAGGAAGGAAATCAAGTCCAAAGAGCGAAGCTCCAAAAACACTGTTTCCATCTACGGTTGCAAATTCGTCTGCGTCATACGCAATTGCGTTTTCAGCAGCTCGAGTTTTAGGGTTTTCAAAGGCCATAATTGCTTGGGCAACTACTGGGTCTCCGTTTCGAAGTCCTGAAGTTACTTGCGCGGTAATATCCATTGAACCTGATTCATTTTTCTTAAGATCACCGATCTTATAGATTACTGAATGCGCTTCTCGCTTGATTGATCCATGATCAGTATCAAGAACGTCTAATTGGTCAGGGAAATTTGTTTCCAATACCAAGTTTTGAAGGTCACGTCCTGAAACGTTTTCCCATGAAACTTCGTACGTCATTTCCTTGTCACCTCGAACGATTTCTCGGTTATTAGTAATCATTAATTTAATGAACGCGTTTCCTCCTCCACCATTAGTTGTAGTGTTGTTGGTAATTGTTCGAATGATTACTGTGTCTCGAGTAGTATCGTTTGATGTTGTGAATGATCGAATTGATCCTGTAGTAGTACCTACACAGTTTCGTGCTTGTGCTTGGTAGTAATATGTAGTGTTCGCTGACAATCCTGAAAGGGATTGTGCCATTGAACCTGAACCATTTGATCGATTTACTTCACTAGTAGTATTACCCAATGATTGAGTCATACCATATTTGAATAAAGTATATACATCACATCCATTTGCAGTGTAGTATCCATCAACCGCAACCGCTGTTGCTCCTACAGAAATCGTTCCAAGAGTTGAAACTGTCGGAAGACTTGTAGTTGGTTGATTGTTCACACAGTATGAACCGTTCCAGTATTGGTTGTAACCACAGTTTTGAACTACAGGATTTTGAATACAGGTATTACCAGAAAGGTAGTAACCTGATGGACATGATACTGGGTTCTGTACACAGGTATTTCCAGAAACATAGTATCCACTTGGACATGACACAGGATTTTGAATACAGGTATTACCAGAAAGGTAGTAACCTGATGGACATGAAGTGGTGTTTACTACACAGTAGTTTCCGTTCCATGTATATCCTGAAGGACATGATGTGGTATTGTTTCCAGAAATAACAAAGGTAAAGATACTTCCTTCATCATTTCCGTATGCATTAGTTGCATAGGCCTTATATTCATACGTACCTGCAGACAAGTTGGTAAGATCACAGTTATATGATCCTGAACCTGTTCCTCGGTTAGTAACACAAGCATCTATCCACGCACCACCGTTTACACGGTATTTGAATGAAGTAGTTGTTGTGTATCCGTTTGAATCAAAGTTTCCGTTCAATGTTACGTTTCCGTAGTTTGCATTGAAGTTTGAATATTGACTTGTTGAAACGTTAGGAGCGATACCATTGGTTCCACCTCCTCCGTTAGTAGCTGAAACAACCGTGAAGCTTACTTTTATTACTCCTTGGTTTGACCACCCTGGAGCAAGCGTTCCATAGTTGAATCCAGAACTCAAGATTGCATTTCCTCCTGAAACAGGAAGGTTTGCATTTGCAGCCTGGTCATATCGCATTACGTTCCCAAGCGTAAGTGCTGAAGGACCTCCTGAAACATTAACCGTAACTACTCCTGACTTCACAACTTGTCCATTAACAAGGATTGACCCTGTCATAGAAAGCGATCCATTATTAGTAATAGTTTGATTTTGTGGATCTGACAACTTGAATGAGACATTGTCTGCATTTGTTGTTCCACTGTTGTTATAATAAATAGCAACGTTAATTACTTCGCCAATGGCTGCATTAACTGAAGTATTTGGCCAACAAGGATCAACGGCACCTACACCTGTGGTGTGGTTAGCAATCGTCACTGTTTTACAGTCATTTGATAATGAGTTGATTGAATAGTTTGCAGACGCTAAAGGCGCAACAGCAACTACTGCGATCAAAATACCAAACGATGTAATTTTTTTAATAATATTTTTCATCATAATAAATTTGTATCTTTTTAATAAAACCGACATCTATGAACCTTCAAGGAGTCCTTAAAAGCTCAATAAATGAAAGGTTCTTACTCTTGCGAACAAGAACCTTTCTGGTGCTAGGATATCCCTAGCTGTGTAGTTACAAGTTATTATTATCGGTGTGTGTATCCCATATGCGGACCGCCACCAGGGTTATTACCACCACCCGTGTTGTTACCCGCTCCAATCGTAGGCCCCATACGAGGACCAGAAACTGGAGGAATGGTGTGGTTGGTATAGTAGTTATTCACTGCACCACGTGGAGCAGTATTCCAACCCTGATGACTTGGAGCTACCCATGTAGGACCGTTGTAACCACCGCAGAACGTTGCGTTCCGTGCGGTTCCAAAATTGAACCCAATATTCAAACCCCATCCGCCATTGCCATATTGATAGCACTGGTTCCAGTTGGGTTGGAACTGGTTGTTATTCCAGTTTCCACCAACACAGTAGGTTTGACCACACTGGTTATAATAGCCGTAGCCATTGCAGCCATTTCCAAACAACCAATTCGCAATGTTGTTTGCAACACCATAATTTGGGTTTGAAGACGGTAACGAGGCAAAGTAGGCAGCTGACCTATCGTGGTAAACACCGTCAACAACATCGTAGCGTGACTGACGTTGGTAAGTAGTAGCCGGACCCCAAGGGGTTTGAATCGGCTCATTTACAGTACGTTGAGCACCACCGGTAACATTATTAATATTATTAGAGCTTCCTCCTTTAACATTAATGTCACCGATAGTTGCAGTAGCATTGCCTCCGTTAAGAGTAATGTTAATGTCGCCTCCAGCTGATGTTACGTCCGCAACTTCTTCTCCATTCACGGTCACCTTACGAGGTTTAGGCGATGGATTAGGTTTTTTAGGATCGGTAGGGTCGTTGTAGTCTTCGCCACGATTACCTTCGTCACTTGGCTGATTCCTCAGTTTTGCAACTCCGGTTTGCAACCATAACGTTTCCTTAAGAGTAACGTTGTTGAAGCATGATACGCGAGCAATAACATACAATTTGTTGTTAACCTTCATCACAAAGTACTTCCCGTCAGCTTTTAAATGCTTGACGAATTTTCCTTTAGTAAAGTCACCATACTCTCCCAACATCCACACCACAGTATCGCTACCGGTTAGGATGAATTGTAGATCCATGATTTCCATGTGGCTCTTGATGAAACCGCGGTATTTTGCAACCGTAGGATTTGCACCAAAGATTTTTCCTGCGTTGTCATTATTTATGACAATCAACTGATCGCTGATCTGAGACACTGCAGTTAGTTGCAACTCAGCGACATGCGATTCGAAAAACGCACGCTCGTGAGAAACTTTCACTCCGCCTACTACCGCACCGTTCCATGAGGTAATACCTCCTGGCAGAACACCATCGCATAAAAATGCAAGGTATTCTTCTATTGTTGCGTAATAAATGTCATCATTTCCAACGGTTTGCTGACCGTTGAGGGAGAATACTCCCGAAGGCTTACCTGTTTGGGCTTGTGCCCAATAACTTGTAAAAATTACAAAGAACATTAAGATGTTTTTCATTTTCTATTGATTTTATCTTTTATCGCCCAAAATTGAGCTAGTTTTTTACTTGTTACTATCTTAGCATACTCTGCATTATTTGTCAAGTGTCAAGGCCTTGCTTTTTCTGTGCGAAAAGGCCTCCTTTTAGCCTAGAAAATAAGGCTTTTTACCGGTTTTCTATTAGGTGTTTTTTTGACTTTTCTGGTATACTTACGGGTAATTATGGTTAAATACCTAGAAGTTGAGCAAAATAAGCTTATTTCGGACCTTCGCAGCCAAGAAGAAGAAGCCCTCACCCAGCATATTGCTGACGATATTGGCGTGCCTTATATCGACCTTACGGGTCAAACGATCAACACAGATGCCTTAAAACTCATTACTATCAAGGTTGCCTGTGGGATGGAAAATCTTGATGAGCTCAAAAAACTCATCGGCATTGATAAATTATCATCTGATGAACAAATGGCACTTAATAAAAAAGTGCTTGAATCGGGTGAAATGGCAACATTTGCCATGGTAGGTAAAAAATTGGAAATTGCCGTAAAATCCCCTACTAACCCTATTACTATTGCTGAAGTGAATCGCCTTGAAGGCTTAGGATACCAGACTAACTTGTCCATGGCATCGAGTCGGAGTCTAAAAAAAGCATGGGGGCGCTATAACGATATTTCTGCGTCAGAAGCAGGACGTGGTGGACTCCTTGATATTTCTGATGAAAACCTTCAAGAAATCGTAACTAATGTTCACAAGGATATTGATGTCGAAACGCGACTTAAAAAAATCTTCGAAGAAAAAGACTCGCATCAAATTTCAAAAATCATGGAAACTGTTTTCGGTTCAGGAATTGCGCTTGGTTCATCCGACGTTCACTTTGAACCAGAAGAAACCTTTACTCGCCTCCGATTACGTGAAGACGGAGTATTGCAAGAAATTGCTCGCATTGATCCGGTTATCTATCAACGACTCCTCAACCGTGTGAAATTTATTTCAGGAATGAAATTGACTGATGTGACCACTGCTCAAGACGGACGATTTACCATTGTCTACAAAGGAATGGATGTTGAGGTGCGTGTTGCGGTTGCACCCGGTGCCTACAATCAATCTATTGTGCTTCGTATTTTGAACCCGGAAGGACTTGCGGTAGATTTTGAAAAACTTGGAATCCAACCTAAATTATTTAAAATCCTTGAACGTGAAATTTCTAAACCCAATGGAATGATCCTTACTACAGGACCAACAGGTTCTGGTAAAACAACAACATTGTATTCATTCTTGAAAAAAGTATACGATCCAGGTAATAAAATTATTACCATTGAAGACCCGATTGAATACCATCTACCTGGAATTACCCAGGAACAAGTGAGTCATGAAAAAGGATTTGATTTCCTTGCTGGGCTACGTGCCGCGCTCCGTCAGGACCCCGACATTATCATGGTAGGGGAAATTCGTGACAAGGAAACAGCTACTATTGCGGTAAACGCATCCCTTACGGGACACATGGTGTTCTCTACCCTCCACACCAACAGTGCCGCAGGAACAATTCCTCGTTTACTCGATCTAGGAATTCAACCAGGAATTTTGGCAGCAGCACTCACTGTGTCTATTGCCCAACGCCTCCTACGAAAACTGTGTCCGGCTTGTAAAAAGGCAATTGAACTTGAGCCAGATAAAATGGCGCTCCTTAAAAAAATCGTTGAGAACGCTGAGCGATTAGGGAAAGACATGGCAACGTACAACGTGAGTTCGTCTATGAATATGGTGGTGTACGGACCGGTTGGATGTGAAAAATGCAACATGACTGGATTCAAAGGTCGTGTTGGATTGTACGAAGCGATCCTTACTGATGATATTATCGCAAAGGAAATGACGAAAGTTCCGACACCAACGGAACGTGATATTAAGAAAGCGGCTGAACACCAAAAAATCCTTACGATGATTGAGGACGGTGTGGTAAAAATTCTTTCTGGACTTACATCGTATGATGAAGTACAAGAAGTAGTAGACCTTTCAGAAGATGTGCAGGTTACCGTTGGAAGTGAACTACCTTCAGGGTCGGCGGATAACAAATTGCGCAGCGAGGACCAGGAGCGCATCCATTCTGAGTCGTTAGACCAGAAGCCGCTGCGATCCTCCGCAGCCAGCAATTTGTTATCGACGAACCCAGATCTTGATTCATCCTCCGGTGAAGAAATTGCCCTCCTGGTTGATTACTTAAAGATCCTCGAGGATCATCAGAAAAAAAATCCTGAGGTTGGCATCGCTGATAAAATAGCGCGTGTACAACACATGATTATTTCACTCCTTGAAAATAATCCTCATCTTGATCAATTGTTTACATCAGTAAACCCAGGCATTGTCGTGCGTGATCAAATTGAGGGATTAATGAGTGAATTAAAAACACTCGAAGCTGATCAAACACAAAATCCTAACCTCGGCATTGCTGACAAGATTGCAAGTATTCGAAACACCATACAATCAATGCGCAGTGAAGTAGTAAAATAATTTTTGGTCTGGTACAGTGATTTGGACCGCGAGTCATCCCGAGTGGAACGACACGGTTGTTTTGAAAAACACTTGGATACTATCGAATGTAATCTATTTTAGATTCAATAGTATCCAAGTGTTTTTTTGTAA
Source organism: bacterium (assembly GCA_037144045.1). GTDB lineage: Bacteria > Patescibacteriota > Minisyncoccia > Phycocordibacterales > UBA1006 > CAIXMG01. Next base: position 149,082 of record JBAWXN010000002.1, on the reverse strand, counting down.
ATAAATTATTTATATAGAAAAAGACCCTTACCTGCGGCAAGGGTCTTACTTTGTTTTTTTCTTTTTTTCTTGGTCTTTCTTTTGCCTTATGTAGTTTTTTGTTTGCTGTGCTACGCACATTATCACTATAAGTCGTTGGTCGACCCGTACTAATGACAATGGGTTGGGGAATCAGCCCAATAGCAACTAGATTAACCTAGATGCTTTGCAGCAACGTGATCGGCTATTGAAAAATTTTTTTTACGGGGTGTGCGACACGGTATCCGTTCGCGGTCTTAACATTTCCGGCTTTTTTCCTTGGCTTTTTAATCCTGTTTGTTGCGCGCTATAACTACTCACTATCGGTAAAGATAGGGTTGGGGTATCAGCCCAATGGCAGGTCTCTGTATACAGTGACTCGCTTTGCGGTTATATGATGGTTTTGAAAGAGCTTTTTTGTGTCTTTTTTCCGGTAGTGTTTTTTAATTCGCTTTTCGATCTTTTAATTCCCAGTAGCAATTCGCGGTTGAGGCGTTTTGGGTGTACTAGCCCAGCTACAGTCTTTTACAGAATGCGGGTTTGTAGTTTACTCTATGGTGGCGGGACGCCTTAGTAAACGAGGTTAAAAATATACACATGCGGACTCTTACCCCAAACATTCTAGTTCGGGCGGTGCAAAATTCGAGCCATTAAGGCTTTCGAACGCACTAATCTGAAAAAATTTTTACACCCGAAGGCGTAAACGATCCATATAAGAAAAGGAAAACCCCAGAAAACGAACCCGTGCAAGCGGGAGCACCAGAATAACCTCTCTGTATACAAATCAAGACCGCGAGATCCCATTTTTTCAGATGAGTACGTTCGAAGTGAATAAGTCACTTCTTTGTTATCAAATCAACTGCCTCGAAAGGCGCTGCCTTAAGTGGACTACGAATATATCGTATCTATCACTGTTCTGCAAGCCATTATAGCAAATTAAAATACTTTTGTCAAGTACCCTCCTCTACTTTTTATAGTGAGACCCTAAGGATATCTTTTTAACCCTTTATTTTTAAGGCTTTTTTAAAAATCATATAAAATTTCTTTATTTAAAATAGTGTTCGTGCTTTATAAAGCTATGATATAATACTTCCATGAATCAAGATATAAACACTTCATCCCCAGCGTTATCCCCAGACCAAAAAGCGGGTAAAATACTCGATGCAGACCTACGTCCGCAGACATGGAATGATTATATCGGTCAATCAGTAATTAAGGAAAACCTTAAAATACTCCTGGGTGCGGCTCAAACCCGTAACCACACCCCGGAACACTTATTATTCTATGGACCACCCGGACTTGGGAAAACAACCCTTGCCCACCTTATCGCTAAGGAAACAGGTCGCCAAATGAAAACAACCTCGGGACCTGCTATTGAAAAAGTAGGTGACCTTGCAAGCATTCTTACCAACCTTACACCTGGGGACATTGTATTTATTGATGAAATTCATCGATTAAATAAAATGATCGAGGAAATCCTCTATCCGGCTATGGAATCAGGGGTACTCGACATTATTATTGGCAAAGGACCCAGTGCGCGCACCATTCAATTAGAACTTCCTCCATTTACCCTGGTTGCCGCAACAACTCGTATGGCACTGATATCTGCCCCGCTCCGTAGTCGATTTTCAGGAGGCACGTTTCGTCTTGAATTCTATTCTGATACGGAGCTCGCTGAAATTATTAAACGTTCAGCAGGAAGACTCGATATTGAAATTCCTGATGATGCCATTCTTGAAATCGCAAAACGGAGTCGAAGTACTCCTCGTACCGCTAACTATTTCCTAAAACGAGTACGTGATTACGCTCAAGTTCATGAAACCCTTATTACACTCGATACCACTAAAAAAGCAATCGCACTTATTGGGGTTGATCATTTAGGACTTACTCCATCTGATCGATCAGTTCTTGAGATTATCATTGAAAAATTTAATGGCGGTCCTGTTGGAGTTAAAACTATTTCAGCAGCAACCTCAGAAGAAGAGGCTACCATCGAAGAAGTAATTGAACCTTATTTAATTCAACAAGGACTCCTTGAAAAAACAGCACGTGGTCGTGTGGCAACTCGTAAAGCCTATGAACACCTTGGATTTGATTTTATTGAAACAACTCATTAATACGTATGAAATTTTTATCTTACCTCCTTATATTTGTACCTATAACCATTATTGCTAAGTTCATGGGCGCCCCGGAAGTATTCTTATTCTTCGGATCAGCCCTTGCTATTGTCCCTCTTGCTAAATTTATGGGTGAAGCAACCGAAGGAATTGCTTCAAAAACAAACGCGGCTGTGGGTGGATTGCTCAACGCAACCTTTGGGAATGCTACTGAACTTATTATTAGTATCATTGCACTATCGCATGGATTAATCGGAGTAGTACAAGCATCGATTACTGGTTCTATTATTGGAAACATCTTACTCGTTCTTGGAATGTCGATGATTGCTGGTGGATGGAAACGTGACCGACAGACGTTTCAAAAAACTGCGGCGCTTGCGAGTGCTTCGACACTCCTCCTTGCCTGTATCGCGCTCGTTATTCCTGCAATATTTTCTGCAGGTGGTGGTACCCTAGAAGACATTAGTCATTTGTCAGTACCCGTGGCCATTATTATGATCATAGGCTACATTGCCATGCTTGCATTTTCTTTGATAACCCACAAACACTTGTACACCGAGGAAGTAGCTCATGTAGAACACGCACCGTCAAACACTAAGCGTAACATTTTAGTATTACTTGGTTCGACTCTTGCCGTTGCATGGATGAGTGAAATCCTTGTGGGTGCCATTGAGCCCATGGTGCAAACACTCGGATGGAGTGAATTATTCATCGGGGTAATATTCGTAGCAATTATTGGAAATGCCGCAGAACACGCTTCCGCTATTACCATGGCTATGAAAAATCGTATGGACCTTGCGCTACAAATTGCAATTGGTTCAACGGTTCAAATCGCAATGTTGGTTGCACCACTTCTTGTATTGATTAGTTTATTATTCCCAGTTCATATGCCGCTTCTGTTTACCACCCTTGAAGTAGGCGTGATATTATTCTCGGTACTTATTGCTAATTTAGTTATTCAAGACGGTGAAAGTAATTGGCTTGAAGGAGTACAACTCATCCTTACTTATATTATTATCGGCATTGCCTTTTTCTTCTTTCATTAATTCATGAAAATAATTGGTATCGATCCTGGGTATGAACGTATGGGTATTGCAATTATAGAGAAGCATAATAACCAAGAAACGGTTATTTATTCTGACTGTATCAGAACGAGTGCCGCACTCAACCTTCCTGAACGATTAGTTATTATTGGTACTGCCTTAGATAGAATCCTTACTACGTACCAACCTGACCAAGCCGCTATTGAAGCACTCTATTTTGCAAAAAATACCACCACCGCAATGAAGGTTGCGGAGGCTCGGGGAGTTATTCAATATATTATTAGTGCTCGCGCTATTCCTTTAGTTGAATACCATCCGAATACTATTAAAATTGCGATAACTGGTTATGGTAACGCTTCGAAGGACGCGATTGCAAGCATGATTCCTCGATTAGTTACCTATGATGTGAGTAAAAAAATAGATGATGAACTCGATGCGCTCGCGGTTGCACTCACCCATAGTGCGCATACTCATCATGTTTATCCACAGATAACCTAATTTTTAATAAAAAAGACTTGCACTAATATCAGTATTTTGTTACAAATAGTCCGTTATTAGAACAATTGTTGAATTAATTTAGTTTATATTATGAATGATGAGCTAGACCCATTATTAGAAGAAGAAGCTGATGAATTACTTCTCGGAAAAAAGAAAGGAGGTGTTCATTCTGATGATGACGAACTTTTTGAAGGAGAACTAGAACTTGAAGAAGAAGATCCTTTCCTTGCAGATCTTGGATTTGGATTTGGAGCTGAAGACGAAGACGCTTACTAAGTAACTTCTCACTCATTATAAAAACCCCTGATAATACAGGGGTTTTTATAATGAAATTTTTATGAATTTCTTCTTACCAATTTTAAGGATTATTGAATGCTGAATACTATATTTAACATCAGTAATTTTTTCTTCACCGGTTTCCGTCATTACTTTAATAGCACCTTCATCAATCAGTCGTCGAAACTCTGATTTTGATTCAACTATTTTTTCTGTAGTTACTACATCAATAAGCATGGTTCCTACTGTTGTGGTAATTTCTGGAACATCTGTAGGAATACCGCCATCTGAAAATGTTTTCTCCCAGTTGTCTTGGGCTGCAATTGCCTCAGGTTCATTATGGTAGGTAGTAATAATTTCTCGAGCTAATCGTTTCTTGTACTGCATTGGATTTTCTCCGTTTTGCATCGCAATTTCTATTTGTAATACCTCATCTCGTGAAATATCCGTACATAATTCAAAACCACCTACAATCATTCCATCAGTCCATGACATAATCTTTCCAAACATAATGTCTGCAGAATCATCAAGGGTCACCATATTTCCTTCTGATTTACCCATTTTAGTTCCTGATGCATCAGTAAGGAGTTTAACCGTCATCACAAATTTGTCTTTCCCGTGATTTTTAAGTAAATCACGACCCATGAGCATATTAAACAATTGATCATTACCACCAATTTCACCATCAACCATCATAGCGACACTGTCATATCCTTGCATAAGTGGATAGAGTGCTTCATGAACATATACCGGTTTTTCTTCTGCAATGCGTTTTTGGAACATATCTCGTTCGAGTAATTGCTGAATCGTTGCTTGCGAACACAATTCCAATACATCTGCAAAATTCATTTTTCCAAGCCAATCATTATTAAATTTAATTTCTACAGGATTTTCCCCTTCGAAAGAAATAATTTTAGCAGCTTGTGATTTATAATTTTTCAAATTTTCTGCAATTTGGTCAGAAGTCAATGTTTTTCGTGTTGCAAGTTTATCAGTAGGGTCTCCAATACGAGCGGTAAAGTCACCCATGAGTAAAATAATGTTATGACCCAAATTTTGAAGTTGGGCTAGTTTTTTTAATGCAATAGCATGACCAATATGTAAACTAGGTCCTGTAGGATCAATACCAAGATATACTGTTAATACTTCACCTGAAAGAAGCTTTTTTTCTGTGAATTCTCGACTTGGAAGAATTGATTCTACACCTCTTTGGAGGAATTCATTAATTTTTTGTGGATCCTGTGAAATCATGCTGCCACTGTAGCATATTTTGTTTATTTCTTGTAGAGTAGTTCATATGATCCATAAACATATTCATCACGTAAAACGTAAGACCGAAACTACCTGGGACTGGATAAAACATCACGCAACCATTCTTTTTTTTATTGGTGCAAGCGCCGGAGTAATCCTTGTTAGTGTATTTATGATCTGGATTGCAACCATGAAAGTACCTACGGTTACCTCATTTGCTGATCGTAAGGTTTCTAGTTCAACAAAAATATATGACCGCACCGGGACCATTGTCCTTTATGATGTACATGCAAACATTAAACGCACGGTAGTAAATCAATCTCAGATTTCTGCCTATGCCCGCCAAGCTATTATTGCTATAGAAGATAAGGATTTCTATACCCATCATGGTATTATTCCAACTTCAATTATACGAGCCGCACTTTCACAATTTGTTCCATTTTTAAAACAAAGTGGTGGTTCAACCATTACTCAGCAATTAGTAAAAAATACCCTCCTCACTCAACAAAAGAGCTTTACGCGTAAAGTAAAAGAATGGGTGCTTGCGGTAAAACTTGAACGCGTTATGTCAAAAGACGATATTTTGACAACGTATTTGAACGAAGCCCCTTACGGAGGAACTATTTATGGAATCCAAGAAGCCAGTCAATCGTTTTTTGGTAAAAATGCCACCGATGTAACCATTGCAGAAGCTGCTTACCTTGCCGCTATTCCTAACGCTCCTTCATATTATTCTCCGTATGGAAAAAATAAAAATGGTCTAGAAGCTCGAAAAAATTTAGTTCTTAAAAATATGTTTGATCAAGGATATATTACTGATTCTGAATATTCTCAAGCAAAAGCAGAACAAGTTGTTTTTAAACCTTTATCAGAAGGAAGTGGAAAAGCGCTTCATTTTGTTGAATATATTCGTCAGTACCTTGAATCTAAATACGGAACGGATGTTATTGCTCATCAAGGATTAAAAGTTATTACTACCCTTGATTGGGATATGCAGCAAGTAGCCGAAAAGACTATTAAAGAAAATGTACTTAAAAATCAAAAAGATTACAATGCGACCAATAGTGGACTTGTAGCTATTGATCCTAAAACTGGCCACATCCTTGCAATGGTTGGTTCTCGTGATTATTTTGACCGTACGATTGATGGAGCCTTTAATATTGCAACAGCTGGACGACAACCTGGTTCTTCTTTTAAACCCATTGTCTATTCACGAGCTTTTGAAAAGGGATACCTTCCAGAAACGGTATTATTTGATATTCCTACCCAATTTGGTCCTTGTGACGCATTGGATCGATCAAGTGTTTCACCGTGTTATGCCCCTGATAACTATGATAATAAGTTTATGGGTCCAATAAGTCTTCGTAACGCTCTCGCTCAATCACGAAACGTACCTGCAGTACAATTACTTTCTATGGTTGGACTTCCTGACGCTCTTGAAACAGGAAAACGATTAGGACTTACCACTCTCGATCGTGATGCAAGTAGGTATGGACTTACTCTCGTACTTGGAGGTGGGGAAGTATCACTCCTTGATATGACTTCGGTATACAGCGTATTTGCTAATGAAGGAATACGTAATCCTGCAACAGGAATCCTTGAAGTAGATGATGCGAATGGAATCATCCTTGAAAAATACACTCCTAATCCCCAACAAGTAATAGACGCTAACGCTACACGACGACTTTCAAGTGTATTATCTGATAATATTGCTCGTTCTCCATTATTTGGCCCTAATTCATTCTTTAATTTTGGAGGTAGAAATGTTGCTGGTAAAACAGGAACGACTAATAGTAATAAAGATGCTTGGGTGTTTGGATATACCCCAAGTATTGCCGTTGGAGTTTGGTCAGGAAACAATGATAATACCCCTATGAAAAAAGGTTCTGCAATATCAGGACCTGCATGGCGAACTTTTATGGATTTTGCACTTACTAAACTCCCTTATGATCGTCCAGGAACTACAGAAGTATTTAATACTCCTGATCTTCCAGAAAATTATACAAGTCTTGCACCAGTACTTCGTGGTGCTTGGGCAGGAGGTGAATCATTTTTTATTGATGAACTATCAGGAAAACTTGCAACAGCGCTTACTCCTGTTGAAACACGTAAAGAAGTAGTTATTCCCGATCCTCATAATATCCTCTATTGGGTTGACCCATCAAATCCAACTGGCCCAAAACCGAGTAATCCTAGTAAATTTTCACAATACAATCGTTGGGAACAATCATTTCAATCCTGGATTGCAAATCATTCAAGTATTGTTCCTGGATATCCTATAAAACCTACCGGATATGACGATATACACACCGAAGCAAATAAGCCAGTAACCACTATTATTGCCCCTATTCCTGGAGTAATTCTTTCTTTAAATAACCCAATTACGGTTCAAGTAAGTACAACAGCACGTTTTCCTGTTAAAAATTATACGTGGTACTTAAATGATATCTTTATAGGATCATCAACTAACGATTCTTATAGTTTTATTCCTTCGAATTCAGGTGCACAATCAGGAATTAACCAATTAAAGATTATTACTACTGATTCAATGTATAATACTAATGAAATTACTAACCCAATAGTATTTCAATAATAAAAAAACTTCCCTTATTGGGGAGTTTTTTTATTATTACTGAATCTTAGTAATAGTTATTGAAGAATCTATTTCTTTAATACGATTTAAAATTTTAGCCTGTTTCATCATTATTTCAGATCTAAGTGACGAAGACCCTTGAATGAACACTATCGAGCCAGAAACGGTAATTTTTTGTCTTACAAGGGCTATCTTAAGTACATCTGTAATTGCTTGGATTACCGCATTACGAACCCGTGATTCATAAGGGAGTAGTTTCTCAAATTTTTTAAGGTAGTTCTTAAGATTAAATTCCATATTATCGATTCATTGGCATTACTAAATAAGTAAATGATGTATCACCAACCCCTTTCATAATCATAGGTCGATTTGCTTCAGTAAATGAAAATGATACTGAATCGGTAGTTATTGATTGTAATGCATCGTTAATATAGCGATGATTCATACGTGTTTCTATAGCATCACCTGACAAAGCTGCTTCTATGTGTACTACCCCTTCACCAGTATTATTATTTTGAGAAATAAGGGTACATTGTTTTTCATTAGGATTAATAGAAAGATCAACTTGATTAAATTTATCAGAAAATACTAATATGGACTTAAGAATTGACTGTAGATCTGCTTTTAGGAGGATTATTTCTGTTTTTGATCCTGAAGGCATAATTTGTCGATAATTAGGATAATTACCTCCTGTTAACCGTGAAGTAATATAAAAATGATTATTACTCAACGAAATTTGATTTTCAGCGATACATAATTGTATAGATCCAGAATATTCACCGAGAATCCTTATAATTTCAGGAAGGTTTTTAACCGGAATTAATATTTCTGGAAATTGTTGCAATCCTTTTACATGAATCTTTTTTTCAGCGAGACGGAAAGCATCAGTAGCCACAAATACTAAATTCCCATTATCCGCATACATATACACACTTGAAATTTCAGGTTTAATATCAGAAATAGCTGCAGCGTAAATTACTGATTTAATACCAGTAATAAACTGTTCAACAGGAATTTCAAAACTTTCACCCTCTTCAATCTTAGGTAATGTAGGAAAATCATCAGTACTCATTGATTTTAAGGTCATTTTTGAGTTTTTTGTCTGAATAACCAAGTTTTCATTACTTGTTTCTAGTATTACTGGTGCATCACCTGATAATCCATTACAAATTTGGGCTAATAACCCAGCTGAAACAGCAACAGATCCGTGTTCAATGACTTTTGCGGGTATTTTAATTTCAGCACCAATATTAAGATTAGTAGCTTTAAGCAATAATCCTGTTTCGTCAGTTTGAATACAGATAGAGCCTAAAATAGGTAAAGTAAGATTCTTACCTGAAACCTTTTCAATCTGACTCACTCCATTCTTGAGTTTATCGAGTAAACATTCAACTTTCATAGGGGTAGTATAGCATAGTTATATATATTTTTTTATTTTCACACCTTATTACTATTAGGTATGTGGATACTGGGGATAACGAATTTATAGAGTAATTATAAAGGTTATTTATATATAATATTACAATATAAGCTGGGGATAGATTGGGGAGTATGTAGTCTAGTAAGTATATTTATAAAAGTTATACTTTTTTATAAACAAATTATTATAAGAATATAAACAGATTAATACCTAATTATAAGAATGTAATAAAGTATCTATAAACACACTATTCACATAGTTATTAACATACTCCCCTCCCCTCTTGAATAAAGTATCTCTCTAAAATAAAACAATCTCTAAAATTTAGAGAGTGTTTTATTAAAATAATTAACTTACATTGCGAGCATTGCTCTAATTTGTTCAAGCTCCTGAGCAAGTTCTTGATCAGTTTCAACTTCATGTTTAATTTTTTCACATGAATGAATTACAGTAGTATGATCTCGTCCTCCCATTTTACGTCCAATAAGCGGAAAAGAAATACTAAAGTCTTCTCGTAATAAGAACATAGCTACTTGACGTGCACGTACGATTTCTTTGCGACGTGTTTTTTCATAGATAAGTTCCTTATCAAGATTGTAGAAATGAGCAATAGTATCAATAATCTCATCAACAGATACGTTTTTCTTTGGTTTAATATTGTTTTTAATCAACATTTTAACCTCTTGAATATTAGGTTCTCGTCCCTTTGTTTGAATTTGAGCTAATAACGTATTAAAAATACCTTCAAGTTCACGAATATTTCCTTCAACATTTGAAGCGATAAAGTTAAGTACTTCATGAGAAATAGTAAGCCCTTGTTCTTTTGCTTTAGATTGGAGAATAGCTACCCGTGATTCGTATTCTGGCTTAGACACATCAATAATCATTCCCTGAGAAAGTCTTGATTTTAAACGGTCTTCTAGCCCTACAATATAGTTTGGATGTTTATCTGATGAAAAGATTACTTGTCTATTCTTATCATAGAAAATGTTGAATAAGTGAAAGAGTTCTTCTTGTACTTTGTCTTTTCCTGATAAGAATTGAATATCATCCATAATAAACACATCATGGGCACGATATTTCTCTTTAAGACTTGCGATTTTATTGGTTTGAATTGCTCCAATAATATCATTAGTAAATTTTTCAGAGTTGATATAAAGAATAGAAAGGTTTGGGTTTTTAGCCTTCAGTCCATTCCCCACTGCTTGAATCAAGTGTGTTTTACCGAGACCTGTAGATCCATAAATAAATAAAGGGTTATATGTTCCCGGCTGACGAAGTGTCGCTTGAGCTGCGGAATAAGCTACCTCGTTAAAGGGGCCGATAATAAAATTTTCAAAGGTGTATTTAGGATTAAGATTATCTTTTTTACTAATGGGGGTCTCAAGGGGAAGTTCTTTTGAAAAAGTGTTTGAAGGAGTAGTAATAACCTTTTTAGGAGTATTGTTTTGATGAAGAGGTGTTTTAGTAACAACGTAATCAATACTGCGAATCTGATCATTATGAGTCCGAAGAATGCGAAGTATTTCTTTGTGGAATTTGTCATGAAGCCACGCTCGGTAAAAATCGCTGGGCACCCCTACAAAAAATACCCCATCCTCAACTTTTACTCCTTGAGTATGTTTAAACCAAGTCATAAAAGTACCTTTTGAAACAGTAAGTTCTATTTCAGCAAGTACTTGTTCCCAGGTTGTTTGAGGATCTGATTGCATAGATGTGGATAAGTATACCAGAAATTATACCAAGGCAATACTTTCTTTACAAACAAGGCTTAAAATGCAAAAAAGTGGTTATTTTTTGAAAATAAATCAATAAACAATCTGTGGATAACTATGTGGACTAAGTGTAAAAAACATAGAAACACCCCAGTGTAAATAGTCCTTCCCAGATTACCTTGCAAATTAAATGAGTTTATGTAATAATCCCCGTACTATGTCATTTACATACAAACCGCACAAGCGAAAACGAGCACGAACCCACGGTTTTTTGGAACGCCAAGCAACCACTTCTGGACGTAATGTTATCCGACGACGCCGACAAAAAGGTCGAGCAAAACTCGCAGTATAATTACTAACATAAAACCCCTCTTTTGGGGTTTTATGTTAGTATAAAATTATGTTATCAAGAACCTATCGAATCGCTAAACATCATTTTCCTGCAGTAAGTCGAGGGAAGGTAGTTCAGAATGAATATATGCGTATTGTAATTAAACAAGACCCACAACTAAATAATTCTAAATTTGCGGTTATTGTGAGTAATAAAATCGCAAAAAAAGCTGTTGTGCGCAATCTAATACGTAGACAAGTGTATTCTATTCTAGAAAAAAACCGTGATTATTCACCAAACTCGTTTATTTCATTATTCCCTAAAAAAGCAGATGTTTCTTTTGAGGTATTACAAAAGAGTGTTCAAGACTTACTATGTTTAAAAAAATAGTAATCGCTCCTATAAGGCTCTATCAGTATGTAATAAGACCACTACTTCCTAATAGTTGTGTATTTCATGCTTATGGTATGAAAAGTTGTTCGGTGTATACCGTAGATAGTATTAATGAAAAAGGAGTAGTTAAAGGGGTAATTCTTGGAATATGGCGTATTGTACGGTGTAATCCTTGGCAACATAGGTTTACTGACCCTAATTGGTAATTATGCTATAATCTTTGAATATGTTTCATACTATTTTTTATCTTCCCCTTTATAACGCGCTTATTGCTATAACAGGCTTATTTGGCGGATCACTTGGTTTCGGGGTTGTTGGACTTACATTATTGGTCAAATTAATTCTCTCCCCTCTTTCTTATCAGTCGACCATTTCACAAATTGAACAGAAAAAACTTCTTCCTTATATTAGTGATATTAAGAAAAAATATCCTGATCAAAAAGAGCAAGCTGCAAAATTAAATGAACTCTATAAAGAACACAAGACGCATCCCTTATCAGGTTGTCTGCTCTTATTACTACAACTACCAGTATTATTTGCAATCTTTTATGTGTTCAAGAGTGGTTCTGTGGTAAACCCCGCAGATCTGTATTCATTTGTAAATCTACCCGGCGCTATTAATCCAGTATTCTTTGGTATTAATATTACTCAACCAAATATTATTTTATTGATCATTACAGCCCTTGCACAATATTTTCAAGTAGCTTGGTCTCCATCAATGCAAGCATCATCTGAACCAGTTGATCCAACTGACACTCAGGCGGCACTCGCAGCAAACATGCAGAAAATGATGAAGTATATGATTCCTGTAATGATTGTAATCGGAGGATGGGGTCTTCCTGGAGCTGTAGCGCTCTACTGGGTACTATCAAGTATCTTTATGATTATACAAGAACGTATTATTATGAAAGTTATTGAACGAAAAGATAAGAAGTCCGCATAAATAAAAACCCCGAAAGGGGTTTTTATTTAGTCTTGATCCATACGGTATGACCAAAGGGTTCCATCTATTTTGTTTATGAAATAGAGATAAGCACCATCAGGGCTCACTAATAAGTCGCGAGCATCAAATTTTTGACTGGGCGACACAATATTAGTAGTACTGTTTTGTGTGATATCAATTGACCAGAATGAATCATTGAAAGTAACGAGCCCTTGATACCAGTCGTCAGGGTATTGTCCACTACTGATTTCTTGGGGAACTGCACAAAATACAACTGTATCGTTTTGCCAGGTACATTTAGCGGGTAGTGTAGAAAGGTCACGAGGATTAGTAGTTCCTGTTGCAACGGTGTATGTTGCAAGCGAGAATCGTTTATTTGCACTACTACTCATAAGTACAGTGCTTGCTGAAGGGTTTACTAATGTAGTGAGTCCGCGCACAGGTCCAATTACTTTTTGGAAATCACCCGTAGTTGGGTTTAAAAAATACATGTACCCATCTGCTTCACTACTTGCAAGGGTAGTTAACGCAATAGTGGTTGCATTAACCCATTGAGGTTTCCATTCAGTAAAGGGAGAACTAAATACTTGTTTCGGGTTTTTACCAACACTATCAGTAATAATTCCTACTACGCCACCTGACGCTGATGGTTTTAAGTAAAACAGTTGAGTTCCATCCGGTGAAACATCGCCACGGATGATACCTGGTTCTATGAAGTCTCCGGTTACTTTTTGAACACCAGCAGTTTTTTGAATAAGTGCTGCAATAATATTAGTACAATCAGTATTAATAGTATTAATGAGTTCTTGGTCGTATTTACCCGTCGGGGTAAGTGCAAGTACTTGTTGAAGTGGTTTTATAGCATTTACTAGTTTCGTACCATAGGCACCATCCACGGTAAGATTAAGCGAGAGTTTAGCATTTACGTATTTTTGAAGCTCCTTTACTTCATCACCTTTAGATTTTTTAGCAAGAATTGTTGTAAAAGGTTTCTGGCAATAATTAATTGAGGTTGGTGAAGGAATAGTTCCAGAAAAGGTCGCAATAGTTTTATTGGTTGCATCCCATGAACGGTACGTAATAGCGCTTCCTTTATTTCCAAACCAGATTTCTTCACTGTTTGGTATTGGAGTGTTGGTTTTCTGACTAATAGTAATCAGGTTCTTAGTCATTTCTGCTTCTACTAGGAATCCGTTTTGTTTTGCGTTAAATCGTACGCGATTAATTGGAGTTGTTCGAGAAACAGAAACAGTTTGTTTGGTTAGCTCGTCGAACTTAGGTTCCGTAGTCACCTTGTTCTGAAGGAATGCATAAAGTCCTGTTACCGGATAATTCGCGATAATGCGAAGGCGTTCAGCAGTGGTCGAAGCAAGGGTTGTTTCTGATACAGGGTTCTCAATAGTTCCAGTACTTGTTCCTGATCCGGTAATGCCTGGTGGTGTTGTTGATCCGTCATAGGGAAATAGGTTGGTTTGATCAGTGGGTGGTTTTGATGAGTTTATTTTTCTGAAAATAAGAAAACCAATACCTGCAACAATAAGGAGGATAATGATTCCAAAGAGGATTATTTTTTTTGTATCGTAAGTTCTTTCTGGAGGCATAAAGTTACTTCTTTATTTTAACACAAAACCCACTTTTGCAAGCAGGTTTTTGAAATTGACTAATTACAACTCCATCCTTTATCAATCAACGATTGATAATTGGCGAGAACGGTTTGTGAATAGTGTCGTGTCTCGGCATAGCCTGTGTTTTGGATACATTCCCAAAGTGTCTTGTTTGGACAAGTAAATGATTCTTTGTTTGCTCCTGCTCCCCCATTATATGCAGCAGTGGTGTATTTTTTATTACTCGCGTCACACACATTTGAAGAAGGTTTAGTATTGCATCCATATTTTGAAAGTGATAAGTAATAACGAGCTGCAGCCTCGATTGCTTTTTCAGGATTATACATATCGTTTGGCTGGTATCCAAACCCTTTTGCGGTAGTTGGCATAAACTGCATAAGTCCAATGGCTCCAACACTGCCATGAGCATTAGGGTTACCGCGCGATTCACGATACATGGTTGCTTTAAGGAGAGTACAGTCTTTGTTGTATTTCGCAGCATATTTACTAAACAATGCATCGTATGTTGAAATATTACTATTTACTTGCAACACATCATTATTTGCATTGGGATCACCTCCACCTGTAAGGATTGGTGTTCCATCTGGGTTTTTTACAGCATTGGTTTCAATACTTTCCAATTGTTCGAGACTAATCCCTGGCATCAAATTCAACAAATCAGGATTAATCGTCTTTAATATTGTATAGATCGTAAGCAACAAGAGAAATCCTACAATAGTATTAATGATCTTACTCTTAGTATTTAACTTGGTATTAGTATTATCGGTCTTCATGTACAAGAATCCTTGATACATGATCATTGCTACTGCGAGTACTCCTCCAAGTCCTATACCAAAGGCTATAAGTGCATTAACTAATCCTCCGATACTCTCTGCATTCTGGATATTATCAAACTTACCTCCGAGAGCGTTTGCAAACCCAGAGAACAGACTGTAGCAGTCTTTACCGGTACAGGCGTCGGCGACTCCGGTTGAGAAGTCATTCCCTACAACAGTGGTCGTGTTATCTGCATAGGTAACAGAAACCATGCTAATCCCTAGTGAAGTAATTACGATAAGTAAGGCAATTACTTTTTTAAAAGAAAAACTCATAACTAATTTTTATTAAACGTGATTGGTAACTGGTTTCCCGCTCCTTGAAACAATGAATTTGGGTTAAGAACCTCAAGTCCTAGAGTTGCATTTCCACTTCCTCCTGGGTTTTGCAGAGTAAGAATTTTTTGGTTCGTAACATCAGATAGTGTAATAGGAGATTTGTTCATAGTCCAGTTATAGGTAAGACTATTTGGGTTTCCTGTTGTCGAGAAGAAAAATGGTTCAGCGATAATGGTGGCAGCGTTCCCAATAAGGTTAAGGGTTGTTTTTGCAAATGGATTTATAATACCGGTTCGATTGTTCTTTTCATAAAACAGTATTTTAGGTTTATAGGTTACAACACTTACGGATTGAGTAGCCTCATGGCCCCCTGCGGTGTCCGAAGCGGTAACAGTTATTTGCTCAGCAGCGCGAATCTTGTTGTTTTTAAAAGAATAAGAATCTTTCGCGTATCCCGTTGCCTCACTTACTACATTCCCATTGCGCAACCAACGATAAACCCCTGTTGGTGATCTAAAACTTGATCCATCCTCATTTTTAAAATTAGGAATAGCTACCGCTTTAATAAGGCCTTCACGAGGAAGGAGTTTTTTTCCCTCATAAAACGGTGGAACATAGGCATCGGCGGCCTCCCAAAGCACGGTCATGTCTTGGGGTTCAAAACTGAGTGTTTTTTTAATCAATGTATCAGGAAGTTGAATTAATATAATAATATTAGTTCGTTGCCCATAGCCTCGAGTTCGGAGTGTTGCAGTGCGTTGTCCAATTCCCTCAGTTATCTTTTTACCGTCAACAAACCAGGTACTATTATAACGATTTAAATCAATGTAGTCACTATTTGTCCTTACGGTGACATCTTGAAATGCTCCTGGATTTTGAGGGTTAAATTCCAATGTGATATCATTTGCGCTCGGCCCCGTATCATATTGAACAGTACTATTACTTAAGTCATCAGGAATAACAGGGTCTGCGGTTTGTGCATATGCAAGAGGGCTTGCACCAGTAAGTAAAAGACCTAAAAAGGTTATAAATAGTATTTTTTTATTTATAAAAACCATGACATTAGTATATCATGGTTTTTAATTTACGAATTGACCAGCTTGGTTTTTACTGGCAAGCGCCTCTTTTTCTTTACGAAGTGCAAGAATTTGATGCGGGTCTGAACTCACAATCTGGTCTTCAGTATAACTACCAATCACTTTAATAGATACGTGTTGTTTTCCTGCGAAGAATATCCCCTCTCCTACTCCTGATTCAAGGAGTGCATACTTCTCACCTTCAGTAAGGTTGAAAATTTGTTGCAACGTATCAATAGCGGTTGGTGATTGTCCAAGGAGTAACTGAAGCGATGAGTTGGTAATAATAGGTACTCCATAGCGTGATTTCACGAAGTCGCCCACGTCCTGAGTGATGGTTGCAAGTCCTAGGAAGTATTTACGTCCACGCTTTGCCATTCCAAAGAGGAAGGCTGCAGCTTCTTCGTTCTGCATCATTACCCATGCTTCGTCTACTACCAGGAGGCGTTTTTTAAGACTCTTACGTACCGCGTTCCAAATAAAGTGCGTGATGATATACATAGCAGCAGGCTTGAGTTCGTCTTCCATGTCACGAATAGAAAACACTACCATTTTCTGTTCAATGTCCACATTGGTAGGTTCGTTCATGAATCCCGCCCAGGTTCCTTTGGTATATTTACGTAATCGTTCAACGAGCGATTCTGAGCCTTCCATAGACGCGAGTACCATTTCAAAGTCATTCAACAATGGTGGCGGTAAGGTACTAAAATCAGAGTCAGCAGTAATGTCTTTCAAGGCGTAGGTTTCTGTAATTGCGCGATCGATGATTGAATCTTCTTCTGGTTTTAATCCTCCAAGGATAATACGAAACAGTCCAATGAGTGCAGTAATGTTTGCGCGGAGCACATCTGAAGGTGATTCGTCGGGAAGTGGTTTAGGAAGATCAAAAGGGTTGATGTGGTTGTTCGATGACAATGACACCTTAAAGAATCGTCCCCCTACTGCTTCCGCAAGGTATTGGTATTCATTTTCCGGGTCAATAATAATTACAGTAGTATCAAACATCATGGTACGTACAATTTCAAGTTTTGTAGCATATGATTTTCCTGCTCCTGATCTAGCAAAGATTACCGAGTTGTAGTTAGGCATTGAAAACCGGTCGAAGATTACAAGCCCTGCGTTTTGTCGATTTACTCCATACAGAATCCCTTTGTTATCAGTAAGTTCTGATGAAATAAATGGGAAAAACGATGATAGGGGTCCAGAGTTAAGTTTGGTGGTAATATGGAGCTCATCAGACCCTGTTGGAATAGTAGTTCGGAAACCTTCTTCTTGTTGAAAGAGTGCAGGTTTCAAATAGATTTGCTTTCCTTCAAGTTCTGAACGGATCTGGTTTTCGAGTTTAAACAAATCATTTTCGTGACTTGCATATATTGTGATGTAAAGACCCACATCAAACATTTTTTCGGTTGCTTGCATGAGGTTGTCACGCAATGTTTCCAGATTTTGGTATGCGGCATCAAGTTGTGGATCACGCACCATACCTTGGTTTTGTCGCCCAATAATTTGTGACTCTACTTCAGCTACCTTCTTTTGAAAGTCTTTAAGGATTTCAGAGGTATCAATAGGACTAATATGAATAGAAACATCAAATACCTTATCAAGGTTAATGATGGGTGCTAACCATCCTGCAGTAAGGATGCGCGGATAAGACATTGCAAAATAAGTCTTTGCAATCTTGTCCCCTAATTTCATGGTGCTTGAACTAATTTCAACTGCGGGCGGTGCAATAACGTCTTGAAGTTGAAGGGTTGCGGCGCTATAAATATCACCAGGAAGCACGGGAATACTCATTGAAGTATTTTTTTTATTTGATCCAAATAAATCAGAAAGGAAACTCATGATTGTATTATAACTAATAAACAAGATAGTACCAAGCAAAAAACCACCACAGTGGTTTTATTGTCCCATAGCTCCAGCGGTTGAATGAAGTTCACCAGGGTTAAATGTTTTCTGATAGAGTTCAATAAGCGCAGGAGTATCAAGGAGTTTACATTGAATTCCCATACTTTCGAGTCCTCCGGTTACTACCGAAACTCGTTGTTCTAGTTGGCTCCGTTTTTCTTCGAATGCTTGTGCCTCAGATAGTGCTGGCCCGGCAGCTTTCTTTGATGCGAATAGACTTGTGATTGGATTCGATCCGCCTGACATGGAAAGCGAAATTCCATAAGGTACTACAATATAAAAATATTTAGACATTACATCGTAAGTTTCGTTAAATCGTTGAATGAACGTGATGTATTCACGGGTTTGAATACGAAGGAGGTCACCTTCAATTGCTTCAAGCTTCTTTTCAAGAAGCATGATGTAGGGTCGAATATCAAGTCTTCGAGAAGATGCGTCAATTTGGATTGTAAATTCCAAAGCGTTTAAGAAGTTTTGGAATTGAAGCAAGATTGCTGTTTGTTCGTCAGCAGATTTAAGGTCAAGGTTAATTGCTTGGCACATAACAACACTACGCAATTCCCCATTTTTAAGTACCACCACGCCATCGCGGATTTCTTTAATAGGTACAAATTGTTGGGTTGAGGGTGTTGCCATAAAAATTAATGATCGAGGATATCAAGGTTTTGAGCGAGGTCGGTAATTGTTTTTTCGTCGAATTGCTTCGGTGCTGGTGGCTTTGGTGGTTCTGGAATTTTTGCTCGTTCTTTCGTCGCGGTTGCTGCGTCGCGTTTCCAGATATAAAGCTTTCCTTTGATTTGATAAGAAAGATATGCCTGGGCAAGTTCAATAAAAGTACGATTGTTGAGCTTATAGAACGCAAGAAGAAGTCCAAGTCCTGCAAAAACTACAATGAGAATAAAATTTATAGGAAGCGGTGCGATTTTGTACCCTACATACGCAAGGCCTGCCCCACCTGCTAAATAAATAAATTGCTTGAATGTAAGAGGTCCGAATATTTTGTCCTCAACATCAATAAATTGTGGAACTTCAAATCGCATATAATTATCTTAGCATAGAATGATTGGTTTTTGTGGAATTGTTTACAAAAAAATCATTAAATGAACCAGGTACTTGAGGTTTAAGTTTTTGAACTACTGGCTCGGGAGATGCAGGAATTTCTAGTTCAGGTCCTCGAGGTTCTGGTACGAGTTCTGGAGCATTGGGTATTTCTTCTGCAGATGGTTCGAGTTCGATGCCGTGTACCGCGAGTGGATCAGGGGCTTTTCCATCAGTCATTACAAAATTATGAATGGGTTCAAATATTTGATGGTTGAGGTCTTGGATAAGCTTTTCTATGGTTGATGGCGAAGCTGCGGTCGCGGAAATCAGGTTGGTTTCAAAATCTGCCGGGGATGCCAACCCGGTCATTGATTTAAGTACTACGGTTTGCAGTTCTTCAATATCGTCAATATGAAGTCCGTACTTGTGGCCAATTTCTACAACCTTGGTTGGCCAATCAATAGAATTTATTGCCTTCCCTGTTATTTCAGGTAAGTAACGAAGTCGGTTCGTCAAAATAGATTGAAGGTTTGATGAAAGCATGAATATAGTATACACCAAATTATTTTAATAAAACAAAAACCCGCAAGGGTTTTTGTGATGACTAAACGTTGATATTATTTGAATCAAGATCCCTTTTAATATTGTTTGCAATCAGTTGGTCTTGTTCATTACTGAGTTGATTAAATACTTGTGGATTTGAACTCGTTATTACTGGCTTCACTGAAGGAGGAATAGGAATATTCATTTGCTTAGGAGGTGCGGTAACTCCGATGTTTTTAGCAGCGGTTGCAATCTTTCCGGCAAGTTTTAATTCGGGTCCTACTTCAGGAATGTATTGAGTTAGTGGATTATTAAGTTTAGCTGCGGTGTCTACTATCGTACCAACAGAAACGGTTTTATCTCCTAATGGAGTTGCGCCAAGCACTGGAGAAATAGCTTTGAGGGGCACTTCTACTGCAGCAACTTTCTGAGTAATGGTTTGTGGTGCAGATTGCTGCGCTGCTTGTTTACGTTCTATCCCTGCTTGTACTGCAGCGCCTCGGCTTACTGCTGATGCGGCTTTATTGTCAAAGCGTAGTTCTTGTACAGGGGTATAAGTAGGTTTAGGTCCGAGTCCGTCACCAAGTTGTCGTTTAACAGGAGCAAGTGGTGTTGCGGTCCCGCCTTGACTGAGGCTGATACCGCTCGTTGATCCAGATGTTGGATTAAGGGCAATCGCTGCAGGCGCAGTACTACTTCCCATTCCTAGTGCAAGAGCACCGGCCACACCTTGTGGTTTAGGAACTACAGCATCCTGACGGAGACTGAGTTGTCCAATCGGTTGCCCAGTATTGCGAGGAGCAAATGTTCCTGAGTTATAACTGTTAATACCACTCAACAGATTCATAGTTGTTGCTACAGGCTTCTGTGCAGAAGGTCCCGAAGTACTATTGTTTGTAGATGTTGCATTTGATGTCGTAGAAGATGTACTATTTTGGGTCGGTCCAGGTCGACTTGTGTTCTTGTTTGCATACCGAGGATCTTTCGCGAGTTGTTCGTAGGCATCCTTAATCTTTCTAAAGGTTTCTTCATCGCCTCCTCGATCAGGGTGGTTTTCAAGGGTTTTCTTACGATATGCCTTTTTCACTTCTTCCCAGGTAGCGTCTTTATCTACCCCAAGGAGGTCGTGTGGGCTCGGAGCTGATGATGCATTAGATGTAGTACCTGCTCCTCCAGCATTTCCTGAATTAGCATTACCTGCTCCTCCATTAGTATTACCGTTTGCTCCATTAAAGTTTCCTCCGGTTCCACCTGCTCCTCGACCACCAGTAGGTCCACCGGCATTATTCCCGCCAGTGCCTCCGTTGTTAGGTCGTGGTCCGCCGCCATTGTTGCCACCGTTATTACCTGTTGCATTACTGCCACCACCATTTCCACCATTTCCGCCAGTACCTCCATTAGTTGTTGCATTTTGTGCACCATTATTAGGAGCTTGGTTATTGCCGCTGCTCGCAGTATTAGTACCCGATGTTCCTGCATTAGGGGGTGGGGTTCCTTGAACATAAGTTCCGTTTTGGATAGCTTTTTTCTTAGCCTCCAGAACCATAATCTCAGTACGGAGTTGTTCTTTTTCAGCAGCTGATGTATTTGGATCGTAGAATTTTTTATTAGCTGCGATAAGTTCTGCGTCCACCTGTTTGATTTGGTTTTTAAGGTCTACACGACTACCGTAACGTCCACCAGTATTAAATCCATTTGCAATTTGATCAGGGGCAGTACTTCCTGCCATGCGAGCCATTTCGCCCGTTGCAGCACCAAAGTTTCTAAAGAATTGTCCTGCTTGCTGGTTAAGGGTTTTGCCTTGCATGTCGCGCAATGGATTGAAGTTGTTGAGGCGTCTTAGTCCACCACCGTTCATACCTCGAAGCTTCTGTTCCCATTCTTGTGCCTTTTCGTCGCCTACGATAGCTCCTCCTACGCCTCGAGCCACACTTGCAGCGCCTCGCTGTGCAACGCGTCCACTCATACTGAGCGCAGCTGATGCACCTCCAGTCATTGCAGCTCCCGCTACCATGGCTGCCCCGGTTACAATCCCAGTTACAGCATTGCTTGCCATGGCTCCAAATTTACCAGAAAGGTCTTTTGCAATTTTCTTTCCAAATATCAGCACGGCACCCATAGATACTAATTTAATCGTAATAACGGTTCCAAGTGCAATGTATCCAGCGTCGTTAGTAATCTTTTCTCCGACTCCTAGGAAGAATATTGCTAAATACATAAAGAACAGATAGATCGGCATACAAAACGCTAGTCCGGTGAGCTGTTTAAACCAATCATCAAATCCGAAGTACTCTTTTGATTGCAGTCCTGGGATGGCAGTAGATATAAATGCGATCGGTGAAAGAATGATTAAGAAAAAGAGTCCGTAAATACGAGATATTAAAAATATTGCACTTGATAAGAAAAGGTAGATGAGAAATATGTTGAATATTCCCGTAATCGTTGAAACGAAGAGAAGGAGTACATAAACGCCCATGTCGTATTCATACCAACTAATCTTTCCGAATGCTGCAGTGTGCTGTACTCCTTGAATGTCTCCTCCTTGAAGGATGAGTTTTTGCGGGTTTACTTTTGCAAGTATTCCAAGTGATACTGATCGAATATTTGTAAAGTTGCTATAGAATTCAGCTGTGGTTCCCATATTAATTTTTCCGTTCGAATCGGTGGTTGTTTGTTGGGTGTTGGTACCACCATTATCGATGACCGTTATTTTATTGTAAAAGATATTTCCTGCTAGATTAGTAATATCTATAATGACGCGACACATAAAAAAGCTAAAGTTAATGAGGAGTGCCATCAAGATTACTTGAGCAATAGTTCGTTTAGGATCAAGTCCAAATAGTGGTTGTTGATCAGTACCAATTCCGTTAAGGATAAGACTGAACGCAACCATAAATAATGCAAAAATGAAGAACAAGTTTGAGAAGTCGCGGACCAATTTCCAACCTTTTACGACAAATGAATCAACGGAGTCCTGTGATGTCCAGGTGTCACTCTGTAAGTTTTTCCAGACGACCCAGTCGAGGAGCATACCACTAATTTGTGCAAATAAGTGAGGAAGGAATTGTACAAAGGCTACATATCCAGTCACGATCGCACATAGTACATTGAATCCACATTCAAGTTTATCTGCGGAGGCGGCACTTGCTGTTGAGGTTTGATCAGTAGTTGTTGATTGTGCATATACTGGCTGTGCTTCAAATCGTTCGCCTAAAAAACTAAGTACCGGAGAAAGTGCTCCGATAATAACCAAAATAAACATCGCGAGAGTTGCAAAGAATTTGCGTTTCATTGATGCCTATATTGTACTATGGAACTTTGAAAAAGAGAATACTAAAAACCACGCAGTGCGTGGTTTTTACGTGTGACTATTATTCACTAATATCAAAGAGAATTTCTGCGTTATTAGTATGGTACCAAGTCGGATTAATTTTCTTCTTTGGACATATTTCATATCCCCCGGGTCCAATGTGACATACTCCTGGTTGTGGATTACATCCCATAGGTCCTCCGGTGAGTTCAGCACTAGTTGGTGATGGTGCCCAGAACCAGATATGGTAGACCGTCAACCGACAGAATAATTGCTGACTACTGTCTTGTTGCAACAAGGCTTGTGGCGTCTGTGCAAGGAAGGGGACTTGAAGTTTATTAGCGATATCTCCCGATGCGAGTGCTGGCCCTAAGTCTGCACCTGACACGAACGATGCACCTTCAGTGAGTCCTGGAAGTTCTGCTTGTTCGTCAACGGCTCGTTTATTGAGTTTTGTAAAATCAATACCATTATCTACCGCTGTAAGGATGCTTGGTCCAGCAAATGCTGTTTGGATACGTTCAGATGATAATGAGCTTGCAAACGCAGTGTCTGACGCTGATGCATTTGGTTGAACAATATATGCACGAATCGCAAGACAGTCATTTTTAATCTTATGAAGATCGTCGTTTTGGTTAGCCGCTCCATCTTTTGAAACTTGTGCTCGTTGCACACTAGAAGAATCACTAATGTCTCGAGATAAACTAATGAATTGAGCATAGAGTTGCTGTTTTGTTTTATCTGGAACTAATGTTTCCCACTTATCCCATTGTTGATCATAGATACGCTTTTTAAGGGCGGCATCTTTTTCATTAATATCAGGCGTTGCTGGATCGTCAGCGGGTAGTGGTGCTAGTTGTGTCTGGTTAGATGGATTCAAGTATTCAGGAAAATCAGCGATGAGGTCAGGGGTAATACTGGTGTAAAGTTGATTTTTCTGAGCTTGAGTCATTTTTACCCATTGAGTGTCAAATAATACAAGTGCTACGTTATTGTTTGCTTGGCTTCCGTAAGCTTGAGCCTTAGCACGTAGTGTTTGTAGGTTGGTAAGTGTCTGTCGTTTGATAACCACTTGGTCAAATAACGGTTTAAATTTACCTGACAACTTATAGTATTCACGCAGTGCCGATTGCATTTCTGTTGCAGCAGGAATATTGAGGAAAGGATTAGACATAAGTCCTTTTGCTTCAATTGCGGCAACTTGAGTCAAACGACGAATAATATTAAGTGCGTTGGCATTATTACTTCCCTTTGCCTTATCTTGCCCTGCACGTTCCTGAGTATCCTTCGTTTGTGATTCTTGATATGCCTGGAGTCGTTTATCCCAGTTAGTATCAGGCCCAGGAATACAAGCTTCAAGATCAAGTATGGTTCCATCATTTACAGGAGTTTTAATTGATTCAATAGTGTCTTCCAGAAGTTTAATTTCAATACTTGTCTTATCAATAGCTACTTCCAGTTCGTTACGGAGGTCAACTACTTGTTCAGGAGCACTTGCCCATGAAGTACTACTGTTAAGAACTTTATTAAGGTCTTTAGGGCCACCGTATGGTTTTTGAACCGCTCCACCGTCTGATGCAAGACTTGAAAATCCTTTTTCGATAAGCCCGGTTACCATTTGTTGAATAGTCCCAAAAAGGATTTTACCAAATGAGTCTGCATTACGGAGACGATCAAATGTTTCGTTTACTGATTGACCAGATTGGTCTTCATTAGTTTTGGTTGGTGTTTTAACATCCCCGTCAGTGTTTACACTTCCAGAAAATGATTCTTGCCCCATACCTTCAAACATACTTCCAATACCACTTTTTTCTTTAGCTGGTTTAAATCCACTACTTGAAAGTTCTGTTTTAGCAGTGTCCTGAGTTGCTTGGATTTTTTTAGCAAGATCGTCTTGTGCAATGATTGCTGCACCTAACGGTGAGTTTTGAGGTTGTGCAAGTGATCCGTAAAAATCCCAACCTTTGCTTCCAGCGTAGGACACATCATTTGCAGCGTCTTGCCATTTAGTCCCACTTGGAAGTGCGTCGTTAAGAGAAAATGCTTCCAAAAGTGATTTACTTGATCCGGTGTCTCCACCTGCAGTATCAGAAATTCCCATACTGATAGATTGAGCAAATGGGCTGGTCGAATTACTCAACATGTTGGTGAATGTTCCAATTTGTTGTTTTGAAATATCTTGAAAATATTTACCAAAGTTTTCAACAAATAGTTTTGAGTCTTCACCGTCAGCACCACCGTTGGCTTTGTTGAGTACTTTGTTTAACAGTTTCTGTGAGAGTTTCTGTGATATTTTATAAATAACCACATCAAGTCCGAACGCTTTCAATACTTGTTGTACCGTATTGATTACTTGTTCCACATCGAGAAGGGTTTGTGAAATCCCGGTTGCGTCCTGAATGGTGTCGAATGAGATGTCTCCAAATCCAAGGAATGCATAGGAATGAATAGGTGAAACAACCACGGCACCAATCACCAGGGTAGCAATAAGTTTTGTTAGAAATTTTTTCATAAATTAGTTGTTGTATCCGTTCTTGTCTAATGATACCGAGAAATATACAGAAAGCATTCCAAGTGATTTTGATAAACTAATAAGGTAGTCTTGTACTAGTGACACTGCACTTACTTGGCTCGTTGGGTCGGTATCAGTCGGATTGTATGTTTTTACAATTTGGTAAACCCCTTGAATAGCATTAAGGATGTCGAGATGAGTCGATGCGGCTGGACTTGGAACAGGGGTAGATTTTAATGCGACAATGGTTTTTTCAAAATAAGCAAGAACAGGAGTGATAGCAGATTTATCCTTAGTACTATCAGAGTCAAGATAGGTGTTAATAGTAGTTGGATATTTTTTTGTTTCAGGAGTATCTGCAAGGAGGACTTTCATTTGTGCAGCGTAATCTTTGTTTGATTCTAGTGTTCCTTCAGTGACATTAATATCCTTAGTAGTATAGACCGCCACTTGTTTTTTTTGTGCAGCAATATAGTTATAGAGTTCTTGTCCGGTTACGGCTTGAGCAGCTTCTACAGAAACACCGTTGTTCTTTTTCGAATCACTCGCAAGTGCATCATAAATAGTAAGGGAAACCTTGTCGGTGTCAGTAACCTTTCCTGCTTCAAGGTCAAAGGTATTATTTCCTACAGCATTTTTAATATTTTGAAAGGTAGTCATATCAGCGACACCGTCTTTCGTTTGTGGTTTGTTCGGATCAAGTCCCATTGCAATTTCTTGCCAATCTGGAACACCATCACTGTCGGTGTCTCGAGTGGTTGGGTCACCTGTTGGTGTAGAAATTACTAAATTTGTAGGAGGAACTTCACGAATTGCTTCTCGTTTAACTGACTTGATAATGAGTGGAATGGTAAAATAACCAAGACCAATCACGATAAGGATTCCAATAATTATTCTAATTTTTTTACTCGGCAAATAATTTTTGTATGACGAAGGAGTATTATATTCCATACTGTGCATTATACACAATTTTTGATAGGGAAAGCCACTCGGAAATCCCCAAGTCCTCAGCCCTTATTTTTTCTGAAAGGTTGCACTGTAAAAACGCATCAGTTACTAATTCTGGTTCGAGGATATTTTTTAAATTTCCTGCGAGTGTTTTTCTTTTATGGGCAAATCCCGCTTTCATAACTTGGAAAAAAACTTCTTCGTGGTGTTTCGAAGTAAAGTTTTTTCGCGAAATATTTGAAATACGAATAACGGCAGAATCAACCTTGGGAACAGGGTTAAAATTACCTGCTTTTACCGTACAAATATATTCAGGATCCCCGTATACCTTGACGGCAATAGATAGGATACTTTCCTTGCCCGAATTTCCTGTTTTTTTGTCTTTTGCAATAATACGTTCCGCAACTTCTTTTTGTACCATGAGTACCATCATTTCAGGTTGAAAGGTACAACTCAGAAATTTTTCAATAATAGCACCAGTAATATTGTAGGGAATATTAGCCACGAGTTTATACGACCCTTCATTAGTAAGGGTTTCCGGGTTAAATTCCATGATATCTCCATTGATGAGTTCAAAAGCTCCTTGATGGTGTTGCACAGCAAATAAATTAGTAAGTAATGCAAAAAGCGAGTCATCCTTTTCGATAGCAATAACTTTTCCTGATTGAGGTATAAGTTTCTTGGTAAGCGCTCCTTGTCCTGGTCCAATTTCAAGAATGGTGTCTTTTGGAGTTAATTCAGCAGCGAGGCAGATTTTATCAATAATTGACTCGTTTTTAAGGAAATTCTGACCGAGTGATTTTTTGGCGATATGCTTATACATATATATGTATGCGAATATACCACAAAACCCCGATTTTGTCGGGGTTTTATCATTACCAGTCCAAATAGACTGTTTTTATAGGTTTTGGCTTATCGCTTCCAAAATTATCTTCTCGATCAATAATTTCATCAGGAATATCGATAATAAACTCGGACGGTTCATTAAATGTCTGTTCCCCATAAATCGTACGCATCATAGCATAGGATAAATGGAGTTTTTTGCGGGCTCGAGTAAGGGCTACATAAAACAAACGTCGTTCTTCTTCTTGGTCTTCTACGCTTTTTTTCTCGTCAAAACCGTCATGGGGAAACAGTCCTTGTTCAAGTCCTCCAATAAATACGTGATCGAATTCAAGTCCTTTTGAAGCGTGGATGGTCATCAGACGTACTGCCAATTGCTTCTCTTTATCGTCGAGTTCGTCTTGATCAGATTGTAGAGCAATGTCTTCGAGCATTACCTGAAGGTCGCCATACCGTGTTGCATAGGTTACGAGTTCTTCGAGGTTTTCAAGGCGTTCCTGTTCGTCTTCAGTTCCTGATCTAAATAAGTCATAGAAGCCTGATTGTTCGATGACATAGCGCACCAGTTCGCTTGGAGTATGATCGTGAGTATATCCTTCGATACGATCCAGGAGGTTTGCAAATGACTGGTAGGACTTCAATTGTCCTGGCGGAAGTGTTGCTTCCAGCCCAGAAAATACTTTTGCAATAGCTGCAGGGCCGAGACCTCGTTTCGGTTCGTTAATAATACGTTTAATATCAGTAAGACTATCTCGATTGAGCGCTGCGCGAATATAAGAAACAGTGTCTTTGATTTCTTTTCGTTCGAAGAACTTGGTTCCTAAGAGTTGATAAGGAACATTTTCCCCAAGGAATGCTTCTTCTAAAATACGTGACTGGAAATTAGTTCGGAACAATACGGCAATTTCTGTAGCTGCTACACCCGATTCGATAAGTTTTTTTGCAGTGCGTGCAATATGAAATGCTTCGTCCGCTTCATTCATTCCGGTAAATAATGATATTTTTTCTCCATCATGCTGTTTTGTGGTAAGCGTCTTATGAATACGCGCGGTATTTTTCTTGATTACTTCGTCGGCAGCGGTGAGGATGTTTTGGGTTGAGCGATAGTTTTCCTCAAGGAGAATGGTTTGTGATTCAGGATAGTCCTTTTCAAAGTTAAGGATATTACGCAGATTAGCTCCTCGCCATGAATAAATATTTTGATCGGTATCACCTACCACGCATAAATTGTGATTATTTTCTGCAAGGAGTCGCACAATGTCATATTGAACCTTGTTGGTGTCTTGGTATTCATCAATATGAATATAGTTCCATTGGTTTTGTAATAC
This sequence comes from bacterium, assembly GCA_037144045.1. Classification (GTDB taxonomy): domain Bacteria; phylum Patescibacteriota; class Minisyncoccia; order Phycocordibacterales; family UBA1006; genus CAIXMG01. The sequence goes on along the minus strand of JBAWXN010000002.1, from coordinate 120,259 downwards.
CGTGCGCACTTCTTTATTGTCTTCCAAAAGGGTAAGTGTTTTAAGGAGAAGGTCATCAAAATCAACCGCAGATTCTTTTGATTTAAGTTCTTCGTAGGTCACCCAAACAACTGATACGATTTCCGTGAATGCACTATGGGTTGCTTGCGCAAAACGTGCTGCAGTATACCCATCACTTTTTTTACCAGAAATGAAACTACGAATTTTTTTTGGCTCATGCATTTTTGGATTAACGCCGCGCATTTCCATAGCTTCTTTAATCATTTTCATCGTGTCGTTACTATCTAAAATAGTGAAGTCTTTTTTAAGCCCTACTTCACGAGAAAACCTACGTAATACATATACCCCTAGTGAGTGAAACGTTTTCATGAAGGGTGCCTCATAGGATTGATTACCAAGCATATGGATGACTCGTTCGCGCATTTCTTTGGCTGCTTTATTGGTGAATGTAATTGCAAGAATATTTCCTGGATGAATTCCTTTATGAATAAGGTGGTAAATCCGGTGTGTAAGTGTTTTTGTTTTTCCGGTTCCAGCACCAGCCACAATTAGAAGCGGGCCTTCGGTTGCGAGCACGGCCTCGCGTTGTTTTTCATTAAGGGTTTCGAGGTAGTGCTCCATAAGGATTTGATTATAACAGAAAAACTTCCGTTAGGAAGTTTTTCTTAATACAACTAGAGAATACCTTTATCGAACAGATCTATAATTGCTTGATCAAGTGAGATGGTTTCAATGTTAACCCCTTGAGTTGCAAGGTCTTCGAGGGGTTGTGCTATTTTTTCTCGTAATTTCTTAGCGTTCGATGGAAAGTCTTCCAAGGTTCTTGAAATCTGATTCCCTTGTTCGTCGCTTCCCCAGGCGTATTCAGTTGGATAAATAAATGCACGAGCAGGAATGGTTTTAGCTAGTTCCCATTCTTGGGGCGCGTTTGCAAAAATAGATTGAATGAAAGTATTGCGGCGCTGATCAGAATTTTCTTGTGTGGTTGTAGATGCGTTTTCTTGAACCGGAGTCGCTGCAGTAGTTTTTGCAAAGCGAGCTTTGAGCATGTCATAAGAAGACGAGGCCTGTGCCGATGCTGATGTGGTTGCTTGAACTGGAGTCACTGCTTTAGGTGATCCAAGCTTTTGCATGAGCCACGCTTTGGAGTCATAGTGTTGTTGTACAGGTGCAGATGCAGGCGGTACTGATTCAGATGAAGGAGTCACCACTACTTCCTTTTCTGTTACCGTGGCAGGTTTTGGTTCTGGTGCTATTGGTGCTTGTACAGGTGCTGATGTGGCCTGTGCTGGCATAAGGTGTTTTTCAATAGCGGGCCAGTTTTCGTTACGATATTGCCAGTCTTCTGGGGTCATACCGGCGCCACCTCGTTTTATTTTCTGAGCTACTTCAAATGCACGATCAATCATCGGTTGTTCAGTGGGAATTATGGTGGGTATCTCAGCAATAGCTTCATGGGTCTCTACTGGTTCAGGTTCTTTCGGCGGAAGTACAAGTTCTGTGGGTGCTGGTTCTGGGGCTACTTCCTCTAACGGGGTTGCTGGCTGGCTCGTTTCTTGAACTGGTGGAGTGTCTATGACAATTTTAAAGAACTGGTATGTTTTTCTCGGATTGGAAACACTATTACCATTTTCGTCTTTCGTGGTTTCTGTCCAATTTTCAATAAGAGTAAAATCAGGACTTGGTGCTGCATGGAGAATGGTGTAAGTTCTTCCATTTTTGTAACCTTCTTGAATCTTTTCTTTAAATCCGTTTTCACTAAGCAGTTTCAAGATACTCCCTGATTGCGGGTCGTTACTTATTTGTCCCTTGGCAGTTTGAATAATAGATTCAAGTGAAGGGGGCACAGGGATGGCTTGTGCAGAAGCGGGTGTTGTTGAAAGAGGAATGTCTTTAATGCCCATATGAAATTATTATAAATGAATTAGGATGAGAACGCTACAAACAAGAACACATTTGTTTACAACTTGTCAAAAAATAGGCTATCCCCATTCCCTGTTGACCCATTCGGTCAGTTTGGTACCCTGGTTAGGTATGGGGCTTTGCCCTGGTTGGAAAGCAGTACGATAGACCTGGCCGAATTTCAGATATTCGAGTAATTTCAAAAACGTGTTTACATTTATTTTTTTAATCTTTGGTCTCGCGTTTTTGATATCTTTTTCTTGGCTTATAATACACTTCTCAAAAAAACTAAGTCTTTTTTCATCTAAAAAACACTTGGAAGCTATAGGTCTACCTCTCATCGCTAGTATTACACTAGTGGTTCTTATGATTACACCAGCTACGAGTCAGGCCTGGTTCTTTTCGTCTGCGTTTGCACAAAGTGATCCTAGTTTTCAATCAACCGTAAGTGCTGATAGTGCGCAAAATATGCCGTTATTGTCTTCTGAGGTAGGAATGATGTCCGATCTTAAGCCGGTAGATCCAGATGCAGATATTCACATTGCTGATAGTGAAGCTATTGTCGCCGATATAGGGTCATCAGGAACTTTGGCAGACCTTGTTGATATTCCAGTAACCGATACTATTAGTACTTATATTGTTCAACCAGGCGACACGGTAGCAAAAGTTGCCACAAAATTCGGAGTCTCTGAAAACACGGTACGTTGGGCAAATGGATTAGGTAAAAAAGATGTATTACAGCGTGGACAAAATCTAGTAATCCTTCCTATTACTGGGGTGAAACATAAAGTTCAGAAAGGTGAAACAATTCAAAGTATCGCTAAAAAGTATAAGGTAGACGTTACCGATATTACTGATTATAACGATTTAGTCGCGAGTGATATCTTAAGACAGGGCGAGGTATTAATTATTCCCGATGGTGAAATCGTAACCGTAAGTACTCCTACTAAGACAACGAAGATTGTTCCAGGTTCAGGAGTAAAGAAAACAGGAGTTCCTTCTTCAAAAGGTTACTACATTCAACCGGTTGTACCCGATGGTGGTCGAATTCGAAAAACTCAAGGATTCCACACACGATATAATGCTATCGATGTAGGTGCTCCAGTAGGTACTCCTATTAGAGCAATGGCGGATGGAACCGTTATTGTTACTAAGTCTCCGAATGGTTATAATGGAGGGTATGGAGGACTTACTATTATTACGCACGGAAATAGTTCACAAACGCTGTATGCTCATCAAAGTAAGATTAGTGTAAGTTCTGGTGAACGTGTCTCGCAGGGTCAGATAATTGGATATACTGGAAATACAGGAAAATCAACAGGTCCACATCTCCACTACGAGATTCGAGGAGTATACCCTACCCCGGTATTGTATTAATAAAAAACTCTGCAGTGCAGAGTTTTTTATTACATAATTTATTGTCTCGGCCTATAGTGAAACGCTTCAAGTATGTGATCAGTAGTTAATTCTTTGGACCCGTCCAAATCAGCTATAGTTCGTGCTATTTTAATAATTCGATGAAATGACCGCGGTGATAGTTTAAAAAGTTCACTACTTTCAACAAGGAGTTTTCTTACATCGGGCGTTAAGTGAATTGACTGAATATCTTTATTACTCATGTGAGCGTTTAATTTTACTGAGCTACTGAATCGTTCTTGCTGAGTTTTTCGAGCACTGATTACGCGCGCTCTTACTGCTTCACTGGATTCAGGGATAGTACTCGACGTAGATAGTTTATTATAATCAATATGTTCTACTGCAAGCCAAATATCAATGCGATCAAGAATGGGTCCTGATATTTTTTTACGATAGCGACCTATTTCATGAGGATTGCAAACACATATTTTATGAAGTGACCCAAAGTTTCCACAAGGACATGGATTCATTGCTGCAATAAGGGTGAATTGAGCTGGAAATAAAGCACTGCCACGAGCGCGTGCAATCGTAACCATACGATCCTCAATAGGCTGTCGTAACGATTCAATAACCCGTTTATCAAATTCAGGAAATTCATCAAGGAATAATACTCCTCGATGTGCAAGGGTTACTTCGCCTGGACGTGGAATAGATCCACCGCCGATGAGCGAAACATAACTTGAGGTATGATGAGGCGATCTGAACGGTGGTTGTACAACCAAGGGTCGAACATGGTTATTAAGAAGTCCTGCCACGCTATGGATCCCTGTTACTTCAAGAATGGATTCAATAGGAAGAGGTGGAAGGAGTTCGTTAAACGCACGAGCCAGCAGAGTTTTTCCAGTTCCAGGGGGTCCTGACATAATGATGTTGTGTCCTCCTGATGCAGCAATCTCGAGTCCTCGCTTTGCGGTTTCTTGACCGAAGATAGTATTAAAATTATTTACCGCAAGCGGCTCTGGTTGTGGAATTAGGGTAACAGGTTGTGGGCGGATATAGATTCTGGTATCAGATGATTCATCGATGTGGTTGATAATCTCGGAGAGGTTTTTGGCTGGATAAATAGTAATACCAGAAATAAGCGCTGCCTCGAGTGTATTTTTTTCTGGAATAAATAGCTCAGTGAAACCATGTTTTTTGGCGGTTTGGACAATAGGAAGTATTCCATGTATTGGTTGTAGTTCACCGTTTAAGGAAAGTTCACCGATAAACAATTTTTTGTCAGGTGAAAATTCTATATGGTGCCCTGCAAGTAAATATCCAACGGCAATAGCACAATCAAAATATGAGCCTTCCTTACGGAGTTCAGCAGGTGCAAGTGAAACAACTGTTTTATGATTTTCTTGTTTTGGTGAAGTAAATCCAGAATTTTTAATAGCACTTGCTACACGATCGCGCGATTCTTCTACGGCTTTATCAGGAAGTCCTACAATAGAAAACGAATGGAGACCATTAGTGATATCAATTTCCACTGACACGATATGTCCTTCCAAGTGATAGGGTTGTGCTGAATAAATGCGTGAAAAGTTTTTTGCCATGGGTAAATAGTACCAACAAGAGGTAAATTTTTTATAAAGAAAAACCCATATAAATGGGATTTTCGATTAACTATTCATCATTGCCTTACAGGTTTCTGCGGCTGGATTTGCTTCAAGGCGGTCTTCCTCGATAGGAGCTCCGGACTTTAAACAGATTCCATAGGTTTCGTTTTCGATACGTGCGAGAGCATCTACTACTTGATGATATTTTGTTTCGAGTGATCCAAGGCGAGCAATCTTAGAATCGAAGTCTTGAATGAATTCAGCTTGATCCCCCTCGTCACCTTCTACGTCTGTATGTGCTTCTGGAACAGCACTCCAGTCACCATTAGCGTCTTTTACACCAATACTTTGGAGCTCATCTTCAAGAATAGCTTTTTCAGCAGTGAGTTTTTCTTTAAAGTAATTGATGCGTTCTTTTTTCATGGAACCAGCTTAGCATAGATGGGCTTAAAAAGAAATTTGACAGAGTTGATTAATTAATGTGCGTCGCTTGACCAGTGCCAATCCTCTGTTCGAGTGTTACTCTTAAGGTTGTAGAAACCATATTTAGCAGCGTTATTATAGAGCCAGTTAAAGCATCCGGTAGTCGATGGTGACGCTGATCGATTAATCTGTACCCCTGCGCAGAGGAAGTCCACTGCAAGACCTTGTTCGTGACGCGACCTTCCGGGTATTGCTGTTTCAGGATTACATTGACCAGATGGTTTTTCATAAATATTGTAATTGTTGTTTCCCCCACAGTTTTTAATACGAAGGTTGATTTGGCTTTGTGAACTACGCCATCCGTATCCAGTTAATGTGAATCCTGCTTGTTTTGCAGCGGTAATCATATCGTCGAGTCCTTTGGCTAAGTTTTTACAAATCTTGATGTTTTGAACGGTTACAATACCAGCTCTACATCCTGATACGGTTGTTGGTGGAGGTGGAGTTCCATTAGTGTCAGCGCCTGTTACAGCATCTTGAGGTCTACCGTCTCCGTTTTCACCTGGGTCAAGTTGTGAATAATCAATACGCGGCATCAAATTCAACAAATCAGGATTAATTGTCTTCAATATGGTATAGATCGTAAGTAATAAGAGAAATCCTACAATGGTATTAATAATCTTACCTTTAGTATTTAACTTAGTATTAGTATTATCAGTTTTCATGTACAAGAATCCTTGATACATGATCATAGCAACCGCAAGTACTCCCCCAAGTCCTATACCAAAGGCAATGAGTGCATTTACTAATCCTCCAATACTGTCTGCATTCTGTATGTTATCAAACTTACCTCCAAGTGCTGTTGCAAATCCAGAGAACAAACTGTAACAGTCTTTACCGGTGCAGGCGTCGGAGACTCCGGTGGAGAAGTCATTATTTTGTACGTTGACAGTGTTCTCTGCGTTAGCATGATTAACTGCCAGAGGAAATACAGCTGTTGATCCGAGTACTCCAAGCACTACCAGTGGCATTACTATTAGGTTATAAATTAAAAATTTTTTCATATGATTACTGGTATATTTGGCTGTTGGCGTAACGCTTGAGGAGTTCAGGAACTAATTCAAGGTTATCAGTGATTACGAGCGTTTTTTCATTCAAGAAAAAGTACGAAATCATGAGATCTTTTTCCTGATACGGAGCTGACTGATTCGTAAACGGATTGTTAGCAAGAACAGTTTGCACGGTTGAACTTATAGAATCTAATGCTGACGAAGTAGTAGATGTGACCGCGGTAGAGGTATCATCTAAACTAATTGTCACTGGTTTACGATAGCGCAACGTGCGAACGTTTTTATTCTGTAATAATTCATCTTGAAACACGTCTTTACCTAATCGTGTTTTTAAAAAATCTGATGAAATATTCATGAGCGGTCCAAGGTCTTTAAGCATGGTTCGTTCCCACTGCTTCATAAACGCAAACGTTATATCGTAATTGTTTATCTTAATAACTAAGAAATGGCGTGCAACTTGGTTTTTAGTAGAAAGTCCATGCATGAACACTGGAACACTGTTTTCACTACTTGGGAATTCGTCAGTAAGTCCCGCTGGTAAGTTAGTAATACCAAGTGCAGTAATCAGATCGCTAAATGATGCGCGACCCGTTGCATTAACATAATAAATATCTCTAATCGTGCCATCAGTCATGGGCTGTTCAAAAACATTCCTAATTTTCTGATCAAGGAGGAATACTGGTTCGCCACTGAGAGTTATTTTTTTATGTTCTTCAGACTTAATCAATGAGAGCACTTCAGGAGTTGGTGGAATAGTTGGTGTGGGTGCATATTTTTGAACGAGGAATATTACAATACCGAGTGTTGCTCCGATGAGGAAAATTGAAAACAAGGTATACATAATATTTTTCCCAGATGCGGGTGATGCTGCATCGGCCACTGCTTTGTCGGTACGAGCCTTAGTCAGGAGTGATGAGGCAACCGTTCCTTTATTGGAATTAACCAGGTGTGACATGTCTTGATACATTGTATGAGCGTGGAGTTCCGGATTATGAACAGGTTTATCTGCCTGGGAAATAGGTTCTTGTTGAGGTGCGACCGGGTTTACTGCAATAGGTGCTAATACAGCTATTTCATCGTCAGTATTTTTTTCAACAGTAATAGATTTATCAATTTCAGAAAGACTTTCAAAAATGCGAGACGCTACAGGTACTAATTGAGTAAACCCCGCAGCTTTTCCTAAGTGGCCACCCTCAGGAATGGTTTCAACGTTTTCGCCAAGGCCTTCAGCAAGTCGTTCAGTAATAGCAAGAGGTACAAACGGGTCTTGGTCACCTGCGAAGATGCGAATCGTTATCGCGTGTTCCTTTATTTTTTTCCAATCCAGGGCAGGTTCATAAAATGTTTTATTAATACGATCGTATCCAATATTACCAATCGGCTCGCCATAGCTTGCAACCAGGAACAATCCTTGAATCTTTTGAGTAAGTTCTTGTACGATCCGTAACCCAAATACGCCACCAGTTCCATGTCCGATGATAATCGTGTCACTGTCGAATGTATTAATATAATTTTTTATAACTACTTTCCAAGATTCGTAGGATTGTCCTGCGGGGCTGGGAAACTTTGGAACGATAACTAAATACCCTTTTGATTCGAGGGTTGTTTTCATCCATGGATACCATTCTGAAAATGGATCGCAAAAGGCGTCGTGGAAAATATACGCAGTTTTCATTAGGTGCAGTATATCAATTATTGTGCATAAATAAAAACCAAGGGTTACTTGGTTCCATTTTTATTGCGCCTATCAAATGCACGTTGTTGTTGGTGGTCCATTACAGGAATACAAAGTTCGTTAAGTATTTGTCTCAGGAGTTGTGCGGCATGGATCATATCAAATCCGTTACGATTCGATTTTTTTGATTTGCGGTTACGTTCGCGTTCTTGCTCCCATGCGGCATCTTCATCATCATCTATAAAAAACATACAGAGTTATTTGTTGTAGTATACTGGTTTACTGAACCAGGTCAAATAAAAAACACCCTTAGGGTGTTTTTTATTACTTTAATCCAACAAGTTTAAGTGTTTTTTCGTATGCTTTAACGTCTGACTTCTTAAGGTAATTTAAGAGTTTTCGTCGTTGCGCTACCATAATCACCAATCCTCGGCGAGAATGGTTGTCTTTCTTGTGGGTTTGCAAGTGAGTCGTCAATTGACTGATTTGTTCAGAAATAAGGGCGATTTGTACTTCTGGTGAACCAGTATCTCCGTCTTTTCGAGCTGATGCCGCCATCACTTTTTGTTTTTTGGCTGTCGTTAACATAGTGCTATGACTTTATCACACATTCTGTTTTTATGCAAGTAAAATCCCCCTGGAACGCGAGAACGTGTTCCAGGGGGTATGGTTAGGATAATAGTTCGTGTCTTTCCTGGGAATTCCTTATTTTATTAGGTATTAGCCCAGCCCATTGCAAGAAAAAGAATAACTGAAGGATCCAGATTCCAATCGGAATTAGTGAGGTGAAGTGAGAGGTGGACTCCGAAAAGTGCACGGCACTATAGTTTTTAAGGTGGTACGCTATAAAAATAATAATCCCGGTAATGGCTAATTGTATAATAATGCCAAGAAGCCAGGCAATTGCTAGAAAAGCAGTTCTTATGCTCATAATAGAAGATTTGTTCAAGTATCCCCTTTTTATGCTTTTTGTCAACGTGGTACAATACTTACATATGTATGACGTTCACGATCTGAAGCGCCAATTCCTTGAATATGTAGAAATTGAAAAAGGGCGAGCACTTAATACCGTTCGGAATTATGAGCACTATCTCAATGTTTTTTTTGAGTTTGGTAAAGTGAAATCCCCTGCTGATATTACTGAGACCATGATTCGTGAATTTCGCCTTAACTTGAATCGCTCTAAAGGAGTTAAGGTAAAAGGACAAACTCAGGGAACTATGAAAAAGGCAACGCAGAATTACTATTTAATTGCACTACGCTCTTTCTTGAAATACATGAAGAAGTGTAACATTCCTTCAGTGGCTCCGGATGTGATCGAACTTGCAAAGACGGGATCGCGAGACATTGACCCTCTTTCGGGAGCTGAACTCAAACGATTCCTTGCAGCAGCAAGTGACAACGCTCGAGATTTAGCTATTTTAGAACTCTTTTTTTCTACAGGGCTACGTCTTTCTGAATTATGTTCACTCAATCGTGATATTGATTTATCTAAGGATGAGTTTTCAATTCGAGGAAAAGGAGACAAGGTGCGCGTAGTGTTTCTATCAGATCGCGCTAAAAGTGTTTTGCGAGATTACCTTAAATCACGTAAAGATATGGCGGATCCATTATTTGTAAGTGAATCTTTTAATGAAGGTTCTGATGCTCGACTTACGCCGCGGTCTATTCAACGCATTGTGAAACACTACGCAATCAAGGCAGGTATTTATAAAAAGGTTACCCCGCACGTATTGCGTCACAGTTTCGCAACTGACTTACTTTCAAATGGTGCTGATATGCGTAGTGTGCAGATAATGCTGGGACATGCCAATATTGCTACAACTCAAGTCTATACCCATGTTACCGATAAACAATTACGTGAAGTTCATAAAAAATTTCATGGAAAATAAAAAGACTGTAACAGTCTTTTTATTTTGACAGCTCCCAAAGTTCTTCAAAAAACCTTAAGTATGCATTCGCAACATGCTGGCTTCTTATCTGAATAATCGTAGGTTCGTTTTCGAAGATTTGCGTAATGACCGTGTCACCAAATACATTATAGTTTGCAGGGTTCTGCAATGCTCGAGGCATTTGTCGGTATTGATTATATTCTGGAAATTCCTTGAGGAGTCTTTTATCAATGACTCCCTGTTCGTAAGTAACCATTTTCCAAATTATTTTCTTTTGGTGACGGAGGTGTTCGTATTTTTCATAAAAGTCACCCATTGGAATATACCAACTATTGCCAACGGCGCCTGCAACATGAATAATTGAGCATTCAGGAAGTTTTCTGATGAGTCCTATATGATAGGCTTGAAACTGTTCAACGCCTTTGAAAATTTCAACCATGTCATCTTTTTTTGCTATATCAATAATGAAGGATTTTATCTCTGGGTTTGACTGATTAAAAAAGAATTCATGAGTAGTTTGGTCAGCTGCGACAGAGCCGTTTTTGAGAAAAATAATTCTATCTGCAACTGATAAAGCGAATGACATGTGATGCGTTACGATAATCATGGTGTACCCATCTTTAGCTAGTGCTCGAATAAGATCAAGAACGCTTTTGGTAAGTTCCGGATCGAGAGCTGATGTAATTTCATCCAAGAGTAGAATTCTTGGTTTCATAATAACCGCTCGTAAGAGCGCTACGCGTTGACGTTGACCTCCAGAAAGTTGCGTGGGATAAGTATCGGCATAATCTTCTAATTCAAATCGCTTGAGCAGGGTAAGTGCTTCCGTGCGAAGATTTTCAATTGATGTGGCTGTGTTAAGTTTTGGTGCGAGAGTCATGTTTTCAATAATAGTGAGATGGGGCCAAAGAGTGTATTCTTGTGAAACATAACTAGAAAAAATGTTGGGATCTTGTGTAAGTGATCCACTATCAAGTGGTTCAAGTCCGGCAGCAACCCGAAGTAAGGTGCTTTTACCTGAACCGCTTGAGCCGAGAATACAAACGATTTCCCCGGTCTCTACTTTTAAAGAAACGTCGGTTATGCCTCGAACTAAATTTCCTCGAGAATATTTTTTTGTAGCGTGGGTAATGTTAAGCATATTCGGCAATATATTTTTCCTTGATCCAGTTAATTAATATATGAAGAGGTCCTAGGATTAATAGAAAAAAAATAACAAGAAGTGAATAAATGGCAATAGGTTTATAAGCCATAGCGTTAATAGTTTGCGCGACACGAAATAATTCTGGTACAGAAATGAGACTAGCGAATAATGTGTACTCGAGTATGGATGCCTGACCTAAGAGAATTTGGGGAAGGGTTCGACGGAGTAAAAGTGGAAGTTCAATATACTTCACAATTTGCAGTGAATTCATGCCTAAAGTGATTCCTGCTTCTCGGTATGCTTTTGGAATTAGTTGTAGTTCAATACTAATAATGGATGCTGTTGCAATCATATTAATAAGGCCCAGTGCAATAACGGTTGTCCAAAATGGATTTATTACAACGTGCAACATTCCTTGTAGTGGATAGTGTAGCCAAAACAAAAGAACAAGAACCGGGATGACTTTAGTTACGAATCTTGCGCCCTTGATAATGACTCCAAGTTCTGTGCTAAATTTTCCCCCAATTACTCCGAGAGTGATCCCTGTAGGAATTCCAATCAGTATTATAGTGCCTAGTAGCTTCAAGGTCATGAAAAACCCATGTAGCCAGAGGTGGTGGTATTGTATGAGAACTTGGAACATGTAGGTGATTAATTATTTAGTAATAGTGTATTCTTTAGAAACATTGTACTTTTCGAGAGTTCGTTTTACGGTACCATCGTTAATAAGCTCCTGCATAGCAATATTCCACATAGTAACCATAGAATCTTCTCCTCGAGCAAAAGCGAAACTGTTCCCAAGAGTACGAACGGGCTCGTTTCCTATACGTACAACAGAGCCGGGATTCTTTTCCAGAAAATCATTTGCAACTGATGGTTCGACAAATGCAACATCTGATTTCTTGTTAAGAATATTAAGAAAAACTTCAGAATAAGATGAAAGTTGAGGAAGCGCGTTTACTTTAGCGTTAGGATAATCTTGTTCTGCAATAAATGATGCCATTTCTCCGTCGAGAACCCCGATAGTAATATTCGAGGAATTAATACTTTCAAGAGAATTAAAGCGATAATCGTTAGGTCGTGCGTAGGGATAGATAGTACTATTCATTGGAGCTAATGAAAATGCAGCTTCACGTGCACGAGCAGAGTTTGGCCACATTTGAGTTCCTAGAATGTCGTAACGCTTTGTTTTTAGTCCTTCGATTGCAGTTCCCCATCCGACTTCTTCGACCCAGTTAGTTTTTAGTCCCAGATTTTTTGCTGCAGCTTCAACGAGGTCGTATGAAATGCCTGAAAGTTCGCCTGTTACTGGGTTCTTAAGGAGTAATGGTGGATACACAATGTATCCAATCCGGATTTCTCCTTTACTTACAACTCGTTCTGCTACAGATATAGATTTGTTTCTTGATAATGTTGTAATGCCTAATATAAGGGCGATTACTGCAATTATTCCAATAATAATGATTGAATATTTTTTCATAATGTTTAATAAATCCGATTAATAATACTTATTATATATAGCACATATATCAATATATGTCAATATATAATAACAAAAAAACACTTATTTTCTAACACTTTAATAGAATAATAAAAAAATGTGTTGACAATAAATAGACAACACTGGTACTATAAAGTCGTATGGATAACTTAGACAAAATCTTAGAAAAGCTTGGGTTAACTATAAAAGCAAAAAAGGTGTATAAATTAATCTTAGAAAGCGGAAAAATTGCACCAGTAACTATTTCACGAAAAACAGGTATAAATCGGACTACAGTGTATAGCGTTGCAAACGAGCTAAAAGCACGAGGTCTTATTATTGAAGATCTTGGAAGCAAGACATTATACTATCTCCCTGCTCAACCTGAAGAAATAGACAAAATTTTGGAGCACGACAGAAAAGAGTTTAGGGAAAAGGAAGAAGGTCTCCATGAATTAAAAGATGCTTTAAAACTGGTATCTCAATCTACTACTTTTTCAATACCAAAAATCAGATTCGTTGCCGAGGAAGATATTGATAAGTATTTACATGATGCAACACCTCGGTGGATCGAAAGTAATCTGGCAAATGACCCTACGTGGTGGGGTTTTCAGGATCATACCTTTGTCGAAAAATACAAAAATTGGATTGTTTGGTTTTGGAAACACGCACCTAAAGAAGTGAACCTTAAAATGTTTTCAAATGATTCAGATATTGAGTCACAAATGCAGAGTGAAAAAATCAACCAAAGAAACATTCGTTTCTGGAAAGGAACAAATAATATTACCGGTACTCAGTGGATTATTGGCTCGTATATAGTTCTTATTGTTACAGCGCAGAAACCTTGTTATCTGGTTGAAATTCATGATTCTGTAATGGCACACAATATGCGTGAAGTGTTCAAAGAGCTCTGGAATAAGTAGTGTTTCAACTAAACAGAATTTGGTATACTAGTTGGGACGAACTATATTGTTCACTAAACCAAAATAAAATGTCAGACAAGAAGCACGGAACCTGGAATCCTATTTTCCATGAGTATGATTATCCAGAGGATCAAAATCCTCAAACACCAATTATTAGCGCAGATGATATCTGCCCCAAAGGTGGATTGCACACTATGCAGCACCATAGTCAAAGCACGTTTCGACCAGACGGTGATCCCGCATGGATTAAATACCAATGTGAAAAATGTGGAAAGGTTGATGTTTACAACTAAATTAAAATAAAACGGCACGAAGCCGTTTTTTTAATTAGAAATATTTCATGTAGTTGGGTCCCGGATTACTTTCCACAACCACTGTTGTAGTTAATACGTTAAGATGATCCTGGAAGAAATTCTTAAACTGGTCGATAGTGCGTTGATTCACAGAGTAAACCTGATGAAGAGGTGTGCCAACGGTTCTACGGGTGGCAAGGATATCAATAGGGTTTTCATCATGAGCCCAGTCAGATTTTTCAACGGTAACGATATCGCCATCATTGAAATGAAATGCGTCTAGTTGATCAGTTGAATGTTTTACTCCACAGATTTCTCGCAATCCATCGAGCTGATACGCTTCATGGTTAGGTCCCACAAGTTGAGGACTTCCCGAAGAAAAAAATTGGTTATCACGAGTCACGGTGATAGTTACCGAGTCTTGCGAAAAATAGTTAGGGATTGATCGAAGTCGTAGGGTTTTGAAAAACACAATACGGTTTTTTTCTGGATCAAAGCCACAGAATAAATTCCAAGGACTGTCTGATGTTCCTAAGTTCATAACAAGGAACGATACCACTGCTTTTTTAATGTTCATATGCTGTTTTATTTTGATCACAATAGCACGACATGCTACAAATATGAAGACCCTTTACTTATTCATATTTTAATGGTTAAATACGCAAAACGATTAAAAATGAATATAGAAGAATTAATGAAAGATTCCCTTATTGCGAAATGGTTTGCTGAGTTTGTAAAAGCTCGTACACGCGAATGGGACAAAATTTACATTTTTGTAGATTTGCACGACACCGTACTAGGTTCCAGTTATACGGGTGGTGACATATCTAGAAATTTTTTTGATGGAGCACTCGCGACCCTTCAGGCTCTTTCCGCACGAAAAGACATAGTGCTTGTTATTTACACATCATCGAAAGATGATCATGTGGAACAGTACAAGGCAATGTTTGAAAAGTTAGGAATAATTTTTACCTATGTAAACGAAAATCCCGAACAGGGTAATACTCACTATGCCGATTTTTCGAAGAAGCCATACATGAATTTAATTTTGGATGACAAAGCAGGCTTTGATCCAAAAAAACACTGGTCACTTCTTTTGGAGGCAGTCAAGGTTACTCCATTGCTGACAGGTCCTAAAAAGAAATTTTTAGTTGCATCGACAGTGATGCGTACACACAGTCCCGATGGTCCAACAGTTGGGCACATGCAAGTAGTTCATGAAGCGTTTGCTCGTGGCGAAATGGTTATTATTTTTTTAGCGTGCGATCGCTCGTTCCCTTCAGGGAGAAATGTGTTACCATTCTGGGTTCGCAAAAAACTTTTTGAAGAAGCAATTACTGAAGCTGGGTATGGCGATAGGCAGTATGAAATTTTTCCATTACGCAACCAGCGCTATAACAGCGTTTGGACTACTGAAATTGAAAAACAAATTGCCTCACTTATTCAGAAACCAGATCTTGCTAATGATGACGTATGTCTTATTGAAGGTCGTGATGGCTTTGGAAAGCATTACATTCCTACGGGAAGGTTTCCGGTGTATGGTGTTGAAGAAATACCAGATGTAAACGCCACTGATTTGCGGAGACGTGTACTGTCGCATAAATCACTTAATGTGACGTATGCGCATGGAATTATTGCTGCACAGTTGCGACAGCCGAAGGTGCTGCTGTTTATGCAGGTACGCGCTATCATTAAAAATGCGAAAGGTAAAATTGCGATTGTTAGGTATGCATCGTCAGACGAGAGAAAATTTCGTTTCCCTGGTGGGTATATGGTACCTTCAAAGGATACTACCTTCGAAGAGGCGCTTACCAGAAAGGTTACAACAAAACTTGAAACCCAACTGAGTGGAAAACCGTTAAAGTTTTTAGGTGATGTTGCGGTGCCTGATTGGCGTCATCGTGAGGCGGGTATAAAAACTCGCGCTATGATTTATGAAGTGGATATTGAAAAGTCTGCGCGCGTGAGTCCTCATTACCGCGGTGCGCAAATCGCTGAAGTTCGCTATGTAACTAAAAGTCAGTTAGCTAAACTCATTGATGAGGAAGAGCAAGATATTATTGCTCTCATTAATTAATGTGAAACGTTTCACAAAAACCCATCTGTAACAAGATGGGTTTATTTTTTGCTTATAAAAACTTTAGAAGTTATTTACTTTTCCGTGAAACCACTGTTTCAGAAGCATTCCAGATGAATTCGTACCATGAGTGAAACATAATAAACATGGGTTCGTTGTGAATAATGGTTGCGAATGGTTTGTCGAATAGGTTTAAGAAAATGATGGTGTTATCAAATAAATACAGCTGCGATTTCAGTCGAACCTTACCTTTAGGGCGAATCCGGACTTCGCGCAAATAGGCGACATCATCGTGAAACGCATTTCCCGAAAGACGTTGGGGTCCTGCTCGGAGGACTGAAAGGTGGGTGTTATTGCGCTTACGCTGCTCATGGAATTGCTCAAGTGTTTCACGACCAACATATTCTTCGAGTTCTAATTCAGAGCCAACACCATATACCTGTGAAACATGAGGTGCTGCCATCATGGGAAATATTTTCTTAATATTTTCTGTACCCTCCAGATAGGTGACCTCATGATTGGTGTAGGGTGTCGTTTTTGTTTTTTTAAAGACATGAACACTGTCGTTAAGTTCTGCTGCTAAGTGATCAAGAGATCGCTTTTTTTCTGCAATAATTTCTTTGAATACGACAGGATCATGAGCATGAATTTTTTTACCATAGGTGGTTCCACTGCTAAAACAGAGTCCTTTCTTCTCGAGGTTTTTTACGAGGTCATATCCATTGGTGCGCGTTACTCCGGCGCGTTTGGCAATAACTGCGACAGGTCGTGGACCGTTTTGTAACAAGTCGAGGTAGATATGTGATTCTTTATCGCTGAGGCCTAGTCTAGATAACAGGTCCTCGGGGTTCGTGGAGGGTTTATGTTGTCGAATATTGTCTGACATGTATACAAGTATAGCTATTCCCTGCTATCGTGCAAGTAATATTCCTTAACAAACAAATAGTTTCACTAAAAAAATCGTATGAAAAATGTATTTATCATTGGTTCTACAGGGACCGGCAAAACAACACTTGGAAATTTTCTTATAGAGCAATTTAACTATAAGCGGGTTCAACTATCTTCTTACTTGAAACAACAGTTTCCACGGCATGAAGGTGAATCATTATTTGATTACACGCAACGAATAACCAATCAATCAAAAGAGTTTTTAAAAATTGATCCAGATTTTTTTGCTAATCACGCAAAAAATAATTCAAGTAAGGATTTGGGAAATATTTTTGATGGCGTACGCAATCCTCGAGACTTTTGTGTTTTGTTTGACCCGAGGCGAGACATTGTCATTAATATGGTCTCATCAGAGAAGCCTATGACCTTGTTCGAGGAACGAGGTGTCGCTACTATCTTATCTTTCTGTAATTTTTATAACGAGGTGTATGATCGGACGACCTGCTTCAACTATGTAGTTAATTCGAATTATTCTTTCGAAGAAAATTTTGAAGTAAATAAAAAAGTAATTTCCGAATGTTTCGGAGAACATGACACACTAAGAAAACAAATTGAGTCGCGGAGAGGGCTCGACTATCCAGCAATTACTATTTGTTATGTATGCCATGATGGTCAAGGAAATTATTTAATGAACAAGCGCAGTATTCAATGTAATGACGAACATGGTGCATGGGACTTCGGAGGTGGTCGTGTTGAATTCGGTGATTCGATCGTGCAAACCGTTCATAAAGAATTACGAGAAGAATATGGTGTTACTCCAAAAGAAATAAATTTCCTAGGATACCATGATTTATTTCGTACATCAGATCGAGGTTTGCGACATTGGTTATGTATGATTTTCCTCGTTGAAGTAGATCGCGAACAAGTCATAAATGGTGAGCCGCATAAATTTGATGAAATCAAATGGGTCACATTAGACAACCTCCCTACTCCACTTCACCCACTTGCTCATCTAGAGGTACGCATGGTGAACGAGTACAAGAACAAGTGATAAATAAATAAACCTACCTCCTCGGTAGGTTTTTTCATGATATACTTTTAGTAATGGATTACAGTGCTCAGAAAAATTATTTTGAAATTGCGTATCGTACTGGTTCTGATGTGTGGACTCATATTCCCTATCATCACATTGCCTTGCAAGTACTTCCCCCTCTTGCGCCTGATGCGTTGGTGTTAGACGTAGGTGCAGGTCGTGGGCTTTGGATAGGAAAATTAGTTGCTGATGGAAACCGTGTTATCGGACTTGAATATATTAATGATGTGGTTCAAAAAGGTAATCGCGAAATCAAACGTGAAGGATATGCTGATCGTGCGCGATTTGTTCACGGTGACGTACGCGACATTCCCCTTGTTGATAATTCGTTTGATGCGGTTACTGATATTGGAGTACTCCAGCACCTTGATCCTATTGATTGGAATCAATATATATCTGAAATACAGCGTGTCGTGAAATCAGGTGGCTACGTGCTTAATGTTTCTCTTTCAAAAGAAACACAGCGGTTCCTTGGGTTCCGACCTAAAATTTCACCTGATTCACAGTTTGAAAAATTTGGTGTCTCGTATTACTTTTTTACGAAAGACGAGCTTAATACCCTCTTTGGCTCAGTGGGATTACAAGTAGTAGATCAACGTGTTGAATTCTTCGATGCTCGTACTGATCCTGGCGACCAACTGGCACTCATATTTTCATTGTACAAAGCACTATAAAACCGGACGTACTGTCCGGTTTTATTATTTTACAAACAAATATGCAATTACGAGTACTAATCCAATGGTTACTAAATTGGCAAGAATATCAAAAATAAATTTCTTGAATGCAATTTTTCGATCTATGTTACCCCAAATAATGTTTGATCCAATAATTGGAACCATGAAACAAAGCCAGGCTAGAACACTATAACCTGCAATCATACCCATAGTTTCACCGTTCTGACTCCCTTGTACGCTTACTAGTGCAATGAAAAATGCAGTGAGTCCCGAAAGAATAAATTGTCCAAGGAATGATTTCCACATGTGTGGTTTCGCTTCCTCAATAAGCTGTTGCTGTTGTTCTTTTGATAATTTATCAAAACCAAGTACTTGCATGTGTAGTTGTCCCATCGGGGTTTTGTCTGAATACCAGATGCTTCCAATAATAATAGATATCAAAGCTCCTATAAGGGTAATCAATATAATATGTGTCATAAATGTATTATATATGGGTTGTATTTTGTTTCAAGGATTTAATATAAAAATATTTCCTGAATATTTTTTTCAAGTGTTCCGCCTTCTTTCGATTCTTTGAAATAGTAAGCTTATTTTTACCTTCATTTGCGATAATTTTTTTCAAGACAGCCTCGTTTTCGGGATTCCAGTCATTCGCTGTGTTGTAGAACTCGTCAATTTTCTTTGTAGTGATTTCATCAAGATGGACTTCGATAATGAAATCATCAAAGATGTTTACGTAATAATTTCGTTTATCAAAAACAAGTTCATTCGTTGGATGGTACTGAGCAATCGTTCCATCGAATTCTTTAATAATATATTTATCAAGTGGCTTGGCATCTCCTACTAATATTAATAATTGCTTCCCTGCTTTAGCAAACTTCTTAAACAATAATTTCTCCGTTTCTGGACGAGCTAGCATAAACCAATCATGTGGATTGTATAGAAACACTGGTTCAGTAATGGGAGTAATTTCTGCAAGAATATCGAATGCGTGTCCCCAGAAAATGTCAGTAACATTAGGGTTTTTAAATGAATACGTCACCCGGTCACCATCTTCAAGGTTAAGAAATCCTTCGTCGGTTGTAGTGGTTTTGGTATAGAAGTGTTTTGCAAGGGTAAAGAATTCGGCCATTTTGGTGACCCAGATACTGGATAATGATATCCGCATTTTGTGCACCACTACGATTTCATCGGATCTTAGTTTTCGGAGTGATGCATACAGAGCCTGTTTAGTGGTTCCTGGACGTTTGGATTGAATAGCTGTAAGAAGTTCTGAGCCAGAACGAGAATTTTTTTGAAGGAGAGAAACGATGTATTCCTCGATGGACTGAGGTTTTAATATATTCATATAGGTATTCTACCATATAAATATGTAATAAGTAAAAAATTCTTTTACTTATATACTATAATATACATATAATTAGACAAAATTATAAAAATATGGTTTAATACATACAAGAAAGGATATTCTTTCAAAATTAAATTAAATAATGATGGAAAATACATGGAAATGGCTTAGGTATGATATTACAGAGGCTGGGAAGGTTATATTCAGGTTAGCCGCATTGGCAGTAGTCTTAGTGTCCCCAGCTCTTATTAGGCTTGTTTGCGGGGAGGACTCGTTTAAGATAGTAATATTGCTTGGAATTGTTGGCAGTGCTTTCTTTGTCTGGGTCATTATCCCGTTAACTTATTCGAAAGAAATTTGGAAAGGTGATGGCGAACTGTCAGAGTACTATCTTATTAGAAGTTGGGGTAGATTCAAACTAATAAAAACAGGTGTTTTCGGAAACTTTTCAATTATTCAAGATCTAAACAAAGATGGTGTGCCTGATGAAAAAGTAGACAAGCATTTCATGGGTAGGTTTGGCTACTTTAGTTACTGGCGCGAATTAGAAGACCTTGATTACACAGCGTTTCGCATAGCAATGTCTTCTGTGTGTGAATATTAGTAGTTAACACAATTAAATTAAAAGCCGAACTATTGTTCGGCTTTTTACACAACTTATTTTTTGAATTTTTGGTATGGTATACTCTTTTTCATGAAACTCATCACCTGGAACGTAAATGGAATCCGTGCAGTGCATAAAAAGGGACTATTGGTACCTTTTATTGAATCAGAACAACCAGACATTATTTGTTTTCAAGAAACCAAGGCGCAGCAACACGAGTCCCCTGTTGACCTCTCTGATTATCATGAATACTGGCACTCAGCACAGAAAAAAGGTTATAGTGGCGTTGCAATTTTTTCTAAAGTTGAACCATTGTCGATCCAGTTGGGATTTACAGATGCCGTTGCTAAAAAATACCGTCTTGCAGATTCTTATGGAGACACTACTACTGAGGGTCGTGTGATTACGGCTGAGTTCAAAGATTTTTATGTGGTTAATGTATATACACCCAATTCAAAAGGTGATCTGTCACGCCTTGAACTGCGAGAGAAAAACTGGGACCCAGCATTCCTTGATCACTGTAAACTCCTCGAGAAGAAAAAACCAGTAGTGTTCTGCGGAGACCTGAATGTAGCGCATACTCCAGACGATCTCGCAAATCCCAAATCAAATGAGCGTACACATGGGTTTACTGCAGAAGAACGGTCAGGAATAGATAAGATGATTAAAACTGGGTTTATTGACACATTTCGTATGTTTACCCAAGGCAATGGTCACTATAGTTGGTGGAGTAATTTCGCCAATTCACGAGTCCGGAACATTGGTTGGAGAATTGATTATTGGTTTGTGTCTGAAAAATTAAAGACTCGAGTAAAATCATGTACGATACTCCCTCAACAAATGGGATCAGACCATTGTCCAGTAGTGCTTGAATTATCAAAGTAATTACTGGTATACTTATCTCATGAATCACGAAAACATGTTGGCTCCAAATCAAACCGAAGTTGAAACTGAAAAAGCAAAACTGCTGGAACGGCACGCAGCACTTGCGCTAAGTAATGACCACCTTGCGAACCTTGAGGAATTATTTTCATTAAGCCGAGAATTCAGAAAGCTTGGCATGCTTGATAAAGCAAGAGAACTCCTTGCAGAGGCAGAAGCTCTTGAAAAAACTGAAGAGTTTCAGAAGAGTATGAATGACTCACTTAATGTAGTTGCTGGAACAAATGCTGATACTATTAGAAAATATACTGCAGCTGCAGCACTAGAAAATAAGAACTAATAAAATAAACCCTACAGAAGTAGGGTTTTATTAGTTTATTCAGAAAGTAATGCTTTATTAAGGATAAAAATGCGAGGAATGTCTTGTTCTTTATACAAGGAAAAGAGACCTTGTTTTCTCTCCTCGTCTAGTAAGTGAGGAAATTCTCTTTTGTGGACATCACCCTCCGCAGTGCCGAGAATAATTTTTTGATTGTTGTTGTTAATAAAAACAGTCTCAGAAAAAAACTTTTTGTCACCTCGTTCTATTACCGTAATAGAACCAAGCCATAACTTTTTTTCAATAGGATGACTCGTACCATCTTCTCGAAATATTACTTGTAACTTTCGATCCTCGCCCTTGGCTTTTGTAATTTTCCCTTCAACGAGTAAAAACATGGTTCCTTGTGTTTGTTCTGGCACAGTTCAATTTTTAGAAGTACATAAATAAAAATAGGTTGGTCAGTATTAAACCATACTTTTCGATTTAAAGCAAATAACAACCCAACACTAGGCTGGGTTGTTAGAATGGTGTTGTGGTTTACGTAAATCTTCAATTTCGTCGGTTTCATCCATGATTTCGCCTACGAGTACTTCGAGTACGTCTTCAAGAGTAATAAACCCAGCAGTTCCACCGAAATCATCAATCACAATCGCGCAGTGCATTTTTTGTTTTTGAAACATTCCAAGTAAGTGGTCTGCTCGCATGGTTTCGCTTACGGTTGTATGGGGTCGAATATATTGTGAAACATGGTTTGCGTGTTCATCATGGGCTAATGCACGTAAAATGTCTTTCGATGTTACAACACCAACAATATCATCTATGTTTTTACTATACACCGGCATTCGCGAAAACGGTTTATCGCCGATAATTATCAACGCTTCTTGAAGGGTGGTATGTTCAGGAAGTGCTTCAATGTTAACGCGAGGGGTCATAATGTCGCGTGCATGAGTATCATTCATGCGAAACGTGTTAAGGATGATTTCTTTTTCATCAGCTTCGATTCCCCCTTCTGTGTGACTTGTTTCAGATAAAACGCGTAGATCATCTTCTGATACCGGGGTCGTATGACTTCCTAGTAACAAAGTAATTCCCTTTTCATAGAGCCAAACAATAGGAGTAAATATTTTTGTAATAAAAATTAAAAATGGTGCAAAAAACCGCGCAATAGTTTCAGCGTGCTTGTCACCAAAACTTTTAGGAAGGAGTTCTCCAAAAATAATAATTCCAATAGTCATGAGTGCTGATACGAGTCCTACTGAAACACCAGCTGTTTCCCCAGCATTTTTACCAAGGATAATACTTCCGAGTACTGTGGATACGTTAACGAAAACAACCAATAGGAAAATAGGTCGTGCCATAGAGCGCTTAAGGGTGAGCAGTGCTTCCGCGCCACTCTTTTTTTGTGAAGCGAGAACGCGTGCACGCGATATAGGAACTGTAAATAGTGCAGCTTCGAGCATTCCAAAGAAACCTGTAATAGTAATAATAATAGCGGCCTGAATAATCAAGTTCATAGATAAAAAAGAGTATAGCACATTTTAAAAATTTGTGGTGTAATTTTGTGGATAGTTTTTTTATTAGCTTCTTAGTAATGATTTGTTATAATTACGTTTGTGAATACCGGCGCACGCTACATTGTAGTTACTGGCGGAGTGGTGTCTGGACTCGGGAAGGGCATCATTGGTGCAAGCATTGGCTTGATTCTTAAATCAAGCGGCATCAGCGTCGAAGCTTTAAAAATGGACCCCTATTTGAATGTTGATCCTGGAACCATGTCGCCTTACGAACATGGTGAGGTATATGTACTTGGGGACGGCGCGGAAACAGACCTTGATTTAGGCCACTACGAACGCTTCCTCCAAACCCATCTTACCAAACGATCAACGATGAGTGCTGGACGTATTTACCAATCAATCCTTGATCAGGAGCGTGAAGGGGTCTTTTTGGGTCATACGGTACAACTTATTCCTCATATAACTGATTATATTAAGAAAATATACTCAGGAACAGAAAGTGATGTAAAAGTTATCGAAATTGGAGGCTCTACGGGCGACATGGAAGCAGAAGTGTTTTTGGAGGGGTTACGTCAATTTCGGCGCGATCACCCAGGTAAAGTCCTTCATATTCACTTGGGATATGTACCCTTCCTTAAGGTTTCTGGTGAATATAAGTCAAAACCGCTGCAAAATTCATTACGAGAACTGCTTCGTTTAGGAATTCAGCCTGATATTATTGCGGCACGCTATGAGCCCGATCATGGTGATTTACCACTAGGACTCCTTGAAAAAATTGCTCTATTTGGAAACTTGAATCAAGATCGAGTCATCCCCTGCCCTGATATGTCGAGTATTTATTCGGTACCCATTCATTTACTTGAAAATACCAAGATATCGGAAGTACTTGCTGAATTTATGGATAGAGACCTGCACATTAAGCTTCCTCGGTTTTTCCATGATATTCAAAAACCTAAGGAAATAAAAGTAAAAGTTGCATTGGTATCTAAGTATACGAAATTATCAGATGCTTATTTGAGCGTTATAGAATCGGTTAAAATAGCTGCAGCTGCCAACAATGTTGATTGCGTAGTAACTATTTTAGATGCTGACGACGATGCACTGATTACTGAATTGAAGACGTACGATGCTGTTATTGTTCCCGGTGGATTCGGTTCGCGTGGAATGGAAGGCAAAATAAAAGCGATTGAGTATGTGCGTATGCACAAGGTGCCCTATTTTGGTATCTGTTTAGGAATGCAGCTTGCTGTAGTTGAGTTCGCGCGGAATGCCTGCGGCATTCCGCGCGCCGTATCCCGAGAAATGGAAAACACTTCACCAGATTCAGATTTCATTATCGACTTCATTCCGGAACAACTCAAAATTACGCAAAAAGGCGGGACTATGCGCCTGGGCGATTACAGGTGTGATATACAGCCAGAAACCAAAATTGCATCGCTATTCGGTGTTTCACAGACCATAGAACGTCACAGACACCGCCTAGAAGTCCAAAATCAATATGTAAAACAATTAGAAGATCGTGGAATGCTTATTTCAGGACGTTTCACGGGAAACATTGGAGATAATCCCGAAGATTATCTTGTAGAAATGATTGAATTAAATCCAGAAATGCATCCCTATTTTGTAGGAACTCAAAGTCATCCTGAATTCCTATCCCGACCAGACAAGCCACATCCTTTGTTTGATGGTCTCATAAAAGCAGCTATAGAAACAAAAAAGACCCAATGAGGCCTTTTTGTTTCACGTGAAACATTACTTCTTCTTTGATTGAGCTGCAACCCCATGTTTCACGTGTAACTTGGTGATTTCAGCATCATCCAATTCTTCTTTAGTTTGCTTACCTTGTTCGCCTAATTTTCTAAGTTCTAAATCTGTGAAACCTTGGAAAGTGTTGATTCTTGCAGAAAGATACTCAATTGTGTTCTTTTCAGGGTTTTCTAGCACCTCTTCAAGAAGTGCGTGTAACATCCATCCCATACGAGGACCTGGTTTCACGTGTAACTCCTTCATAAGGTAATTGCCATCAATCTTAAGCTGTGAAACAGATATTGGATCACGAAGGCACTCTTCGATCATTGCGTGGTACTTACGTAAGCGATAAGGAGCTTCAGGTTTTGCCATACCGACGCGGTCACATTCTCGAATTTGCATCAAGGTCCAAATGTTTTCACGTGAAACATTCGCAATCATACGACGAACCGCAGATAGTGTGATCTGTTCAGTGTCGCTGAAGAACATATGATAACGGACAAGTTTCACAACAAGTTCTGCGTCTGACTTAGGAAACCTGAGCCGTTCCATGATCTTTAACGACATTCGAGCTCCTACGACTTCATGACCATAGAAGGTCCAAGCTTTCTTCTGTCCAGGTCTCCGTGTTCTTGGTTTCCCAATATCATGAAACAGAGCTGCAAGTTTCACGTGGAACGTATAATCTTTATCTGCTGCGTGCTGGCAAGCATGCAATAAATGTTCAAAAACATCGTATTTATGAACTCCGCCTTGTTCACAGCCATCACCTTCAAGTAATTCAGGTATAATCATTTCCAGTATACCCAATTGCTTCATGATTCCTAGTGCAATAATTGGGTGGTTCGAATCGATCATTTTAACGAATTCATCCCGAATTCGTTCCTGAGATATGTTATTCAATAAATGTTTCACGTGAAACATAGCATTGATTGTTTCATGTGAAACAGTAAATCCTAGTTGTGCGGCAAATCTGATACCTCGAAGGATACGTAGTGCGTCCTCAGAAAGCCGTTCTTCAGCATTTCCAACGGTTTTTAGTATGTCGTTTTCAATGTCGTTTAAACCTTGATAATTATCGATCAGTATGTCGTTTTCAATGTCATAGGCAAGTGCGTTAATAGTGAAGTCACGTCGTTTTAAATCCTCATTCAATGTTTTAGAAAAAGTAACAGCATCAGGGTGTCGATTATCGGAATAGGTTGTTTCACTGCGGAATGGGGTAATCTCAATCTGGCGAGTAACTGAATCAAATGGTTCGTTTTCTTCTATGAGAGCAACTGTCCCAAAAGCATTCTCGTAAACTACTTTTTTACCCTGAGACTCAAAAAGGCTAATGATCTGTTCAGGTACTGCGTCTGTGGTAATGTCCCAGTCTTTAGGTGTACGCCCCATAATAATATCCCGGACACATCCACCCACCACAAAAGCCTCAAAACCTGCGGCTTTAAGGGATTCTGTTACATGCGAAACATGTTGGGGGATTAAATGAGTATTAATAGAGTGTTTCATGTGAAACGTTGGTGCGGCCAGGGAGAATCGGACTCCCATCTCATCCTTGGCAAGGACGTGTTCTACCACTAAACCATGGCCGCAAGCAGGGATACTATACCTTATTTGCCTTATTTTCTCAAGAAGACGTTCAGTATTATTTGATTTATCGTAAGATATCATGTATAGTGTTTCAACAATCGAAAGCGCTTATAGTGCCTGAGAACGTAATATGCACCCGTAGTGAAACGGATATCACTACAGTCTTCGGAACTGTCGTTCTAGGTTCGAGTCCTAGCGGGTGCACATAATAATCTATAGAAAAAGACACTCAACCATGAGTGTCTTTTTCTATAGATGAAACCTAATCGACATTAACGACAGTTATCCACTAAAACTGTGGATAACTTGGGGGTAAGTGTTAATAACTAAGGGTAAATAGTGGATAAAACGTCATATATTTGTCGATAATGACGATAATGTGTCTTTTATTAATTACTGATTAGTTATTTATTGTCGTTTGTTACTATAGATATATGAAACAGTTTAGTTCTGAGAAACAGAAAATAGGGGAACTTGGTGAGTCAATCACCGTAGACTATCTCGTTTCACGAGGCTTTATCATTGTTGAAAGAAATTATACTAAGAAGATTGGTGAAATAGATATAGTAGCCCGCTTAGGTCCAGTACTCCATTTTATAGAAGTTAAAACACTTATAAAATACGGATCCTGCTATAATCCTTTTGAAAATATAACTGGCTACAAAATAGCCAAGATTAAAAAGACTGTTTTATGGTATTTAGCTGAACGAAAGGTTTCACATGAAACAAAATATATGCTGGATGCGGTAGCGGTACATATTAATCGTGAAACAAGGATTGCAAAATTGAGCACCATCTGGAATATTACCGATACTTGCGCAAATATATAATATGTGGTATTCTCTTTCAAATCTAACATATGCAGGAAAAAAAGAATAAGGAACCGTTCGCGGATATTGGAGGACAGCAGTCTCCGGCCATTTTAGAAATAATAGCCGTTGTAAGAGAACCGCTATTAAAAATCTATACTGTTGGTTCTGAGTGTAAGTGTTCGCACTACAAACATTTAGTTCGGTTAGCAGAAGCTATCCTGTTGAATAAAAAAGGTGAACAGATTACGTTTCTGTTCGACCAGGAAAAAACAAGAAAGACGATTGAGAACTTTAAAACCAATCGCCCAAATTCGACACAAAAAACAAAAGTTTCGAAAGCTTGGGCAGAAGGCCTTAATGCGCTGCAAGGTATAGCGCACCAAGAAGACAGAGATTTGTATGAAAAATTCGTTTTCTGGCTTATTTACGATATTTTTACGAAATTCGCTACAGGAAATGCAAACATTGATGATTTCCATCGCGAGAAACAATCATCAATTGCAGCGTTCAACTATATAACCGCAAACAGGCCTGAAGTTTCAAAACCTGAAACAAAGGCTGGTAGAGATGAGCTCTTAAGAAGAGTTGGTCTCCCGGTTGCATAATAAATAAAATATGTGGTCAGTGGGTTGTGAAGAGGGGTTCCGCAAGGAGCCCCTTATTTTATTGCAAAATACTTCACGTGTGGTATATTGATATTCATTTTTCATTAAACAACTTTATATGAAGACAGCAGCAGTACTTGCAGCGGCATCGAAGCAACAGCTTGGTCGCGAATCCCTGGTAACCTGGGATGAATTTAAACAACAACTTGCCGAGAAGACTAAGTACCTACTGAAACTAGGAAACAAGGAAGGGAATTCCCGTATGAAATTCCTGGGCAAAGTATTATTTCAGCTTACTAAGGGAAAGCTAAATGGCACGGTGAAGGACATCGCTGATCCAGAAAGAGCCTACAAAACAGAGGAAAAGATGGAACACATCAAAGACTCTGAGAAACAGCTCCTAGCGATAAACGAGTTGTGGAAATTCATTAACACGTACAAGAATAAAATAGAGGCTAGTAATGACCCATTCCTGACACTGCGCTTTACAAGTATTTGTGAAGTAATTGGTCTGTATCAGACCGGCGACTTGTGCTTTAAGCACAAGGAACAGTTCGATACCACAAACAAAGCAAATGTGGTGCTACGTGATAGTTATTTCTATCAGAAGCAACCGGTAGTAAAAAAGAAAAAACAGGAGCTGCAGCCAGTTCCTCATGAGGCCTTAACGGTCTAATAATATGAAGTCTCACTTCTCATTACGAGCAAGTGAGGCTTTTCTTTTTGGTGGAATGTGTTAGTATGAGCATTGTCGCTTAATAACGGAGTGTGGTGTAACGGCTAACATGCCTGCTTTGGGAGCAGGTGACTCAGGGTTCGAATCCCTGCACTCCGACCATATGAAAAATCCCCGTGAGGGGATTTTTCATATGGTATACTTTATGCATGAAGCACATAAAATCAATTGCAATCATTATTGGACTTGGAGTGGTTATTTTGGGAAGTGTCTTGTTATGGAAATATCGCACGGAAACAATTCCATCAGTTCCTGAAACTCCTCAACAAAATCAGTCAACTACAAATCCTGTTACTATAGATTCATTAACTTCTGGACAAGCTATTACGCTACCTATGACAGTTACAGGAATGGTGGTAGGGAATTGGTTTTTTGAGGGATCGTTTCCAGTATTCATGAAAGACATTAATGGAAACCAAATTGGGGTAGCGCTTGCCCATTCATCACAGGATTGGATGACTACTAATTCAATTCCTTTTTCTGTAACCCTTCCGGTAACAAACTATCAAGGCGCAGGTACGCTCGTGTTTACTAAGGATAATCCTTCAGGTGAACCACAATTTGATGCATCGTATTCAGTACCTGTTGTATTTCAATAATTGTTTATAATAAAAAACTCCTCATAGTGAGGAGTTTTTTATTAGTGTTGGCAATCGCATTTACCAGCAGCTTTACAATCATTGCAATTTTTTCCGTGAAGCATACTGCAAGCGCTATATTTTCCGCATCCTGAAGTTACAAAATAAAGTGATGTTGTAGCAAGGAGGATAGGGGACAATGCGCCCATAAATCCAGCTTGAGGAGCAACTTTAACCGCAGCAACTACCATAGTAACTGCAAGGAGGAATCCTGCAATGCGCATTCCATATCCAACGATAATCATAATTCCTCCGATGAATTCGGTGAGTGCGGTAACCCAAGCCCAGAATGGAGAAAATCCAATCATTCCAAAGAATTGAACGGTTTGCGGCATATCATGAAGTTTTTGATATCCTGCATATACGAATACTGCACCCACAACAATGCGGAGCAAGAGGATTCCTAAATGTGGTTTGTGTAAATGTTTTAAATGTTTCATAAAGTAAATTAATTAGTTAACGTGATTAGTATATCATTATCAAGTTATAAGGAAAAGATGTACTTGAGTTTTTTAGATAATCTGCTATGATAGGAAAACTTGCGCTCGCCTCATCGGCGAACGAAAATAATGCGGTGCTAGTTTAGTGGTAGAATAACTGCCTTCCAAGCAGTGGATAAGGGTTCGATTCCCTTGCGCCGCACACAAAACAAAAAATCCCCTAAAGGGATTTTTTGTTTATCTGAATGGATATTATTTAACAGCGTCTTTCAAAGCTTTAGCAGCTCGGAACTTAGGAACCTTTGTAGCGGCAACCTTAACTGTTTCACCAGTTTTTGGGTTTCGAGCTTCTCGGGCTGCTCGGTCTTTTACTGAGAAGATTCCAAGACCAGCTAGTGAAACTTCATCTCCTTTTTTCAAAGTTGAAATGATTGAATCAATGATCATTTGTACTACTT
Source organism: bacterium (assembly GCA_037144045.1). Lineage (GTDB taxonomy): Bacteria > Patescibacteriota > Minisyncoccia > Phycocordibacterales > UBA1006 > CAIXMG01. The sequence goes on along the minus strand of JBAWXN010000002.1, from coordinate 90,067 downwards.
CTTCTGATTGTGTTTTTGTTCCACCAATTTTAGCGTGGATAAGATCTGCGAGAGCTGCTTTGTTCATAGAAATTATGATGTGAACGAGATATCGGCCGATACTTCGTTCTTAAATTAAATTACCTTACTTGTAATGCTAAGCTTAGCTGTTTGGTTTTTTCGAATACCAAAAGCGAAATCATTATACCATAAGGTTTTTTCGGAGGGAAACTTGACAAAAAACGCCTGAATCATTATTTATGATTCAGGCGTTTTATTTAATATGAGAATATTAGTCTGTAAAAGGAACTAAAGTGCATGTCAGTTCTTTATTGAGGTAGGTAACTTTGTAAAATGACCTCCCAAGGCATACGGTAAATGAAGTATTGTCTTTCAAAATCAGAAATGAATGAGCAAGCTCGTTTACGTACCCTTGGGTTTCTTCTAGTAATAGTTTACGCCCTAAGTTAACAGGAAGGTACACAGCAACTTTATCGAAAGAATAAGACAACGCATCTCGTATTTGAAGCACATTGTCCTCGTTGAATTCTTGAATGAGTCCAGACTGGATATAGAATGTACCGCTTTTATTTACGACCGCAGTGGTTGTGCTTATTGTGGTGTTGGCAAATATTTTAAATTGGCGGCCTCGTTTCCCCCGTGGCTTTATTAATAATGTGCCATCATGCTGTTTAAAGCTTGGAATTCCTGGCTCGATGAGGCCTGACTCAGTAAGGGAAAAGAAACGAAAACCTGTTTTTTCAGGTGCTAGTGCTGCAGTGCTCATGGATTACGCAATTAAAGTGAAACAAAAAGATTTAATGTGATTATACATTAAATCGTTGTTTCGTAAAGACCTATTCCCAAGTAGTAAACGGATTTTTTGCGAGTTTGCTATTGAAATAGCGAGGATCGTCAGACACTTCATCACCAATCCAGGGTGGAATAATAACTTCTTCGTGTTCATCTGCGAGCTCTACTTCTGCCATGATAAGACCTTCGTTGGTTCCGTGAAACACATCTACTTCCCAAACATGGTTTTCGAAAGGAATTTTGTATCGCGTTTTTTCAATTTTTTCAGGTTCACAGAGGTTGTTAAATAGTTCTTCTGCATCAGCAAGAGGGATTTCGTATTCATATTCAGGTCGTGTAAGCGAACCTTCAGCACCTGGACCTTTAATAGTAATGTATCCTTTGTTCCCTGCAATTCTAATGCGTGCAGTTCGCTCGGGACTACTCACGAGGTATCCTTGTTTATATTCTGTCCCTGTAATTCCTGTGTTCCAAGAATTGTCTTTCAAGAGGAACTTGCGTTCGGTTTCTGTTGCCATATAAATGAGTATAACACATCGGGAGGGGAAGTCTCAAAATACTTGACTTTATTATAAATTGTTATATAGTATAAAAAACTATATTATGCCAAACAAAAACCGTAAAGGAACTCATAACTCTAAGAAAAGAAGTACATTTTTAGATACCCAAAGACAAGGTGTTAATGTAGGGAATCGTTCAGTAAACACCAAAGCACTTAAAGGAGGGGGACGATCACAAATGAAGCATATCCCACGTAAGGCCATGTAATGTATTAAAGTAATAACTATGAAGATTGAATTTTGGTTTCGTTTCGCTAACCTTCTTAATCGAAGGAAAGTAATTTTTTACAAAGGTAAGATTGAAGTAATAGTTTCATGGGAAGGTGGTGAGGAGTTTGACACAAGTAGTCGCTATGAACACTCAAAAAACATATTGCTTGAATCAATTCCAAATGCACATTTCCAGAATGGACGAATAGTAGTTGCAACACTATTAGAGCTACTTCCCACGAGTCAGGAAACTGCTGAGGCGGTTGCTAAAGAATTAGGATGGGACATTGCTCCACTTGCAGACTATGAACAGGCGCTTGTAGAAAAAAATAATATTTAACAAAAACCCTTTGGTAACACCAAAGGGTTTGTTTTTTTTATTTACCGCGCGTATTCAATAATACGGTTTTCACGAATTACGGTTACTTTGATTTCACCAGGATACCGTAGCTCTTGTTCGATACGAACAGCCATAGCGCGGGCAGCTCGTTTCGCTTCAAGGTCACTTACTTGATCAGGGTGTACAAAGACTCGGATCTCGCGACCTGCTTGGAGTGCGTATGATTTTTGAACTCCGGTAAAGGTGTTCACTACAGCTTCGAGTTCACGGAGTCGCTTCAAGTAATTTTCAAGAGTATCACGACGTGCGCCAGGACGAGAACCTGAAATCATGTCAGCTACTTGTACAATAACTGCTTCAATGGTTTCATGAGGCCAATCATCGTGATGTGATTTCATGGCGGTGATAACTCGCGGATCAGCGCCAAATTTTTCAAGGATGCGCATACCAATATCGATATGGGTTCCTTCAACTTCATGATCGAGCGCTTTACCAATGTCGTGAACGAGTCCTGCAACTTTTGCAATCATAGGATCCGCGCCTAACTCGGTTGCAAGCATTTCACATAGGTGAGCCACTTCAATTGAGTGCTGCAATACGTTTTGTCCATAACTGGTTCGGAAGTGTAGGCGACCAATAATAGCAACAATGCGCGGATCAAGGGTATAGATACCACATTCGTGTACCGCGTCTTCACCTTTGCGTCTAATGATTTCATTGATATCATCTTTCGCTTTTTCAAAAAATTCCTCAATTTTTGCTGGTTGAATGCGGCCGTCCTTAATAAGTTCTTCCATGGCAACCTTAGCAATTTGTCGTCGCACCGGATCAAATGATGAAATAATAATTTCATCTGGTGACTCATCAATAATGAGTTCAACACCGGTAATGCGTTCAAAGGTTCTAATATTGCGTCCCTCCTTTCCGATGATTTTTCCTTTAGTTTCCTCGTTAGGAATTTCGACCGCGGTAGTAGTTACGTCATGGGCTGTAGAACTCGCCAGGCGATGAATTGCCGTTACGAGTATTGAACGAGCGCGCTCTTTATATTTTTCTTCGCCATAAAGTTCGAGTTTACGGAGGCGTACCAAAATATCTTCACTATATTTTTCTTCTGCACTTGCAACAATGATATCGCGGGCTTCTTCTCGATTCATTCCTGCAAGACGTACGAGTTCTTGTTCTTGTCGTGCGGTAGCCTCATTCATTTTGTCTTTCAGTGCACGTACTTCCTCGATCTTCTTCTTCAGGTCTTCGTAGTTTACATCAATTTCCATTTGTCGGGCATCTAAAAGACTCTCCTTTTTTACGAGGAAGTCTTTATTTTTTTTGAATTCAATTTCGTGTTCGCGTTCTAGGTTACGCAATTCGTGTAAACGATGTTCTGCACGGCGATCGGCGTCTTCGGTGATTCGTGTCGCGTCTTCTCGGGCGCGAAGCATGAGTTCCTTAACGTTTGTTTCAAGAGAGCGTTTTTGGAATCGTGCCACTATTTGTCGCACATAGTACCCAGCAATAATCCCAAGGATTACCGCAATAATGTCGGTAAGTATTAAAAATTTCATAAGTCAGGGCAGTTATGCCGTTTTTTAAAAGTCAGTTAAGAGAGATAAAGAGGTTGGATCGTATAAGAATAACGGGACATCTCTGGTTTCACCATACCAGAAAATATTCGAGGTGTACAGGAACCTTATATGAGTCGTTTGTACAAATTTCGGAAGATTACCTTTTGAAATGCTGCAATACTTTCATTTTCGATCAGGAGGCTCGTCTGAGTGTTCAGGTCAATAATGGCGACCTTATTTGCATAGATCAGTTCAATAATATTTTGATTAAACGGGTCATCTTGAGGAATAAATTTTAGGGTACGTTCGAGGCGTTGTTTTTTTTGACTTCCGGATAATTTATTACTAATAACGAACCGCTCAAGTTTTTTTGTGTCACGACGTATCCGATAATCTTTGGGAAGGAAGCTATTCACTTTATCGAGATCAAGCTCCGAGGTGTACCGATAAAAAATCTCGCCTTTGCTGCATGATTCCACAAGGTCGTCGAACACGGCTCGTATCCCTTTGGATCCTTCAAGTATTTTCACAAAAGGTTGGTTATTTTTGCGTAAGCTGCGTTCCTCGAGTTCTGGAATGATAGTGGTAATGCGATCGGCAACATCTTTGGCAAGGCGGTCGAGTTTCTTGGGTGGTTCAGCGTAATACTTTTTCTGACTTCCAGAAGTGGTTTGAACAATAAGTTGTGATTCGTGCAGTTCGCCAAGGGCTCGATAGACTTGCGGGCGATGGAGTCGTAATCCTGAAACTAATTCAGTTGCGGTTTTTTGTCCACGTTCAAGGAGGAATACATACATATCAGCAGCGTGGACTGAAAGACCTAATTGGGTAAGGGAGGTGGTAATCGTGTTCATAGAGTAATATCTGTAACAAATTTGTTACATGGTAAGTATAGCAAAATACTATTAAAAATAAAGGGTTTCTAGATTAACCACTGGTGCTTGTTACAAGTGCTCGTATTTTTTCGGTACAAATTTTATTTCTGAATATACTGGGTATGTATCATTCTTTTCAATTCAAAAAACAATCATATGAAAGTTATACAAGAAGGTGGAGCTGCAGGTAAGGAATTTACTTGCACAGGATCCGGAAACGGTGATCTTGGATGCGGAGCAGTGCTCCTCGTCTCTCAAATGGATTTATACCAAACACGTCATGAATGTTATGACGGCTCAACCGATTATTACACTACGTTTTGTTGTCCTTGTTGTGGTGCGGAAACTGATGTGAAACTTTCATCGAGTATTCGCATTTATGGAACTCGTCCGAGTGGTGAATACCGCATGAGTCTCAAAAAGAAGCATGCGCTACATCCTAACAGTTAATTATTAATGCACCTGCGCTCGCGCAGGTTTTCTTTTCCTTATGATTATTACACCAATTATTAAGCAGCTAGCTACGAAATTACAATTAAATACGAAAACCAATTCGTCATCAGATACTGATGTTATCAAACTTATTTCAGAGGTTAAAGAAAGTCTTAAAACAAACAGTTCGTCTACAAATTTGAAAAAGTTGGTTTCTGTTCGCCGGGCTGAAAAGTATCCTCTTGATCGTGATGGATATGCGATCGCATTCGATCCACTTGCTGATGAAGCTTCGTTAGTAGATACTTGGAGCAAATTTGGTGTAGTAGTTATCAAGAATGTAATAAGTGTACATCAATGTGATGCAACTATTGCAAGAATGAATGAAGTGGTTAAGCTGATGAGTAATGGTGTTTGCGAATTGAATAATGCTGATTCGTGGAATGCTATCCCTGTTGATGATGCAGGTACTCCATTTATCTCTCGAGGATTCTTCGAGTTGTATCATGATGATATACTTGCACAAATTCGTCAGTCGGTAATTCATTACTTGGCTCAGGTACTTATTTGGAATAGATACGATATTTGGACTAGTTTTGATCGGTTAGGAGTCAAATTGCCTCACCATGCAGAATCAAAAGCACTATCGTTACATGTCGATCAGAATCCGTTGATTCATCCTGACTTTAGAACGGTTCAAGGCGTGCTTGCCCTAGTAGATTGTCCAGTTGAGCGAGGAACGTTCGTTGCGGCAATTGGATCACGAAACCATTTTCTTGATTATAAGCCGCATGTACCGAACAAGGGTGAATATGTTGAACTACCAGAATCTCTTGCAGGTGTTTCTTGGATCGATAAACAGCTTCAAGCATTTCCACTACGTAAAGGCGATTTGGTATTATGGGATAGTCGTACTACTCATGCAAATACTGAAAATATTTCTCAAGATATTCGGTATGTTGCCTATACTGCAGCCGGGCCTGCTTGCGAAACTGATCATACACTAGTGAATGCACGTCACGAAGCGTTTCGTTCTGGAATAGGAAGTAATAACCGCGAAGCACTCATGCATGCGAGTAAAAAACCAAGATATACTAATCCGAAAATGTTAGAAGAAGTAAGAAAACCAGAACAGTTATCCTTACTTGGAAAACTCATGTATGGAATTGAATCATATGAAAAAAACATCACGTAAAATTTTACTCAATGCCGAACCGTTTGGATTTGGGCCAGCAGCAGCCATTGCTACATTCTTTCCTTACTTAAGGAATGACTATGAAACCCTGGCATATATGGGTACTCGTCATACTCTTGATCTCCAACGATCGCTCGCTTACGATGCGGTGTATGATAGTGCTGATTATGAACCTACTGAGCTTGATTTGATTATAAAGAAATATGACGTATTTATTACCGCACTTGATTTTGAAATGGCAGCTCGTGCTCAATCATTAGGACTCCAGGTAATTATTTATGACCCCCTGACTTGGTTTTGGAAAGACATTCATCCGGTAATTACAGGATGTGATATGTATATCGCACAAAACTTTATTGGAGTAACGGACCGCATTAAGAATGAGCGTAATAAATTTTCTAAAAATACAATAGTAGTACCCCCAATCGTTTCTGTTCAAGAACCTGCAAAGAATAAAGATGTTGTGTTACTGAATATGGGTGGTCTACAAAATCCGCATTGGAAATTAGATGATGTCGAAGACTATGCGCGCCAGAATATTAAAACAGTCCAAGCCTTATTAGGTTCATTGGACAAGGTTGTTATTGCAACCAGTAGTGCGGTAGCAGAACGTCTTTCAGAATTCAATGTAAAAAGCTATGCGCGTGATGAAATGGAGGAACTGCTCAAGAGAACAAAATTGGCATTCATGACCCCAGGACTTGGAAATATTTATGACACAGCAAGTTACGATATTCCTACAGTGTGGTTACCTCCTGCTAATGAAAGCCAGAAAGAACAATTAGAACTTATGAAACAAAAGGGATTAGTAAGTGCATCGATAAGCGATGAAAATAGTTTAGAAGGAAACTTGCCGACAATATGTGGCACAAAAACATTATTAGATGAATTTGGAAGTGACGGAGGCGTTGCTGTTTACAAAGCAATTAAATCATTATGAAAACTTACTATAGTGTCGAAAATCAAATAACAATAGAGCTTATCCATGAACAGGGTATTACTCAAAACGAAGAGCTTGTGTTAAGCGCTTATGTTCCCGGAATTAAAAAAAGCTCTCAAGTGCCGGAAAAAATAGACCTGTCAGTTACGTATGATGGAGTAGCTGGTTTCGCACAAAAACTCTATGGTTTGCTGCGCAGGGAGTTACTCACAAGAAAACAGTTCTGTGTGCATGGTGCATGTGTTTCGATCCATAAACGGGTACTTATCATTGGTCATTCAGGCTCAGGGAAAACAACAGTTGCTTTGAATTTATTAGAACAAGGAGCAAGAATTGATTCTGGAAATAAAACAATCGTTTCGTTTATTAACGATAAGTTATTTATGAATGCAGGTACCACTGCGGTAAGTATAAAAAATACTGATTCAATCCCTGATATCTTGATGAGTAATAATCGAGTAGAAGTTTGGGACAGAATTATTATTGATTATCAATCAGAAGCTTACGGGGAAATAGATGCGGTTGTTGTAGTAAAATTGAATAGTTATAAAAATATTTTAAAACAAGTAGTGGGTGATTCACGAGTGCACATGCTCTATCCCTATTTCATGGATGCGGTAAACGCTGATGTTGTGTTAGATGATAATGATGATGTACTAGTGGGTAGAGCGCCAGAAGGAACGGAGCGTTATTTATCGCAACACCTGAGAAAAACCACAGTACCTGTATACACCATCGAAGGAGCACTTGAATTTGTGACGGATGAAATAAAAAAACTATGAATAACAAAAAAAAGATTCTCTATGGAATATGTGGAATAGGAAATGGTCACATGCAACGACAATTACCTATTATTCAACATCTTGCTAAAACAAATCGAATTGCTATTTTTGCTTACGGTTCCAGTTTCCAAACCAGTAATATTTTATTCGGTGGTGATATTAATATAAAAGTACTTGAAGTTGCTGTGCCTTTTTATGTGGGAAATAAAACAGGAATAGATTTTAAAGCGACAAAAAAACTTGAAAAAAATAATATTGATTTTGACGCAATAAATAATAAGGCGATTATAGAAATGATAGCTTGGCTAGGAATTCCTGATCTTGTAGTAAGTGACTACGAACCGGTCAGCGCAGGTATCGCCTATGAACACGCCGTACCATTGGTAACCATTGACCAACAAAGTAAATATTTAATCGGAGATTTTCCCGAAACACTTAATAATTGTACCTATGCCGATGAGGTAGCTAGGTTGCAATTATTTTTCCCGACTGCAGTAGAACGTATTGCGTGTTCATTCTTTAAGGTGTCTAAAAAAGGAAAGGAGGGTATGAATGTTTTAGTGGTTCCTGCAATCATAAAAGAATCGGTTGTTCATTTGAAAAGAAGTACTAATTCTAAACAGAAAAATATTCTTGTGTATTTAACGAGCAATCAAGATATTAAACAATCTCATGAATCTATCGTCTCTGTTTTTAAAAAATTCCCTGATGTTGTGTTTCATGTTTTTGCCCAGAGTATCCCACAGACTCAATTGCCCGTAAACGTATATTGGAATAAGTATAATGACGAGGAGTTCATGAAAGTATTAGTGTTAGTAAACGGAATTATTACAACTGCAGGGCATACATTAATTGCTGAAGCGATGTATTTAGAAATACCCGTCTACGCAATACCGCTTCCTATTTACGAGCAACAAATGAACGCGCATATTATTGAGGAAAATAATTTTGGAGTTATGCATGATGCAATAGATTCCGAGACATTCAAATTATTTTTGGAAAATCTTGATAAGTACACAAACAATATCGTTGCTGATACCACTGCCCTTTGTAAGGGGAATGGTTTAGAAACCGTTATAAACAAGCTTGAAAATACCAAGTAATAGGTTGACTTTTCATTGAAAATGTGCTATTATATAAGAGACAAAAATATTGCTCACTCAAACATAAATAAAAGAAAGAATGAACAGAATAGAAAGACACGTAAACGTTGCAGTAGTAGGTGGTGGCGTAGTAGGTGGTTCACTAGTAAACAAGTTAGTGCGTTTTACCGATATACCTACAATTGCACTCTTTGAAATGGGGGATACTATAGGTAACCTTAATAGTAAAGTAACCAATAATTCGGGAACCATTCACGATGGCAGTACTGAACACTACAAACGTGACAAAGTGGTAAAAGTAAAAGCAGATACGGATATCACCGTTACTGACCTTAAAAAGTTGATTGGTGTTAACCCAGACATGTATCGCAAAGGACCCAAATTTTTGTTGGGTGTAGGTGATGAAGAGTGTGACATTGTATCAACTCGCAGCGAGGAATTTAGTCCCTTCTTTCCTGAAATGGAACTCATTTATGGTGCAGAAATTGCACGTAGAGAACCAATGGTAATGAAGGGGCGCAATCCGAAGGAAAACGTAGTGGCAATTTCTAATCCTGGCTACACGATTGATTTTGGATTACTTGCACAATGGTATGTTAATGATGCGGTGAGTACTGGCCGATTGTTGCGCTATATGAATACGCGTATTATGGAACGCCAGATAACTCGCATTGGTGATAAGTACTTACTGACTGATTCAAAAGGTTTTCAGTACACTGCGGATGTGGTTATCTTTGCAACCGGTGCCTATAGTCTTATCGCTGCAAAAGCGCTAGGCTTGGGACAACATTTGGGTATTTTACCTATCGGAGGAAATTTTTACGATTCGATAGTACCGTTACTTATCGGAAAGGTGTACACGGTACAAAACCCTAAGCGTCCGTTTGCTGCCGTGCATGGTGATGCTGAAATGCATAATCCAAACATTACTCGTTTCGGACCTACTGCAATTGTGTTGCCTACATTGGTAGACGGTGATTGGTCAACAGTAATGGACTTCTTACGTGTTTCAGTTCCAACATGGGACGGCGTTGCAACCCTCACGGGAATACTTGCAGACCCTGAAATGTTAGGGTACATGGCACAGAATATGTCATTTCAGTTACCACTGATTGGCAAAGATTTATTTACACAATCAGCGCGCAAGATTATTCCAAGTTTGCAATCTTCTCAGTTAGTTTTCCACAAAGGAAGAGGCTTACGCCCGCAATTAGTAGATACCATCAAGCGAACATTAGAATTAGGTGATACTCAAGTAGTCGGACCAAATTTCTTAGGTAATATTGCTCCTTCACCAGGCGCTTCTATTGCTCCTGCTAATGCACTACGTGATACTAAAAAAGTCATTGAATTTTTCCAGGGTGCTTACTCATTCAATACTGAAAAGTATGAAGAGTATTACGGCACAGAGAAACAATCAGCTTTAGTAGGATGATCACAAACATTCTCTAAAAAAAACAACCCGCTCACGATAGCGGGTTTTTATTTTTTATTATGGATTCAGTTCTTTTTTCTCAGGAGTTCCCACCTTCTTATTTTTGATATAAGTATAATGAAATTCCTCGGCGACTTTAGGCATAATGATTTTTCCTTCGAGTTGCTCAAGTGTTTTTTCGCAATCGTCAAAAGTTTTTGGAATATGCTCTTCTGGTAACCCTGCAAGGAGTGCAAGGTTTTTAATGTTGAGCAACATGTTGTACTCGTAGGCCTCTTGTTGATTGTTCACGTGGATACCAGGAGTGTAGTGTCGTAGTATTTTATCGTATTCAAGTACAGGGAGGCACATGCGTTCGTCAGTATAAGCCGCAGGTATTTCAGGGAAGCCTTCATACCAAAGCTTACACCAGGCTTTGTTGTTTTCTTTAAACTTTCTCAAGTAATTAAACACCATGGTGGCTTCTGGGTGTTGTTCAAGAACTGCTTCACCGCCACCACCAATTACGTGCTTTCTAAACTCAAGCAGTTTTTTTATTTCAGGTTGTGAGTGCCCAGCGTATTTTAGGAGATCATAGAGAATCGTATAATCTAATCCGTGGTGACGTGCACCATCGATTCTAAAATAGGTATAAACTTCAGTTTCATTAGACGCAATCCATTCGTTTACGTTGAGTACTTCGCAATACTTTTCAAAAGTCATATCACGAGGACGCAAAGGATTGTTAAAAAGCATATGCACAAAATCATGCGCAAAATACATGCTTCTTATGAAATCATTTTTGTAGTAGTCCCCTCGATCGAGCACTGCGTTAAAGTATTGGGTAAAATGTGAGAATTCCTCGTCTTTGGTTAGTGAGAAGAATATAGGGGCGCGGTGTTCAATAATGAATTCGATAAGTCCACGATAAAAAAGGTTATTTCTAAATTCGTGATGGGTGAATATTTCTTCGTAGATATAGGTACGATATTCATCTACTTTTTTAAAAAATCTAAATTGTTGCATAGAATTATAGTAGCATGCTTTTACAAGGGAGGGGGACTAGGAGGTGCTTGCACATGATCATTCTTAGTGTTATAATAACACTAAATAAGCCATAATGCAACAAATTATACAGTTCATCGAGAAGTATTGACATATCCTAATAATTTGATATAACATATACGGCATATTTGTTTTTTGATAACTAAATTTAAAAAAGAAACAGTAATGGACATAGTAATAAGAAGCCCAGCGGGCAAGACGTACCAGGTCAGGCAAGAAATTGGCGAGACTGACATTTACCGATTACGCGAATGCGTACTCGAAGACGGAACTACGGCAATTTTTAAGGTAGCCAAAAAGGCTGAGCACAATCCTGTGCTCGACCGTGAGGCGTACCTTTTAAAAACGATGCGTAGCGAATCAGATGTAATCGAAGCAGAATTTGCGAAAAAGTATCCTGAAAAGATACCTTTGAATTATCACTTTTGTTTTCCTGAGGTCGTTGAGACCTTTGTTATGACCGAGCATGAAAACCGCAGGGTAATCGTGCTTGGATTTCCAAACATTAACCCTTCGGGAAAATTAAACGAGCTTGCACCTTTGTCGTTCATAACGTCTCGCGACCAGGTCCGTGTGGATCCGAGAACGAGCGCGTGGATACTTGGTAAGCTACTCAAAATGTTGGTATTCACTCAGAGTATTAATGTGGTTATTAATAATTTAACCACAGAAAACATTCTAATCAATCGTGAACAGCACTATGTGGCAGTATTCGATTGGAGTAAGGCGGTTATTGAAACTAAGCTTTCTCCACAGGAAACTACCGAGGAAATCGCAGCGGTTACCGATGCGGTTCTTGAGGTATTAGGTGCAGATTTAGAAACAGGGACTCTTGTGCCGGATGAGCAAATGATTAATTCTAGCTATGAAGATCTATTGAAAGAATTCAAAGCGGGAGCAGAATCAGATGCACAACAAGCACATACTCGATTTTACAAGCTCATCAAGTCACTCTGGCCTCTTGGGTTTCACAAGTTCGCAGCCTATCCTGTATAGTAAGGTATCGCAAGAATCACTAATTGTATTTAACTATTTATTTTTTAACCAAAACAAAAAAAGAGTACCAATGTCAGGAAGAAGTACATTTTCAGAAACAGCTTACAAACGTGTAGCTACTGAAGTAAAAGAAGATGGCGGATCAGCAACCAGTAAAGGTGAGCAACGCCATAAAGAAGGTAAAGGCCTTCATGAATTAGTAGACCCAAAAGGCTACGGTGTTATCAGACGATCTTATGGACCGTTTGAAGCAAAAGGAAAACGCTTTACCTTGGTTCGGGGTGTTGCGATGCTTATTGAAATGGAGCTCGACACAACAGGATCAATGGGAGGTAATGTGGACCTTGCGTTTCATTCACTTCCAAAAACGTATAACCTGTTAGCAAGGGGTCCTCTGGCACCACTTTCGCGCTATGATGTGCAAATGATTACAGCAATTTTCGGAGACGTGACAGATAATTACATTCTGTGCCGTTCTCAGGCTGAAATGGATGAGCAAATTGCAGAGCAAATGCGCCTGATGGTTCCTGAAAAGCAGGGCGGTGATGGAACAGAGGATCCACACTATGGATTGTTTGGTGCGGCTTATCTGACGCATACCCAGCTACAGCGCTATGAATTGAAACATTATCATTTTATGGCTACCGATGCGGATAGCAGAAAAAAATTCAGTGTAAGCAACCTTAAAAGAGTCTTTGGTGAAGAGGTGCTCGATAAGGTTCGTGAAAACGGACACGACATCAATGAAAAACAATTACCAGAGCTCAAGCAGGTGGTGAATGATTTACTAACCCGAGCCCATGCATTTATGTTGCAAATAGGTACTAATTCGAGCGTTACCAATTTCTGGAAAGAGATTTATGGTAATGATAGAGTAATTATTTTGGAGGATACCAAATACCTACCAGAGGTGCAGGCAGCAATTATTGGCTTAACAGAAGGTACGCTTGATTTACAAAACCTTGAAGCGTTTTTAGTAAACGAAGCCAAGCTTTCCAGTAGTGTGGCATCAACCATTGTTCGCGCAGTTTCTAAAATTCCGATTGGGGCTCAGGCTGCACTTGAGAATTTTTCAAAATTGCCCGTAGCAGGTGATATGTTCGCTGATAAAAACGATTTGTGGCCTATTGGTTCTGACGTAGCAGATGCTTCGGAAGAAATTGATAAGGGCGCCACAGATACCCGAAAAGCCAAAAAGAACGAATCAAACATTTGGCTCTAAACGCAGCTTTTAGTTATTAGTTCCACAATTCAATAGGGGCGGCGATCATGCCGCCCTTTTTTACACACATTTTTCAAAAACATTTTCAACAGTAAATTATTGAGATATGGAAGACAAAACACTCTATACAGTAACCGATCTAGGTCCTGGTGATGGAGGCAAGGGAGGTGTGGTACATAAGTTGTGTACCTTCCCAGGTGCACATACCGTCATCAAAGTTGGAGGTGCTCAGGGTGGTCACGGAGTTAAAACAAGTCGTGGTCAATCAGGAGTATTTAGTCAGATGGGCTGTGGGACCTTTGAAGGACTCAGAACCCACATCAGTAAATTGTTTGTAATTGAACCTTATCGCTTTATCCACGAAGCTAATATTCTGAAATATGAATCAGGAGTGAGTAATGTGTATGACCTTGTCACTGTTGATGAGGATGCGCTCTGCATTACTCCGTTCCATAGTATTTCCTCAAAGCTCAAAGAATTAGCGCGAGGCGATAAACCAAAAGGTACGGTAGGAATAGGAGGTGGAGAAGCGCTGAAAGATGCAGAGCAATATCCTGAGCTCGCGATTTATGCGAAAGATTGTAATGCATCTACATTACGCGCACGATTGGAGGCAGTACGCACTATGAAACGTGTAGAACTCCGACCTATTGTTGAATTAGTTCAGAAATTTCCAGATACTGACCGGATGATTGCGAGTCAGCAATTAGAACTATTAAATGACGATGATTTTGTAAATCGCATTGTTCTAGAATTTAACAAGTTCGCAAGTCTGGTAAAAATAGTTGATTTGGAATATCTGAAGCGCGATATTTTAGGACAGGAAGGTAAGGTTATTGTGGAAAGTTCTCATGGGGTTCTTACTGATCGTTATGTTGGCTTTCATCCGCATACCAGCTATCTTAAAACCTTGCCGAGTAATACACTCCAGATGATTAATGAATGTGGGTATGATGGACGTATGGTAAAGCTTGGCATTAGTCGTGCATACCAAGTCCGCCACGGTGCAGGCCCTCTCGTTACCGAATCTCCAGAAATGCTTCCGCATATGCTACCTGATAGTAGTAAGGACGATAATCGTTGGCAGGGGAAGATTCGTATCGGTCCGCTTGATGCTGTAGCGCTTCGTTATGCGATTGCTGCCTGCGGTGGTCCTCAATTTTTCGATGCACTTGCAATTACTTGGTTTGATCAAGTAAAAGTAATGGGTGATTGGAAACTATGCACGAGCTATACCAATGCTACAGATCCTTCGTTTTTTACCGAACACGGTGACATGAAATTGTTTACTGGAAAACCTGAGGACTGCTTCAGCCGTCAACAAAAGCTCGGGGAACTGCTACAGCAGTGCACGCCAAACATTGTTAGTCATAATCTTTTAGATTACGCTGATGATGGTGCAATTGCCGAGCTCTGCGCACAGCAGTTGATGGAGCAGCTCAAGGTTCCGGTTAGAATGGTATCATTTGGCCCTACGGAGGATGATAAAATGCTCTTATAACAACATAATACTAGGAGATAGTATCAACAGATTCGCAAGAATCTGTTTTTTAGTGTACAAATTACACTTATCCACAGGTTGCTTGACAAATATCTTTAAATGGGATATCTTGATTGTAGAAATTGTATTTTTAAACTAAAAAAGAAAAAGTAATGAGTACAACAAATTATTTTAAGGGTTGGAACGACAGAGTTCAGCCCTTTGCCGAGGCGGTAGAAAAAAACCTCGATGAAATTTCTGCGTTGCTTGCAGTTCACACTGGCGATCCAGTGGATGAAAAATCAGCTACTGCGGCTCTCGAAGTGCTTTCCAGTAAGGAAGCTTTCAGCGATGAGGAATTAATTAAAGCGCTTGGGTCGCTTAATATCCCATTAGGGAAACTTAAGTTGAACCTCGCTAAATTGCGCGGTGCGCCGGTTGTAGTTGCAGAGGAACGTGCTACTCCAAATGCGTATGATGCAGTATTGCCAAGTGTGCCCGAAGATGAAAGCTTTGTTGCTTCTCTGAAAGTTGGTGGTGAGTTGAAAGTAGGAAAGACTGAAGTGCTTTCTGCTGTAAAAGCAGGAATAGCAAATAAGCTTGGACTGTTTGGACTCCCAAAGATTATCAAAGAAAAAATGGAAGTGTTTGCAGAAGAGCAAGCTGAACCGGTAGGAGCTGAGTACTTTAAGCTTCAAAAGCTGGTTGTTACCAGAAGTTATGCTGAGGTATTGAACGCTATGGGAATCGAAGGCTCATTCATGAGCGATGCTCGCCAAAAAGCATTTCTTGCAAAATTAGAAGCAAATCTTTGGGGTTCATTGCGTGGCTTCAACGAAATGCTTTCACAGTGGCTTGAAGCATACAATGCAGGAGCGGGTAGTAGTGCCAATATTGCGATGTTATTAATGGGACAGTTAGGTGGTGGAAAGACTGGCTTAATGTCTGGTATGATTACCCCACCAGAAACTAACGGCTTGCATGACGAAGCAGAAGCAGTGAATGAAAGCATTAATAAGGTGTTTGCAGGACTCGGTATTCCGATTGCAAAAGCCTTGGCTTATGACGCTACGCGCATTAAAGAGGTTTTAGAGAATCCATCTCTTCCTGCCGCAGTAGGCGCAATCAATCGCGATCAAATGCTGAAGCAGCTTGATATTGCAGTTGGTGCCGATTATGTTCGCTTAGAAAGAAACATTACTCGCTTCACCTTGGCAATTATCGAATTCCCTAAAATTACTGTTCCTGATGAAGAATACCGTTATATTGCGGCCATGATTCAGTTAGGTGCGACCATTCCATGGGACAAGCTCGACAAAGGCTTATCAGGAATTGGTGGTAATGGTAAAGTTCGTACAAGAGTATAAGGTTATCCTTTCCAATTAAATAAAAATTCCCGCACGATTACGTGCGGGTTTTTCTTTGTATGATTTTTTTTTACGGAACTATGACCTTCTTGATATACAAAAGTGTTGCAAGTCTTCTGAATCCAGAATCCCAGAACGTACTTTCAACATCAATAACATTAGGAAGTGTGGCCGGAATTTGTTTAGGAAACAGTCTCGCATAGCCTTTGTGTAGGAGTCGATACTGAATGATATCGTGTTCGAGTGATTCTGCCCAAAGATTTCGATTGGTAGGAATCGTGTTTCGAGTATAGATAGAGTGAACTGCTGGTTTGAGTAACTGAATCAGTTCACTGTTTCCGATCCAGGGACATTGAAGCAGGATATGAATAAATAATGAATCACCAATCTGATTATCAGGATGCGAGAAACTTTTATAATCTCGAATACCAATGGTTCCGTTACTTTCAGTAATCCAAAACTCAGTTGGCAACTCTTTTATTTTTTCATGGACCAGAATCTGACTGAGCCTTTCATGAATATATTCACGCTTCGAAACCTCAGTGCCCGGTTTTATAAGTACAGCACTATCAATGTCTGCACCAATTCCACTGTATCCTTTTATCTGCGAACCATACGCAATAATTATTGGATAGACATACTGCGATACTTCATCGGTCTCAATAGTCAAAGTTAATCGTTTCAGTTCATCCAAAAGCTGATTCGTTTCATGGGTTGTTTCTATAAAGAAGCGCGCAAATGACGGGAAAGGGATCTGAGTTAGTTGCAACAAAGAACTATCTTCCGGAATTATTTTCAAGTATGCAAAATGCGATACGAGAGTTCCTATCAGGTCCTTGTTCTCATGAGAAGCGGTCTCCCATAACGCTGTTAATAGTTCTGCAAACGAGCTTGCTAACTGCTGAGCCGATAACAGGTCAGTCTTTGCGAGATGCTGAGCATATTCACGAAGAGCTATAATTCCTGTTTGGTGAACCGTAGGACTACTATGAGCCGATAGATATTTTTTCAGATCATCTATCGAACCATTACCTAATTTGATTTTTTCCACAAGCTGCAACGCATTTTTTTCTGTAAGTGCATGGATGCGCACCTGGCGTAGCCAGTTTGCTCGTGCATCAGTCAGATTATGACTATCAACGATAAATTGATTCTCAATGATTTCGCATGAAGAAAATAGATCGTCCGGTGTGGGCACGCTTGTATAACCAAGAACTTCTGTGAGGGTCTCATTAAGTAACCCATCAGACTCGAGCCACAATGTTTGAGCGTGTTTTCGAGACAGAATATTCTTACGTATGAGCAAGGGAATCAACTGCGCTGCTTTGGTCGTGCGATGCAGGGGTTCAGTTAAGAGGTGGTCTTCTGGAACGTCTCCGTTCATGAAATTAGCACGCACATCACTGATGTGTAGTAACTCGTTCCATCTCTTGAGGTAAGAGACGAGGAATGTTTGTGCAGATTGGTTGAGTTTCGCACTCATAACTGTGCAGTTGTCATTGCAATAGGGTAGTAACTCAAATGGGATGTACAACACAAGTCTTCGGTATTCGGGATATGAATCCAGAAATAGCCCAAGGTCATCGTAGATGGCAGCAAGGGTTTCAGTAGGGAATGCTCCACGAGTGGCTGCACTCCATAAATCTTGAGTCGCGTCCGGAATTAACTCGAATATCTGTGAGAGCTTATCAAAAACAGCATCTCTCAGTGTTTGTTCGTTTGGTGAATTCATGGATATAATTTTTTTATGAATGAACGTAAAAGGGAATTGTTGAAATTATTGTATAATATTTTTACGAAAAGTCAATACTTGTTTTTAACAACCAAAAAAGACCCTTCTTAGGATCTTTTTTAGACTACTTAAACAATAGTTTCTTTGTCATAGGTTTCGTGATATCCGAGTGCTTTCTTGTAAGCAGCAACGGTCTCTGGTTCTCCCATAGCCTTTTCGAGGTTGTCGGAAAGTTTCACGCAGTATTTTCCTCCGAGTGAATATGGTTTTACCACAATAGAGAGTTGTTTGAGACCCATATTGTTCGTAAGATTCGTTCCAATACCAAACGATACTTTCATCTGTCCTTGGAATGTATCAGCGATGGCGATCATTGATTCAACAGTGAGCCCGTCACTAGGAATTGCCATTTTTGTTTTTGGATCGATACCTAGAGCGGTATATTTTTCGATCAATTCGGGAATAGCCACCATGGGGTCTTTGGAATCGATACGGAATCCTTTCCAGTCGCGGAGCATTTGTTCCGTCATAAGATCAAGGGTGAATGTCGTGCCGTAGGTATCGGGAAGACTAATTGAGAGTCCTTGACCATACTTATTCCACCAAATTTCATGGAGTCGGTTGAGTGAATCCTTTACGGACTGTCCGGTGCCGTCGAACATAAGTGCAGTGATTCCCATAGAAAGTTCGTGAGCACAGGTTCCGATAGGTGACAGATCATATTTAGATGCAAGGGCAACGTTCGAAGTCCCAATAAATTGGTCACCTAATTCTTCCGCACATCGAGCCACTACATAATCATGCCACACGGGTCCGAATGCGCGACGGTTTCCAAAATCAGAAAATTTAACATGCGGATGCTCCTTGATTTGCTGTATCGTTCCATGGAGTCGTTTAATTCCTTCTGCATAGATCGCTTCTCGTTGTATCCGAGACATATTTTTTAACTGACTGCGATAGAAGAGGGTGTTGATTATTTTCAAAATGGGCATTTCTGCATGCATCACATGACTCCATGGTCCTGCGACTTCAATTTCGATATGATTATCAGGGGTTACATGAAATGTTGCGGGAGGTACCTGGAGATTTGCAAGGTGTTCGAGGTACTCTTCAGTAAACATGCGGACATCGTATTCATTGGTTCCTCGGAGGTAATGTAGTTCAGTCTTTGTTGCTCGCAGTTTCGTGACATGGTGGTATTCGTTCATGAAATCTGCCTCGGTAATATATTCACCAAGTGCGATTTTAGTTCGGCATTTGAATCGCCAAACCATTATTTCATTGCCATATTCTGGATGGTCGAAAAGCACCTGTCCCATGGAAAATTTATAAAAGTCATCTTCAAGAAGTGAAGTAACAATCTGGCCGTTCAACATCGAATCGTCGAGCTGTCCGAGATTAAGACTTGAGAATGTTTTTGGGTTTTCTGTAGTTCTATTGGTTGTCATAAAATTAAATATATCACGAACTTAGAGTAATAAAAACGCCCGGGTTAGCCGGGCGCTGTTTTTGGAAATTAGATAATGATGGCACCGGCGGCCTTCATTTCCTTGATGGCACGTTCTTCGTCTCCAGGTTTCAAATTCACGGGACGCATAGCGCTCGTGATTACAAATACCCAGAATCCATTTTTTCGCGCATCTAGGACAGTTTCCTTCACACACCAGTCTGTTGCGAGACCGGTGACAAAGAGGATCTTTATTCCTTTCTTGCGCAAGTAGGTGGCTAGGTCCATGCCGTTGATGCGAGCATTCTTATCGAATGCCGAGTAGGCTTGGTCGTCTTCGTACAAACCTTTTGAAAGAATGTTGGCATTTTTCGGAACAAACAAATCCTTATGGAATTCCGCACTATGTGTATTAATTACACAGTGGGTTGACCAATTGCCGCCAAATTCCTTGAAGTGTTTAGAAACACGCGGATGCCAGTCTCTAGAAAATACGACAAGAGCGCGAAAGATATGGATGAACCAGAAGGTGAGTCGGTTAATTATTGGTATAATTACGTCACCTTCTTTCACGCCAAGCTCTCCGCCTGGAGTGAAACCATTTTGCATGTCGATGTTTAGTAGAGCTATAATTCTGGTAAGGACATATACTATGGCAACCAGAAAGAGAATGGTAATTAGGAATGCAATCATATTGATGAAATTTATTAAGATGAACTAATTAGTGTATTAAGTACAATATATCACAGACATGATATTTTGTATACTCTATCTATACTAATATAACATATTAATAGATAAAAGTCAATAGTTAGAAAATGGACTGGATTTATTTACCTAAAAAAATCCCTCCTCAATTAAGAGAAGGGATATGAAGATTACTCTTCGTCAAATTCGTTATTGATTACCCAGTAGCCGATTCCAAAATTGACTAATAGAGTAATGATGTAGGTAAGAACAATGGCCCACGTTGGTGGTTCAACCGTTAGATAGTTAAACTCCTTGAAATGTCTTCTTTGGAATTTGGTATCTATGGCTGATTCCAAGTAGTTGGCGATAGCGGTTAAGTTCACTTGCTTCTGCTGGGTAACAAAATCACGGGTCTCAACCTTAAGTGTTTCGTTGTACGTCCAACTAATAGGTTTGCACCAGGTAACATTACGGTTACGGTCAATGCCAACGCATACCACAAACTCATTTTTGTTTCCTCCGGCCCAGTACCATTCTTGGTACATTCCTGCATCAAGTGGTTGGTCTTTGAAAACAAGGAGGAATACGCGAACCTGTTTTTTAGGTCCGAGTTTCCCGTTGATGTAGTTAAGCTTTTTATTAGCTTGGACTGCATCGGGGGAATTATCTCCGAGTAATGAATTTTGAGTGTAGTTATTGTTTACCATGCCGGGATAGTCTTTCAGTTCGTAGTGAACTTTAGTACTATCATCAACCTTGTCAAAGTGAAACACGTTGAGGTCGGTTGCTTTTACGCGGTTTTCGTAACTGTGAACCGTTGTAACAGGTATTGCTTTTGCTTCACTCCCATCCCAGGTGCAATAGTATTCATCTCCGTCCTTGGTGTAATAATCACGACCAAGATCTTTGAATGTTTCATTGCCAAGTATGCCTTTGATACGGGCGTACTCCGATTCGGTTATCGAAATCGTTTCTCCTGTTGTAGTAATGATTTGCCAGTAGGCTGAATGGTAGTCTCTGTGGGAGCAGTCGTATGGCTCTTGACCACAGTTTTTACCATCTTTATCACAGCAGCACTCTTTGTAGCAGGTTTGAGTGATCCACTCATCCCAGTCTTCGTAGTATTCAACGCGCGCAACCATGCTGCCCCAGTATTCCGTAGAGGTTACTTGGGTTTGTTCAATCATGGCCTTCATTCCAATTACTAATAGTAAAGAAACCGGGATGGGAATAAAATATTCCCACCACGCGATTTGCTTTCTAAAATAAAGGAAGAGGAGCGCGGTAACAATAATCGAGATAAGTACGGCTCCGTATATTACCATGGGTTACTTAGTGGGTTTCTTCTCGTCAATTAATGTTTCGTTGTCTTCACCGGTTTCGTAAGCATTTTTTGTTCTGGCTGAAGTTACTAATTTAATTTCAATTACTTCTTTGCCAAGTATGCTACCGGGGAATGTAGTTACAAAATCGGTGTGCACCTGGTTCATGCTAATTAATTTTTTCTGTTCGAATTCAAACGCCTTACGGTTTGCTTCAATAGAAGTCATTAATTTTGCATATAGTTCGGGTGTGAAAGCAGGATTGTCTTCGGTAATCATTTTGAACATAAGGTTCCCGTCTTTTGAATAGCGAGCCTCTGCCTGCCCAATAAAAATTTCCTTAAATGCATCCTTGTGCTTATCAGCCACACCGGCTTGTTCTTTAATGATTTTCCACATGGCGTCAAAATTAACCTGCGCTGCCTGTGTTTGTGCATTTACTGCGTTACGTTGGCGTTGTTCAGTGTTTTTCAAACCGATGTAGTAAAAAAATAGGCCTAAGCCAATTACGGCAAAAAGTCCAAATCCGATAAGTGCTCCTTTCATTGTTTCTTAAATTTTTTGTTTTGGAAAAACTTCCGTATACACAATAGCATGAATTACGTTTAAAGTCA
This sequence comes from bacterium, assembly GCA_037144045.1. Taxonomy (GTDB): domain Bacteria; phylum Patescibacteriota; class Minisyncoccia; order Phycocordibacterales; family UBA1006; genus CAIXMG01. The sequence goes on along the minus strand of JBAWXN010000002.1, from coordinate 67,924 downwards.
AGTAACAAAATAACCTCCCCGCAAAATTGTAGGGAGGTATATATTAAGTAAGTGCAAAAACTTGTAATGAGCTTTTTATATAGAATAATGACACCAGTAAAACTGTAGATGTACTTAACCATGTAAAAAACCAGAACAGTTTTTCTTTAAATGTAAGAGCTTCGCGGTTTGCGCCTTCAGAAAAACTTCCTCCGTCTTCTTTGCGTCAGAGGCAATACTTGCTCCAATGAGTAATAAGTAAAGGCCACCAATAATTACGTCTGCGAATACTGACCAAAATTGACCATCGTCACTAATGCCAATTCCTTGAGTTAACATGAAAATCATGGCAAGCTCAACAATTAGAGCAAAAAAGAAGCGTAGCTGAACCTTCATGAAGGTAAAATCAAAAAGAACTAAGATCCAAATAAGGAGTATCCCCGGAGATTTAAAAGCAAGCGTGACACCGATAAGTATTAAGAAGCCAATAATTGGAAAAAATTTACCAACCGCCTGAGTAACTCTTCCACTGTCAAGGGGACTAATAGGTACCATATTAAATAGGTTTATAAAAATACCTAGATAACCGATCATCATGAGTTCTTTTGAATGTGTAAGGTATGCAATACCGGCAACAAGAAAAGCAAAGAGGCTACCGAGTAGTGGACCGCCAATACCAAGAATGGCTTCTTGTTTTCTGGTCATGTCTCTCGGTGCAAAAAGTGCGGCACCTAGAAACGGTATGAATACTGGTCCACTTGTTTTAAATCCGAGTCGGTTCATTGCAATGACGTGGCCCATCTCGTGTACAAAAATGAGTGTCACGAGTCCTACTGCTATCCATGGACTATAAACGATAGAATATGCCAGTATTGAAATTGCAATAGTAATGATGGTCACCATGGGTTTTGCAAACTTCATTAATTTTAATATTTTGAAAAGTTTCAGAAGTTTGGGTGATTTCAGGATGAGTGCAAAAAACGTGCTTGTTTTGTTCTTCATTTGTAAATTTTTTTATAATTAATCACATATTATATAAAAAGTCAATGTAGCTCCTTGTGCTATAGTATTCCTATGAAATACGCAGAAAAGAAAAAAGTTGGCTTACTCTTTGGCTCATTTAACCCTGTTCACAACGGTCATATTGCACTTGGGCAAGCGGCCCTTGATGCAGGATTAGTGAACGAGGTGTGGTATGTGGTTTCGCCACATAATCCTGATAAACCATTAGGGAGCCTTGCTCCATTCGAAGACCGCCTTGAAATGGTACGACGTGCAACGGTAAGTAATCCGGATATGCAGGTGTGCGATATCGAAGACGAACTGCCTCGGCCATCATATACGTTTCACACGCTGCGTGCATTGCGAGCAAAACATATTGATTATGCGTTTTCAATCATTGCCGGGGATGATATCTTGCGATCGATCTTGGCATGGGAATACGGTGATGAAATTGTTACGTATCACGATTTAATTGTGCGTAATCGTTCAAATATTCCTGTAGACGTGCCTCATGGTATTCGTGCAACCTTTTTACCGGGGGTTCTAGAACTATCCGCAACCGATGTACGGGGCATGATTTCTGGAAATCAAAAACCCACAGAAGTAATTCCGCAGGCGGTGCATGATTATATCGAGGAAAAAGGCTTGTATCGATAAGATATATTGACAAATACACTTATTTATGATATTATAAATAAGTGTATTTCTTTGTTTAACTAAAAATGTGCGAATGCAATTCAATAAAAATCATCCAGAACTTAAACCTGGCGAGGTGTTTGTTATGAATCACAACCCTGGCGGAAATGACATGATTCATTTCGATAATTTACCGTACAAAACCAAGCGGCTAGGTGACAATGCTTATGCTGATAATGGTGAACTCCTTCCGGGCTTAAAGCCAATTTTTGCAACAGAAGTAGAAGTAGAAGATCATCTAAATCGTGCCAAGTGCGAAAGAGCATATTTAGTTGGCACACATAGTTTTTCTTTTAGAAGAGATGTGCCTGCTGAAATTATTGCAGTAGTATTCTTCAAGCTTGATGATGGCACATTACGACTGTGCTACCATGTTCGATTTGAAGATGGTAAAGAAGACTATACTGCGGTTTCAGACAGTAATAACTATAAAATTATTACAAAAGACGAAGCGCTGGTGATACTTCAAAACCTTTAATTTTTTTCGTTTAGTAAAACGGAAACCCTGTCACATAGTGACAGGGTTTTTTGTTAAAACAATTTAATCGTTTTAGATTTCGCACCTAAGGTGTACAACTTCGCAGGGCGCTGGCGCATACCAGATAGGGTTTGCTTGGTTTCTTTAAGGAAGCCAAGTTGGTCGATCTTCTTACGGAAATTTCGTTTATCAATTTCTTTTTCAAGAATCGCTTCGTATACTTGCTGCACTTGGGTTAAGGTAAATAGTTTAGGGAGGGTTCCAAATGCAATAGTAGTATATTCAATTTTTCCTTGAAGACGTTCCTTAGCGTAATCAATAATGGCTTTGTGATCAAATCCTAACTTAGGAAGTTTTTTCACGGAAAACCATTTAGGATGTTGCGTTCCTTGTTCTTCAGGATTGAGTCCTGGCGGAACGAGCGCAAGGTAGGTTACTGAAAATACTGGTCCACGAGGATCACGATTGAGTTCATCAAACGTGTAGAGCTGTTCGATATAAATATCGGATACTCCAGCTTTTTCCTTGAGGACTCGCTCTGCAGCAGTCTTGGTTGTTTCACCCGCAAGGAGGTAACCTCCGGGAAGTGCTTCAAATCCTTTAAAAGGATCACCGTCACGATTAATCAAGAGGACTTTCAAATCACCGTCCTCAATGGTGAATAATACAATGTCTACCACAAGCGTTGGGTTAAGAAATGATTTATCTGGCATAGTTCTATTCTACACTGTTTATCCATTCTGCAACATCAGCGTCAGATGGCATGCGCCAATCACCACGAGGTGAAAGAGCAACGGAACCGACCTTTGGACCGTCAGCCATAACTGAACGTTTCCATTGATTTTTAAAGAATCGCGTCATGAATTCCTTGAACCATTTACGAATGGTTGCTGTGTCGAATTCAGAATCCTTGAATGCAAGGTCAGCAAGCATAAGGATTTTTTCCGGTGAACTTCCCCAACGCAAGAAGTGGTACAAGAAGAAGTCGTGCAGGATGTAAGGCCCAACCAAATCTTCTGTTTTCTGAGTAATCTTATCGTTATCAGCTCGTTTAAGTTCTGGAGAAATAGGGGTATCCAAAATGTCGGTAAGAACTTTTTGCATATCAGGTGCCCCAGTTGTTGCAACGTGCTGCACTACATATTTAATAAGTGTTTTTGGAATACCGCCGTTTACGTTGTAGTTTGAAATATGATCTCCATTGAAGGTACACCAGCCGAGAGCCATTTCAGAAAGGTCTCCGGTTCCAACAACAATACCACCTAGTTGATTTGCTTTGTTAAACAAGATCATGGTTCGATAACGTGCCTGGCTGTTTTCAAACACAAAGTTTTCAACTTGGTCATCGTGTTTAATGTCTTTGAAGTGTTGATTCACTCCTGCAACAATTGAAATTTCTTCAAGAGTTGCACCAGCTGCAGCTGCTAGATCATAGGCGTTATTTTTAGTTCCAGATGTTGTTCCAAATCCTGGCATGGTAATCGCGTGAATATCTTTGCGATCAAGTTTCAATAAATCAAATACTTTTACACACACCAAGAAGGCAAGTGTAGAATCAAGTCCTCCAGAAAGTCCAATGACTACTTTTTTAGCATTGATACTCTGAAGTCGTTTTGCAAGTCCTGCTACTTGAATATTGAAAATATCATCAGTAACGATAGCTCGTTTTGTTGCGTCAGCAGGAAGGAATGGGGTAGGTGATACGTGACGAAGGGTTGGCACACCGTTAATAATAGGTGCAGAAACCGTAATAGTGCTCCATGCAGGGACATCTACAACATTTTGATTATCAGCGAATGAATTCGTTCGGTTGCGATCAGTAACAATGTGATCAATATCAATGTCGGCGTACGTAATTACGGTTTCACGAGCATAACGAGGTGATTCTGCAATGAGTGTTCCGTTTTCTGCAATGAGTGAATGTCCAGAAAATACAACATCAGTAGTAGATTCGTGAACACCACATGACACGTAAATGTACGCGGCGATAGTTTTTGCTGACTGCATTACTACCATGTCTTTACGAAAAGCCGCTTTACCTACAATTTCATTTGACGCCGAAAGGTTAATCAAGATAGTTGCTCCATTCAGTGCGTGTACAGTAGTAGGTGGTATAGGCATCCATACGTCTTCACAAATTTCAATTCCAATAGTCACCTTTTTGTTATTTTTATCCGTGAACAAAATGTTTGACCCGTAAGGAACTTCAACATTATTAATTGAAATAGTTGGTTCAGGAGTTTCAAATCCAGAAATAAACCATCGTTTCTCATAAAATTCTTTGTAGTTAGGGAGGTGCATTTTAGGCACTACCCCTACAATTTCGCCGTCTGTGTAGACTACCGCCGCATTGATAATCCCTCGAACTGTTCGGATAGGGGCCCCAATAATGATGGTGGCCTCGTATTTTTTGGTTGCTGCTGCAATATCAACGAGCGCTTGTTCTACAGCTGCGTTAAGAGTGTCAGTATGAAACAGGTCTGCTGCCGTATATCCGGTTAGGGCGAGTTCAGGCAGAGCGATGATGCGTGCACCGGCGTCGTAGGCTTGTTTAATAGCGCCAAGGCAGATCTTGGTGTTTTCGGCAACGTTCCCTACAGTAAGGGTAGGGGTAATGGTTGCAGCACGAACAAAGGTTGAAGGAGACTTGTAATTTTTCATAGGATATGATATAGTGTTATTAGTACACTAATTACCATAGCAAATAGCACGACGCGAGTCAAGCATGCTATGATTATCAGGTATTTTAACTTTATCACATATGCACACCATCACCAAAAACAATCGGGTGATTCCTATTACAGGGATCGAAGCGGCAACGATATCTCAAGAATTACTGTTCACCAATTGGCTCGACGCCTTTGATCCAGAATGGATTATCGAGGCAATCGAAATTCAATCGGTTGATCGAGTTCCAAGCGGACGCATCCTCTTTATAAAACTTAAGGCAGATATTATTCATCCAGCGGGTAAACTCCCGGGAATGATTGTGGTGATTCGTGATTATGCAGTGTCTGCACTTACCGTGCTCACTTGTGCAGGTAAAAAATATGCGCTCCTCTTAGATCAGCCACGCGTTCCCGTAGGAAATACTATTTCGGAATCAGTTGCGGGTCTTATTGACGATCAGACGTCGCCTGAATCAGTGATCCTTCGTGAACTCGAAGAAGAAGCGCATGCGGTAACTCGATTAGGACTTACTCCGAATGATGTTATTCCACTCCTTGATAAACCGTTTTATTTATCACCTGGAATCCTCAACGAAGCTATCTATCCGTTCCTGGTTGAAAAAGAAGTGACCCAAGAAGTTCTGGATACGTACCATGGACTTAAGATGGGACTTGAAGAAGAATATGAACATATTGTTGTTCGTGTAGTACCTTTCGAAGACATTACCAAGTATTGCTACTGCGCTACAACCCTTGCCATGCTTCATTTATATGACCGCTATTTATTAACCAAGTAATTATTAATTATTTATGACCAAACCAGAAACTATCTACGTGTGTGGTGTTCAAAACGATCACGACCTCCCAAAAAAAATTATCGATGAGTTGCGTAAAAAACACGAATCAGTAGAAGAAATTAAAAGCTCGGTAGTTACATTTAAAAACGGAGAACAAAAAGCCGTTATCGAAACTTCGGTTCGAGGTAAAGACATTGCGCTGATTTCAACCATGGAAGACCCAATTGATACTGAGGTACTACGACTCGTGTTTTATATCGACGCATTACGCAGATCAGGTGCAGCACGCATTAGTGTAGTGCTTCCGTATTATTATTATGAACGCCAAGACAAAACCACGGACAGTCGCGAGTCAATTAATGCATCATTGCTTGGGAAAATGTACGAACTTGCAGGAATGAGTCACTTAACCAGTGTTCATTTGCATAACAACGCCATTGAAGGATTTATGAGTGTGCCCGTAGATAAAATTGGAACGAAAAAATTATTCTGGGATTACTTGAAAAAATATTTAGAATCACAAGGTGAAACACTTAACCCAGAAGAATGGGTGATCTGTAGTCCGGATGAAGGCGCTGTGAAGGAGGGCCGTACATTTGCAAAAAAAGTAGGAACAGGAAATGCAGCATTTTCTAAATATCGATCTGGACCTAATGAAATTGAACACATGGAATTTTTCGGTGACGTAACGGGTAAACGGGTATTTATGTATGATGATATGATTGATACGGGAAGTACTGCTGTAAAAGCGGGGAATGCGCTCATTGAAAAACATGGCGCAAAGGAAGTAATTATGGCAGCATCACATGCATTGCTTAATGGTGAAGCTCCAGAAATTCTTCAGAATTCTAAATTTACCAAAGTGTTTGTAACTGACAGTCTTTACATTGCACCTGAAAAGAAATTTGAAAAACTTGAAGTAGTGTCACTTGCGCCTATGCTTGCTCAAGTAATTATTAACAGTAAACTTGGTGAATCAATTCGCCAAGAAAACTGGTAATATGATTCAGTTTAAAGCGCCAGAATTGGTTCCTACGGTGTCATCGCCTAAAATATTCCTCGCAGGGAGTATCGAAGAAGGAGTAGCAGAACAATGGCAAGACCATGTTGTGCAATTGTTCGGCAATACTGATGTAACTCTGCTTAATCCTCGTCGCGATGCTTGGGATCCATCATGGATACAATCAATAGAAAATATAGAATTTAAAAAGCAAGTAGAGTGGGAATTAAATGGAATGGATATGGCTGATTATATTATTTTCTACTTTGATCCCAATACTAAATCACCAGTTACACTCCTTGAACTTGGGTTACATGCAAAAGAAGGCAAGTGTCTCATGATTTGCCCTCAAGGATTTTGGAGGAAGGGTAATGTTGATATTGTTTGCGAACGTAATGCAATTCCTACTTTTGAAAGTTTGGAAACGTGTGTGGATTATGTTAAATCAATGCTTCAAAAATAAAACACCCAAGAGTGTTTTATTTTTGAACAACTATTTACTTTTTCAGTTCTATTTGGTAACTTGGTTGCAAAACATAGTCATGAAAAAAGTTGCTTTTATTACGCTGCTCTACGTTGGATTCCTAGTATGGCTTTTTTGCACAACCTCTGACGGAGCGAGTAGATTCGCCGGTACACTAGTTGGTTTATGTGTGTATGGTGTTCTGGTCGGCACTGCGATGGATCTCTCTCGTGAAAGCTATTCTCGAATGAATCCAGATCGGTTCACTGCAGATGACGCAGGTAAGATTTTTGTAATTAAATACCTTGAAGGTGAAAAGGTTGCATTAGTGCCGTGGGGGTACACCGATTACGGCATTGGAGAACAAGAAATGACGAGTAGGTACTATTTTCTAGAGCAAATACCAGAGTCTTTGAGAGAAGTTGGTGTTGTTTTTAAAATTGGACCACGAATAACTTTTAATAAGGTAACTGTAAATGGGTATAAAAACAAAAGCAAAAAACCATTTGAAGTTTCTTCTGAACAATTCGTTTAATTAAAAAAACCAGCCTCGGCTGGTTTTTTTATCGCTTCGTAATTGTTTTATCAACAATTCCATACTTAACGGATTCACTTGAAGACATCCAATAATCACGGTCGGCATCTTTTTCAATTTGCGCGAGGGTTTTTCCAGTGTTCTTTGCAAGCATTTCGTAGAGTGTTTTCTTGGTCTTCAAAATATGTTCAGCAGCGATAGCAATGTCCGATGCTTGTCCTTCAGTTCCACCAAGGGGTTGGTGAATCATCACTTCCGCATTAGGAAGGATAAAGCGTTTTCCTTTGGTTCCTGCAGAAAGGATCATAGCACCCATTGATGCTGCCATTCCAATACATACGGTTGAAACGTCAGGTTTCACAAAATGCATCGTGTCGATAATTGCCATTCCAGCAGTTACCGAACCACCTGGTGAATTGATGTAGATGGTAATGTCTTTTTTATTGTCTTCGTTTTCAAGGAAGATGAGCTGCGCAATAATCAGGTTTGCAATTTCAGCATCAATCGCGCCACCAATAAAAATAATACGTTCTTTTAATAAACGTGAATAAATATCATAGGCACGTTCACCCATTGATGTTTTTTCGAGTACGGTTGGTACGAGGTATGACATAAATGTAAAATAGTTCGAATATAAGAGGTAATAGTATGGGGTCAGTTGGTTCGTCAGTTGTAGAAATCAGTATCCCGAGGGGAGTATATCACGTAACGTAGTTCACTTAAAGGCATAATAGATACTTGACAAAACTATATTATTATGCTAATATATTTATATAACAATTCAATAACTAAAAACGAATAACGTGAAAAAAACAATCTTCAACGGTTTTATGGTAATGATTATTGCAGCAATGCTTCAAAGCTGTGCTCAGCACCACGTGGTAACAGTGATTGGTCTGCATCAGAATAATACTGTTTCTGACCATGTAATAACTGCCGGAACTATCGGTACCCCGCTGTGTGATGTAGTAACAAACAGTGGCGATACGATCACTGCCCGCGTACCACGAAAGGTACTGCTGGAGCATAAAATGCCGTTTAAAGCCGACATGGTAAAATCCGATGAGGCGAAGTACGGATATGTACAACGCGCTATAGGATCGCAGGCAAACACTAAACAGCTGCAGAAAGCTTCACTGTAATACAGTGTATTGGTTTATTCATGACGCCCCCGATGCAAATTGCATCGGGTTTTTTAGTACCAAAAAATCCCCTAGGGGATTTGGTGGGAATTACTTCAATCCTTCCAAATATTCAAACGCTTTTGCGTTAGTGAGGATTTGCATTACATACGCGCGAGCTCGGTCTTCCGAAATGTCTTTTGCGTCTTTATACATATCCATAATCTTTGCAACTTCTGCTTGAATTTCTTCATCGGTCGGAGCTAGTTTTTCTTGAGTGGCAATTTCATCGAGAATGAGCTGCATCTTTGCTCGTTTTACTGCGTTATCGTACCAGTCCTTTTTAAGGTCAGCTTCAGATTTTTCGATGCGCTTCATGTAATCATCCATAGTCATTCCCATCATAGAAATGTCGTGAGCGAATTGTTGCATCATTTTATCGAGTTCGAAATCAACAAGTATGTCCGGTAAATCGATAGTTGATCCATCGATGATGCCATCAATAAGGGTTACTCGTTTCTTTTCTACTTCCTTTGCTTGTTTTTCTTTCAATAGGTTTTCACGAAGTTTAGTTTTGAAGTCTTCGATCCCTTCGAATTTACCGAGTGTTTTTACAAAATCATCAGTAAGTTCAGGAAGGCTTTCTTCTGAAATTTTAGTATGGTCATGATCGTGATGTTCAACACCTAGTTCATGGAGTTCGTTATGCGCGCGCATTTGTCGCAATTCAGTAAGTGCTGCATTTATTTCGGTTTCGTCTACTGATACCTCAGTTTCTGACTTATTTGATTCCTTTGCAATTTTTTTGTAGTCAGCAAGTTCAACAGTAGGAAGCACTGCGGTTGTCGCAGTAAATTCCAAATCGTTACCCATGGCAATTTTAGTAATTTGAATTTCTGGGCGCCCAATAGCGTCGATCTTATTTTCAGTAAGAATGGTTGGGTAAGCGTCCATGATAGCAATTTGCGCCATTTCATCGAGGATGCCAGCATCACCTACGTGCTTTTCCACCACGTTCGCTGGAATATGGCCGGGACGGAATCCATCAATTTTTGCAACTTTTCCAATAGATTCAAGGGCTTTTTGCTTATAACTGTCGAATGTTGCAGCAGGAACTACTGCTTTAATTTCAACACGAGACTTTTCAAGTTTTGTGATTGTTGGCTGTGACATAGGGTTTTACTGTAACATAAATAATTAAAAAAGCACTATTTCAGTGCTTTTTTAATGTTCAACTGGTTTTCCAATTGTCGGATTTTAAATCGAAGGAGGAACTTGGTGAATGAACCTGTTTCTGGGTCTTGTTCGCGAAGTTTGAGAGAAGCAAGTTCTTCTGTTGCAAGTACGATCGGGTCAGTACTTGAAGCAGTGATAGCTACTTCGGTTGTTGGTTCGGTGGCAACAGTAACAGTTTCTGAAACAGGGAGTGTTTCAGGTTCTGCTGCGTATACAAATCCTGCTTGAACGGTAAGGGCTAAAGCAAGGGTTGTTGCACCAATAAAGGTCTTAAATGTCATATACTCTTATAATAACACAAAAGACCCTGATTGTCAGGATCTCTGTGGATAACCGAAAATAGTTATTTCCCGTATTTTTCGTCGTATAACTTAATACTTTCGTTAATATTTGCAATAGCGGTTGCCTTGTCGTAAATACCATTAATAGAAACCGTACCTTTTTCACCCTTCTTGAGTTCTTTATAGGTTTCCCAGAAATGGGTGAATTCCTTAAGGTTGTGCTTATTCAAGTCGGCAAGATCATGTACATCATCGAATCGTTTATCGTCTACCGGAACTGCAATAATTTTTGCATCTGATTCACCAGTATCGGTCATATCCATAACTGCGATAGGTCGCGCCTTTACCAAGATTCCTGGGAATAATGGATAGGTAGTAAGGAGAATGACATCAAGAGGGTCACCATCACCCCACAGGGTTTGGGGAACATATCCATAATCGAATGGATAAGGGGCCGCAGAATAGTTCGCTCGGTCGAGAGCGATAAGCCCGGTTTCTTTATCGATTTCGTATTTATTGAAAGATCCTTTTGGGATTTCAATAATGGTATTAAATTCGTTAGGAATGTCTTTTCCTCGTGGAATATCGTGCCAAAGGTTCATAAGAATAGTATTAATTAAGGATAATGGTGGCAGTATAGACATTTATGAGCCAAGAATCAAGAGGGTTTTGTTTTGCGCGCGGTGGTCGGTTTTGATAATAAGTCTCTTCTCGGGAATGTTGTAGAATTTTGCAGTTGCCTTTATTACAGCGTGATTCGCCATGTTGCGTTCTGCGGATTCACGGATAAATATACGGAGCACGTTTGGGGATACTTCCTCGACGTGTTCTTTTTTAGCATCAGGAAAAGCTTTGACGCGAATAAGGTTCATAGTGAGAGTGTAGCATAATATATAACTACTTTACAAAGTAAAGTAACGGGTGTATACTCGTATTCTATTAATATAAAATATAGTATCTATTATGAACAGTATCGAAGCTCTTAACTGGCGTTATGCAACAAAGCACTTTGACGCTAGTAAAAAATTATCAAACGAACAATTTGAACTAGTAAAAGAATCATTGCGATTGGCACCATCATCATTCGGGGTACAACCATGGAAATTTTTTATTATTAGTAATACTGAACTACGTGAAAAACTGCGCGCCGCTGGATACGGTCAACCACAAATTACTGACGCTTCACAACTCGTAGTATTTACAGTGCCTACCAACCTTGATAGTGCGTACGTAGATCAATTTATTAAACACGTTGCGGAAGTCAAAGGAATTTCAGAAGATGTTCTCAAAGGATATGGTGACATGATTAAAGGAAAGGTTTCTGGAATGACGCCTGCAGCTGTAACTGAATGGGCAGCACGTCAGGCTTATATTGCACTCGGAACATTACTCACATCATTGGCTCATGAATCAATTGATGCAGCACCAATGGAGGGATTTGATCCGGCGCAATTTGATACAATCCTAGGATTATCAGAACAACACCTAACCACGGTAGTAATTGCAGGGGTTGGATTTAGATCTGCAGATGATACCGCTGCGGCTATGCCAAAGATGCGATTTGCGCAGAGTGATGTTATTGTGGAATTGGAATAAGTAGTTGTTATAACTAAAAGGCCGGTCGCGCAGCGACCGGCCTTTTAGTATCTCTATTTGTTACGTTTCCACATGTCACTATTATCATTACCTTCATGAAGGCGTAGATAGTCTTCAATAGTGAATCCGCTTACGGTCCATTCGCCGTCAGCTTCTTTTTTGATCACATGAGGCACTGCCTTGGTGAGTTTTGAAATTTCTTGAATTTTGAGCTCGTCTTGTTGCTTGGTAAGTTCTTCTTGAGAAACGAACATACCTGCATCGTTGGTGGGGAATTTAAATTCCATACTGCCGGGTGTTGCCATATAAAGAATAGGTATTACGTATTAATAAGTCCTGCTTGGGTAAAGTGTAGCGGAAGCGTGTCTTTTAAGATCTTCATAAGGAGGTCTTGTTCGTGTTGCGACAAGGTATTGTCAGGTGAAGGAAGAGTCGTCTGCGCTTGGATGGTTGTTGAAATACTATTTTCAACCGTTGCGGAATCTTCTGATCGTAATGCAAACCGGTACCATGGCAATGCAATGCGTACTTGTCCTGATGCATCAACTGCTGCTTCTATTTCGATGGGTACTGGGAGGAACCCAAATAATAATGCGTGACCCATATATACGACGCGTACTTGATCTTGATCAGATTGTGAAAAAGTAAATTGAGCGTCCACAGGTGCTATAGGTGTGGTAACCGATGCAGTTGCGCTAATGTTACCACTCATCCCATTTTTAATAGCGTCTGAATAACTCGTTGGAACATCTTTCGCAAATTCTTTTTTAAGTTCAAGGTTTTGATCAACGGCTGCTGCAGCGAACACGGGACTAACCAGAATGGTAAATGTGAGCAAGGAACCGATAATAGTGCGTTGTAGGTTAAAGTGTTTCATACAAATAAGTATAGCACGCATTATTTTTGGTGTGCACGTGCTGATGCCCAAATAGCATTGAACCAAGCGCGCATGGTATCGTGATGTTCCTGGGATGTCATAAGGATGGCATAGCCATTTTTCTTTGACGATACATAGAGTGTTTTATCATCATAGAGGAACACGGTGCTATCAAACTTTTTCATCGAATCAGGGGCAATCCGAACCTCAGACGGGCTTGGGTAGTATTTATGGATAAGTTCAGGTTCGACTTCCACTTGCCAAATGTTTTTCGTGTGAATACCTCGTCGTCGACGTTCATTTACAAATTTACTTACAAAATCGCGACCTACTTGCCAGAAGAAGTTTTCTTTCGGAACAATGGAATCAACCTGTTTTTTCTTGCAGTACAGCATTTCCATAATTACTTGCTCGACGGCTTCACGGCCTTCGAAAAAAGCAACCGTTGGTTTTTCGCCAACTGTTGATTGTTGTGATTCAAGGAAGGGAACAAGGTTACTAATAGCCTCATGGAGTCCTGCTGATTCACGCAGTTTTTCTTCTGATAAGCGCTCGAGTTTCGAAATGGGTTCGAGGAATAACTTTCCGTCACCATCTTTACCGGTTCTACTAATGAGGCCTCTTTTTTCAAGACATCCAATAGCGTAATAAACCGTAGGTCGTTTGAGTCCTGTTGCCTTAATAATGTCACGCGCATTCATGGTTCCTGAAATCATAGCTAGGTACACCGTGATTTCAGAATCGGTAAATCCAAGCGCTTCAAGTTGTTTTCGTGGTTCATTCATAGTTGTATAATTGTTATTATACACATTAGACTAATACTGACAATAGTGTAGATTAGAGGAAAGATTGATCACCAAAACATAATAATGTATATGAATAAACCATCTAAACTCAAAGTAGGACTTACAGGAAATATTGGCTGCGGTAAAAGCGCGGTTTCACAACTCCTGGCTGCATATCCACATGTATCACTTGTTGATACTGATACTCTTGCAAAACAAATTGCTGCATTACCTGAACACGCGGAAACAATTACTCAGCTGGTAGGATTCTCTGTTGATTTCTCAAAAAGCGAAGATCGTAAACGACTCGCAGAAGCACTTTTTAGTAATAGGCAACTTCTTGATGCGTATCAACAATTTATTCATCCGCTCGTTTGGAAAAAAGTAGATGAACAATTTAATGCTATGCAGTATGGATTGCTCGTAGTAGAATCTGCCATTTTGTTCGAAGTTCAGAGTGAATGTCACTACGATACCATCATCATGGTTACCTGTGATGAATCAGTGCAGATTGATAGATTGTGTAACGGTAATCGTGCCATGCAAGAATCAGACGTACGCGCTCGTATGAGCTTACAAATTGCTCAATCGATTAAAAAAGAAAAAGCTAATTTCGTTATCGATAATAGTGGTAACGAACAACAGCTTGAGCAACACGTTTTGCAATTGTATAACAACCTTAATCAGTTAATTATGAAACCAGAAAAAACCAAAGCATTATTTGTGTTTTCTGCTGATCCTCCAACACGCGGTCACGAGTGGCTTATCAAGGAGGCACTCAGCAGGTACGATGAACTTGCAGTAGCAGTTACTTATAACCCAGCCAAGAAAGGCGACTTTACTATCGAGCAACGCTGCGACATGGTACGCGCCATTGTGCCAGCTCATGTTCCGGTTACTACATTCAGTGGTATTTATTCAGTGGACTATGCTGAATCAATCGGTGCGAAATATTTCATTCGTGGAATTCGCAACGCAGTAGATAATGAATACGAGCAAATGATGGCGGCATTGAACTTCGAAATTAATCCATCAGTTGAAACAATATTTATTGAATCTCCTGAGGAATTGCGTGATGTAAGTTCCTCAGCAGTTCGACTCATTGTTGGACCGGTAGGACTTGAATGTAAGGGTTGGGAAGCGCTTGTTGCCAAAAAGGTTTCACCTGCGGTACTCATTCAAATCATTGCAAAGCATCATGACTTGTTTAAAAATTTACAAGGTATGGGTGCCCATGGCAATGAAACTGAATTTTGGACCAAAATAGTTACGCCTTATTTGGAGCGTCAAAGAGTTCATCATGGTATTGGACATGCTGGTGATATGATTGCTAATTTCAAATTAGTAAGACATCTCTGTGAAAATCCAACTCTAGTCGAGTTTACTATTTGGTTGCATGACTTTTACAACCTTACCATGGCGGGACGACATCAGAATGAAGAGCGGAGTGGTCAGGTAGCAAGAGAGTTGGCGCTAGAATTAGGACTACCGCTTTCGTTTGCTGAAAAGGCTGACGAAATGATTTTAGCAACAAAGCATGAAAAACCAACCCGAGATCGTGATACTCAAATTTTGTTAGACCTTGATTTGATGGTATTAGGAGCGAATGAGCGCTTGTTTCAAAAATATGAAGAGGGAATTCGTAAAGAATACGACTGGGTATATGATGAACAGTTTTATCCGCGGAGACTTAATATTTTGCAAACATTCATGCACCGCTCGCACATCTATTTTACAGACTATTTTCGTAGCCGCTATGAAAAACAAGCTAAAGAAAATTTAAATCGTTCCATAGAGCAAGCAAAAGCGATTATTGAAAAGTTTGATTCATAAAAACAAAACCACCCTGAAATAAGGGTGGTTTATTTTTTTATAGCAATGCATCAATTGCTTTGGTTGCGGCAGTCATACGGTCTTCGTGACTTCCGGTAACAAGAATGTAGTCACGATGTGTCTGTTCGAGTTTTTCAATAAATCGATTGTGCATCCAATGACGGATAGATTCACCATCCCGGTAACCGTCTTGTACAAAAGGAATTTCATCACCAGTTACAATGTATAAGTCGTAATTATTTTGATTGGCGATCGCTTCAACATCCGGTGATGGTGCATGCATGTATCGTTCATGCCAAATACTCGTTGCAAACGGATCGGTATCGCAAATGACGAGTCCGTTTGATTGTTCGGCAAGTAATCGTTCCATACGAACTTGTTCTTGAGCAATAGCGGTAAATTCTGCACTCGTCCATTCAGTTCCGTTAGTGCTTGAAAATTTTGCTTCGGAATAGATACGTCCGTATTCAGGAACCCAAACTGTTTTGTAATGTTCCGCAAGTGCTTTTGATAATGTAGTCGTTCCTGTTGACTCTGCGCCTACAATGCATACCTTGCGGGCAAAATGCGCTCGAACAATTGGATGTAAATATTTTCCATAGGTGATAGGGTTTTTACGAACCATAGTTGCGGAAATAGGGATAGATGCTCGTTCCTTATCTACAAGTATATGTATACATCCTAGGAATGATGCGTAAGGATCACCATATGATTCTGATGTGAAAACCGCATCAGGATTCGTTCCTAGGATTCCTTTGGTGAATGCTGCCCATCCTTCTGAGTCGTCATCGCGTAAATGAATATCTTCAACCACTTTTAAGTCAATCGCGGGATGTATTTTTTTGAGCCACTGAGCACGAAGCATTCCTGGAATCGTCTCACTTTTTTTCCAGCACAGAATTACTGAAACTTTCGTGCAATGTTTCAGGGCAGTTTCAATAAGGAAGCTGTGCCCAAGGTGGGGTGGATAAAATTTTCCAACTACGAGTCCATGATTAAACATAGGTTTTGCGTGTAGCACGCCATTCATTAAGTCCGATAATACACATTACGAGGAATACTATATACAGAATCGAAGTGAGATACAGTCCCTTACTTGCATATAGTCCAATATAGATAACATCAGCAGTGATCCACACATACCAGTTCTCGAGGTATTTTTTAGTGAGTAAATATTGGGCAATAAGACTGAGTATGGTGGTAAGCCCATCAAGGAATGGGGCACTATCACCAATACTTTGTAAGTAATACGTTGCACCAATCGTTCCCAGGATCCCGATTACTCCTAGAACGATTGCAGTTTTAATCGGGATTTTTTCAATAGTAAGCTTGGCTTTGTTCTTGCCCCCAAATAACCACCAGTACCATCCCAAAAATCCAAGGATGATATATACGACCTGGAGTGCCATATCCGCGTAGAGTTTTGCTTCAAGGAAGAGGACTACGAAGAATGCTGAATTTGCGATACCAATGGGCCAGTTCCATATGTTTTCTTTAACTACTAGCCACACCGTGATACCTCCAGTAATAAAGGCAAGGGTTTCGATTAATGACAGGGAAGCCCAACCGTTAAGTGACGCAATAATAAGGCTTAGTGATAAGAGGGTAGCAATACTATAACCAATATAAGTACGAGCTGATTTAGT
Source organism: bacterium (assembly GCA_037144045.1). Taxonomy (GTDB): domain Bacteria; phylum Patescibacteriota; class Minisyncoccia; order Phycocordibacterales; family UBA1006; genus CAIXMG01. The sequence goes on along the minus strand of JBAWXN010000002.1, from coordinate 50,930 downwards.
GTGTTTCATAGACTATTTAGTGTATACTTAACACGAAGTCGAGTCAAGCGGGTTCGGTTACTTGACTTTTAATTTAAATTATTTATAATAAATAAAATTTATAACATGAAAAAGAAAAAAGTACTCAAATACCTCCACTTAATTGGTGAAGGTATTGGTGAAGATTTTGCTCGCGCACTGCGCATTGTCGAAAAAGGAATTTCAACTATTGATTTAACTGTTGAGGTGGTAATGCAGTTTCGAAAAAAAATGCCCGGTGGTGAACAAGGGCCATTGAGCGAAGCAACTATTGATTTGTTTAAAAATTACACGATTAGTATGAAAGGACCTACGAGAACCCAAGAAGGTACAGGTCCTCAATCTGCAAACGTTGCACTGCGCTCAGCTTTAAAATTGTTTGCGAATATTCGCCCCATTACTTACTTCGAAGGAGTACAAACTCCTGTGAAAAACCCTCAGGATTTAAATGTGGTAATCTTCCGTGAAAACACAGAAGACGTATATATGGGTATTGAAGCAGAGCCGGGTTCACAAGAGGTGGCCGACTTGATAGAATTTGTTTCTGATAACTGGCGAAAAAAATTACCAGATCATTTTAAAACAGACCTAGTTGGTGCCGGTATTAAATTCATTTCTTTAGAAACAACCAAAAAAATAATTGGTAGTGCTATGGAATATGCGCTTGCTCACAATCGCAAGAAAGTGTGCATTGTACATAAAGGTAATATCATGAAATACACGGAGGGTTCTTTCAAGCAATGGTGCTTGGACTACATACGTGATACCTATGGTAAGCGTGTTTACTTTAAAGGCGAGGAATCTCGTTTTTCAGAAGAAGAACGTGAGTCGCTGGTTTATGTGGATACGATTATTGCCGATGATGCGTTTCAACAAATATTGCGTAATCCAAAACGGTTCGAGGTTATTGTTACTATGAACCTTAATGGTGATTATTTGTCAGATGCTGCAGCAGCTCAGGTAGGAGGTGTTCCTACTGCAGCCGGTGCGAATGTTGGCGATACGCATGCTATGTTTGAGGCTATTGGTGGTACTGCAGACGATATTGCGGGTAAAAATATTGCCAACCCTACCGCGTTCCTTCTTGCGTTTGCGATGATGCTTGATCATGCAGATTGTGAAACCGAAGCAAATGCAATTCGTAATGCTATAGCGAGCTTGTATAAAGAAGGTATTGGAACTGGTGATATGCATTTTGCAACAACGCTTTCCACAACCGACTTTGCAGAACAAGTGCGCGATCGCGTTGCAAATATTTTGGTTGAGCACGGTGAAGCAGTAGTTGCATAATTCTTTATAGTTAATTTAATAAGTGAACCCGCTGATACCATCAGCGGGTTTTATTTTTGACAAATTAAATAGTATGAGTTACTATCAAAAAAACCTATGAACCCATGCGGCAGCTCAAAATTAAAAAATCAATTACTTCACGGGAAGGTGATGTACTCGATCAGTATTTAAAAGATATCTCTAGTGTAGATTTGATCACTCCAGAGCAAGAAGTAGAACTTGCGATTCTTATTCGTAAGGGCGATGTCCAAGCTCTTGAAAAACTAATAGGAGCAAATTTACGTTTTGTAGTATCAGTTGCAAAACAGTATCAAAATTACGGGTTACCACTTATTGATCTTATCAATGAAGGTAATCTGGGATTACTGAAGGCTGCTTGGAAATTTGATGAAACGCGTGGATTTAAATTTATTTCGTATGCGGTATGGTGGATAAGGCAAAGTATTATAAAGGCCCTCGCAGATAATTCAAGACATATTCGTATTCCTCAAAATAAAGTTACCCTGCTTTATAAAGTATACAAAGCGGAAAACGACTTTTTATCGGAGTATGAACGTGAGCCCACCGACGACGAACTTTCAGAAATTATGAATATTTCTTTGGATGAAGTGATTAGTACACGCGACATGGTTATTGGAACAGTAAGCTTGGATGCACCTCTTGATAAATCAGAAGGCGAAGCATACGTTAACCGACTTCTTGAGCCGCATGCTCCATGGCTTGATACTGAACTTTTTGAACAAGTGTCTCTAAAAAGTGATCTTGATAGGATATTAAATACTCTTACGTTAAGAGAGCAGCAAATACTCCGACTTTATTTTGGTATTGGTTCAGGGCACGATCCAATGACTTTAGAAGAAATAGGGTATTTGATTGGAGGCTTATCTAGGGAACGAGTGCGTCAGATAAAAGATAGTGCCCTTATTAAACTAAGGTTTAGCAAAGTCATTCAAAAAAGTTTACTCAAGTACCTCGCGCGCTAATTAAATAATAGTTACTAAATCCCTGTGTTATTCGGGGATTTTTTAGTTATCCACAAGAAAATTCTCGAAATCCTTTGACAGTGAACGAACGTTCACCTATACTGTGTTTGTTATTAAGAGGCCGTTTTAAATCACATTATATTTATATGAGTAAAGAAAAAACAATTCACGAATTGCTACACGAAATAAAGATTATCAATGAAAAAATTGATATGAAAATTATTCGTGGTAAATCGTACAAAAAAGAAGCAAAACGTCATAAGTTTCTCGTGGCTCACCTGGATGTCTTGAGTCGACGAACGGTGCGTACTCCAGGGTTGCGAGTTGCACGATCATTTTCATTCGCATAAGATACTACTATGTTTCACTCTTATAAAGAAAAAATAATGGGGTTTTATCAAAACCATAAACGAATGCCCTCGTATACCGAAATTATGGAATTGGTTGGATTCAAGTCTAAAAACGCAGTGGCCAAACTCATTGATAAAATGATTGATGAAGGAATCGTCGATAAGGATTCAGCAGGTAAACTCATACCAACACGTATGTTTGATGAAGTGCCTGTACTCGGACTTGTTGAGGCGGGATTTCCGACGACTGCAGAAGAAACAAGTTCAGACACCATGAGTATCGATGACTATCTTATCGAGAAAAAAGAATCAACCTACATTCTCGAAGTGAAAGGTGATTCAATGATTGAGGCAGGAATATGTGAAGGTGACTTGGTTATTGCAGAACGAACTCAAAATGCCCGTGAAGGTGATATTGTGATTGCGGAAGTAGATGGAGGTTGGACCATGAAATACTTACGCAAGAAAAACGGAAAAATGTATTTGGAACCTGCAAACAAAGATTTTAAAAATATTTACCCAACAGAAGAACTAAAAATTGCAGCGGTAGTAAAAGGGGTAGTGAGGAAGTATTAATCATTTACGTAATTAATTAAAATTATATGAAAACAAAAATTTACGAACCGTTTCCTCGGGCGTTTTTACACGTGGATGGTGATTCATTTTTCGTAGCATGTGAACTCGCAAGTCGTCCCGATCTGAAAGGGTTGCCGGTAATAACAGGACTCGAAAAGGGTATTGTGTCGGCAATGTCACAAGAAGCGAAAAAACGAGGAATTACCCGAGCTATGAAACTCTCTGACGCAAGAAAGCTTTGTCCTGGGTTAGTAGCGATTAGTTCCGATTTCCAGGTGTATGAGGCTTACTCACAGCGCATGATTGCAATCCTTAAACGCTATACTAAAAAAGTAGAAGCTTACAGTATTGATGAGTGTTTTGTTGATATTACAGAATTAGCCCATGAACTGCATATGAATTACACAGAAATTGCTGAACGAATGAAGCGTGATTTAGAATCAGAACTCGGGATTACTTTTTCCGTAGGAGTTTCCATTACTAAAACACTCGCAAAAATCGCTTCAGGATTTAAAAAACCTTCAGGGCTTACTGTGGTTCCAGGGAATGAAATAGACGCGTTTTTAAATCAAGTTGCCATTGAGGATGTTTGGGGAATAGGCCGACGCACGGCAATTATTTTACGTAAGTGGGGCATCGCTACAGCATTTCAGTTTACCGTTAAAGAAGATAGTTGGGTGCGAAGTTTCTTCTCGAAACCGTGCCAGGAAATACATCAAGAACTGCAAGGGGTTAAAATATTTTCACTTCATGACGGGAGTCGTAGAGAGTATCAGTCAACCAGTCGAACCCGAACATTTAGTAAACCTTCACAGGATGAGTCGTATGTGTTTGCTGAATTAGTGCGAAACGTTGAACACGTGTGTAAGACACTTCGCTCGCGGGGGACATTCGCCAAGAAAGTGTCGATATTCCTTAAGACTCAGCAATTTACCTATGAAATGGTAGACTTTGAACTTCCTTATGCAGCTGCTACTCCTAGGGAAATGATGCGTATTATTCGATTACGATTTAATACTCTTTTCCAGAAAGGGGTAATGTATCGCGCTACAGGGGTTACGGTTTCACAACTAAGTTCATATAGGGAAACATCACTGAACCTTTTTAATGAATCTGAAAAATCAACAGTCACTGATACTATCTATGAGTCACTTGATAAGCTTCAGAATAAATACGGCATACCATTAGTATGGATCGGTTCAAGTATTCCCCGGGGATCGAATACTATGAAAACTGTGGGTACTGTAAAAAGATTCGCAAAACAATTCAGTATTCCTTCTCTTGGTTTTGTGTCATAACATAAACCCACCTATGATGCGGTGGGTTTTATTATTACTCAGGAAGTGCTGCTAATTCTTTAAGAAACAGAAATCCGGAAGTCGGTTCAATAATACGTAATTCATTTTTCGATAAAGGAATAAATTCAAACAGGCAATCAGGAATTTCTTCGCTGATATTAAATACGTCATCGGTATCGTATTCCTGTGCCTGGGATAGATTATGTTGGTCATCAACATGAGACCTGCCAGGTTCGGTACCACTTTGACCTTTAAAAAAGTCAGGATCACTTTTCATAAGTTTGTTATGAATAGTTTCCGATTCGTTCTTCAGGAGGAGGGTGATAAGGCGGTGTTGTTCGCCTAGTTCTGCGCGTTTGTAGAATCCAATATTTACCAATAGTAATTTTGGAAAAAGTTCTGGATTATGAGGTTGACTACCTTCATTACGGGTAACCTTTATGGCGTGTCCGTCAACCTGCTCAATTGCCATCCAGGAATCAACGTGAAGTTTCTTGACTCCTTTCCATGATTTTTTAATTGCAGGGAGGAGTGATTCAAATGTTTCACCAACTCCAAAAAATAAATTGTGAGACTCAATTTTGTCATCCCCTTGTTTGCCTCCTAGGAAAGCAATGAATAATTTTAAATCTGCCATTGATCGAATTTTTTGCTACTATACGTTATTTCAGTCTAAAGTCAATAAAAAGAGACCCGGGTTGGGTCTCTCATAAGTAAAAATATTAGCTGTGATGCTATTAACGGTAGGTTACCAGACTCGTGATGAGTGCAGGATCTGCAACGTATTGTGCAAGTACTTTCTTGCCACCAAGCGCTTCGAGCTCAATGATGTAATTAAAACCGACAACAATACCGCCACAGTTTTGAACAATAATAGCGGCTGCAGCAGATGTTCCGCCAGTAGCCAAAGCATCGTCATGAATAAGGATGCGCATTCCTGGCTTAATAAGTCCTTCCTCTACTTGTAATAAATCAGGGCCATATTCTTTCAAATATTCCTGGCTAATTACCGGTGGAGGTAACTTACCCTTTTTACGGGCCATGATAACGCCTACACCTGCGGCATCTGCAATAGCGCCTGCGAATATGAACCCGCGTGCGTCAAAACAAAGTACGGCATCAAACGCGAATTCGCTACCATTCATAGGAACGGCCTTGATAAGGCCTTCCTTAACTAGTTTACGAAGTTCTGCGTCAATAAGTACGCTCTGGATGTCTTTGAACTGGACTCCTTTTTCAGGGAAATCAGGAACCGTTCGAATTTTTTCCTTGAGAATATCATCAAGGGTCTTAACTTGAGAGGCGATTAATGTCATAAGACAATTTTTTTAAAATGAAGAATGAGATACTTGATTAAACTAACATTAATTTGTTAATCAGTCAAACGTTGTTACTGGTTGACAAGGAGTGTTTCACCGTCTACGAGTTTTTCACCCAGTTGAACATTGAGAGGAATGTGCTGAGGAATAATAACGACTACTTGTGAACCCAGGAGGATACGTCCGTACATTTGACCAGTAGTCACAGATGATCCGACTGGTGCACTGTTTCTAATTCTTCGTGCGGCACGTCCTGCTACTTGCACTACTCCTATGGTAGTTGTATTATTTTTAAACACAGAAACTACTTTTTCATTGGTTGCCGCAATCGTAGTTTTTTCTGAGCCAAGTGCATTTACATGGTCACCGTCAAAATGGTCCATGCGGACAATGGTTCCAGAAATAGGAGAACGTTGCACATGAACATCACCTAGATTGAGTTCAATAAGAATTACATGAACCGGGCCAGAAAATTCAGGGAGGGTTACGTTATTGGTAACACCCTGCTTTTCAAAAACAATGGTTGGATTATCCGTGTCAAAGATGCTGATAATTTTTCCTGATGCGGGTGCGACAATACCATGATCAGGAGTATTCCGTGGAATTACGCGACCAAAAAAAATAATACCACTGGCTACGATGATGCTGATGACTACAACAGTGATTGCAACAACTTTATAAATTCGTTTCATGGAGTTAGTATACCAAAATGCTCTTGCATTATTGCAAGAGCATTTTGTCGATCATACCTCCATGTTCCTTGATATGTTTTCTGATCTGTTGTTTCGCAAGAGTGGTCTTACAAAATTCCAGCCATTTTCGGTTGGGTTTATTTTTATCACTGGTGAGAATTTCAATAATGTCACCTTGGTGAACTTGAGTGTGGAGCTGTGCCATTTTGCCATTGATCTTTGCTCCGAAAATATGGTTCCCAATATCTGAATGGATAGCATACGCAAAATCAATAACACAGGCACCTTTAGGGAGCTCGATAACATCACCTTGGGGTGTGTACACGAATACTCGCTCGGTGAAGAAGTCGAGTTTTAGATGACTCAGGAATTCTTCTGGTTTTTGCATGGTTCGCTGCGCCTCGAGGAGTTCCTTAGTCCAATGGGTTTTGGTATGGGTTGCACCACCAACAATTCCTTTATTGGTTTCTTTGTATCCCACATGGGAATAAATTCCGTATTCGGCTTCTTCGTGCATGGTTACCGTTCGGATTTGGATTTCAATGATTCCTCCTGATCCATCAAATACGGTAGTATGGAGTGACTGGTAGCCGTTCTTTTTAGGAAGTGCAATATAGTCTTTAAACTTCCCAGGCAAAGGCTTGTAGAGTCCGTGAATAATACCCAATGCTTGGTAACAATCACCAACCGTTGGAACTAAAATACGCAAGGCGAAGATATCGAATATTTTCCCAATGTCGTAATCGTTAAGTTTTAACTTTTCCCATAAACTAAATAAATGTTTTACACGGTAGTTCAAACTGGTGATATTTGCATCAAGTATTTTAAGTTCATCACGTAACGTTTCTGCTACTTGAGTAAGGTGTTGTTCCCCGTGCGATGTAAATTCATTCAACAACTTTTGCACCTTGAGGTATTCTTCCGGATACGCAAAAGGGAATGCCTTGTCTTCCAATTGCGCTTTCATTTTACCCATTCCTAATCGATCAGCGAGGCGTGCATAAATTTGCAAGGTTTCAAGAGCGATACGCTTCTGTTTTTCAGGACGCACGTGTTCAAGAGTTGATATGTTGTGCAATCGATCAGCAAGCTTGATTACTACCACTCGAATATCATGAGCACTTGCGATGAAAAATTTACGCAAGGATTCAGCGTGGCGTTCGATACCTTTGTATTTTAAATGACCTAGCTTTGTTACTCCTTCCACCAAAGTTACAATTTCCTGACCAAATTCTTCAGTGAGTTCTGTTTCGGTAGTTGCTGTGTCTTCGAGAACGTCATGCAGTAATCCTGCAGCGATGGTCACTGCATCAGCATTCATAGTTGCAAGAATTTCAGCCGTTTTAAATAGGTGGTAGAAATACGGTTCGCCACTGTTACGTTTTTGAGTTTCGTGCGCTTGTTTACTGAACTCAAAAGCTCGCACAATGAGTGCTTGTTCGTCCGCGGTCAGATTTGGTTTGAGTGCGAGTAATTCCGCAACGTCATAATTCATAGCCGTAGTATAGACATTTTTTAGGAAAAGAGAAGGGTTAAAAATCCTTGCACAGTAACTATGTAAGGATTTTAATTAGAAAATGCAGAGTGCTGCAATAATAACAGCGCCGATAATATCACCAATACTGTCATAGATATACCGTTCTACTGAACCGTACACCGCAAGGAGTGCCGCCTTGTTTGGAGTTTCAAGGTATATTTCAATAAACTCCCAGGTAATAGCAATACCAAGTACGATGAGAATGGTGTACTTCGCTGGTAAATACCGGTGAATAATTTTACCGAGGATACCGCCACCAATCATATGAATCCAAATACTGTCATTCATCATAAATCCATATTTAAAGAAATGAATAGAGTGCATGGTTCGTACAAATGTAGACCAGAGGTTCATAAAAAATGTATGCATAGATTAAGAGTATAACGTGTAGGTATTACGAGTACAACAGGGGGTTGTTTGACAATAAGTAATATAAATAGTACTGTACAAAAAACAAAATATCAATGAACGCATTAGAATACTATAACTCTGATCAAGTCCCTCCGCGTGATTATTGGAAATGGTGGCATGAACAAGGTACGGTGTGGCCCTGTTACGACATTGTTTCAATGCTTACACAAATACCCTATGCAAAGTCCTTTCTGGAAAACAAAAGTATGACTGATTTAGGGTCAGGTCCGGGGCCTTCAATTCCGGTACTTAATACAGCTTTTCATTTTTCACAAAGTGTTGCTATTGATGGAGCAATAAATATGCTTGATGATATTAAGCACAATCACCCGTTGCGTGATTCAATACTTCTCCATTGTGTCGATCTTGAATCCGAAGGAGTTCCTCTAGATACAGAATCGCAAGCACTAGTGGTTTCATGTTGTTCGATAGGTTATATTCATAACATTACTCACGTACTTACTGAAGCAGCACGGATTGTTTGTAAGGAGGGATTCATTGCATTTGATACCTGGATACATTGGGATCCATCTTTTACATCAGTGGTTCGTGATTCTGGTGTAGCCATAGGGTATGCGCACGCTTTTTCACTTATTGATTCCATCACTACTCAGTACGGTTTGGTACTAGTAGACTCTGTAGAGGGTTTTGAATCAGACATATCCGATGATGGTTGGTCCTTGGAGAGACAAACATTTCTTTATCAAAAAAAATAATAATCAAAACCACCCAGGTTCGCCGGGTGGTTTTTTAGATTACTTTTTCTTCGCTGGAGCTTTTTTGGCGGCAACTTTTTTAGGAGCTGCTACTTTTTTTACTGCTGGAGCCTTCTTAATAAAAGCTGGTTTAGAATCTGCTGCTTCAGCAACTACAGATGTAACTACAGAAATTTCTGGTTTCTTTTCAGTAACAGGTTTAGGAGCTTGTTTAGCTTGTGCGTTCATAATTCCAATAAGTTGATCCAATTTTGAAGCAACTACTTGTAATTGTCGAACTACGGCGTCAATGTTTTGTCCGCCAGTTGCACGAGGGTATTCACTGCGTGAATCGTTACGTACAAATGTTTCATCGCCTTTTACTTTACCGAAACAGTCGTTACAGAAAACTTCTTTTCCGTTTGATGGTCGGAAGGGAACTTGGCATGACTTGCCACATCCACTACATACCGCGTCGAACATTTGTCGATCGCCACCAAAATCATTACCACCTTTGTCCCAAGATTTTTTCTTGAAATCCGGCTTACCACCGAAAGATGATTTACCACCAAATGAAGGTTTACCTCCGAATGATTTTCGATCACCGAAGCCTCCTTTATTAAATCCGCCCTTTTTAAAATTATTCATGAAAATAGAAAATGTCTTATCGTTAGCGATGAGAGATAGAAATATAATACATTATTTTTATAATTAAGTCAAGTAACAAAAAACGCCCCGATGGAATCGAGGCGTTCAAAATAGTTTTTGAATTGTTAGCGTCTTCGCATATCTACAATAGAAGGCATAGGCTGCATAGGTATGGTGTACCCAGCGCTGTCTAAGTCTTTTTTGTGGAGGCCGCTCTGGTCCAGTAAATATGTGTTACAACCCTTTGCGATAGTGATGGTTTGTCTCCATACATTGCCGTCATTCGATTGTGCATACAAATCATAAGTGCCACCTTCTACTACTTTCGCAGTATGGAAGCAACCCGATTCATTATTACACATAGGTGCGGTGTTTCGCTGCCCGCTAATATTGTTTGAATCTATGTATCCGATCCAGACATAAATCTGTCTCGAACCATTGGTCCATACACTGGCTGTTGTAGCTTGAGTATTACCACCATTGCCATTATTCCCATTGTTGCCGTTATCGTAATAGCATGAGCCATCGTCTTGTTCGGCTACTCGAGAATAGTTTACTGCGTTAATTTGGGTGCAGCCACGCTGTTTTCTACAGCTTGATGCAGTTACCATAATGAGCGCAAGCGCTAAAATTCCTATTAAATTTTTCATATACCTTATTTATTTGTTGTAAAACAATTATAGCACTAATTGCCAATTAAGTCAAGTAGTGCTGGGATACCCTTTCCAGTCTTTGCTGAAAAGGGAATAATCGTAATATCGGCCGGAATTTCAGCGCGGACTTTCTTGGTGGTTGCAGAAACTTTTGCTTGGGTAAGGCGGTCGATCTTGTTCATGAGAATTGTAATAGATTCGCCTTGTTCAATAAGCATAGTAAGTATTTCTCGATCAGAGTCCGTGAGGCCGATTTTACTATCAATGATTAATACGCTCTTACGTTGTTCTGTTTCTGTTTCGCGGATAAACCATGTAATCAAGCCATGAATGGATTCACGATCATTTTTTGATGCTGCCGCATATCCGTATCCAGGCATGTCGATGAGGTACCATGACTTATTGATTGTGAATACGTTGGCTTCCTTAGTGCGACCCGGGGTATCCGATGCACGCGCTAATTTTTTATTTCCCGTAAGGCAGTTAACTGTAGATGATTTTCCAGCATTTGATCGACCATATAAAACAACCTGTGGAATAGTGGGTTCGAGAGGACTACTTGTAGGGACGATTCCTTGTAAAAATTGTGCGCTCTTGATGATCATACCGGGACTATACCTTATATTTACCAAAATGACAAAAAAGACCCCGAAGGGTCACTGATTAATTTTTTCAAAGGTGATAGGGTTTATGCGTTCTTCAGCAATGATTCGACCATGGTCATAGTAATACCGAATGTTATAGGGTATTTTCCGACCCGATGAATCTGGCATGAAATGCGTTTGCGTATCTAAAATAGAATATCGAAACGAAAGTACTTTCTGGACAAACTGTCCTGAATGTTCGAGGAGTGATGGTGCTGGATAATGCAAGGCAACGCCAACTCCTTCGCGATTAAATTCAGAGTCAGGTTGATAGGCTACCTTGTTATATGTCCTAAGCCTGATAAGTGCACATGCAATAATACTGTCATCATGAGCTGAACGGTCATACCAAGACCGCTGGTTAATAGAAGTAATGCGTTGAATCATTTCTATTTGTGTTTTATACACGTTGTAAATAAGGAGGCTGTCGTTATAACGATCAGTTGCAGAATAAGGTTTTTGAGGTACATACACACGTTGTGAAGTACCCATCATAAACCATACTATAAAGAAGATACTGGTCATGATTAGTTTCATAGGACCTTGTTTTATCTACTCTATGCTTCTGATATAAAATGTCAATAATAAAAATAAACCCTCCTTAATGGAGGGTTTTGTAATTCACGCAAGTTGTTCTTTATAAAATTGTGCGCGGGCACGTGATGCTTCTGCGAATTGTTCATCGCGGCCAAAATAAATGATTTGATCACTAACAGTAACGATAACGCCTCGATTAGTATTTTCAAGGCGACCATTGTCAATGATTTGTTTCATATCATTAGAATAGGGAACTTTAATAAACATTTCCTTTTGGATAACCTTGCGCGCAAGGCGAATGTCATTTACCAAGTCGTTGCTGTTCATGGAAATAGAGCATTTACCAGGAAATTCCCAACGGTCGCTTACGCGATAAGTTGTCAGAAGCCAAAGAGGAATAAGTTTCTGATCAAGAATACTAACCAGGTCTTTCGCATAGTTACCAAACTTATCCCAATACTGGAATGTTTGCGCATCTGCTGCAACGAGTAATGTTTGGAATTCATCTGCATCAAATCCTTTTGTGCGAGTGGTTACAAACGCTCCAGATTCACTCGGTGCCATGAGGAAATGGCCAATACCGTCACTGTTTCCGAAATAGGGATTTACAGTGACCGCTTGTGCCATCGTAAACACATACTCAGACAATTGTTGAGTTGGGCGCATAGCTACGTGAATGTTGGCTGTGCTACTACTGAAATTTGCATCGTAAATAGTAAAAAAGTTCAGTTGTTTACTGAACTTGCATAAAAATTCCAGTGCGCGAATTCCTTCTGATCCCAGTGTTTGGAATGAAGGGACATTAAATTCAATACAAAGAAAGTGTTCATTGCAAGCGGCAATGATTTCCTTAAAGAAATAAGTAAGTACATCAAACGTGTTGTTACGATGACGATCGCGCACTATTTCAGGAATCAGGTTCCATTGGGCGCGGATTTGTAAACAAAGGTTTCCTTGCTCCTTTTGGAGCTTGGTTAAATGCTCGTTCATTTGCATATTCTATAAATTTTAAGGTACTGGTTATTTAATATGAATTGGGTAGTACTGTAGCATTCTTTCAAATAAAAAACCACAACTACGATGAAGTGATTGTGGGTAATAGAATTCTCGAAAAGCGAGGTCCGTATTTTTTAACGATAGGCCATGCGCGTGTTGAGGCATAGTCGTAAAGCGCAATAGTACCATCCTGGTGTTGGGTGAAATTCTGTGATTCCCATGCGTGAGAATCACAACCCATCATTTCATTGGGGATCTCTGTCGATCTCCAAAATAATGAAAACAAGTCGTAGCGATGGGTTGTCATAGGGTTTACGATAGGTTGGATATTAATGAGGCCGAAAAATGAAAAATAAGTTGGTATCAATAATGGATTACTACTATTGGTTACGTAGTAATAGAATTCATTACCATTTGCCATAATACCGCGCATCCAGCAATAACTTACGGGCTTAACAACTACTTGTTCATAATGCCCAAATATAATCCATTTTACATACCACTCCAATTCCCATTGTTTTTTTGTTTTCACAACAAATATTTCAAACAAGAGCTGAATGATTTTGAATAGTTTTCGTAATCCTTCGAAAAGATTTATTTTTGGAAATTTAATACATATCCCAAAAGGATGAATGAGAACTGCGTGACGCGTATTCCCAGAATGAGTCGTTATAATATTGTTCACGAGCAGGATTTATAATGAGGTAATCAAAATAAAAATACTATTTCACAATAGCACTTTTAATAATTATGTCAATTATTTGAGAAATCTTACAATACGATTTACTACCCAGATAAATTGTTCGTTGTTTAATTTGAAATCATGATCAGTATCTATAAAATCTAATTCTACTGCAGGTGATAATCGGTAGTTATTTCTAATTCCATATCCACCGTAGACATCACGAGACCCTTGAATAATGAGGAGGGGTGTCTGTAGTTGTGCGAGATGTCGATAGCGACTTGGTTCATCAGGTTGGTCGGGGTGTTTGAAGGGGTATCCGAGGCATATGATTTTTCGAATTGCAGTTGAGTCAGTAATGATTGAAGCAATACGCCCGCCTGCAGATCGTGAAAAAATTGCGATTTCAGTTTCTGGGCTAAATGTTCCTATAAATTTTTTTAGATTAATACAGCGACCTTCTATGGTAGATTCACGCCAAGCATCATTTGATAAATAATGTCCGAGTCGTGAAGGATGTCGCATGAGGAGTAGGGCTTTAATAAGAATTCGTAGCCAGCGAGGTAGTGCATTAACAAATGGGTGTGATGTAACGAGTTGTGAACTTCCCACACCGTGAGGGTTATACCAAATAGGAGTATAACCACTCGGTGCAAGGGCGGTAATTAATCGATTGAGTAATTGAGTGTCTTTTTCATAGCTATCACGTTCAAGGATAATGAGTACTTTTTCAGGATGCGCTTTCATATAACGAGTATAAATGATTCATAATAATTATTCAAAAAAATCCCCCGATTGCTCGGGGGTGTAGTACTATTTAATATATTTTGGTTTTTTACCACGAAGAATAATGCGTTCAGTATTAAGAGGGTCAATGCGGTGTACCGTTTTTGCAAGCTCATGTTTGAGTTGTTCAGGTGTTGCAATACATTGCTGCCATTTTTTATCAGATTCATCACGAACGCGTCTAAAGCGTGGATGAACTAATTTGCCATGTTTAGACATATTTTCATATCTCACCTCAATCGGTAGTGGGTAAAGATCAGGATTAGCATACTTAATACGCTCTGACTTTTTCATACCGCCCCCACATTTACCCATAGGAATAACAAGTCCTGTTTTTTTGTCGAGAAGCCCAATCCAGAAATCGCGTACAGCGCCTGGATGGGATTTTGCAGTACTTGGTTCATAAGCAAACGCTACGAAATCACCTTCGAAGTGATCTTTGTCTTTCCAACAACCATCAGGTCGTGGAATGTCATCACCTTTATTAATAAAGATTTCAGTGGTTGCGTCAGGATCGTATAAGACCATTCCTTCCCATTTTGATTCTTGTGCGCGGATACGTGCATCAGCAAGTGAGCCAAGTACTAATTCTGTAACATGAACATAGTCGAATGTTTTACTTTTTTTCTTAAAATACTCAACCACCTGCATGTAGCGGTCATAGTTGGTCCATGCAGTTGTGTCTTCTCCGTTCCACATGAGTGTGTTGAAGATAGACATTTTAGGAAAAATTCCGGTTCGTGTTGGATAAGTAATAGCCTTTTCGTCTTTTGCACGATTAATGCTCGTAAGTTGATTACGGTCTTGCTTTCCGTTTACTAAGCAAGTAATTTCACTACACAGTATCGTTTCCTCGGGAAATTTAACAGAGAGTAGTTCGCTAACAATTAAAGGGTGCTTAGTAGTTACATCAAGAAAACCTAAGGTATAGAGCGATAAAATATCGGGTTTTAGTCCAATGACACCTATGTGTCCGTGACCATCATCCTTTTTCATAATGATAAGTCTACCCTCTGAATCGAGTTCGGCAATGCGCAGCTTTGCTTTTGCATCGGGCACCTCGATTGGTTTTGGGGGAGTAAATAATTTGTTTCGGATCGCATAGTCGATCTCTTCGAACGTTCTCTTCATTTTTAATCAGTTATTTTGTTTGAAAATACAGTGAAGTGTATAGTACCATTTTATATTATTTAGTCAATAATCCTTGTCATATATAAATGTCTGGTACACTTATATATATGATTAAAAAAATTCCAGCGGCAGACCGGTATTATAATGACTTTGGCTCGCTACAAACCTATTGGCTCTTTTCATTTGGACACTACCACGAGGCTACCAATATGAATTTTGGAGCACTGCGTGTGTTCAATGATGATGTAATTGCACCTGGTGCTGGTTTTCCAGACCATCCACACGCAAAAATGGAAATACTTACTATTATTCTTGAAGGAACCTTAACGCATACTGATAGTATGGGAAACAAGGAAACGCTTACTGCTGGAGAAGTACAACGCATGTCTGCGGGCAATCATGTAGTCCATTCTGAATTTAATCGACATGATGTTCCGATACATCTTTATCAATTATGGTTTCATTCTAATCAAACTACAGTAACAAGCTATGAACAGAAAAAAATTGTTGATACACATCCAGTAACGGTGCTTGCGTCTGGAACAAAGTCGGGAGTCGTGGCACTGTATGCGAATGCTACCGTTTCAAAATTAGTACTTACTCCAACACAAGAAGCCAAAATAGTTCTTGAGGTAGGCTGGGGTTGTTTAATATATATAAGTAAAGGCGAAGTTTTCGTTAATGGTGAATTATTGAGTGCTGGAGATCAGGCCCGCATTACCAAAGTATCCGAAATACTACTCGTGACCGATGGTGGAGCACAAGCCCTTATTGTAGAGGTTAAGATGTAACTAGGTGAAATAATACTCACGCAAACGTCATGCTTTATAATAAGGCACTTTTTCCGTGAGTAGTTTGAATTACTTCGTGTTTAAGCATTACATGGCGCATGGCCTGAATAAATACCTTTTTACTCGCAGTATCTAGTCGTGATTTTATTTCAATAACCGTAAGGGGATCATTACCGTTTTCAATTTGATCTACCGAAACTAAAATAGTTTGTGGGTTGCGTACTACAGATCGAGAGAAGAAGATTTCGCGAGTTGGTTCTAGACTGATTGAACGACCGAGATTTCGAATTGATTCATTTTCAATATCGCTAATACTCCAAGGCATTGGTTGGTCGAGCTTGATCCAGGCCTTATCTTTTCTTGAAGGGTAGTAATTAAATTGGGTAGGGTGACTGCGCGTCATTTCAGAAGCTTTGGTATAAACAATTTGAAACGTCTGTACGGTATTAAGAGTTCTCTGGCGAAGTCTGAGCACTGGTTCGCGACCGTTAAAGTTTTCAAGTTTAGTTGCGAAATATAAATCATGATAGTTTGCAGATTCTCTTTTGTGTAAATTAAATTCTCGTGCAAAGTCAGTAATGATTTTTTCTGTGTCTGCTTTTTTAATATAAAATCGTGATTCTAAATATGATTCAAATCGAAATCCTAGTTTTTTATATTTCAAAAATTGAAGTCGATAACGGATTTCAGTAATGAGCACTTCTCCGGTTGCTACTATTCCGAGCGCAATAATGAAACATGAAATAGAAAGTATCCAAGCAGGTGCATTATATAAACTAAGTGCAATAACCATAAGGAGTGCATAGAGGGGATCATGGGCTATAAGATCCTTGAGCATGCTCGCGAATCCCTTTTTAAGGCCAGAAGGTTCTTTGATGTAAGCAATAAAGAATCCAATTTTCTCGATCACTGGTGCTGCAAGTGCAAGCATAATCAAGTTACTTACAAAGAGACTTACTAACGCCGTTCCCACAGTCCCAATAATAAGTGCAATGATTTCATCTCGCCCAAAAACTCTCACAATTTCCCAGATTGGATTTCTTGGAAGTACAATAGGCTCTTCTAATATTTTCTTTACCGAGTCTTTGTTCATGAATTACAGTATAAACGAAACCGAGTGTTCAGAGAAATTCTGAAATAGAAAACTGCATAACGGTTTAATTATGCTGAAATTTTGCATAGAGCCGTTCACCAAGCTGTTGCATACGGCCAAGGCCTTCCGTTTGGTTAAATAAAAATCGAGGAAGCGAATCGGTTCCATAAGCACCTGACGCAATACCAGTACACACCGCAGCAAGTGAGTCTACGTCACCACCCATGCGAATACTCTGTTTGAGCGCATCAAACGCGGAGATGCTGTGTTTCATAATGTAAGCAACGTTCAATGCAGTCTTAAGCGCTGCACAAGGAAGTCCATAAATGTTGTCATCCCAAGGAACGAAAGGAAGAGGTTGAGTACTGTGGAGTACTACAAAATCTGATTCAGTAAGTTGTTCAGGATGAGGAAGTGCATCAATCGACGCAAGTTGCTCTGCGATTCCTTCACTTGCTAATTCGTTATTTAAAAACGAAAACAATGTATCACTCGTTCCTTGGTTCCTTAAAAAGTGCCAAGCCGTTAATACAGTAATAAGACTTGCATGTCGTGCCGCAATATGAGGATGAGTCACATCAGCATTAATAATCGCGTAGTCATGAAGAGTTTCTCGACCGGCAAATGCAATAGGAATTGCGCGCATTACCGGTGCATTTCCTGGGTCGTCACGGAGTGATTGCTGAGTTCTGATTTCATCAATGGTTTTTTCACCGGTATACCAATGTTCAATAGATCCATGTCCTTGACGAGGGTATCCTTTTACCTTCTTATCGGTTTCATATTCGTGCTTAAATTTTTCAAGGAGGAGGTCTTTTGAAAATGGTTCATCGCTCAGGAGCGCTTCTGCAACAGCAATAGTATGTTCCGTATCGTCAGAATAAGTACCCGGATCGAGAGGGAATCCGTTTGCTTTCCAAACATTATTGGTTCTGGGTATGATGTGGTCAAAATGCACATGTTCTAAAATCCATGGACGGCTTTTAAACTCAATGCCGACTCCAAACGCATCCCCGATTGCAACACCTTGCAAGGTGTTAATTATGGTGTGTTTCATACACTAAGTATAGCAGATTATTGCAAATCAAGAAGGGAAGAAATATTGACATTTAAATTTAAACGTGCTATAATGTATAAGACATTATTTAAAATAAAATAAACCAAACGATATAGAAAATGGAACAAAAGAAGAAGCTTCGTATAGTGTACACTGTATTATTTGCTATTGCAGCATTAGTGACCGTGTACTACCAGTATGCTTATGAAAAGTACAATGCCTCATGGGGTGGAATTAACATCTACCTATGTGCGGCAGTACTCAGCACGGCAATTGCACTAGTAATGAACTACATTAATTATTTTATTGCGACCAAGTTGGGCGATAGTTATAGTTTTGACTATAAGCGTTTCATACCTGGGCCATTGGTGTATGGTTTCCTTGCGATAGCATGCTTGCTATCGGTATATTTAGGAATTACTTACACAGAACCAAGTGATGATTGGTCATCGGGTAATACTTCATCAATAGCACAAAATGATCGCTATCAGCATAGTTCGTTCTATCACTGGTATTACATTGCAAACAATGGCGACCTAGGCGTAGGAGGTGGCTCATCAAGTTCGAGTAGTTCTAGTTCGAGTAACGACAAAGCTGGCGAAGCGTATGCAGTTGTAGCTTTAATTCTGCTAGTAGTATTCATTTTGGTATTGTCTGCCGTAGTGCAACATTTCTGGGTAATTGGATCTCTAGCAATATTGCTTATGATGGCACAATTCCTGTACCGTATGTGGCAGGACGAACCAGAACCGCGTAATCGGTATCGACAGTGGTAAAACTTAATAGGGTGAGAAAGAGTAGGTGAAAGCCTGCTCTTTTTTGTTTAGTAAATTACAGTAATAATAAAACACCCACAAGGAGTGTTTTATTATTAATTGGTTTTATCAGGAGTATATTCAATAATCCATTCAATACCATATTTGTCTCGAAACATTCCGGCGTAGCTACCCCAAGGACTATCACCAAGAGGTCCTTCGATAGTTCCACCTACTGAAAGTCCGTTAAATAATCGGTCTGCCTCATCCTTACTTGAAACAGTAATGAGAATTTTACTTCTGTTTTCGTTTTCGTTTACATGTCCCATAAATTCCGGGACGTCATTTGCAACTAATTGTCCACTGTTACCAATAGGGAGGGCAATGTACATAATTTTTTGCGCTTCTGTCTCTGGAATAGGAAATTCATCTGTTGCAATGTCTTTGAAGTGAATGATTTTTGTAAACTCACCACCGAAAACTGATTGGTAGAAAGTGAGTGCTTCTTCTGCATTACCGTTAAAGTTGATCCAGGTGCTAAGTGTTGTCATATTTTATATTGTGATATTTTATAATCCTTTCGCACCGCACGAATTATTGATGAGTCCACGCGTCTTCGGTCCTACTAATCCGTCCTGATCTGTTCCTAAATACTTCTGCATGCGCTTGATTGCACCATCAGTAAGTTTTCCAAGAATTCCGTCTACTGGTCCTGAATTAAATCCAAGTCGGTTCATGTGTGCTTGAAGTATTTTTACTTCACGGACAATTGCTTTGGTGTACGGGTGGTATTTACCATTACGTGCACCAGCGCGCATGTTTTGAGTAAGGATTTGGTCTGCAGGACAAGTATTTTTGTCATTATCGGGCGTAGTTGAAGTGTTAACCGGGGTCACAGTATTATTTGATCCTTGAGGTGTCCATGCAAATTGTGAACCACCCCCTGACGAACCGGTGCTGATGGTTGGTGTCGCATCATTACACGCTACAGTTGTAAAGCTTCTTTCGTTTCCGATACCGATTCCTAATAACTCAGACAATTGAAGTGGGTCAGCTAATCGAAATACTAATGCTCGGTAGTAATACGTGGTACCACATTCAAGGAAACCATCAAGAGAGGTCTCGTAACTATACGGCGCACTTACCTCCGCTGATGGGAGGCCATTACTTATTGGGTAAAGGGCACTGAGCTGACTTGCAACCGCTAAGGTGTCTGGAGAATATTCTGGGAGCTCACCGTCAGTATGACTTTCTGTCCCTAGGAATACTCCATACGAATTGGCCTGACCTGCAGTAATAGTTCCCCCAAGGATGGCACTCGTTTTAGTAATCGCTGTCGCGCCCGCGGTTGTCACCGTTATTGTTTCGCCAGTATTACCTGCTGCTTCCCATTGGAAATGCGGATATCCATCATTATAGGATCCCTTGGTCCAGATGGTATCGAAATCCCATCCTGTGTTTGTATAGGTTGATCGAGTTTTTGCTTGAGTCGTCGTCAGTTGGGTAATGTTAGAACCACAGTGCCCCATACTAGCGCAAGGGAATTCTTGGTTTGCCGTGTCGCCATCCCAAAACGTATTTGATAGGGTTGGCTCATTAGTGGCCCCCAAAAACCCTCCTTGGTATTCAGCAAATTCGCCCGCAGTGACTGCTCCACGTGAATAGACATTCGTTAATGATGAATAGGCCAAATTTCCTGCAAATCCTCCGACGTTGTCAACTGCTGTCACGTTACCACTTGCGTAGGCATTAACGAATGTCGACCCGCCACTGTATCCAAGAAATCCTCCAACATTGTTATTTCCTGTAACGTCTCCCTGTGCAGAAACTTGAGTAAAGGTAGAGCCGGGACCTTCACAGCCATCAAATCCACTGAATCCTCCTGCATAATTTCCAAACAACGACGTTACGTCTCCAAGGGCATGCACTCGCAAGAACGTACTTCCACAGATTGTTTCCCCTGCAAATCCTCCAGCGTAACTTTGTGACACGTGCACGTTTCCAGATGCGGTAGTATCAACAACAGAGGTTGAGCTTATCATTCCCGCAAAACCTCCCACGAGTTCATTTCCTCCAACATTTCCTGAAGCCGAACTGTCGGAAACGGTCGACGCTTCGATAATTCCTACGAATCCACCTCCGTAATTACCGGTCTTGAAGTCTTCCTCTTGAAGGAGGACGTCTCCATAGGCTTGAACATTGTCAAATGAGGTGCGTATAGCATTTCCCGCGATACCTCCGATATAATACCCTCCATCAATATTAGACCTCGAAATTGAGTCGCTAATACTTGAGTCTTGGATATATCCCACGATACCTCCGATGGTATTTCCACTTCCTTTTACGGGACCGCCGGTTTCTGCGTTGGTGATGGTTGTTCCATTGATAGCTGTTCCAACAATACCTCCTCCTGCCTCACCAAAACGTGCCCACACACAGTGGCCGGGATTACAAGTATTGTCTGCAGTGCCCACGTTAACTTGAACATCATTAAATGTAGTGTTATCTGCATGTCCAACAATACCTCCTACGTGAAGGTATCCTTTAATCATCGCATTCGTACTTCTGAGGTGTGAAATGGTCGCATTCGTGGTAGCTCCAAAGATACCTACGTATTCTTCATCAGTTGGTGACTGGTTATAACTGTTGTCAGCACGAGAAATGTATAGACCATCAATGGTTTTGCTATCACCATCAAAAGTTCCCGTGAATGGATTAGTTGCATCACCAATAGGATCAAAACCGTTGCCACTATTCCAGTTGATCGTATCCGAACAATCGATGTTATTCATCATCTTGTAGTCCTTATTGAAAAGAGACGTATTAGACCCAATCTCCTGCAACTGGGTACATGTCGTAATCTGATAAGGATTTCCCGACGATCCGTCACCGCCCGAAAATGCAGGCAGCGGGACCGTGTTTACTACAATGTTTGAGTTATTAGCCAAGTTTGATCCGGGAAGATTCTGATAATTAACTCCAGTGCTGCCAAATTGGTCTTGGATATTTGTAGCCGAAACAATCGATGCAACAGTTAGGTCGGACGAATTTTCTCCACTCCCATAACCGCCTACCGTATAAATACCGACCAGGACCGAATTCCCATTGTTGGAATTTAAATCAACGATTGCACCGCTATCCAACTGCACCTGCATATTGGTATCTCCAAAGGAGTTAAGGTCCGTGTCAAAATTAGCATTAATAATAATTTGTGATCCTGGGCCATAAGTACTGTCCGCTGTTTGTGAAGTAAAAGAAACAAGGTTCGGACCAATACCGTCATCATCAGCTCGAGTAATTCCAGGATGGGAAAAAATTATAGTCACGATAACTATTACTAATAGTAAATATTTTTTAGCACGTAATAAGGATTTCATACATATAATTATCACACATCCATATTATTATTTCAAATAAAGGCTTTTTCAGTGGTGTTAGTTTAGAATTAACTAAAAAGAAAACCCGCTCAGCGAACGGGTTTCCGTACTGGCGGGCTAAATAATTAAGCTGCTACCTGTAATTTTTCTTCAATGATGTGTAGGTAGAACTGTTCTACGCGCATTACTTTTTGGTTTGAGGCCAATACTTCTTGCCAGGCGGTGTCTGTTAAAACTAGGGTAGCCTGAACACGACCATTCTTCGAAATATCTGCAACGAACACAACTAGTAAATCACCTGCTGATTCACTTTGAACGGTGAACAATGTACTTAGTGAATTCTTTGAACTTGCAGGATATTTGTAGAAGTCCTCAGTTGTCTGGTGACGCAAGCTTTTTGATCGGTATAGTTCATGCCCGTTATTCACGGTGCCAATAGTTGCCAGACCAGAGAAATAACACTCTGTTGCATACTCTGCATAGGATAATGATTCACCGAATTCAAGCAACCCGTTTGGGTTTGCTTGTTGAAGAGTAATTAAGGATGCTTTATTCATCGTTTGATTATTTAATGATTAGATAATTATTAAGTCATCTCTATCTCTATAAGGAAACAGGGAAGACTCAACAAAATAAGCAATAAATAACGAAGTGATTCAAGGTTCTATTCAATAAATAGAATAGCACAAAATACATAAAAAGTCAAGTTTACTCCTCCAGCCCAGGTAACTTCTTGTTCCTGTGTTCGTATCCTCTGAAAAGGAAAACTAAATGTAAAGCAAGCTTTACATACTCATAAAAGCTTGCTATGCTCATATTATGACAGAACGAATCATGAGCACCGTAGCCCAGCTGCGAACACAACATAATACCACCCAGGAAGAACTTGCTGGTGCTGTAGCGGTGAGTCGTCAAACCATTATCGCATTGGAAAAAGGTAACTACACCCCATCGCTCTTGCTTGCATTAAAAATTAGCCATTTTTTCAAAATGCCTGTTGAAAAAATATTCAAACTCTCTTATGAAAAATAACATTAAAGAAATCATTGTAATGGCGGGTCTCGTTAGCATAGCCATACTTCTTGTAAATCCTTTCCATTTTTGGATGCCAGATATGATGGTAATGGCTATGCTCGCGGTCATTCTCGCGCTATTTGGTATATTTACAAGTTTCGTTCTACGCGAAACAGAGGGTGACGAACGTGATGGTATTCACCGGTCGCTTGCAGGTCGCAATGCCTTTCTGGCCGGATCTGCAGCTCTCGTGCTTGGAATTATTATTCAAGGTTATTATCACAAGGTGGATGCGTGGCTTGTTGTTGCCCTTGTAGTAATGGTTACTGCAAAAATTGTGACAAGGTGGTGGGCTGACAAAAACCTATAGTGTGGTGTAGTAATAACTACAATGTAAAGTTAACTTTACATTGTAGTTATTTTTGTTTATACTTACAGTGTTATTATTAATACAAGATGAACAACTTATTTATGAACAAAAACACGTACATTATTATTGGAGTTATTGCACTTGTGGTTATCGTCGGTGGGGTATATGCATCAATGAGAAATAACGATGATGCGATGATGGTAAAAGACCAAATGGAGCAGAAAGCTATGGAAGATACAAAGGTGCCCGAAGGAGGCACTATGGTCAAGAAAGAAGAAATGGAAACAGAAACCATGATTAAAAAAGAAGCCATGGAAGATACCAAGATGACTGAAGAAAAAGCAATGATGAAAACTGGCTCATACGAAGCGTATTCACCAGAAAAAATTGCACGAGCAGAGAAAGGAGATGTGGTTCTTTTTTTTCACGCTTCATGGTGTCCATCATGTAGAAGTCTTAACTCAGATATTGAAAAAAATATAAGCTCAATCCCGGAAGGGGTTAGTATCTTGAAAGTAGATTATGACAAAGAAACAGAACTAAAAAAGAAGTACGGCGTAACCTATCAGCACACCCTTGTTCAGGTTGATAAGGATGGGAACCTGATTAAAAAATGGAGCGGTAGTCCCAAGCTTGCGAACTTGGTATCAGAAATAAAATAATATGGTCTTCTTTATTATCTCAGTTCTAGCAGGAGTATTTACCGTACTTGCACCATGTATATTACCACTGCTCCCTGTGGTAATAGGAGCATCAGAAGAAGGCTCTCGAGGAGTCTCAAAACGAGCACTTACAGTAATTGGTTCACTATCTGTATCAGTGGTCTTGTTTACATTACTTTTAAAAGCAACAACACTGTTTATTACTATTCCTCAACTATTCTGGACGAGTTTTTCTGGAGTCGTGATTATTCTTGTTGGTCTTGCTATAGTATCTCCATCATTTTGGGCAAAGATACCCTACATTAATAAACTGAATATTGCGAGCAATAAAGCAGTTGGAACAGGTTATCAAAAGAAAAGCTATAAGGGGGATATACTGATCGGTTTGGCACTGGGTCCAGTGTTCACTACATGTTCTCCGACATATCTCTTTATTATTGCCACAGTTCTCCCTGCAACATTTATCGGAGGATTTATCTATCTCCTTGGCTTCACCACTGGTCTCGCGATCTCACTACTGGTTATTGCTTACTTTGGTCAAAAAATTGTGAATAAAGTAACTGCGCATATGCAGACCGCAGGAACGATCAAGAAAGTATTTGGAGTGCTTATTATTCTGGTAGGTATTGCAGTTCTTACGGGTTATGACAAGAAAATAGAAACTCTTATTTTAGATTCAGGGTATGGCGCAACGATACAACTTGAAGATTCACTCATCGAGAAATTTGCCCCTAAAAATAATTCAGTGCAAGGGCAATCAATTCTGAATACTTCAGACATGCAGTATGAAACCATTACGCTTGCAGGGGGATGCTTTTGGTGCACCGAAGCATATTTTCAAGAAGAGGTCGGAGTCATCGATGCGGTTTCTGGATATGCGGGAGGTGACGAATCAAATGCATCATATCTCTCGGTTGCACAAGGAACGACAAAACATCGCGAAGCGGTACAGATAACCTATGATCCAAGTGTTATTTCTACGGAGAAAATATTAGATATTTATTGGTCACATATTGATCCGACAAATATCAACGGACAGTTTGCAGACAAGGGATTTCAATACACCACCGCAATTTTCTTTCAAAGCGAAGAGCAAGAAATGGTGGCTCGAGATTCAAAACAACGATTAGAGAAAAGTGATTTATTCAATAAGCCGATAGCAACGGAAATACTTCCTTTCACCACATTCTTTAAAGCCGAAGAATATCATCAGGATTATTACAAAAAGGCAGCGGATCATTATGAGCGATATAAGAAAGGGTCAGGTCGAGCTGGATTCGTAGAAGAAACATGGGGAAAGGATGCTGCAATACAATTTTTACAATCAGAGCAGGCAAAAACTCAAGCAAAGGAAGGTATATCAAAAAAGAGTGACTACGATTACACCGAAGAAGAAATTGCGGAACTGCTCAAGAACTTGGATCCGCTCGCATACCATGTGGTTGCAGAGAGCGGGACCGAGTCGCCATTTAATAATTCCTATTGGAATAACAAGGCAGCTGGTATCTATGTCGACATCGTCACGGGAAAACCACTTTTTTCGAGTACTCATAAATATGATTCAGGCACCGGATGGCCAAGCTTCTGGAGGACGATTGATGATGATTCAGTAACCATGCATGCGGACAATTCGCTCTCCACGACTCGTACAGAAATACGAAGCGATGGCGGACACGTTGGTCACGTTTTCGAGGATGGTCCCAAAGAAGCAGGTGGTAGGCGTTTTTGCACTAACTCTGCTTCACTTAAATTTATTCCTAAAGAAGAAATGGATCGGAATGGTTATGGAAAATATCTCTACTTATTTAATTAATCTTTATAATACAAATAAACAACCTATATGAATAATCATGACATGCCTACTAATGAAGAAGAGTTCAAGAATAAGTTAACACCTGAGCAATATAACGTGTTAAGAGAAAAAGGTACCGAGGCACCTTTTTCTGGAAGATTTTATAAAGAAAATCCAGAAGGTACCTATACTTGCAAAGCTTGTAGTGCGCCTTTATTTCCTAGTACTGCGAAATTTCATTCAGACATGGCGGGATTGCGTGGGTGGCCAAGTTTTGACGAGGCACTGCCCGGAGCTATAGAAATGCAAGATGATGACAGTATGGGAATGCACCGTACTGAGGTAGTATGTGCGAATTGCAAATCTCATTTGGGACATTTGTTTGATGATGCAGAATCAAAAACAGGGAAACATCTATGTATTAATTCAGTTTGTTTAGATATTGATGAAAAATAGTATGAATAAGAAAATAGTACTCGCTGGAGGATGTTTCTGGGGGCTGGAAGACCTTATTAGGACCCAGCCAGGTGTGATCGCTACTGAGGTTGGTTATACTGGTGGAAAGAATGAGAATCCAACCTACGATAATCATCCAGGGCACGCCGAAGCCGTGGAAATTGAATACGATCCGTCCAAGACTTCATATAAAAACCTCCTCGATTTCTTCTTTCAGATCCATAATCCAACAACGCTTAATCAACAGGGAAATGATAAGGGTACCTCATACCGCTCTGCAATTTTCTATGGAAATGAGGAGGAAAAAAATGAAGGAGAAAATTTTATTAAAATTGTAAATGCATCAAAACGATGGAGCGATCCTGTAGTTACAACATTAGAACCATTAACTACCTTTTACAAAGCTGAAAGCTATCATCAAGACTACTTACAAAAGAACGTGGGTGGTTACACGTGTCATGCGATCTGGTTCGACAGTTACCTGAAATAATTATCTTGAAGGGGGTACTGTTTGAATAAGTTTTGCATTATAATGAGTATATTAAAAGTTAATTAAAGATAGTATGAACACACAAGAAATAGCAAATAGATTAGTAGAGCTGTGTCGAGCAAATAATTTTGAAGGAGCATGGGATGAGCTTTTTGCACCTGGCTGGGAGACTCATGAACTCGCTGAATGGGGAGGAGTCGTCCGACATGGTAAAGAAGAAGCACAAGCAGCGTCTCAAGAATGGCAGTCAGATATTGCAGAAATGCATGAGATGACCATCAGTGACCCTATTGTTGCTGATGACAGTTTTGCTTGTGTTATGACTATGGATATTACCAGTAAAACTCGTGGGCGAAATAAAGAATCTGAAATCTGCGTTTATAAAATTAAAGACGGTAAAATAGTAATTGAAAGATTTTTTTAAGTTAAACCAAAAATCTCCCAATATCGGGAGATTTTTAGTGCTATTATTTTCCTTTGAAGAAATTTCCTACCTTGTGGAAGAAAGACTTCACAGCCCCATAAACTTGAAAATCTGTAACGGTGGCTACATCTACGAACGCTCCTGGTTTTCGGAAAATAATTTTTCCAGTTTTTGCATTTTCAGGAACCCTGATAGTGTAGGTTCGTATTCCAGTTGTATCAGTAAGACCTTTAACTATTTCTGCTTTTACTTCCCCGATATAAATCGCATCAGGTGCCGAAAAGTTTTTCTTCCCAGCGACTACCTTAAGGATTATCTCGTCACCAGGCGATCCACCTGTCGGTGAAAACGAAAGGATGGTTGGCGCATCGGTTGCGGCAGTAACAATGAAATCATCTTTACTGGAAACGCTTCCAAAATTTTTCTTGTTCAAGGTAATTTTACCTGACTTTGCATTATCTGGAATGATAATTTTTTCCATATACCCATGAGGCTTTTTCGCCCATACATCACTGTGCATTTTTGTGACAACCGGCACTCCGCCGATTTCAATCGAATCCAGTCCAGAAAAAGTTTTCGTTCCCATATAATATTCCACGATGACTTCCTGTCCAGGATATCCAGCAATTGGTTTTATCGAAGTAATAAAAGGCGCATCCTGAGTTGGGATTACAACAAAGTCTGCATCACTTGATCCCGACTTTGCAAATGTCTGTGGTTTGGTAATCGTAATTTTACCCGTCTTTGCACCCTCAGGAACAATAATGTCTGTGTAGAAATCTGCCTTACTTCCTGGAACATTACCGAACAAGATCATTTTTGCTTTGACCCCACCGATTTCAATAGAATCTGGACCTGAAAAAGCTTTCTGACCTTTGGTTAGATAGACACGAACTTGGGTACCTGCATTACCTGATTCAGGGAAGAAGCTGGTGATCTTAGGTTCATCGGTTACTACGGCTCCAACTAATGAGGGGTCTGCCGGTTTAGTGGTTTTACACATTAAATCACACGTATTTGTTTTTGTACCATCTGAACAAGAATAGAGAATACATGAACCTGTTGTTGTCTTAATACAGGTTATGGTACTGAACTCGGTGCTTCCCGAAGTAACGGTTATTACTGGTGATGGGGTAGGAGTAGATGTTTCAAATACAGGGGTTGTGTCGGATACGACGATGGTAGGTGTTTCCGGTTCGGGGGATACTCTTAGATTGGTACGTGTATTGGTAACAGCTCGCAACTGCATTGTTTCTTGAGCAGCTGCAAAGTGAACCCCACCAATAAGGACTGCACAAGCGATTACCATGATCGTGTATTTTTTATTCATATAAGAACGATAGCATAGATTTAGATTCTGCTAAAGATAAAAAGAACACTTGCGTGCTCTTTTATACTACTCTTGCTCCAACTTTGAACCATTTCCGAAAAGGGAGAAGCGCTAAATTGCGCTCTTACTTATCCTTTTCCTTCATGTAGAAAATGAGTGCAAAGATGACAACCGCTATCGCAATACCAAAGTAAAGCGTTCCGAGTGGATCGACCCATTGAGTGATGTGCTCCAAAAAGGTGACTGCGAGCATGAGTGCGATTACGCTCGAAACTTTCTTTTTGAGGTCATCAAGGGTTCTGATCTCAAGCCAATTAGGTAAATCAAGGTCGCCGATGAACAACTCATGGAGTGCGACTGAGAAAATATAGAAAATGACTGCAAGGATAAATGCGTCAAGAATTCCTACTAAATGAGTCGTCGCAAAATTTGCTCCCTCCCCACCCATTTCAAGGAACATGTGGTACAAGGTAGTAAGCATTCGAACAGTCGCCCATACGAACGTTGCAAGAGAAGCGATCAGTGAAGACACCACTGCAAAATAGACGATATACCTACTGTTTTCAAGAAGTTTTTTCATATGCTCCGAACCTTGGACGGATTTCGGATAGCTGTTATTGGAGAATTACTAACTGGCTCCGAACGTGGGGTGATGTTCGAATTGCGATTATTGAAGAAAGTAAATAGTGTAAAGAGATATTGCGTGCACAATTGAAATCGCTAAATTACACCAGATTACAGGATTGCTTTTTGAAGACACCGTGACCAGTGTAGAAAGCTTGTAAAGTATCTGAATAGGAAAAAGTACGAGAGCAATAGCAATACCGTACTGTGGTAGAGCAAGCGCAACGAAAGAAGCTACTGCTATAGCCATATAAAGAGATGAAAGTATCTGTCTTGCAGGAGTTACATCACCAAATACTTTTTTCATATGACGCTCATTACTCATTAAAAGCAACGCTATTACGCCGGCAACTAGAACATTGATTAAATGTGATACTGTAATAATAAACATATAATAAAAGTATAGAACTAATACTATAAATTAGCCAGGTTCGAACTCCTAGAAAGGTAACAAAAAATCACCCTGTTTTATAAGGTGATTTTGCTGGCTCCGCACCTGGGACAATGTTCGGAAAGCTATAATTACTGAGCTTGATTTGGAGAATTCTTCTGAGTGATTAATAATACCCCTATAGAAATTAACCAAACGATCCATAATACACTCCCAAGTAGACCAGCGACATCCACCACTGGGAATGAAGGTATAACTGTATGAAATAGTTCAGTTTCGGCAAGTAGATAGATTAGAGATGCCACAAAACCAAGCCAGGCAACCCACGACTTCAAAAGTTTATTACGTAAAATAATAATACTGAATAAGAACATAGAAATAATACTGAAAAGCTGACCTACGTATTCCCCAAGGAGTACACCTCCGAATTGGTTAACTGTTTGAAATGCTACGGTCGAAGCTGTCTGTATCGCTTCTGTAGCGCCGTTCGCAACATAATTCTGAGCTAGTATTGGAACAACGAAGACCCATCTCAAAAGACCAATCAACTGAGCGACAAGTGCGATTATTCCAAAAGTAGTAGCTAAGCTCACCAGAGTACTAGAAGCATTCTTCCATAGTTTTCCAAGCATTATTGTAGCGAAAAGAAGTGGTAATCCTGCGAGTGCAAAGAAGAGCCAAGTATAGATCAAATTGCTACCTCCAGCTGCAAAATTAGTAAGCACCACTCCTGCAGGTTCTCTTAAAATATCTGGATAATTAAAATTACTAATAAGTAATGCGTACGGTATGTTTACTATCAGCGCACCAACAACAAACAAAATACCTGTTATTTTTTTCATAACTAAATAATATCACAGGTTCGAACTTCTTTTAAAGTATGTAAAATTGCCTTTACAAAATAAGATTAAAATTTTGCTCCGAACTTGGGAGGATGTTCGACAAGTAATTATCGAGGAAAATGATATAGTTAGCATATGAACCTAAAGCAGATAAAAGGAGAAATTATAAATGACAAAGAAAACAAACCTTTTCACAAAAAAGGATGGGAACCTATTTACACAGCTCACAAGTCTGCAAAGATACTTATCATAGGACAAGCACCAGGACGCTTAGCACAAGAAAGTAATGTACCGTGGAATGATTTAAGCGGAGATAACTTAAGAGCGTGGCTCGGAATGATTAAAGAAATTTTTTATGATGAAAAGAAGGTCGCTTTGGTTCCAATGGATTTCTATTTTCCTGGTAGCAAGGAGCGAGGTGATGTGCCACCACGAAAAGGTTTTGCAGAAAAGTGGCATCCACTTATTTTAGAAAATATGCCAAACATAGAATTAACTATTTTAATTGGACAGTATTCACAGGAACTTTATCTTGGCACAAAACGAAAAAAGTCCCTCACTGAAACAGTTAAATCATTTGAAGAATATTTACCAAACTACCTACCATTAGTCCACCCTTCACCACGTAACAATATCTGGCTAAAGAAGAACCCTTGGTTTAAGGAAGAAATTATACCTAAACTTCAAAAAATTGTAAGGCGAATAGTATAAGGTTCGAATTCACCAAAAGGTAACAAAAAAGACCTATATAAAATAAGGTCTTTTTGCTGGCTCGCACGACTGCGCCAGATCAGAACCCTGATTATCGAGGAGGATCACCATCATTTCTTCATGACAAAGTTACCGTCGTTCCTGACGGAAGTGTCGGAAAAGCTATAACGGTTGCAACCCTGTCCGTCTTCTCAAATCATAAGTATCTCCATGCTCTAGCAACCCCCTATATGAGCTCACCGTTTCGGGTTTCGGATATCCTTTCAGATTTCTAACAACTTTGTGTTTTGTCGTCGTACGTATCTGCCTGTGGTATGGAAAATGAACCCATCCCAAAAAGTCCACACCTGTCGCATACGTCTTGATATACACCTTGTCCTCGTGAAGACTTAGCTTTAATTTAGTTTTCAGAAATTCCTCCATCTTGATAAGTATTTCTTCCAGATACTTCCTGTCATCCGAAAGAACAGCAAAATCGTCCGCGTACCTTAAATAATATTTAACACGAAGCTCCTGCTTAACGAACATATCGAACTCATGCATGTAGATATTCACCAACAGTTGAGAAGTAAGGTTGCCAAGCGGAAGCCCCACACCAACCCTTGTCGTATGAAAACTCGAGACAACCTGACCGATGAGCCAGTGCATCTCAGGGTCTTCGATATGCCGTTTCAGAATTATATGAAGCGTCTCATGGTCAATGCTCGAGAAGAACTTTCTAATATCACATTTCAAAACGTAGCACGTTCGGGTGTTGTTTTTGGATACCTTTCCAGCAAATTCACGAAACCTGTCGAGCGCCTTATGGGTTCCTTTATCCTTGCGACACGAATACGAATCGTGGATGAATCGAGTATCAAAATACCAATACAGCTCCTTGTAGATGAGGTGGTGGAGCAGTCGGTCGCGAACTTCCGCCTTGTGGATGTTTCTCGGCTTCGGATCCGACACATTGAACGCCGAATATGCCCCATGAACATATGACCGCCCCACAAGCTCTTTGTGCAACGCAAGAATATTATCGGAAAACTTCGACTGAAAAATCATCACATCCTTTTTCCCACGCTTTCCTTTGAGGAAACGCTCCCATGTCGAAAGCAGATTTTCCACCGATATGATATTGTTGTATTTATGAGTGAACATATTAAAGTTAAAGACCCGAAATTCTCCCCCCCCCCCCGATCATACCGCTTGTTCTCGTGCAGGCGAAAGAATCGTACAGGGTTTGGCATGACCATTTAGCAAACGTTTCCAAGGTTGATAGGCACACTCTTGGTTGCAAGATCGACAATATTTTTCTTGAACTCCTCGAACTACTCTTTCAGGCAACCTTTGCTTATGACAAGTTTGAGAAACTGTCGCTCGTATCCCACGCTATCGGCAAATCAGATCTGCTCAAGTTCTTCTTGCAACTCGGATGGGAGCATAAAGTCATCAACCACGAGATTTACGCGAAGATTATACTACAACTCGACGAATGCGGGCGCATGCTCGGCGGATGGAAGAAAAACCTTCAAGAAAAAACTCCCACGAAATAGCGGGAGAAAATCCATGAGTCGCAGAAGCAAAGAACACAGTTGTCAGAATTCCAGTCATTCCCGAAGTTGCCGAGGTTGAACTTGAAGTCACCGTCCGTGTTCGCGTTCACGTTAGGCACCCTACGGTTCCCGTCAGCGCACACGCAAGCAATGTACAACACACCTTCCATTCCACCAAAGACAGCACCAGCCACCCTCTGTATTTTACTCGGGACACAAATTGTCCGCGGATGTGTTGCACCGACTAATTTATATTTTTTTCATGAAGGGATGCACTCTCTCGCAAGGCGTACCCGACGAGCCTCTCGCATATTCCCAGACGAGAAATTGATCGCATGAAGCCGTAGCCGAACACTGATCGCTTTCCGAGATGTAGTATAAGTGATTTTTGGTATAAAAAAAGTGGCTTCGCATTCGCGAAGCCACGGACAAAGTATCTAAGGACACAATGACATTAAGAATCCAAGTACCTAAGTACTTAAATTAGTTCGCAGAAGCAAAGAACACAGTTGACAGAATGCCAGACAAGCCCGAAGTTGCCGAGGTTGAACTTGAAGCCACCGTCCGTGAACGCGTGCACGTAAGGCACCCTACGGTCCCCGTCAGCGTCTTTCCACAATGCGTCCTTTTCATCAAAGGAAGCCGTCCATTTACCTTTGGGCAACTTGTCTTTTGCAAGGTCGTAAACTAATGTAGCACCCTGTCCGCCTACCAGTATAGCTTTTTGCTTGCGCAATAACGCCATGCAATCTTCGCTCGTTACCGTTGAAAGTATCGGGAAGATTTTCACCTTGTAGGTTTTGCCGGGAACCAATTTGTTCGTAGCTTTTGCAAAGTTCTTGCTGGTCAAGTCATCGTTGTAGTAATACGTAGTTTTCTCCTTTCTGGCTTTTGCACCGGAAGTGTCTATCTGCGTATCGTGATTGTAGTCGGTGGGAACGGTAAGCTCGAATTCCACAATTGCGGGTCCGAAGCGTTCGTCCAGTTCTTCACCTATTACAGCCGTGTACATCGCTTTTGCCAGCTTGTTGTCTCTGGCGTTAATAATCTTTTGGATAAGGTCGGTATCGAAACCAGCCTTGTGGAGTGCAACAGAAAATTCATTCCATTGTCCAAGCCCCATGTCACGTACATTTGCCATGCGTATGATATTTTGAAGGTTTTCCGAAATCTGTCGGAGCAGTCGGCAAGAATACTTGCTTAGGGGTAGTATAGCAACAAATGGGCGTTTTGTCAAGGTATTACCAGTTGCTGATCTAACCATCTTCCTTCATGGTCTTACCTGGCTCTAGTGTTAGAATAAGCTTATGAAATCACCTAGTATCCAAATCTCAAAAACCGATGCAGTTATCATCCTTCCGGGAAATGGAATAGATATTTTCACGACAATCAAAAACCTGAATTTCCAAAGCAATCAGTACATTATTGTTGGAAGTAGCCCTATGGCAGCACATGCTATCAGGAATGTAGATGATATTGATATTGTCGTCACTCCAACCCTTTTTGAAACATGCAAACAGCAAGGATGGGAACAAATCCCCTGGACTTATAGCGATAAATTAGGGCAAGTATATCTGCGACGCGGTTCGGTGGAACTTTATTTGGATGTAAATTGCGGAAATATTACACCTTCTTTTGAAGATTTGCTCGAAAGATCAGAGGTAATTGATACTGTTCGCTTTGCTTCACTGACAGATATTTTAAAATTTAAGCAAGCATACAACAAACCAAAACACCTTGTGGATGTCGCACTCATTCAAGAACACCTAAAAAACCTGGGGATTGCTAATTTTTAATCCTAACCATGAGCCGAACACCTGTCTCCAGTCCTTCTTTTAAATCATATGCGTTTCTAACTTTCGCCACCACTTTACCTCCAAGTTTCTTGTGAAGATTAAGTGTTGGGATAAGATCTGGGTCTAGGAATGAAACGATATTTTTACCTTTCACGCTTTGAATGAGCTTCTTATAAAGTTTCTCTCCAATTTTCTTGCCTTGATAGGATGGATGCACAACAATATCGGATACGAACACCTCATTTTTGTTCGTTCTGAAAGCTACGATGGCACCCACCAGCTTCTTGCCTTCCTTGGCAGTGAATACATATCCGAAGCGAACGAACATGGGACTGTCGTACTGGTTTGTCACTTCTTCCTCCCATACCAAAGTTTCAAGTTTTCGTATTTCTTGAGCATCGGTGGCTTCTGCCTTACTGATCTTAATTTTTTGAGCAATCTTTTTCATCGTTTTATTTTAAACTATTTCTCTATCCATCCAGACATACTTGTGCCCCTTGGCGAATCCTTCCTTTTCCAAAAAGGAAATGATGGCTCCGTCGCTTTCAGCATTTGCCCATCCGTACATGTGGGTAATCCCTTTGCTTTTCAGCTCACTCAAACAGGTAGCATACAATTCTTTTGCAATCCCTTGTTTCCTAAATTCAGGTAGGACAGTCATGTATACCAAGCAGGCGTATTTATGTTTGACCGGCTTGTCCAGGTCTTTAGCATTAGCGTAAATGAAACCTACAATCGAGCCATCTAATTCTGCAATCAGAAAGACCGCATTTTTGTATTCTGTGATCGCCCATTTAAATTCGTCGGCATCCATGAATGATTCTGTGGCACTGACTCGAAGTTCTGGGGTCTGACTTCCAATTTCGTAGAGTCGAGGAAAGTCTTGTTCGGTTGCGGGGCGGATGTTCATATGGATATGTTACCATGATGGTATGAGTATCGACAATGCATCTTTTCTCATTTTCCTTATAACTATTCTTGCCACAAGAATCTTTCTCTACTTTAAACCCATCGCAAGCCCGACTATTGGAGGCTTCCGAATACACCATTACATGTATGGTATCCTCTTAGCTGTCTTTGGGTTGCTGGCTAAAAATGTGTGGTTATTTGCTATTGGGCTCGGATTGTTTGTTGATGAGCTTACCTATTTGCTCATTGGTGGTAAGAATCACCAGGATAACTATTCGATAAAATCTCTTGTGGGCACTCTTGTTTTTACAATCCTTGTTTTCATTTTTAGGCATCAAATTTCCTCTTTTCTATGGTAATGTTTACTTGGTATTTAATACCCTAGCCTCCTGCCATGAAAAGCGTATAATAAAATCAGTGTCCAAGCGTCACTATTAAGAACCAACTAACCCAATCTATATGCCAGGCGACTCATCATTTTTTAAGAAAATCTTTAATAAGCAAGAGACATTTACAGAAGCTGACCTACAAAAAGCTGACACAGAATATGTCGAGGCAGCTAACATCCTAAATGGTGTAGATTTCGGAGCTGAAGACTTTGACGAAGAGGCAAACTACAAAATAGTACAACGGTATAACGAAGCGAGCAAAAATTACAAGAAGATTCATCGGTCGCTTCATCCTGAAATGTACGAAGGGGAGAATGCGCGAAAGGATATCCTTCCACAGGTTGAAATTAACCAAGATGCAAAGATTTTTTCTGCAGCAGAAGGGCTCAGTAATAAAGACGGATCTAAACCGCTTGAGTAAGAAGGATTACCTCAAACAAAAACACCGTATATCTCAAACGGTGTTTTTGTTTGTAGTTTCATAGGTATAGATGGTATGTCGGCTTGAATAGAAAACTTTCGCTCCGTGCCGTAAGTAAAATGGAACTGCTTTTTGAGAAGCGGTGAAAAATACCTTGACTGCATGATTCTCAAAGAATAATTCCCATACAAATGAACCGAGGCCTGAATTACGGTATTCTGGGGAAATGATAAAACAACAGAAACCGAGATATCCGTTTCTACGTAGCTCTGCTATTTTCAATTTCGCTTCGTGGTTGAAAATATTATACGGCTTGTATTTTGCAACGGGAAAATCCGCGACAAAAAATCCCCCGATAATCGTGTCTTGATCACGAACAACGAAGAGATTGCATTTTCCATGCCCGATTGTTGTCATGATAAAAATCCACATCAACCATGACCATTCTCGTCCGTGGATGACGATAGAGACATACTGCCAGAAATCGAAACTCTTTGAAGTTTTTTGAATTGAAACATTTGATAGATTCATATATTTTTGAATACTAGTCCAGCCACTCATACATATAAAATCGAGAACCCTCATCCTTGTTTGTCATTTCCCCAAGTAATGACATGCCTATTTTATCGTAAAAAGGCCTCGATTCGCCTGTCGCAAGCATGACAATTTTCTTGCCCCATCTTTCTTTTATTTCTTTAAACAAACCTTTCATAAAAGTTGCGCCCAATCCTTTCCCTCGATATTCAGGTTTTACAGCAACATATTCAATCGAAACAGCAGTTGATGTATATTCATCTTGTTTAATTCGAGCGGAGGCAATAAGGTTTTCTCCTTCGTACAAACCATATACAATACCCAGATCTAAATCTGGAGATGCGCTAAGACTATTTGCGATAAACCCAGCCATGATCTTCTGATAATGTTTGTTGTCAGACGGACCCGAAAGATATGACAGCTCAATGATCTCTTCGATGGGAGTTGTTGAGATTATTATTTTAACAGTTAACGATGAGGGATTATTATTCATATGTTTATTGCCTTACGTTTCATATGTCGACTCCCCACAAGAAATACCGCTGTCATTGCCATTACTAACAATGCCATACCGAAATACGTGACATCAGGCCCCCAAATATCGATGACTACTCCAGCCAAGAGTGGACCGATAAGATCGCCAGCATTGTCGATACTGCGAGAGATGCCGTCCACTCGACCAAAGTGGTCAGGCTTTGTATATAACGTCATAAGTTCCTGACTACCAACCCACAGAAGTTCCGTTATTATGCCGATCCCGAACGCAATAGCAATCTGCCAAATATACCCAGTAATGAACCCAAGAAGTGCTAGAAGGATCGCGAGGCAGAGTAATCCGTATCCAAAAACTCTAATTCCTTTTCGGTCGAAAAAGTTCCCAAGTCCCCAACCGAGGAGCGCAGGGAGCGACATGATAACCCCCATAACAATGACCGGCGTATATCCCCCACCTTGGGTATAGATTTCGATCGGCAGGAAAAAGTACACACTCGAAACGGAAAACGATATGAAGAAATTGAATGAGGCAAGCAATTTAAGTCTCCAGTCCCAAGCCTTGAAGTCACGAAGAATATCTCGAAAACGAGCTCTTTTTTGATCGTCAGAAAACACCTCTTGTTTTTCTTTTTTCCTGAATCTCCAAATAATGAACATTGCGATCAAAACCGTGGGAGTAATCAAGAACAAAAGTAGTGGGATTGAGAAAAACTTTACCAAGAGAATTCCAAACAAAGCTGCAACAATCCACCAGAAAATCCCTACTGAATCGAAATATCCGAACACGGTCGCAAGCTTTTCTTTCGGGGTGTGCCGTCTGAAATATGTTTCGCGTCCGACCGAGTCAAATGCATACCCTAATCCGTTCATGAATCTTGCAATGATGATGAATATTACAAGCCCCGTAAGTCCTGCCAGATAATATCCAGTTCCAACAAATATGTAAAAGCTTAGACCGATCAAAATAATAGTCGTTCCCCGCATGCGGTCGGCCAGTACTCCAATCAAAGGAATGGCCAGGATGAATGCAATATCATAAAAAGATTTCAGAATACCCGCATTTGCATAAGAGTGTCCGAACGTAAATAGAAATACTGGGATAAGGCTTTCAGCAACACCCCAGCCAATCCAGCGTATAGAGGTAGCAAATGTCAGGACACGAACACCAATAGGGATATCATTCGAGTTCCAAAGCTTGATAAGATGTTCTTTCATATGGGATTATTCTAGCACTTTTTTCTCTGAAATCAGTTCCGAATGGTTGGTCATTTCGTTTTCTCGCAAGATAAGCAGGGCTGCGTCGCAAAGCTCTTTGCTTTGACTCGATTCCGAGGCTTCCTCGATGACATAAGTATAAAACCCATAATCAAATGCATCATTTGCTGTGGTGAGGACACAATCATTGATATCATAGCCGACAATATGCACCTCTTCGATTCCTTGATCACGAAGATTTTGGACAAGTCCCGGTTGTTCGATGAAAATAGACCGTGCTGTTTTGGTGATAAATATTGTCTTTCCAAAATCCAGAATGTCTTTTATTTCAGGAACCGTCGGGGTTAGTTCGAATGTCCATCCGGACTGCTTATCCCATTGGGACCCCTGGTCTGCATGGAATTTTGCACAGACAAAAGATGTATACGTACCATCTGTGATAAGTCGAACAATATTTGGGATAATCCACGCACTGCGATCATTTGTAAAACCAGTCTGAACATCGATAATAAGGAGTGCTCGTTTTCGGGAAGGGTTAGGAATCGTGATTGATGTCATGTTAAGACAGTATAACATTTCTATATCAGAGAACTAATCCATTTTATCCAGCAAAGAGGCAACCTCTTGAACAGAGAGTTTACCAGAATCAAGTTCCGACCGAATATCAGATACTTTTTCTAGGGTTGCGTTTGTTTCAAGAACTATCGCATTGTTGAGATTTTTCTCGAAAAATTGATTTAACGCCTTTACTATTTGGTCTCGAGCAATAATTTGCACCTCTCTAAACTTCAACATTCTCTTTAAGCGATAGTAGTCGTTCATTTTGTTCCATAAACCAGTCCGAATACTCCAACCTAGATTCTTTGTGAGTCGTGCCATTTCTTTATTTTTGGTATCGGAATATAAAGCGCTATCAAAATCAAGCTCCTTTCCATTCTCCTGTGCTTTTAATACGAATTCTGGTATCACTGCGTTTTTATCAAGTCTAACTATGCGTTTTAGTTGTTTTTCTTTTAAAGGTCTTCCTGTTTCGCCCCAACCAATCTTAAAAGTATTTACTTTTGGAATCTGAATTATCTGAACTTTTTTATTCATCTTCTTAGCAATACCCCAATGTAAAAACTGCAGGTAATTTTTACCAAAGGAAATCAGTCCTTTTCTACTTACATGGTCAATTTCAAGCGAAGTAATGTTACCTTTCTTATAAAGCTACCTAAAGCATTTTCTAGCCGCTCAGGATAAGAGCTCCCTGATAAGGCATCTGCGATATTTTTTTCAGTATTTCTATCAGGACTACGAAGAGATACTTTAAAATCAGAAGATTTCGCAATATGAGTGAAGGGGTAGATATTTGCCAGAAAGTCTTCCTTGAGAAGATGTATTGACGTAGAGTAAGGGTTCCAATTTATATAAAAATGAGTAGGTATTCCTATCATTTTCAACTTAGACCTTTCGACTTTTCCGTAGTGCGAATACATATCCCATTTACTCAAGAATAAAGGGTCTTTGAAATAATTTCGTACCTTTTCAGTTAATGCTCTTAATTTAATCATAGGGAATCAAAAGTTCTTCCTAGGTCAAACGAAACACCAGTCGCTTTCGAATGACCCTGAAGATAAGTTTTAATAAACACGACCATTCCATCAATCATTCCAACCGAGGCAAACCTAACAACCTTATTTATAATTTCGCTCGAAGATGTCTTTTGGGGAGGGTTATAGTCTAGTGGGTCTCCTTCAATATAGCCCTGTTCAAAGAACTTCCTTTGAAAGGTTTGTGACCAAGTAGTGCGAAGGTTAGAACGTGGAAGGATTTTAAAATTGACTTTCTGTATCCAACTATTCCAACAATCATATTTACCATATTCTCTCCCTGAATGGGGAATCTTTTGTTTTTTGTGTTTTTATTTTACTGTATCCTAATTGAAACAATGGGACCCTTTTTACTACAATGACCCTGCCCCTTATTGAAAAGGGTATACCCAGGGTGCCTATTTTTTATCTGGAGAAAATTTTTGTATATCTACCCAGTTGTTAATTTTTTCCATCTTATTGTTCCATGTGTTAAAGTTCTTACTAAAAAGATTAAAGCAGTCAACAAGTTCAATTGTCCATTCTCCTGGATGGAAAGTTTCAATTTTATAAGAATCTTGTTCTATTGAAAACCGTAATAAATCCTCGTATTCACCACTTAATCCTTTTTTAAATACTTTCTTAGTATCACCAAATAGGTCATCACTACTATATTTAATGATTCGACTTAATGCTATAGAGTCTTTACTAAACAAAAGCATGTAACTAGGTTTAATCTCTTCATTATTTATCCTTGAAAGCAAAACATCCCCGGCTTTTATTATATTTTCATAGATAAGAATAATATCTTTTTCTTTAAGAATATCCGTATTCCAGTAATTCCAATTGGGTGCTTTAAATTCTGTATTTTCTCCCAGTGTTCGATAACGATCAATGCCTAAAGCTACTAGCAGCATAGGATTTTGCTCATGTAACGATTGTATAGTAATAAGTTGCTTACATAAGCCTAGGCGTTTTTCAAGGGTAGTTGCTTTTTCACGTAACTGATTAGAATTTGAGTTTTCCTTTGCAAAACCAAGGTATTCTTTTATAGCTTCTTCAACATCGGTGATTGTTTTCACTGGCTGCTTCGAATTACGGTCCTGTAAATAAATATTAAGTGCTATCAATATAGCAAACAAAGCTATCCATCCTATTGTACTCATAAAAGATTTGACTTGGTTAGTTTAGATAATTGAGACGCAAAAAGCCCACCACATAGGTGAGAGCTTTCGCCCTCCGTATCCGTTTCCAGATACGACCAGTAAAGATAGCCCCATATGATGGGTTTTTTAATCTTTACTGGGTTTTTTCACCATGCCTCAGAATTTTTCTAAGGTTTAGGCTACTGATTAAGTTGTGCACAAACTATAGCAAAAAATAGTTATAAAATAAAGCGTTATTTTGACATAAACCTCTCCCAAGCCTTAGATAAAACATCAATTCCATAAAAGAGATTCTTTGTATCCTCCTTGGAAATATCCCTTGCTTGGAGCTCGTGAAGTATTTGCATTGCTACATTTTCGGTATAGCCAGCAATAATAGCCATTGCGAGATGGAATCCTTTAGATTGCTCAATTTGAGCAGGAACACGAGCCATAGACTCTGAATATCCAGCCATGAGGGCTGATTGTTGTTTAGTCTGATTTGAGTTGAGAAGGTTGTATGCGTATTGTCTTTGCTTACTTGAGGGTTTAGATTTCATAGGTTACGTAGCATCATAGGAAAAGTAGGGTAATGTATACATTATAACACACATAAATAATATATGTCAATTATTAGAAAGTTTGTTACTATACAAATATGAGGACAAAACAGCATACATCAGACCAAATAAAAGAATACCGTAGAGCACTTTCCCAATCTGTCTATAATCTACGAAAAATAATTGATGCTCACTTTACTGAGCCTGTAGACGATGATAAGGTACTGAGTTTTCTCTATTGGAAAGAACTAGATATTTTAAATAAACTAATTGCTAGTCCGATTGGTTCAAGTGTTCTTTCGATTGACGATATTGAAGTACCTAGGGATTTAATGTTCAATAAAAAAATAACTCCCGAAGAAATCCAAGAAGTGAATGCGGCCAATAATTGTATCAAGAAGGCTTTGGGTAAAGTACAGAGTATGCGCCAAGAATATTACAGTAATAATCTTCCTTCTCAAGGATTAGAGGATTGTGAATTAAAAACACTTCTTATAAAACTATTAGAGAAGAAGAATTCGGGAAATATCTCTTCTGGTAAACCTAAACTCAAAAATCTTTATTTCGATCCAAAATCTGGAATCCTTTCCAATTCCTATGGAAAAAGTACGCAAAAGATATCTGGTGCGCCCAGGAAGTTATTAGAATGTTTTTTTGAAGGAGGTAAAGACCTTACTTGTAAGAAGGAACGGGTAATTGAAAGAATGGGCGGGGAATATCAACACACAGGAGCAAGGAAACAACTCCTATCCCTAATAAGGGGTGTTGCAGATATAGATTCTATCAAAGATAGAGACGATAAAAGAAATGTTGATTTGTATGATCTAATAGAGGTAAAAAATTAATGACCATCATTATGATATTCATTAAGATATAAAATAAATAAAATAGCTTTCGTAGGAACGAGCGCCACAGGGCGTTTTTTTCTTTACAAATTATTATTAATAAATAAATCAAAAAATGAAGATCTCTCAGAAACAGCTCGATAGTCTCATTGAGATATACAACAAAAAATATGGAGTTGTTATTTCTCAAGAGGATGCATATGAGCTCACATTCTGGATGATGAATCTCATTAAATCAATATATGATTAACAACGTAGATGAAAATCTTGAAATAATCTTAAACCAGAACATTGAGTTATTTCATGACGAGAAACAAAATCCTTGGATTCGGATTGATGATGAGGGTGTTTTGAAAATATATCCTTGTGATGGAATTAAGACAGCTTTATGGTGTAGAAGTGTTCTTTATCAGACCCTTGAAAAAAATCCAGGCAGAGAAAGCATCAAAAGTATTATTGAATTACTAAAAGCGAAAGCCTTATTTGATGGACCTGAACATCAACTTCATAACAGGGTTGCTTGGTATAAAGAAAAAATATTGTACGATCTAACCAATTCAACATGGAGCACAATATCAATAAGTAAGGATGGTTGGGAGGTTACAAAAATAAACCATGAGCCGATTTTATTTAAAAGATATACCCATCATAAATCACAGGTGGATCCTCAATTGGGAGGCGACGTGAGAAGAATTCTTGATTTCTTAAATATTACCGATGAAGATCAAAAGATTCTATTTTTAGTCTGGATTATATCCTGTTTTATTCCGGGTATCCCTCATCCTTTGGCATATGTATACGGTCCTCAGGGTTCAGCAAAATCAAGCGTGTCAAGAATTACACGTGAATTAGTAGACCCGTCACAGCTTGGGATTGTTACATTCCCTGAGAACAATAACGAGCTTATCCAACAATTAGAACATAATTGGTTTAGTTTTTTTGATAATGTCTCGTATGTTGATCAAAAACTTTCTGATTGTTTATGTAAAGCAATCACAGGTATTGGAGTTTCTAAGCGTGAACTATATACCAATGACGGAGATGTTATCTATAATTTTAAGCGATGTATTGGTATTAATGGTATCAATCTTGACGGAACACAGCCGGACCTTTTGGAGCGCTCAATACTTTTTCCGCTTAAACGAATGGATGACTCTCAAAGAATTAGTGAGGAAAAATTGTTTAAGGGTTTCCAAGAAGAAAAAGCCCTTATCTTAGGTGCAATATTTACAGCAGTATCAAATAGTATGAAGATAAAAGATCAAATTGTCTTAGGAAGTAGTCCCAGGATGGCAGATTTTGCCATCTGGGGATGCGCAATTGCCAAATCTATTGGTTACTCACAAGAGCAATTTTTAAATGCTTACAATCGCAACATTGAAAGTCAGACCGATGAAGCTATTAATAATAGTGACATAGCCGTAACTATACGAGACTTTATGTCAGATAAGAAAACTTGGGAAGGTACCCCGCGTGAACTCTATCAAGTCCTAAGTGAATCCTTGTGGAATGAGAGATCGATAAGCAGATTAGAGCTACCAAAAAACGAAGTGATTCTGAGTAAAAAGATCAATCAGCTCGAGGTGCCTCTAGGAAAAATAGGAATTACTATTGAACGCGAAAGGAGTACGCATCGAACTATTCGCTTGATCAATCATAAGTATAGTACTACTGTCACTAACGACGAGTCCGACAGTGAATCATTCTATGATGATCCAGGCCAAATTCCTTTTTAAAATCAAACAGGCTATAATTGTAATGCTACATACGAGATTTTATTAACGATTTAAGCCCAATAGGGGGTGATGGTGATTTCGTGTGTAGCAACTCTGAAATCGTTAACCATCAT
The DNA here is from genome assembly GCA_037144045.1 of bacterium. Classification (GTDB taxonomy): domain Bacteria; phylum Patescibacteriota; class Minisyncoccia; order Phycocordibacterales; family UBA1006; genus CAIXMG01. The sequence goes on along the minus strand of JBAWXN010000002.1, from coordinate 6,238 downwards.
CCCCTTTTGTGTCTCTAAATTAAATTTATGAAAACTTTAACCAATGACAATAAATATTTTATTTATTGTCGACGCTCTTCTGAATCAGAAGACAAACAAGTTGCTTCCATTGAGGATCAGCTTCTTGAGATGAGAAAAGTGGCCGAACAGTATGGACTAGAGGTAGTGGCTGAAATTACTGAATCCAAGTCAGCTAAAAAGCCAGGGCGCGAAAAGTTCAATGAAATGCTTCAACGTATGCATAATGGTGAAGCAAGCGGTATTATCTGCTGGAAGCTTAATCGACTTGCGCGCAACCCTATTGATGGTGGACAAATTAGCTGGCTTCTACAACAAGGCATTATTAAACATATTAAGACCTATTCTGGAAATTATTATCCTACTGACAATGTAATCATGATGGCAGTAGAAATGGGGATGGCTAATCAATTCGTTAAGGATCTTAGTGAGGATGCAAAACGTGGAATGCGCCAGAAGGCTATGCGTGGTTGGTACCCCTGCGCTCAGCTTCCGGCTGGCTACATGCACAATCCGAAAGATACATTTGAAGCAGGAGATAAAGAAATTCTAAAGGACAATAAACGCTTTGCTATTATTCGTAAGGGATGGGACATGCTTCTTTCTGGTACCTATAGTATTAAGTCTATACATAAGAAATTAGCGGATGAATACGGGCTGCGCAATCAGCAAGGTGTAAAATACGCCGAATCTACGGTGGCAGGATTCTTTAAGAATAAATTTTATTGCGGCTACTTTGACTGGAATGATGGAGTCGGAGGAAAGAGTGAGGTCCTTGGAAAACACGAAGCAATGATCACTCCTGAAGAATTCGATAAGGCACAGAAAATGTTTGGGAAGAAGGGGCGACCGAGACAGTACCAAGAAGATATTCCTTATCCTTTTCGGGGGCCTCTTACCTGTGGAGATTGCGGATGTAAGATTACCGCTGAGCGTAAGAAGCAATGCATCTGCAAGAATTGCAAATATAAGTTTTCAATGATTACTCGTACTGATTGCCCCAAATGTGGCACTGACATTTCAGAAATGAAACAACCTTCGTTTATTGATATTACTTATTACCATTGCACGGGACGGCGAGAAGGATGCAGCCAAAAAGGAAATATGACCGAGAAACAACTCAGTGCTCAAGTGGAACAATATCTATCTTCTATTACCATTCCGGAAGAGTTTCATTCCTGGCTTAAGGCAGGCTTCCAAGAAATCCATAAGGAAGAAATTGGAAATCAGAAAGAGCTGGTCCACGCACAGAACCGTAAGGAAATTGACCTTGTAAATAAATTGGACCGATACACACGCATGCGAGCAGACAATGAAATTGATGCTGAGCAATTCAAGAAGTATAAATCTGAAATTGAAGAAGAACTCACGATCATTAAGAACAATCGAACCAGTCATCAAGATCGACTAATCAATTGGTTTGAGGTCGCCGAAAACTATGCTCAATTTGCCGAGAATGCTCTTGAAAAGTTCCGAAACGGGACCGCGGAGCAGAAGAAGTCGATTGTTGTGGCTTTAGGTTCGAACCTAAACATAAAGGACAAAAACCTTTGTGTTTCCTTGCCTAAATCACTTATAAGCATCAAAGAATGCAGTGATGGGTTCTTCAAGAAAATTGCTACGTTAGAACCTAACTTTCAGCTTGTAAATGCAAAAGAAAACACCTCTTTCGAGATGCTTTCTTTTGTTGTGCTCCCCCGGCAGGGATCGAACCTGCGACCAAACGATTAACAGTCGTTTGCTCTACCGCTGAGCTACAGGGGAATGTGCAGGTACTATAGCAAAAACAAAAACGCCTTGCAATAGCAAGGCGTTCATTTACATTTTGTAGTAATACCGATTAGTCATACACCATGATGCGAACGCGTTCGTAAATGATGCGTCCGTAATAGTCGCGTACATAGTTACCCCAGAAATCAATAACGGGGCGATTTACGGTCACATAGTGCCAGGTCGGAATGTGTACCACCTGGGGGCCACAGGGGTAATTGCACGGTGGTGCAATAGCTATGCGAGGAGTTTGGATAACATATCCAGGGCAAAGAACTCGAGGTCGATGCCGGTGTTGGCTAAAACCAGTAATAGTAGTGAAAGAAAGCAAGATAATCAGTAAATGCTTCATAACCAGTGTTTTCACCAGTATATAAATTTTTCGTCAAGAATCAAGACCGATGGTGGAACCAGTCAAATACATGGTGGATAACATCACCAATGAATAGGAATTGGAGATAGGGAATAAGTGATTCAAATTGTTGAATATGTACTAATTGATTACCAAACGCAGATCCGATAATTACTGATACAGCCCAAACACCGGTTACTGCAAGGAAAGCTACGCCGTAGCGTGCCCATCGTGACAGATTATTGAAGGGTAAAATCATACCCAGGAATAATGCGTACAATACTGGTTGTCGAATCAATTCATGTCCTGCCATAAGTCCAATTACTTTCCAATGACTCATACCCACCAGACTGACTCCGTCAATTAATGAATGGAGTCCATTAATAAGGACAAAGATTGCAATGGTGATCCAGATACCTGATTTTTTAAAGTGGTTGTTACAAGTTACTTTTCCGAGATAGTATCCAAGAATGATAAAGATAATAGAAATGATATATGTCATAATTTTTTGGGAGTATAGTTAATATTACTATTTATTGCAAGTCAAAGTAAACCTACGTATACTATTTACATGAAACAAGAATCACCTTTTTCGTTTGCAGCACTCGCGCGTATCGTGGCTATGGGGCTCATGATCTATTTAGCATGGAAAGGACTTACGGTATTAATCGTATTATTAATCGCGGTAATTATTTCAATGGCACTGACGCCTATTGCTGAAAAATTTAATAAAAAAATGCCATGGTGGGCCGCGGTGTTATCAGTTGTATTATTGCTATTGATTCCCATTATATTAGTTGCCGTGTTTACAGCGATCGCATTTTCAAATCAATTCCCTCAAGTCGTAGTAAGTATTAATCAATTAATTGATGGACTATCATTTATCCCTGAATCGTTTAAAAGTATTAACATCCTTGAAACGATTCAAGGAAACGCAGGATATGTACTTGATTCAACCAAAACAGTCATTGGAGTTATTGGTTCTATCGTTACGGTAATTGTTGCTGTGTTCTATTTAATATATGACCGTAAAGCCCTTACTGAAATAATCCTTGGGGTATTGTCGCCTAAAAACAAAGAAATGACGAGTAGTATGTTTCAGGAAATTTCGCTCGTAGTAGGGCATTATATCCGAGGAAACTTAATCGTTTCTGCGGTGTGTACGGTGATAATCTTCCTTGGGCTTACCATCCTTGGGGTACCGTTTGCACTGCCGCTTGCTATTTTCACCGGAATTATGGACTTGTTGCCGTATGTAGGACCGCTTATTGCATTGATTCCTGCGGCTATCCTCGGACTTGCGCATGGTCCAGTTACAGGACTCCTTGTAATCATCTTCTACTTGGTGTATCAGCAGATAGAAAACACGTTTATAGTGCCAATGGTCTACAACAAAGCACTTAATTTATCACCGGCACTCGTATTTTTGTCAGTGGTAATCGGAGCGGGGATGTTTGGAATCCTTGGAGCGTTCCTTGCATTGCCCGTTGCAGCAAGTATTCCGGTACTCATAAAATACACTGAAAAGATGCAAAAAAGCCGTTTGTCCCAAAAAACCAAAACCATTGCAAAATAAGGATTATTTACCAAAAAACTGCAAAATACCATAAAAACACCTTGACAGCAAGCCCTTGTTATGCTAGACTAGGTACGTGCCTGAAATCAGGTGTTTTTATTTCCCAAAAAGTTTTACTCAGTAAAACTCGAAGGAGCAATTCCAGTTATAGCGTTCGACGAAGCGTAATCGTCAATTATGCCGAAACATTTCAATGTCTTTCGTCAAATGGTGCTAGGATATATCCTCATCGTCGGTCTGGCAGTCGGATTAATAACCCCGATCGCTCAAGCAGAGGCCCCACTTGACAGTTTATATAACGTATCTCAATCTGAAGAAGTACTTGTGGATGGGTTAACCCAAGCACAACGTGCTGCGAAGATTGATACATTCTTTACAAAACGTGATAATTCACCCCTCGCGGGATATGGTTTAGCCATGGTGCAAGCGGCGGATTATTATGGAATTGACTGGCGTCTCTTGCCAGCAATTGGAACCATCGAATCAAACGGTGGAAAAATGATGTGTACAGTAAAAAGTGGTGAAAACAACCCCTTTGGATATGGTGGATGTACTATTCGATTCAAGGATATTAATCAAGCAATTGATGTAGTAGCCAAGAGTCTCGGTGGTCATAACCCAAAAACAGCACATCATTACAAGGATAAGGAAATTGGTGACATTATTGACACCTATAACCCTCCTTCAATCCGACATGACTATAAAAAGCTTGTTACTTGGGCAATGAATAAAATTGCAACTACAGAAGTTGCTGTTGATTCATCAGCGTCAGAACTTGCAGTCAAATAACAAAAACACCCTCCTTGCGAGGGTGTTTTTGTTACAAAAAAATCCTTCCCTGCATGGTTATACAAGGAAGGAGGGTTAGTTATACCAGGTCTCTGCGTTCTCCGGGTTGGAGTTTGTAAAGTTCAGGATTTGCGTCTTTTGCTTTTTGCGGAACTTCGCCCCAATGGAGTTCGTACCAAAAATTGTTTTGTTTTTCTTGATAGTATTTTTGGATTTCGGTGTATTCAGAAGTTTGAAATCCATACTTGGTTCTCAATAAAAAAGAAAAGTAACGAGCTTCTTTGCGGACACCGTTACTTTGAGCTGTTTTGAGATATTCTTCAAATTCAGGAAATAATTCTTTATTGAGGTAAGCAGCTTTGAGTGCGGTAAATGCAGCAACTACGTCCATATTCAGTTTTCTTTTATAATTACATGTAGTTTAACAAATGTCAAATTTCACCCGGGTGCATGATGGGTGATATACTACCTATGGCGCACGAAGGTAATCAATCGTGTGTCTCACGTTATGTTGAATATAAGTATCAAAGGATTACGAATACCTCTTACCGACGCCATTACTGATGCGGTATATAAGAAGGTTGCAACTCTCGAGAAAATCATTCACACATCAGGTTTTGTTCAAGTAGAACTCGGAAAACCTTCAGCACACCACAAAGCAGGAACTGATGTGTTCGTTACGGAAATTACCTTAGACACGAAAGGTGACACCTATTATGTAGAAGTCGCCGATGCCGATTTATATACCGCACTCGATCGAGCGGTAGCCGATATCAGTGAAACGTTTAAACAAGGTAAAGGAAAGAAACAAACATTGATGCGCAAAGGACGCATGATGGTTAAACAATTATTAAAAAAAGGATTTTCGTAGCACTATGTCAAAGACTCAATTAGCACTTGCAGGATTAATTATAATCGTTATTATTGGTGCACTCGTGCTCCGAAAAGGTGACGCACCGGTTCAGGTTTCAACAGATACACAAATTCCTGTGGTAACCATGACTGATACATCATCTGCATCGAGCACCTTACCAATCAAATCACTAGAAAAAAAGATGTACACTCAAGCGACTTTTAAAACAACCATGGGTGATATTGTTATCGCATTCGATAACACTAATACTCCAAATACTGTAGAAAATTTTATTAAGCTTGCTTCGTCAGGATTCTATAATGGAACAAAATTCCACCGCGTGATCAAGGATTTCATGATCCAAGGTGGTGACCCATTAACCAAAGACGATTCGAAACAAGCCATGTGGGGAACGGGTGGTCCCGGATACCAATTCGATGATGAAATCAAATCAACGAATAATAACATTAAGGGAACTATTGCAATGGCAAACGCGGGTCCTAATACTAATGGATCACAATTCTTCATTAACGTAGCTGATAACACCTTCCTTAATAGTAAACATACCGTGTTCGGGCATGTTATTTCTGGATACGACCTTGTTGAAAAAATGAGTAAGGTACAAACGGTGCCAGGTGATCGACCTGTTGATCCCCTTGTTATTAATTCAGTTGAATTAAAATAATAAGAAAAAAATCCCACCCGGGATTTTTTTCTTGCACCGTATATACATTTTCTAGTATACTACTACACATAATGTCATCACCTCTTCGCAAAACCCTCACCATTTCTTTTTCACTCCTCAGTATCTTAGGCTACGGCCTCTTCGTCTTCGCCGCAGCCCCAACCGGTGGGTACCTCCCAGCTCAAACCCTCAACC
>JBAWXN010000001.1:0-273932 GCA_037144045.1 bacterium | reverse complement strand
TTTTTGTGTTTTTATCTGCTTCGTTTTCAGCGTTTGGAAACATGGATAAATTTAAGGGGATTCTCTTTAATCAGTTAGTACTTGGATTACTAGGGGGTATTGTTCTTTTATTGATCACGCTCCGTATTCCTATCGAGGTGTATAAAAAATACGCACTCTGGATTTATATATTTGGGTTGTTGTTACTAGTACTCGTTTTCATTCCTCATATAGGAATTACCCATGGGGGTGCACAGCGGTGGATTTCAGTGTTCGGATTTTCGCTCCAACCGGTTGAATTTGCAAAATACGCCACCGTGATTTATGTAGCCGCTTGGCTATCATTTGCAAAACAAAAAATACATTCATTTACTCAAGGCCTTATTCCGTTCTGCATCATCCTTGGTGCAGTTGGTGTATTACTCCTTGCGCAACCTGACACCGACAGTTTCCTTATTATTCTTATTGCGTGCCTGGTAATGTATTTTGTTTCCGGTGCAAAATTTCGTGACCTGGCGATTATGTTTGGAATTGGAATCGTTGCTGCAGGGGGACTTATTGCAATGCGTCCGTATCTGTTATCACGTATTCAAGTATTCCTCGATCCATCACGCGATGCACTGGGTTCATCATACCAAGTCCAACAACAACTCATTGCGGTTGGGTCCGGAAAAATTACTGGGCGCGGATTTGGACAAAGTATTCAAAAATTTAAATACCTTCCTGAACCGTTAGGAGATTCAATATTTTCAGTGGTGGGTGAAGAATTTGGGTTTGTGGGCTCTGTAGTTATTATTATTATTTACCTGCTGTTCTTCCTGCGGGGGATGATGATTTCTATGCGAACCAAAGATTCATTTGGAAGACTGTTAGTACTTGGAATTGTGTGTCTCATCGTGTTTCAATCATACCTCAACATTGCTTCAAGTATTGCAGTGTTTCCCTTGGGTGGATTGCCGCTCATATTCATGAGTCACGGGGGGACAGCGCTTGCGTTCGCATTGGCATCTATTGGAATTGTGCTTTCAATATCACGGAACCAGTCGATTCCTTCTGTTAAAAAATAAGCTATACTAAACCTATTATGATTAAAATATTATTTACTGGTGGTGGTACTGGGGGGCATTTTTACCCAATCATCGCCGTAGCAGAAGAAGTAAACAAAATAATTGATGAACGGAAAATTGCCAATGTGCGTATGTTTTATTTTTCTGACGCTGAATACGATAAAGAAGCATTGTTCCAGAATCAAATTACGTTCAAAAAAATTAATGCAGGTAAACTACGTCTCTATTTTTCATTCAAAAATGTTATCGATATATTTAAAACAGCTTGGGGGGTAGTAGAAGCATTCATTGCCGTATTTCAATTATATCCTGATGTCGTATTTGCTAAAGGTGCTTACGCGTCATTTCCAACTCTGTTAGCTGCGAAATTGCTAGGTATTCCAGTAATTATTCATGAATCAGATTCAGCTCCAGGGCGAGTAACATCCTGGGCAGGGAAATTCGCCAAGTATGTGGCGGTATCGTATCGAGAATCGTTTCAGTATTTTCCCGCAGATCGTACGGCTCATGTTGGTCAACCGATTCGTCCAGAAATCGAACATCCTTCCCAAGGAGGTGTTGAATACCTGGGACTTGAAACAAATGTGCCCGTTATTTTTATTCTAGGAGGATCGCTGGGTGCTCAAATTATTAACGAAAAAATATTACTCGCGCTTCCTGATTTGGTTGCCAATTACCAAATTATTCATCAAACAGGACGAGGAAATATTGATGAAGTAACTAAGCGTGCTGATCATATTTTACGTGACAGTCAGTGGAAGAGTCGCTATCATCCTGTTGCGTTTCTTAATCCACTCGCGATGCGTATGGCAGCCGGGGTAGCTTCAGTAGTAATCACACGTGCGGGATCACAATTGTTTGAAATCGCGAGTTGGGGGGTACCTGCTCTTGTTATTCCTATTACAACGTCAAACAATGATCATCAACGAAAAAATGCGTTTGCGTTTGCACGTGCAGGGGGTGGTGAAGTAATCGAAGAAAAAAACCTCACGCCACATATTATTATTTCAGAAGTAGATCGTATAACTAAGGATCTAATCCTGCATGATAAAATGTCAGCTGCGTCGCATGATTTTTTCCAACCTAATGCTGCATATAAAATTGCAGAAAAAGTACTTGAAATTGGACTTTCTCATGTAGAAAAATAAACGACCCTGGAAGGTCGTTTTTTTAATTATTTTTTTATGGTGCAGGGTGTCGTTTGGAAATGAACTGCTCAAAATTTTTTGCCAGTATTCCAATGCGCTCGAGTCGTTCGTTTGATTTGTTAACCGCATCAATATATGTCTTATTTGCGGACTTATCTCTATAGGCGGGACTTGTATTTATAATTACTGTGGCATTTTCTATGGTCTTCTGAATATTTACCTGGAAAAGCTGAATACGTTTTATAAGACTCTCAAGCGGTTGTCGCCCAGTTATAACACTCTGGTAGAGACTCCTAATAGTATTGAACTCATACAGGTTTACAGCAACTGCATTTCGATGCATACGAATAAAAAATTGTTTGTGGTTAGTAAACACAAAAACCCAAAAGAGGAGGCATAAGAAAGATATTCCTAAAATTAACTCTGGAATGTGCATAGATTATTTTTTGTGATAGTAACAATTATATTACTCAGTGTCAAGTAACGAAGAGGTCATTTTCTGCTATAATTATGTTCTATGAATTCACAGGTTGTTACGCGTTTTGCACCGTCCCCAACAGGGAATTTGCACTCAGGTTCATACCGAACCGCTATTTTTGCGTACCTCTACGCACGAAAAAATAAGGGAACATTCGTCCTGCGTATCGAAGACACCGATAAAGAACGTTCCAAGAAAGAATATGAAGATAACATTCTTGATAGTTTGGCATGGCTTGGACTTGATCATGATGTGTTTGTGCGTCAGACAGAAAATGCAACGCGTCACACCGAAGTATTAGAGAAAATGATTGCCGACGGGCATGCCTATATTTCCAAAGAAGCTGCAAAGGATGGTTCTGGAATCATTAAAGAAATTGTTCGATTCAAAAATCCGAATAGCGATGTGACATTCCATGATGAAATCAAGGGTGATGTGACCATGAATACTGCCGACTTGGGTGATTTTGTCATCGCAAAAAATATTCACGAGCCATTATTTCATTTAGCAGTAGTAGTTGATGATTTCGACGAAGGAGTTACCCATGTTATCCGAGGTGAAGACCACGTATCAAATACACCTCGCCAAATCCTTATTCAGCGTGCTATTGGCGCACCGACGCCGGTGTATGCCCATTTACCGCTCGTATTAGGAACCGATAAGCAAAAACTTTCTAAGCGAAAGGGTGCTCTTGCGATGACTGAATATCGTGATCTAGGATATCTACCTCAAGCGCTCTTAAATATGGTTACGATGGTGGGATGGAATCCAGGAACCGAACAAGAGCTCTTTACCAAGGAGCAATTGATTGAAGCCTTTGACTTGCACCAGGTGCAGAAATCGCCAGCGGTGTTTAATCCTGAAAAACTTGATTGGTTTAATCGTGAATACATTAAACAATTGTCACACGACGAACAAAAAAACTATATTAAAAAATACCTTCCTGAAACAATTACGGTTACCGAATCACAACTAGACGTGTTGGTTCCGGTAATTACCGAACGCATGAATTGTTTTTCAGACATTGTTACCATGGCGTCTGCGGGTGAACTTAATTATTACATGAGTGCTCCCGAAGTTGATCTTGCGAAACTATCATGGAAAGGTGAGGGAAATGACCTTGCTAAACAACATATAACCGAGGCAATTACGTTACTTGCATCGCTTAGTTCACATGAATGGAATGCCGAATCAATAAAAGCAGCGGTTTGGGCATATGCAGAAACAGTGGGTCGAGGAAATGTATTATGGCCTATTCGATTTGCCCTTTCGGGACGCGATAAAAGTCCTGATCCGTTTACGCTTGCGGCAATTTTGGGAAAAGAAGAAACCCTTGCGCGACTTACTCACGTATGTACAAAAATCTAGCAGTACTTATTTTATTAATAGTGATCGGAGCACCTATTGCGGCTTTTGCCGAGACGGCACTTGATATACAAAAAAGTATTGATGCAAAGAATGCTGAAATTCAAGCATTGCAACAAGAAGTAAATCAATACCAAAATCAGGTAAGTGAAATCAAAAACCAGGCAAATTCTTTGCAGGGTACTTTGAAAGTGATTGGTAATAACCAAAAACAGTTACAGAATAATCTAAGTCTTACCTCTAAAAAGACTCAAAAAACCGAGTTGACTATTGTCCAAAATCAACAGGAAATTGGTAATCTTGGTCGCGGTATTTCAAAAAATACCCAAGCGATTAGTCAAAATATTCGGTCACTTAATCAAAGTGATAATCGATCAATTCTTGAATTACTTGCATCGACTAAAAGTGTTTCTGGATTTATTCAAGATATCGATCAGATGCTTGATGTGCAATCATCGTTGCAAGGTCATGTTGATAGCATGCAACTTGCCAAGAAGAACTTAGAACGAGCGCAGCAATCCCTTGATGCGCGCAAACAGGAGTTGCAGTCACTTGCTGCACAACTGAAAGACCAAAAGAAAATTGTAGATGTGCAAGCAAATGAGAAAACTCAATTGCTGATTGAAACCAAAAATAAGGAGTCTGAATACCAAAAATTACTCAATGATCGTAAAAAACAAATCGAGGCGCTTACGGCTGAAATATTTGATTACGAATCTAAATTGAAATTTACCCTCAATGTGAAGTCACTCCCTAAGATTGGCTCAGGAGCACTTTCATGGCCAGTTGAAAATGTAACCATTACCCAGCGGTTTGGAAAAACAGTAGATGCGCGCAGGTTGTATGTTTCAGGATCGCATAGTGGGGTAGATTTCCGAGCTGCCGTAGGGACTCCTATTTATGCGGCAGGTGACGGAATTGTTGAAGGGGTGGGTGATACGGATAAAACGTGTCCGAAAGCGTCATTTGGGAAGTGGGTATTTATTCGTCATACGAATGGACTCGCAACAGCATATGGACACTTGTCATTAATTAAGGCGTATGAGGGTCAGAAGGTTCAGGCAGGAGACTTGATTGCCTATAGTGGAAACACAGGTCATAGTACGGGGCCACATTTACACTTAACGGTGTATGCTTCAAACGGAGTTGATGGTGAAGACGGTGCTCGTGTCGCAGAACGACCGAGTGCATCGTGCAAAGGGAAGACGTATCGTATGCCTATTGCACCTACGAATGCATATCTCGACCCGTTACTATACCTCCCGCAGACAACATCAGGAATGTATAAAGACAGTGGACAGTCATCTAGTGAATAATTATGAAAATGATATACTAAATAATATGATTACCACAACAAAACATTATTATGGAAACTTGGTTCGTATTATATTTATTGTAGGCGCCGTGTGGATGATTGTCGGATTACCTACGGTAACCCGAGTACTTAATATGCCTATTGGGTTTTCAATCGCTGGAGTAATTGTTCTCATTATCGCAGCAGGGTTTACTAATCCTGCGCAGGAAATTTCACTGCGTATTAATAGTATTCTTTCAATTGTTTATACTATTATCTTTTCTTATCTTGCTTGGTATATGTATAGTAACAATGTTGGCGGCGGCTTCCTGTTTGCGAATCAGGTTGCAGCCATAGCATTCCTTGCAGCGTCATATTTTGCTATCAAATCATGGCGTGGAGCGTCAGTTCCAGAAATTACCGAACAATAATAACTAAAAACCAATGCATTGACACATTGGTTTTTATTTTGTATTATTTTTTAAATTTGAACGTATGCCCAAACAGGTACTCCCAGACGCAATGGCGTTTGATGCTTTCTTTAAAAAAATACAGGAAAAATATTCCTGCAAAAAAGTCCCTTACGAAGAAATTCGTCATTGGATATCAACCATCGATAATAGTGACACTCAACAATTACCACAACGTCAGAAATCAGGTACAGAGCTTGCGTTTGTATATGATAGGCCTAAGCACCCGATTAGAGTCGTTATTTGGACGACCTACGTTGCAGGAAATGAATCCGCACGAAAGCAAGACGCTGCATGGGTACTCCTTGTGGATAAAAGAAGTCCTGATAAACCAATCTTTTATTCGTTTCCGCTCCATCGTACGAAATATTTCTTTGAACGATTTGAAAAGTATATTGCCGCATTTATTGCACTCGTTACTGCATGGCCTGATCCGTGCGCTACGTGCAATCAGGAACCGACCATTCGGAATGTTCCCGGTAATGAATTATTGCAGTACGCCTTCACATGTCCGAATAAACACCGACTACCCAAAACTTGGCTCTATCAAAATTTGTCCGATGAACATCGATTATTTCTTGAAAAAGCATTTCGTGATTATGCGAATTATCGTAGTCGCAATGCAGAACAGGGAATCGTGAGGACTCCTCGGATGTTTATACGCGCAGGGGTAGGTAAACCTCATAAGCAACGCACAGATCATGATGGTGCTTCTCAGGTAAATCCTAAAACGGATGAATTTCCTTTTAATGATTTGCAGTATGAAGGATTAGATTAATTAAATAAATAGACCTGGTTCGTCCAGGTTTTTTTTGTATAAAAAAATCCCTCCTCTAACGAGAAGGGATCATCCACTCAGGGTGGGTGCTGCGATTGCCGCACGTTATGTTTGCAACATACAATGTTGCTGATGAGCCTGGTACCTGTGTTGGAACACGCAGGGAATCCAGTAGCTCGTAAAAAGTCATAAAGAACGTATTCGTTACTTGAAGCAAGGGTTGCCTCAAGTCGATTAATATCAGAAATTGTTTTTGCAAGGAGTACTTGCTCAAAGGAGTGGAGGGTTGCTATGTCTTCCTCTGGTTTACTTACGATAATGATATCTTGGGGTAGGGTGACTGAGCTTAACGCTGCAATCAATCCTGCCGCGGCATAACCAACTACAATTAGTCTCATTCACTTGATTTGAAAACACATTAGCATACCTTAAAACTTAAGTCAAGTACCACCTTAATGTCCCCATTTGGTATACTTAAGTGTCTTAAATTTAGTAATGTATCATTAATCTATGGAAATAAATCTATTAGCTGTGGTGTGGTGTGCAGTAATTGCGATGGTTATCGGAGCGATTTGGTACGGTCCATTGTTTGGTAAAAAATGGATGCAGGTAATTGGTGTAAATCATCACGATGCAGAAGCGCGTAAGAAAATGCAGCGTGACGCATTGCCATTGTATGCATTGCAGTTTGTACTGGTGTTATATCAAGTATTTGTTCTTACTGATATGACGGCCGGATTTGGAAAAGCTGGAATTTTTAACGCATTTATTACTTGGTCAGCATTTATTATGCCTACGATTGCTGCAACGGCAATGTGGAATAATGATTCACGTAAAATCGCGTGGACTCGATTTCTTATTCAATCAGGATATCAATTAATACTATTTATAATCTTTGGAGCCATTCTTGGCTTCTGGATTGCATAACACTATGATCAACACCCTTAAAGTTTTTTTTGCAGTTGCCGTTCCTATGTTAGTTCTTGATGCGATTTGGCTTACAGCTATGAATAAGCCATTCTATGCTAAATACCTTGCATCGATCATGTCGGCGCATCCTGTTTGGATTGCCGCTGGAATTTTTTATGTTATTTACGCTATTGGGGTAGCGGTGCTTATTGTAAGTCCTGCGCTTGCTGGAGCGATTCCGTGGTACGAGGTAGCGTTACGAGGTGCATTATTTGGGTTGGTTGCATACGCAACGTATGACCTCACCAATCACGCAACTGTTACGAACTGGCCCATGATTGTTACCGTAGTAGACATGATTTGGGGAACCGTACTTACGTCTATTGCAAGTACTGTTGCTTACTTTATTCTTAAATAATTATGCAATTATTGCTCCCTTCTTTTGTATATGCACTCATAACCGCCGCAGTCCTTGCGGTGTTTTGGTATGGGGTAAGTCTTATTCGTGCGCGTAACGACGTTGCTGATATTGGATGGGGAACGTATTTTATAGGAATTTCATTAGTGACATTCCTGATGCATGTTCCTCGATTTGATGTACGCCTCATACCTCTTGGCCTCGTTGCTATTTGGGGAATGCGTCTGTCGTGGCATATTTTTAAACGTCATCAAAAATCACCCGAAGACCGTCGGTATGTTGCATGGCGAAATCAATGGGGGAACGGTTGGTATTTTTATGTACGATCGTTTGTTCAAGTATTTCTCTTACAAGCGTTATTGGCAGTAATCATTGTGAGTCCTGTAATTATTCTGATGCAATCGCCCGTATATGGTTCGTTTGGCTGGATGATTGCAGGGGTCATTATTTGGTTGATTGGATTCATAAGTGAATCAGTAGCAGATCGTCAACTCAAGGCATTTATTTCCATTCCTGAAAACAAGGGTCATATTATGCAATCGGGATTATGGAAATATTCACGACACCCGAACTATTTTGGTGAAGTTACCCAATGGTGGGGATTGTGGGTAATAGCGCTAGGGGTTCCGTATGGTGTTTTGGGGATTATTGGTCCTTTGATTATCACAGGACTTATTGTGTTTGTATCAGGAATTCCACTTGCAGAGTCATCAATGGTGGCCAATCCGGAATTTATTGAATATAAAAAACGAACGAGTGCACTTATTCCTATTCCAGTATGGATTACTCGGAATGCATCACCAAAGACCGTCGCAGCGATACTTATTGAATTTGGGCCACTGGTACTTTTTTTCATCACGTTTGAAATTTTTAATTTCATGACGTCGGTTGCAATTTTAGTAGTCGCAATGGTAATAACATTATTTGCAAGTATTCGCCTCTATAAAAAACTTGCGCTGTTTCCATTATTTGCAAGCCTTACGGTAATTATTTTTGGAGCGCTCACGATTGTGCTTCATAATCCTCAATATATTATTTTCAAGGACACGCTCTATTTTGGAGGATTCGGATTAATTATTCTCGTGCCGCTCCTGTTTGGAAAACTTATATTAAAATCATTATTTGGAACTATATTTGCTATTACTGATCGAGGATGGAAAATTGTATCGATTCGTTGGATGGTAATCATGATTGCAATTGCGGCAACTAATGAATGGGCACGTGTCTATTTTACCCCGGAACAGTGGGTGACATATAAATTTATCGTTCTTATTGGACTTATGATATTTAGTGTCTGGCAATTTTTCCTCGCACGGCAGGAACGCCTTCCTGATGCAAGTCCGTGGGGGTTGCGTATAGATTAATGGTATAAAAAATCCCTAAGCATGAAATGCTTAGGGTGATGTAAGTGTTAGACAATTAAGGTACCACTGCGAGAACCGACCCCTTTTTCAAGGAGGTCTTTTCGTATTACAGCAGATTTTACCTGAAAGCTTTTAATAATATTACCATCCTTGTCGTATCTGTTACGGGTGTGACTACGTCTCACGTGGGGACTCTTTTCAGATCCTCGAGTGACACGTACTTTAACGGCACCTTTGTGTTTGTACGAAGTGAAGAAATCCACTCCTTGTTCAGGTACTTCGTACCATTCCAATGCAGTAATTCCAGAATTAGGAATGACTACTGTGGCAACTGAATCGTGTAATGGATTCATGTTGTTTTCGATAATGGTTACTAATTCAGTGGGGCGACTTTCTTGAAGAGCAACACACATACCATCTAAGGTAAGGAGTATGCTTTCAATAAACGCAGCATACTTACTTTCGTTTACTTCCCATCCGGCAACAAAATGACTAGGGCTACAGCGAGTATTCTCGCCAGTAGTCGCATCAAGTGAGTAATGAAAGAACATAAGGTGCGCATCGTAAATGCGCTCAAACATTCCCTTAGGAACACGATCGAGCTCTTTAAAAATCTTACGCATTTGTTCTGCTGCTTTACGAGACTTGCGTGACGTTGGATTGCGGGTAACTTCGTGTAGTACTTCCTTGAGAGGAATTCTTTTTACTGAATCAATAATTCCATCAACCAGCTTCACTTCATCTTCATCAAAAGAACGATCTGCAACCTCGTTGGGAATACCAAACAAGTTAACTTCTCCGTCTTGTTTCAAAACAATGATATGTGCAAGTTCAAAATGGTAGGCAGTATCACTGTCCATAATATCAAATATGAAAGGTTCTTCACATTTCAATAAAAAACAATCGTAGGGAAGCTGTCGCACAAACGATAGTTCGGTAGTACGCCCTTGTTGTTCAAGAAGTTTGCGATTTTTTACAATACACACTTTCTTGTAAATGGCCCAATTAAGTAAATAATGAGGTGCAAGCAATAGGGTGGGTACCTTTTTAGCAGTGAAATCGAATTTCGAGCTAAAGTCCGTTACCATTGATGTGGGAACAGAAACTAAAAAATCATCAGCATTTGCTTGTATGAGTTCTTGAGCGGTTCCATGAGTAAGGAGTTCTCCAAATTGTTCGTAGTTCGTAATTGGTTTGCTCAGTTGAAAGTTTTTTGAAACTTCCGATCCGTGAATTACTTCAAAATCATCGAGGGTTTTACGTTCCTCAGGAGTAATACCTAATCCCTTACTGATCGCACCAATACGGTAGTCAAATTCAGTAGCTTTGTTTAGATCTTCCCAAAGGAGTAATGTTTCTTTCAAGAGTCCAAGTTCTATCGTCATATATCTAGTTGTGGTTTTTTGTGATAATAGCACTCAATTTTATATATGTCAAACATTGAGAAACTTGCTTGCCGAGGGTAATCCATCTATTTATGTGTTGTGTCAATAATGTGATATACTGTATTATATGAAAAAACTATATCGATCAGTCACAGACAAGTATGTTTTCGGAATTATTGGTGGACTCGGGGACTATTTCCAAGTAGATTCCACACTCATGCGCCTTGCGTTTGTATTTTTTGTACTTATAACAGGATTTTTCCCTGGGGTATTAGCATACCTTATTGCATATTTCATTGTTCCTGAAAATCCAAAAAATGTCGTGCACCACACAGAACATAAAGCGAAAGAATCAGAACCTGAACCTGATTCAACGAGTTCAGAAACAGAATTACTATGAAAAACCCTACGTCTAATAAAAAGGGGCGTCATCGTAATATGCCAGGTAAATCTGCGCGTATCGAAAAGGGAAAAGCATGGGACTTGCTTAAAGCACAAACTATGGGGCGATCAACGATATTTTCTGCGGATAGGCTTTCTGCAACGATTTCTAAATTCAAAGAAGCCAACGGGCGACCTCATAAACCCAACGGTAAAAAACCCATCAACCGACCTAAATAGGTTGGTTTTTCTTTAAAAAAGATATAGTGCTATACTTCTTTTATGAATACTTCTTACACCTGGTATAGCGCATTACTCAAACCGTCATGGGCACCGCCAGGTTGGCTCTTTGGTCCGGTGTGGACGGTACTGTATGCAATTATTGCAGCTTCGTATGGGTATGTTGGATATCTCTTTGTACTTAAAAAAATTCCATTTATTGTAGTACTACCGTTTATCCTTAATATTATTTTTAACGCACTGTTTACTCCACTTCAGTTTGGACTTCAGAATAATCTGCTTGCTATGATTGATATTCTGCTCGTGCTCGGAACCCTGATCTGGGCACTTGCGGCAATTTATAAATATGTGCCGTGGGTAACGTATGTAAATATTCCGTACTTGGCTTGGGTATGTTTTGCAACAGTGCTTCAAATTACAGTGACTGTTATGAATTGGTAATTATTAATTTATACATAATCTATAACACTATGAAAAAAAATATTGGAACATTTGATCGAGTAATGCGTGCACTTACAGGAATGATATTAGTTGCCTTAATGGTATTCGTTGTTATGCCGCTGTGGACAAAAATAATTCTTGGGATTGTGGCACTCTTTTGCTTCTTCCAAGCACTCATGAGTTGGTGTTTGTTCTATCAATTAATTGGGAAAAATACTTGTCCGATTGAATAATAATTAAGAAATACGATGATACAACACGCTTATTTAGCCGGGGGATGCTTCTGGGGACTTGAAGAATTACTGAGAACCCAACCTGGAGTTATTAATGTAGATGCAGGATATACCGGCGGGACGAATGAAAATCCAGATTATAATAATCATCCAGGCCATGCAGAAGCATTAGATATTGAATATGATGATACGAAAACTTCGTACCAGGCGATCCTTGATTTCTTCTTCCAAATTCATAATCCTACAACGCTTAATCAGCAGGGAAATGATATCGGAACTTCCTATCGATCCGCTATTTTTTACCAAGACGAATCTGAAAAGAAACAAGCAGAAGACTTCATTAAGATCGTAAATGATTCAAAACGTTGGCCGGGACCTGTGGTGACAACGCTTGAGCCGTTTACCAAATTTTGGAAAGCTGAAGAATACCATCAGGATTATTTACAGAAAAATCCCAACGGATATACGTGTCATGCGATTTGGTTCGATAGTTACCTCAAATAACACATAGTACCTTTGCTATTGCTTAATAGTACCGATAGGAACTTACTCAGTAAGTCGCCTTATCCACCGTAATCAATTACTGTTATGCTCGTTACTATTGGTGTTATCTTACTCATCCTGTGGCTCCTTGGAGTCATTGGAATCTATTCTATTGGTTGGTTCATCCACATCCTCCTTGTTATTGCTATTGTGATGTTCTTGATTCGTATTATTCAAGGACGCAATCCGCTCACGTAATACGACCTGGTTTAATTCAAAACAACAGCAATCACTCAAAACAATTACCCCATATTGGGGTTTTTGTTATAATAAATAATAGTATGAAATCTACGTTTTCGTTTACGGCAACCATCTGGAAATGGCCTGGCATGGGCCCCGCCTCTTCGGCGGGCACGTGGCATTTTGTGCATCTTCCGCGTGACTATTTCGAACCGATTCGCACGAAATATGGCAAGGGTATGATCAAGGTTTCGGCTAAGATAGGTAAGACACAATGGGATACATCATTGTTTCCGCTGGTCAAAGACCGCTCGCTCATGATTTGTATCAAGGCCAAAGTACGCAAGGCGGAGGGGTTGATGGCGGGGGATGAGGTAAAGGTACGGGTGAAGATAACGTAAAAATACAATAAATAAAATATCATGGAAAAATAAAGAAAAACATGATATAACGGACTTATGTCAGATATGAAAGACCTCACTAAACGAGTGGTTAATTTCCGTAACAAACGAAACTGGTTTGGAATAGTGTTGCTCAGGATTGGGTAAACTCACCAAATTCAGTAAACGAGGTTGGGTGTATTCACACAGTTCAGGGATATGATTTGAATTATGTAGGCGTAATCGTTGGTCCGGAGATTTCTTACGATCTTGAAACTAAACAGTTAGTTATTGATCCGAAAAAATATAAGGATATCAATGGTGGTCGAGGAATAAGTGACCCTGAAGAGCTGAAACGATATATTATCAATATTTATAAGACCTTGCTTACGAGAGGAATCAAGGGGGCTTATATTTATATTAGTGATGAGACGTTGAGGAATTTGATTAAAGGGTCGCTTGGAAATTTTCTAGAAAAGATTAATTAAACACAATAGGGTAATATTTAGTAAATATATATGAAATTAATAAAAATAATAATTGAGGATTACAAATCAATTCAGAAAATTGAACTCGACATTAAAAAATATGGACCAAGCTACACAACAGTATTTCTTGGTGTAAATGAGTCTGGAAAAAGTAATATTCTTGATGCAATATCATACCTTAATACACCTACTGAAGAATTTGATTACCACTCTCTTCATAACCAAAAAGACGAGGAGGGCAACCCTATTGATTTATGGTTTTATCTTGATTTTGATAAAGAGGAGTCGTGGCTGGATTTTGTGCGAGCGGAAATTGGTGACGATAACAATATTCTTGATTTTAATATCAAGAATATTTGCAAAAATGTATATCTTCAAAAAGATACAAAGTTTTTCTCTGAATCCTACGAATATGATATTAATAATGTTAAAAAGGGATTAGTTGCTAAAAAAATACAAAAAACCATAACAGTGGGAACGGAGAGTAAGACCGTGGATAGTTTTGATATTAAGAAGAAACCGGACGCTGATGAAACATATAGTCCAGTAGATGAGGCTTTTGTTATAGAGAATTTTAATGAGGCAATTGTTAATTCAATTAAAGAGTTCGAGCCCCAAGTTTCTTTTTGGAAACCTTCCGATAAATACTTACTAGGGTCTGTCGATTTAACAGAATTCAGAGAAAAGCCTTCTTCTAATATTCCACTGAGGAACATATTTGCATTATCGGGCTTTATTGGATCAAAGCAAATAAAGGAGAAAATCGATGAAACTTCAAATGATAATTTGCGAAGAAAGCTGATGGGAAGACTATCTGACAATGCAACAAATTATGTAAAAAATGTCTGGGATCATGATATTAATTTTGACATAGAGATTTCAGACACTAAAAAAATTGTAGTGTCTATAAAAGATGACGGTAAAAACAATGAGCACAATTACCATAAAATGACATCACGCAGCGAAGGTTTTAAGCAGTTTATTTCTCTTATCCTATCCTTATCTATTGAAGCCAAAAAAATGGGAAAAAAGAACAATCTTATCTTGATAGACGAACCAGAAACACATCTACATCCTTCAGGAATTAGAGACTTGCGAGATGAGTTATTAGAAATTGGTAAAACTAACTATTTGTTTGTATCTACACATTCTCCTTTTCTCGTTGACAGAAAAAATAAAGAACGAAATATTATAATTAAAAAAAATAAATCAGCTATAACAGAAAAAATACTGGTCGGGCCGACAGATGATATTACTGGTGACGAGGTACTTGATATAGCGTTTGGTTTAAGTGTATATCGTGACCTGTTTTCACCATACAGAATTTTAGTTGAAGGGGCAAGCGATAAAATAATATTACAAAAAATCTTTACTTTAAAAAGTTTTGATTTCGGAATTACTAATGGAACAGGTAGTAATATTGTTCAAGTTGCTACAAAATTAAACAGTGACGAGATTGATGTTATGGTTCTTACTGACGATGACAAGGAAGGAATTGGATATAGAGACAAAATACTCAGTATTGGAGGAGTTTTTAATACAAATAATGTCGTCACTATTCGGGATTTAATAGGACAAATTTCAGCAGGGGCTACAATTGAAGACTTCCTTCGAAAACCTTTTATTGAAAGTAAGTTTAAAACTTTATATAAAAAAGAATTTGGAGCTGACGTACTCAACTTTTCCTTAATTGAAACTAGTCCATTGATTGATCAAATCAAAATATATTTACAGCAAAATAATAAATTTTCAATTGAGTTTTTAGAAAAATTAAAAATGAACATCTCAAATGATTTCAAGCCAACACGAACTACCTTATCTAATGATTATCAGCTGCTAGATCAATTGGTAGATGAAATTAATAAAAGACTACATATTTAACTAATCATGCCCAACCCACTCCAAAACAAAACCCTTGATCCTCAACGAATTCATTGCACACTTCCATGACCCCCTTCACTCTCAAAGTCCTCTCCATCGTCCGAAAAATCCCCAAAGGATCGGTTTTGACGTACCAACAAGTCGCAACACAAGCAGGGAGTCCTGGTGCATCGCGGGCCGTGGGTTCGATACTTAAAAAGAACTATGTTCCGGCAATTCCGTGTCACCGCGTGATTAGGTCAGATGGAATAGCGGGGGAATATAATAGGGGACGTGAGGAGAAGGTGAGAAAACTACGCGCAGAAGGTGCGCTGTAATACGATGGTGTCGTGATACACTATAAGTATAGTAATCTAATTTTTTATCTATGAATTTCATCACAGAACTGTACATTATAAATGTATTACAAATCATCCTTGCTCTCGGACTCATCAATGTTTGGCTTGTGCGATTTCGTAAACCAACAAAATACCGAGGCAAGGGAGCTGCGAATATGGAACAGGAATTTCGTGCATACGGATTACCAACATGGTTCATGTATTTAATTGGTGCTGCAAAGATGATTATTGCAGTATTGTTGGTTATTGGACTCTGGATTCCAGTAGTAGTGTTACCTGCAGCAGCTGTGCTTGCGGTTCTCATGGTAGGAGCGGTGTCTATGCACATCAAAGTGCGTGATGCATGTATTCGCATGATGCCAGCATTGTTAATGCTTGCGATGGCGGTTGCGGTAGCGTACCTCGCGATGTAACTCATTAAACAAAAACTCACAGAAACAATTCTGTGAGTTTTTGCTTTGTTCCCTCTCGGTAAAGGGAGAAATCCCGAAGGACATTTGTACTTCTAGTATAGCAGGCTCTATTTTAGTGGGCAAGGATGATGCTTGGTTACACAAAACACCCATACCTTGCAAGATTAAAAAATCAGATGATATAATAATCCTCATGAACAAAACAATTACTGCCGCAATAATGGGAATCGTCGTTATAGGTGGTGCTGCTGCTTTTTTTATCAATAGATCAGTGATTCACAAAAATGACTCATCATTAACAATTACCGATTCAGTTGTGGATGAAAAGCCCAAGTCACGACAATTCGTTGATAAGGCAGCATATGATGCAAAAATGGAAGCTTTGGCTAATAATCCAGAACCGGTTCCTGTGCCAGCATCAAGTACCTCAACTACAACCACAGAGCCTGTAATTGAAAAAACAGGATGGCCAGTAGAAGGACTTCCGTATCCGTACGAAGGTGCGTTATTACCATACCATCGCATTATCGCATTCTATGGAAATTTCTATTCTAAAAAAATGGGAATCTTGGGGCAGTATCCTGCAGATGTGGTGCTTGAAAAATTAGCGCAGAATGTGAAGGATTGGAACGCTGCTGATCCGAGTATTCCCGCCATGCCTGCAATTCATTACATTGCAAGTACTGCACAAAAAGACCCTGGAGCTGATAAGAAATACACTTTTCGCATGCCTAAGGAGCAAATACAAAAAGCGCTTGATTTAGCAGACAAGGCGAAAGCAATTACCTTTTTAGATATTCAAATAGGGCACAGTACGGTACAAGAAGAAATTCCAAGACTCGAGGAATACTTGAAACAACCTACGGTGCATCTGGGTATTGATCCAGAATTTGCCATGAAAAATGGCAAGGTTCCTGGAACCGTAGTAGGAAGTCTGGATGCCAGTGAGATTAATTGGGCAATGGAATATTTGGCAAAATTGGTACGCGAAAATAATTTGCCTCCGAAAATATTAGTAATCCATCGATTTACCCAGGATGGAGTTATGAATTATGATCAGATAAAGCCCCTTCCTGAAGTTCAAATTGTTATTCATATGGATGGATGGGGAAGCCCTGATCATAAAAAAACCACGTACAAACATGTGATCTATCCTGAACCAGTACAGTTTGCAGGACTTAAAATATTTTATGGAAACGACATGCTCAAACCAAGTACGCGTTTGATAACACCGGCAGAAATTTTGAAGTTACAACCTATTCCGATTTATATTCAGTATCAGTAAGAAAAGCCGCACGTTGTGCGGTTTTTTTGATATACTATTTGCATGAACAAACCCACAGGAAAAAAAGTTACTGCAAAGAAAACTTCTGGTAAAACAGCAGAGCGCGATAACGAACCCTTGTGGGGCTATTGCAAACAGGAAGCTGTCGAGAAGATGGGAAAATTTTCTGCGCGCGCGATGCAGTATGCTGTGAAATTATACAAAGAGCGCGGTGGTGGGTATGTGGGCAAGAAAACGGATCGGAATAGTTTAGTGAAATGGACCAAGGAGGACTGGGGCTATGTTGCCGAACCAAATCATAGTCGCTATTTACCGAAACAAGCTCGCGAACATCTAACCGTCGGTGAAAAAATTGCAACGGATCGTGCAAAAAACCTTGGAACTAAAAAGGGGGCTCAGTGGGTAAAACAGCCGGCCAAGATTGCACAGAAGACAGCAAAGTATAGAAAAGCATTTTAATCACATTGTTGAAATATCAAAACAAGGAACGATTTTCTGATATACTATTTTCATGAACATTGCTATTACTGGCGGTTCCGGATTTATCGGAACGGCCCTTGCACATAAATTATTAGATGCTGGTCATCAGGTAACTATTTACGATCGCGTAGCGCCGCGGTTTTCGCATGAACGTATGCAATTTGTTTCTGCGAATTTGGTAACCGATGCTGCACCGACAAGTATCGCAAATCACAATGCTATTGTGCATTTGGCAGGCGTGAGTATTTACGAACGGTGGACGGCAGAATATAAACAACAGATCATGGAGAGTCGTACGAAAAGCACGGCGTCCATTGTGGACGCGTGCCGTGCATCTGAAATCAAACCGACTGTATTCGTGTGTGCATCAGCAGTTGGGTATTATGGCGATCAAACTGATCGGATACTCGACGAATCTGCATCTACGCCAACAACGGGAACGGATTTTCTATCAGATGTTTGTGTTGCGTGGGAATCTGCTGCACAAAAAATTGAGGAACTCGGAATTCGTCGGGTTTCTGTGCGTACGGCAATCGTGCTGGGTCCCGGAGGTGGCATGATGTCAAAACTACTTCCGATATTCAAGTGGGGATTAGGAGGAAGATTGGGAAATGGAAATCAATGGTTTTCATGGATTCATATTGATGATCTCATTGCAATTTACTACGAGGCGATTACGAATATGCAATTGTCAGGTCCTGTGAATGCGACCGCACCAGAACCCGTGACGAATCGGGTGTTTACAAAATCACTTGGTAAGGCACTCCATCGTCCGGCGTTCTTGATTATTCCAGCATTTGCATTGCGCATTATTCTGGGCGAATTTGCCAAAGCAGTACTTGCAAGCACGCGTGCCGTACCTGCGAAATTACAAGTAACAGGGTTTGAGTTCACATACAAAACCATTGATGAGGCGATGGAAACTTTTTTAGGTAAATAAAAACGAGAGTTGTAATTGATAATACTTTTTATATTTTATATACTATCTGCATATGAACCTATTAAATCGCCGTGTGATGCGGATTGCTTTTTTATTACCATTACTCGTGGTCGGAATTATTTTTAGTGCGAATCATGTATTTGCAGTTGACGCCTGGGGATTGCTGGGTGATCAAAGTATATCGATAAACAGCAGTTATTTCACATCTATGGCGGTGGCTCCTGATGGTACTCAATACATCGGGTTCAATGACGGTAATGCGGGGAACAAGGCAACCGTGATGAAATACGACGGTACTTCGTGGGAGGCGGTTGGCACGGCTGGCTTCTCAGGTGGTGGTACTGCATATACGTCGCTTGCGATTGCTCCAAACGGTACCCCGTATATTGGTTTTGCGGATGCTTCAAACAGCGAAAAAGCAACCGTGATGAAATTTAACGGTACCACGTGGGAAGCTGTAGGAACGGCAGGTTTTTCTGGTGGCGCTGCAGAGTATACTTCTCTTAAGATTGCTCCCGATGCGACTCCTTATATTGCCTACCGAGACGCTTCAAATAGCAACAAGGCAACCGTGATGAAATTTAATGGTACGGCCTGGGAACTCGTAGGAACGGCAGGTTTTTCTGATGGAGAAGTCGAAACGATTACGCTTGCCATCAGTTCCGCGAATGTACCTTATGTTGCGATCAAGGACGTTACCCGAGATTACAAGGCAACTGTTATGAGATTCAACGGTACGATCTGGGAGAACGTTGGTGACCCTGGTTTTTCTGCGGGTTCGGCGGATTTTAACTCTCTTGCGTTTGCACCAAACGGAGAATTATACCTGGCATATGAAGACGGTGGAAACAGCCACAAGGCAACGGTAATGCATTTTAATGGTACCGCCTGGGAAAGTGTCAGCACACCAGGATTTACCGAATTTGATGTACATTTCACGTCACTTGCTATTGATTCAGAAAATAATTTATATCTTGCCTATACGAATAGTAATAACAATAACAAGGTAAATGTCGTGACTTATAACGGTGATGGATGGATTTCTGTAGGCGCCGCAGATTTTTCAGAGCGTTCCGGCGCTTTTGTCTCACTTGTTGTTGCACCGAACGACACCCTCTATGTTGGATTCACAGGGTTACAAAACAAGGCTAAGGTTATGAAATACGGACCTGCTTCAAACGAAATCACTCTTACTGGAACAGGAACAGAACTTGATCCGTATATGATTTCAAGTTGTGTGGCACTTCAGGCAGTTGGAAATGATGTTTCAACCCTTGATAAGTATTATGCATTAGCAAGTGATATTGATTGTTCGGATACTATTAATTGGAACAGTGGCAAGGGGTTCAGGCCACTTGGTGAAATTGCTGTTAATGGGAATAATATTAGTTCAGGATTTAATCATCAGAGTTTTACGGGTGTTTTCGATGGGCAAAATCATAAAATCAGCGGTCTGTATATTAATCGTGGAGTAAATAACAGTGAGTTGGACGGATACTATGTCGGGCTTTTCAGAACGATTGCCGCAGGTGCTGAGGTAAAGAACCTCGAGCTTGAAAATGTGAATATAACTGCTGCCGGAAAAAATATAGGTGCATTCGCTGGAGGGCTTTCAGGTACACTCACTAATGTAAGCAGTAGTGGTACCGTACAGGGACAAGAAAATGTTGGAGGATTGGTTGGATCCCATGTAGATGCAAATAATTTTCCCAATTCAAGTCCATTGGTCTATACCTGGAACGGATCAAAATATGTGTATACGAATGACGTAGGAGGATTACTCCCTAAGGACTTAAGTGGAATAGACTTGGCGACAATTGATGCGAATAATCTTGCACCGAAAGACGGTAAATATTCCATGAAGATTACCGAGGAATATAACGAAACCGTGTATTATGATAAATTAGCATTGATGACATTTGATCATGCACCAGGATATTCAGTAGTAGAACCGCTTACAAGTACTGCGGGTGTTGATGGATTGCGTACGGTAAGTGACACACCTACCCATCAATTGGTATCATGTGTTGACGAAAAGGGTACCAATTGTACCGATGCACTCAAGGCATATGACGATCAGTGGAGCTTTACAAATCAAGGCGGTAATTATAACCCGGCAAATCTCAAGAAAAGTTTCGTGCTAGATTTTGGTGATTTGTCAGAAGCTAATTCAATTCAATTAGTGATCCGTGGTGCGCGTGATTACGCAGCCAGTGCACAATATCCAGGAAACTCAGCGCGATCAATCCAAGTAAAAGATGCAAACGGAAACTGGGTTGAAATTTATAACAAAAATCAATTAGGTTCAGATGGAACAGCGCGATTGCGAACCGTTGATTTGACGGGGAAATTCTTGACGAATGATTATCGTGTAAAAGTTGCCTTTGATACATTCAATGCAAACTATTTTGCCGTAGATACTTCAGCCCAAGTTCCTTTCACGGCGAATACCTACCAACCAGAATCGGTTGACTTGGGATACTATGGATTCAGCGAGATTGATCGCAGTCATTTCTATGATCACGATTATTCAAAAGCAAGTCCGCTACCAAGAGGAATATTTAAAAACCAATACGGAAAATTTACCAAATATGGTGACGTGACGCCGCTCCTAAATGATTCGGATGATCAATTTGTGGTAATGCGTTATGGAGACCAGTTGTCTGTTGAATTCCCATACATTGCACCTGTAGAGGGTATGGAACGAAGTTTTGTACTGTACAACGATGCGCTCTATAAACACGCAACCTATCAAGGTATGGGCGAATATAGTCAGTCAGCAGATTATTTACCGTATCGTGGCATGACTAAATATGGTCCAGGTATGGCACCGTATCCAATGACTCCAGAAAATACTTCTTACATCAACACTTGGAATACTCGAGTAGTACCAGGACCATTTCCTGATGCGCTTCGCAGTGGAGGAAGTACGATCATTGAATCCTATTCAACCGCAGACGTGACAGGAAATAGTCATGTGGGAGGATTGGTTGGTAACAATAATAAAGAAATAAGACGGTCGTATTTTACAGGTACCATAGCGGGTGGTGGAATTGCTGGTGGAATTGCTGGTGCAAACCAGGGCAATGGTTGGATTCACGATAGTTACGCGGCAACAACCATCGAGGGAGATAGTTATGTGGGTGGTATTACGGGGATTAACTATGGAACCATTGAACGGGTATATTCATCAGGTACTGTTCACAGTACAGGAAACTATACTGGAGGAATAACGGGTGCCGATTGGGGTTCTGATCCTAAAGGAACTTATGATTCGTTTACGGTAAGTGAACCGACAACTGGCGGTGCTGTTATTGGTGGATATGCCGGCTCAAGTAATATGTTAGATTATGCCGCAACGGGTAACTATTGGTATAGTGCTGCAAGTATTGGGGTAGATGGTAGCTATGCAAATCCTCAACCAACCAAGGTATCAGGTGTTAATTATTTCAAGGCAAATAATACTAGTGCCCCGATGACTGATTGGGATTTTGATACGATTTGGCAGGCAACCGCAAATTATCCAGTATTTAGATTTGCGCCAACCGAACCTGAATATGTGCCAGGGGTAGCTACTACTCAACCAACAATTTCGTCGGGTCAAGGAAGACCTTGGACACCGGTTGCACAAAACACAGCATCTGCAACGGCAATACCAAATACGCCTTCCCTAGATACCTGTCCTGCCGATCAAATCCTTACTCAAAATCTAAAAGCAGGTGCACGCAATGGTAAGTATCATCCGTACACCAAAGCGATGGTTAAAGAAGTAAAAATACTTCAAGGACATATGAACCGACTTGGATTTAATTCTGGACCTGTTGATGGAATCCTTGGAAAAATCACTGATGGTGCGATCAAGCGCATGCAGAAGTATTTAGGAACTGACCAAGACGGAATGGTAGGACCTGTAACGAGAGGACTCATTAATAAGTCATGCGGAGCTAATGGTTTAGCTCAGTAATCGAATATAAAAGACTCACGGAGGTGGGTCTTTTATTGTGGTATAATGAGTTCATGAAAAAAATAATTATCATTATCGGAACATTAATCGTGTTAGTTGGAGGGGTTGTTGCGATATTAGTAGTAACACAGCCACAGGCACTCACCGTATCACCGGTTGAGACGATACTTGATCAAACCACAGGAACCCGTTGCTATGCGTATCATCAGGTAGCTACTCAAGATGCGCCGTATGCCGTCGACGAATATCTTACCTTTACCATAAACGGAACCCAAGTAACGGGTAATAAAAAAGGGAGTCAGTCAGGTCCTGATATGACGAATGGATACTCTGGAAATCTCACGGGTACCATTGCAGGTGATACGATTACGGCAGACTACGCCTATACTGTTGAGGGTTCAAAAAACATCGAACAAGAAATTTACAAATTTACAAAAACAGGAATTGATAAACTACAGTATTCATTAATTGATAACTACAAAGACGGACTCGTTCCAGATACTACCAAAGAATACAAGGTACGTTCATATGTTGCTACAGAGTGTGTAAAACCTATTGCCATGTGTTATTCGTATGAAAAGAAAACGCCTGCTGGATTTTTTGATCGAGCCATATTGAACATGACTATCTTAGGTAATACAATTTCTGGTGAGTATAAAAATTTACCCGCAGAAAAGGATTCTAAAACAGGAACTTTTGAAGGAGTGGTGGGACCTATGAATCCAAAGATTTCTTCACGTACCGCTGATGTATGGTGGAATGTAATGGCAGAAGGAATGCAGGCAACAGAACAATTGAAAATTCAGTTTGGAGAAGGATCTGCAGTCGCATTTTTTGGTGAAATGAAGGATAGTGAAGACGGGAGCTATGTCTATGCGCATCCTGAAAAATTGACTCCAGGATTTCAAATGAATCAAAAAGACTGCGCAGAAATTAAGTAGTCTTTTACTACAAATTATGGTACATATGAGTCATGAATAATGGTAACAATCCGCTCCAAGGGAAAACATTAGAAATGATTTTGAACGAATTAGTCGCTCATTATGGTTGGGAACCATTAGGGCAGTATGTGCGCATTAATTGTTTTCAAGTAGACCCAAGTATTAAATCAAGTCTCGTATTTCTACGAAGAACTCCTTGGGCACGCACCAAAGTAGAACGATTGTATATCGATAGCTTGCCTATGATGCAGAGTAAAAAGCCTGAATAAGGTTTTTTTATTTTATAAGATAGTATGCTACACTCGCCGTATATGGAACATGACGAACAAGAAGACGCATATAAAGTGGTTGATTCACAAGGAGCAGAACTTGCCAGTGGTGACACCGTGCAGGTCATTAAGGACCTTAAAGTAGGAGGTACTAAACTCACGATTAAAAAGGGAACCGTAATTAAAAATATTCGATTGACCGGCGATGAAGAAGAAATCGAGTGTCGTTATGAGGACATGAAAGGAATTATCCTCCGTACTGAATTCTTGCGCAAAAAAATGTAACAGATTGGACTTACAAAAACATGCTACAGTAGGAGTATGTTTTTTGCGTATATCCTAAAATGTAATGATGGAACATTCTATGTAGGTTCTACATTAGACCTTGAAAAAAGGCTTCATGCACACAATCATTTAAAATCCGGAGCACATTACACGAAAATTCGTCGCCCCGTGCAGTTGGTATATTCAGAGGAATGTACTGATTATGCAACGGTACGATCCCGTGAAGCAGTGTTAAAACGTATGACGCGTAATGAAAAACAACAATTAATAGCTACGACTATGCTATAATAATTACCTATGAATAAACATCAACAAACCATCCGTATCGTTATTGGTCTGGCATTGCTCGTTGGGCTCATTACATTAATGGCTCTCTATAATGGTGCAACACCGATTGACTCTGGAAACGTTTCTTCTGGTTCGGTAACCTCATCAGTACTAGTACCCAGTGCTAAATTACCTCCAGGTTCAACGCCGCCACCGCGTGCTTCAGAGGTTACTCGCGTAAAATGGATTTGGAAAACAACAGTACTTGCTGATGGAACCGTGATTAATCCTAAAAGATCGGATGCTTTTTCGGTAACATTAGGAGCTGATGGGCGGGTACAAGGAACTACGGATTGTAACGGATTTGGTGGGGAATACGTATTCGGTTCTGATGGAATTATCTCATTTGGCCCATTCATGAGTACTCAAATGTATTGCGAAGGTTCACAGGAACAAGACTTCACTAAATACCTTATGGATGGAACTCAGGTGAAAATTGATACAACCGGAAGTCTTATTATTTCAATCAAGGATAACGGAGGACAAATCGTATTTACAAAATAACGAGCATACTACTTCCGCAAGGGGGTATTTTTGCGTATACTAATGATTATGAAGGAGTCACAAGGATTTAAAAAAATATTCTATTATATTGGGCGCATTATATTACTTGCAATAGTATTATGGATGGTACTCTGGGCCTATGATGCGGTGAATAATAAACGGTATGTGTCCCGGATAGTAACACCTGATAAGGATCAATACGATGTGATCGCATTTGGTGATAGCCTTGTTGAAGGCCTGGGTGCTGCACAGTTGAACGGATTCGTCAGCATTATCGAATCACGTCTCGGAATTACTATTTTAAACCAGGGTCACCGTGGCGATGAAACGGCAGATTTACTCAAACGCATTGATGCTGATGTATTCACCTATCATCCTAAGGTTGTTATTTTAGTTATTGGCGGCAATGATGCTATCCATCTCGTTCCGGAATCTGAATTTTTGGCGAATACGGAATCGTTATTCAAACAACTTTCAGAGCGGGGTATCGTTACTATCTTTGGTGAAGTGACTGACAATGTGTTGTATGCGAACCGAAATAAGCAGCTACGTGCACTTGCTGATAAGTATGGAATTGTCTACGTACCTCAACTCATGCAAGGAGTTTTTTGGACGATTACTAATAAGTTTGACCCCCTGCATCCTGATGATGCAGGATATGTAAAAATGGCGGATCGTATTATTCCGTACTTGCAAGCAATATTAGTTCAGAACACACCTGAAGCTATTACTCACTAATTGTGATACTATAACGACCTATGAAAAATGTTAAAGCATTAGTATTATTTACGGTATTTATTGATATTGTAGGTCTTGGAATCATTATTCCTATTTTGCCTACGTATGTACAATCATTTGGCGTGTCACCGGCAGTGGTGACGCTCTTGTTTGCAGTATATGCACTATTTTCATTTTTTTCTGCGCCTTATCTAGGGGCGCTTTCAGATCGTATTGGTCGCAGACCCGTTCTTATTATAAGTATTATTTCTAGTGCAATAGGGTGGTTTGTGTTTGCTCAGGCATGGAGTGTCGCATTTCTTTTTATTGGTCGCATTATCGACGGGCTCGCCGCAGGGAACATTACGACTGCACAAAGTGCGCTTGCAGATATTGCTAAAGATTCAAAAGAACGCGCTGTAAATATGGGATTATTCGGCGCTTTGTTTGGAATTGGATTTATTATTGGTCCAGCGCTAGGTGGATTTATTGCGCTTTTGGGTACTCATGCGCCGTTTTATTTCGTAGGAATCCTTGCTGCCGTTAATGCAGTCCTTGCATATTTCTTCCTTCCGGAAACACATCATGTACGCATTCAAGACAAGAAACTATCGTACAATCCATTTACGCCTATTATTGATGGATTCAAAAATCACGAGATGCGATGGATATTCTTTGTTTGGTTTTTATTTGGAACGGCATTATCAGTACAACAGGGAACCTTTTCGTTATATGTGCAGGATGTCTTTGGTATGAATGCACAAACGACAGGATTACTATTTGCAGGGGTGGGATTACTCATTGTGATTAACCAACTCGTACTGCTTAAAAAGTTTTGGCTAGTGCATTTTCAACAGCGAACGCTTGCATTAATTATGTTAGTAATGTTTGGGGTTGGAATGGTGTTTCAATCAGTACCACTGATGGTATCATTTTTTATTGGACTTATTCTTACTACTTTTGGTCAAGGAAACTTGCGTACCGTTTTCGGAAGTATTATTGCGGGACATAACGAACACAAGCGTGGTGAATATTTAGGAATTTCGGCATCGATCATGTCACTATCAATGATTGTAGGACCACTCATTGCAACGGTTACCTATGCGTCACATCCAGGTGCGCCGTTCCTTATTGCAGGAATACTTGGATTCATTGGATGGGGAACTATGAAATACATTGAACGGTAATCATTGCCTTATTTGTCAATTTAGTCTATACTAGGTCTATATGGCAAAACGATTAAATCAAGGAATCAAAAACAAGGCGTCTCACTCTAAAAAGACCAAGAAACGCATTGCAATCAAGGTTGCCGCAAAGCAAGCTCGAATGAAGAAAAATCCGCATCGATAACAGCACCTTCGGGTGTTTTTATCTTGTATTTAAAAATATTCATTGATACAATAGAAGTATTATTATTTAAGTGGACTGTCTGTTTTTTATGAGTATTCTATTTACCATTCAATCGGCCCGCAATGTTTTTTTCGTGTCTACGTTTTTACTCATCGTGGGCATTTTTTTAATAGCTCCTCGTGCAAGTTTTGCATCTGATGAAACCCGTACAATTATTTCTGGTATTGTACTGAGTATCACAGGTACAACGGCAGTAGTTGATGATGGAAATCAAAAAATTTCTGTTTCATTAACAGGTGCAAAAATTACTAACGGGGTATCATCTAACCAAGGTGCTAAAAAAACTTTACTGGCATCTACTCAAAAACAAAAAAGTAACCGGGCGCCCTCTAAGGCAAGCAAGGAAAAAGTTCAGGTACGTGTAGGTCAGCGAATTACTATTGTTGGTAATGAACAAGAACCAGGAACAGTAACTGCAGACCGTGTCACGGTATATCCGGTCAAAAAATAATTATTACATCTATGAATTACTTTAAAAAAACTGCATCAATTATTGCACTGCTCATAATGAGCTTGGTTACTGCAAGCCATGCGTTCGCGTTTACTGGTTCAGGTGCCGGAACTATTGGGGATCCTTATATGATTACTGACTGTGTTCAGCTTACTGAAATTTCTTTCAATACAGGGGCTTCATATAAACTGGCAAATAATATTGATTGTTCAGGAACAAGTTTCCTATCTATGGGCGCTGTAAACGATCCGTTCACAGGTGATTTTGATGGTCAAGGGTATACGATTGATGTAAATATTTCCAATGTTGGTGCACAGTATGTTGGAGTTTTTGGTAAGGTTACCGGTGCACATATTCATGACGTACGAGTTACTGGATCTGTTTCTGCAACCGGTGATTATGTTGCAGGTGTTGTGGCTTCTGCTGACGGAGCTACTGTAATTGAGCGTGTCGTAAACGAGGCAAGTGTTCGGGGGCGTTCGTATGTTGGTGGTCTTGTAGGATTTCTTGCTGATGCTACTATTACGAATTCATACAACACAGGAGAGGTTTCCTCTGCTAGTGGATCTCAAATTGGAGGTATTACCGGCTTTATGACGAGTTATGCAAGTATTATAAATTCATATAATCGCGGGCAGGTCGGAAGAAATACGGATGCTATTTATCACCTGGGAGGTCTGACAGGTTGGCGCTTAACAGGAAGTATTATCACTAATAGTTTTAATGCGGGAGCAGTTTTGTCTGGTCAAAATACGTTCTTCTTTGGAGGTCTGTGGGGAAATGACCAAGACGGAACAAGTACACCATCGGCAGGACTTACTAATAACTTTTTTGATATTTCCCGATCGACACGAACTATGTGTGGATACAACAACAATGGAGCGGTGATTATACCTGTTATAGGTCAGTGTGAAGGGGTAAATGCCGGAAACACAAATATCCACTATTTTAAAGACGATGCAGCAAATGCACCACTTACGTCATGGGATTTTACTACAATCTGGGAAACAAATACTGATGAGTATCCGTCGTTGCGCGCAATCACCGCTGATGGTGGTGTGGTAAATGATGATCCAGATGTTACGGCTCCTGTTATTTCAGAAATAACGGCAATCACAACACCAACCCGTGCATATACTCAAAATTATATATTTACCACAGATGAGGCGGGAACTATCGTCACTGGTGGTGCATGTAGTGGTGAAGAAGTACCAGCAACGGTTGGTTCAAATACTATTAGTTTTGGATTCGATACTGGTACCTATTCAGATTGTACCGTTCGTGTTCGTGATGCCGGAGGAAATCTTTCAAATACAATTAACATTCCGTCATTTACTGTAGATCACAGTTTCTTGGGTGCAGGTGATGGGTCAGAGAACACTCCTTACTTGGTTACTACCTGTGAAGAGCTTCAGTCGCTTCAAGGAAATGTTGGGCAAGGGGTACATGTAACGCTTGGGAATGATATTGATTGTTCGGCAACTGCAACATGGAACGAAGATCCTCAAAATCCAGGACAGTATTTTGGATTTATACCGATTGAAGGTATTGATGGAATATTTGTTGGAGGAGGGCATACTATCTCAGGGATTACTATCAATCTTGGTCCAACAGGTAAGGGAGGACTTTTTACTCAGATTGATGGTAGTGCTCTTGTGTATGGTTTTAATCTTACTAATATGACGGTCACCGGCGGTGATGATCATGTTGGAGGACTTGCCGGAACTATCTATGGAACGGTTGTTGGTGTTCACGTATCAGGAACAATAAACGCAAGTGCTGGACGAGTCGGAGGATTTGCTGGACTTATCCAATCGTCGAATGGAGTTTCAAAAAGTAGTTTCGTAGGAACAGTAACAGGAGGAGTTTCTTCTTCTGGAGGATTCACTGGGTACGCAGTAAATACAACTATTTCTGATAGTTATGCGCGAGCTACGGTAAATGGGGGTAGCTATGCTGTCGGTGGTTTTGTTGGAGAAACAGGAAATTGTTGTACTTATTTACTTCGTAACTATGCAGTGGGTGATGTCACGGGCCAGGGTGGCGATGTTGGTGGATTTGTAGGATATGCTGAAGGAGGATCCGATGTAGTTTTTGCCAACAATTTTGCTGCAACTACTGTTTCAGGTGGAAGTAATCACGGAGCATTTATGGGGCGAAGGCAAAGTACTGTAACGATTACTAATAATTATTACGATTCAACCGCGAATGGAAGCGATTCATGTATTGCTTCGGGTGCCGAAGTGGGTGATGGATGTACTGGAGCATCGAGCGCAGGATTCTATTTCCTGTTACCAACTTCAGCTCCGATGACGCAGTGGAATTTTACAAATGTTTGGCATCAGGAAGACGGTGATTATCCAACACTGATTCCAATAGATGCAATCTCAACTCCAGCAGAACCTCAAAATGTTACTGCACAAGTAAATGGCCTAAATCCTGACTTTACGTGGGAAGTGCCACTCTCAGATGGCGGACTTCCAATTAGTAGCTATCGCATTCAAGTAAAACTTTCAACAGCAAATTGGGATAATCCTCTGGCTCTTGAGGCTACAACGACAAGTTTGTCATACGATGATAACGATAATAAGCTTGATTATGACCAGACATACGATGTCAGAATCTCTGCAGAAAATTGGCTTGGTTACGGAGAGTACTCTAACCCAGTTCAATTTACAGTTGGTAATTCTACCGTACATGAGATCAGTAGTTGTGCACAACTACAAGCAATGGATACCGAAGCAGACACCTATACACATACATTTAATTTAACTCAAAATATTGACTGTTCGGGAATTCCAAACTTCCGAGCGCTTGGAAACGGAGGATGGAACAATACTTTCCGAGGAGTGTTTGATGGACGTGGATATACTATTAGTAATTTAACTATTAACCTGCCAGAAGAAGGTGATGTTGGTCTTTTCAAGATGACCGATCGAGCCACTATTAAAAACGTTACATTGCATACCGGTTCTGTTACAGGATTCTATGAAGTAGGGGCACTTGTTGGATATGCATATCACACAACAATTTCAAATGTACGTAGTGATCTTGCGGTAAACGGGCTATACAATCCTAACTATGGATGGGGAGGTAATGATGTTGGAGGATTGGTTGGTTATATGGACTCTGATGGTGCAACGATTCATAGTTCAAGTATTTCAAATAGTTCGTCAAGTGGTGTTGTTTCTGGAAATAGCAAGGTTGGAGGTATTGTCGGCTACCTCTATTCATACCCAGACGAGGAAGGATATAGTGTTTTAACTTCATTAACCAATAACTCATTTACAGGAACAGTCGCTGGTGACAGCGCTCATGGCGGTTCTGATGTTGGAGGAATTATTGGCGAGGTTGAGTTAGACGGAGACCAGGATGATGACACAACTATAAACTTAACTGTTTCAGGTAATACTGTTACTAGTGGTAATATTTACGGAACAGAAAATGTTGGAGGACTTATTGGGTATATTGATTCATACACCTACTACAATAACGATGTAAACAATATTACTATTGCAAACAATAGGGTAAGTGCTGAAGTTGAAGCAACAGATTCAGCAGCTGGAGGACTTATTGGTTATATGTATCATAGTATGGACGATGATGATGAGAGTTTCCATTTTACAGTCAATGGCAATAGTGTTGAGGGTGTAATTGCTTCAGGGGGTTACTATGCAGGTGGGCTTATTGGGTATCAGAACATCAGTACTTATGGGGACGATTCAACCGCATATATTACCATTACCGCAAACCGGTCACTTGCATCAGTAGGTTCAGGAAGTTATTCAGGAGGCCTCGTCGGGTATATTGGTAACTATCGCGATGGTAGCGGTGAGTTTATTAATACAATGTCAGAAAACTATGCGACAGGAAGCGTTGGCGCAAACGGTGGATATGTTGGAGGTTTAATTGGATCAACGTATATTGGAAATCATACGTTGAATATCACTAACTCATATTTTAACGGAACCCTTGGTTCAACTGGTGGTGTCGGAGGAATCATTGGTGTGTCAGGTGCTGGTAACAGTGGTACGGTGTTTATCGCTGAGGTATATGCAGCAGGAAGTGTTGCGGCATACGCAAATGGTGGAGACGCAGGAGGACTTGTTGGTCGCAATGATGAAGGGTCGCTGTACATCTACAATTCTTTTGTAGCTAATACCATGGTTGCAGATCATGCCAAGGGTTCAGTTGTGGGAAGTAATAACATGGGTGCAACACTCGTTTTTGGAGAGGTATATTATGACGAAGAAAAGAATTCGCTTGGATGTGTTGACGATCAAAGTGCTTCAGATTGTACTGCGGTAAATACGATCGCAGATCCAGACACGGCTTATTTCTTCAACAACGCAACGAAGCCAGTATTTGCTTCTGGTGAAGGTAGTTGGAATTTCACAGATATTTGGAGCACGGTGACAGATAGTTATCCTGTCTTGCGTACAACATTTGAAATAACTGACGTGACGGCTCCTATTATTACCGAGGTAAAATCAATTGCAGCGCAGACAACGATTGCTAATGCGACATACAAGTTCACTGTTTCAGAAGTGTGTACACCATTTGCATATCCAATTCAGTCGTCGGTAAGTGATAGTGCAGAACTACATATTAGCGATATAACTGATAGTAATACTGAACAGACGGCATATGTATCAGGGCTCAAGGTTGGTGGTACGTATTCATTTAGTTTCGGATGTCGTGACGCAAATAATAATGATTCAAATACAGTAATGGTTGGGCCGTTTACTGTGATTGATACATCTACAGGCGGTGGCTCATCATCAGGTTCGTATCGAGGTGTTGGGCAAGCATGGTCTTCACAACCCGTGAATGACCCTGTAAAAAATACTCAACCAACTACAACAGTACAACGAACCCTTAAGCAAGGTTTGAAGGGTGCTGATGTAAAATTATTACAACAGGCATTAAACAAGAAAGGGTTTATTATTGCTAAAACAGGTGCTGGTTCGCCAGGAAAAGAATCAACTCTGTTTGGGGTAAAAACCAAACTTGCTGTAGTACGATTCCAAAAACAAAATAAATTGAAAACTGATGGGGTAGTAGGTCCTAAAACGTGGGCGCTTATCAGTAAGTAATATAAAAAACACCTCAAAAAGGTGTTTTTTATATTGGTAAATTGTCCAAAAAAAGAGCCTTGCAGGTAGCAAGACTCAATGAATTAAGAAATGTTTTTTTGGTTATTAACTGAGTACTAACTCGAGTAGTTCTACCAGGCCACCTTTCCCGTGTACCTTACCACAATTCGGGCATTTTTCACCTTCTGCAGCTGTAACATCAATTATGGCTCCGCCATTACGAATTTCCAGCGATTCAATGTCTTCTATGCGGCTGCGGATAGAGCCCCAGGCTACTTCTGCAAACAGCTCAGCTTTCTTCTTCAATTTACGCGCTGCGGCTTTCACCTGCTTACGTTTTTCGAAGAATGCCTCGCGCTCGCCCTCAGGTATTTCTTTGCCGTTTTCCTGTTTCTTTGCTTCAACTTCAGTGTTGAAATCATCAATAAGTTTTTCGGCAGCAACACCATTAGTTTTGGCATGCAGGAATAGGGCTGCTTCCAACGGCAGAATGTCGGTTACTTTCTTGTCGGTATCGGTAGGCGCATTGCCAACCTCCTGCAAGAACGCAGCTGTTTCTTCGTTAGTAGTAGATAGTACCTCGTGTAAGAGCGTACCTTCGGTGCCTTTTAACAGGTCCGGATTTAGGGCTTTTGGTGTTCCCATTTCTTAGAATATTTTGTGTTATAAAAATGAACAAATACAATAATAGCCTATAATTAAAATTATGTCAACACCTTAGCATTCTGCTATGATAGGGGATATGTCGGTACTCGAAACTCGAAAAAATACCTGGAAAACGATAGGTCCTATTCTTTTGAAGCGCTATAAACGTAGTGCTACGTTTTTGAATTATACAAATACTTGGGAATTATTGGTCGCAGTTATTTTATCAGCGCAAATGACTGATGAAGGGGTTAATAAAATTACGCCTGCATTATTTAAAAAATATCCAACGCCCAAGGCGCTCGCAAAAGCCGATATTACATCAATTCAAAAAATGGTTTCTGGGGTAAATTATTTTCGTGCCAAGGCGTCGTACATTAAACGCACGGCTCACATTGTTATTAATGAATTTAATGGTGTGGTTCCTCATACCGTTGATGAATTGATAACCTTGCCAGGGGTTGGGCGCAAAACAGCTGTTGCAGTTCTTGCAAATGGATTTAATATATTTGTAGGAATTCCAGTTGATACGCATGTGATTCGTTTTGCAAAGCGTTTTAAATTATCGCGACACACTGATGCGTCGAAAATTGAACAAGACCTCCTTGAAATAATTCCACAAAAATATTGGAACGCGGCAGGATATGCCATTAAAGAATATGGTCGTAAGGAAGGTCGCGCGCGGGGCTATCGTGCTGATAATGATCCGTTATGGAATGCATACATGAATAAGCTGTGATACAATTTAGGTATTACAAACTAATCCAATAACTCTATGGCGAAAGGAAACAATAGTCAAAAGAAAGACGCGAAGAAACCAAAGAAGGCTAAGAAGTAGCCTTTTCTTTTTGTCTAAAATAGAGTACACTCTATTCCTAATGTCAAAGAATGAAGTTATTGTACGATTCGATGAAGTGAGTTACGAATACAGTCACATTAAACCCATCCTTACGGAGGTGTCTTTTAATATTCGCAAAGGCTCTAAAATTACCATCATGGGTCAAAACGGAGCAGGGAAGTCGACACTCTTTGGATTGATTACTGGTCTCCATGAGCCAACCGAGGGGGAAATCCATATTCAAAAAGGTGCTACTGTTGCTATTTCGCGACAAGTAATTCCACGAGACCAGCTTGACCTTACGGTACGTGAGTTTTTTGAAAAATCATTTACTCAAAAAGTATATGATATTGATCCTAAAATAGATGCCATCCTCGAAGTGGTTGGACTCCATGCACCTCATGATCGCATTATTAAATCGTTTTCAGGGGGTCAGCAGGCACGACTATTGCTTGCATCAGCCTTGATTCAAAATCCTGATATTTTATTGTTAGATGAACCAACCAACAATCTTGATCATGCAGGAATTGAACACCTTACTGAATTTTTGGTGAACTACAAAAAAACAGTAGTCGTAATTTCCCATGATGCTGAGTTCCTTAATTCATTTACGGAAGGTGTGTTGTACCTCGATGTGTATACAAAAAAAATTGAACAGTACACAGGGAACTACTACGATGTAGTTAAAGACATTTCTGCGCGTATTGAACGTGAAAATCGTAAGAACGCATTGCTCGCAAAAGAAATTCAAGCTAAGAAAGATCAGGCAAATAAATTCGCCATGAAAGGAGGGAATTTACGTGCCGTTGCAAAACGGATGCGTGATGACGCTGCCGAAATGGAAGAAGAAAAAGTAGATGTGCGTAAAGAAGACAAAACCATTCGCGCATTCATTATTCCAGCTCAAGAAAATATTAACGGTGATATTGTAACTATTGAATCACTGTCGGTACTTGATTTTAAAACGCATAAACCTAAGAAAAAAGAAGTAAAAGTGAAGTTGCGTAAAAACCAACATTTGCAACTTGCAGGACCTAATGGAATTGGGAAATCAACACTCCTCGAACGCCTTGCATCAAACAATGCCGAAGGAGTTTCAATTCAATCAGGTATCCGTATTGGTTACTACCGTCAAGATTTCTCGACGCTTGATTTCAATCAAACCGTTTATGAGTCGCTTTCAGCCATGGTTAAAGAAGTCGAAGGGAAATTAGATGAAGAACGCATGCGAGCAACGGCCGCGAGCTTTTTGATCACCGGAGACCTGATGTACACTAAAATTGGAGTCTTATCAGAAGGTCAAAAGGGGTTGGTAGCATTTGCACGATTAGTGCTACAAAAACCAGGTTTGCTCATTTTAGATGAACCAACCAACCATATTAACTTTAGACATTTACCTGTAATTGCAGAAGCATTAAATAAATTTACCGGAGCGATGATTGTCGTATCACACGTACCAGACTTCGTAGAGAAGATCCGCATTGATGAAGTACTCGACTTAGGTAAATAGGTTATCTATCTATAACAAAAGCCCTAGAGACGGGCTTTTGTGTTGGGAGTATATATTCTATGGTTTATATAATAGACTATGTCGTAAAAGATATATTGTGCGACATTATCATAATTAAACCTTCTATATCTATATATGGGGCGCCTCAGTACTTGATTACTACCCCTTCCCTTGAACACAGCGATCGAATGATTGCACTTGCTTGTTATACGTACTCACAAGTGATGCCATTTGTTTTATAGCATTGTTGTACAAAGTTACAAATGAATTATATTCTTCGATTAATGAATCGTAATGTGGATCAAGTGTATGATTGCTTCGAGTCACCTCTTGCTGCTTCTCGTTGATGGTTGTCTGAAGTTCAGTAATATGATTTTTAAGAGCATCAATCGCCTCTTTAGTAGTTGCATTGATACTTGGACAACTACTGCGAGGATCGCCAAAGTGTTGAGTAATAAGATACACTTCCTTGCCATTCATGGTGCCAAGGGTTGCCGTTACTCCAATATCGCGATAGATCGGATCAAGTATGTTTTTCTTATGTGCAGGGCTTTTCATCCATGCATTCACGATTTCAGCGCTGCTGCTAAAGTCACCCATAGCAAGGTTCTCGCCTATCTTAATGAATGTGTAGTTTTGATCGTCAATGAATCTATCAAAACCGATTGGTGGATTTGCTGCTCGGGTATGGTTAAAATATTGATGTACGAACATGTCATCGTTTTTACGAGAACTTGAAGTATTGAGTTGGGCTGAAGCTGTGAGTGGTGGTAGGTTCACTTTTGCACGTTCATAGTTGGTAAACCAAATAATGTTCTCACGGTTGATTTTTGTACGCAGCGAAGCATTCTTTTTTGTGAACTCGGAGCCGGTTACTGTTTTGGTTATTGCTGCAGTATTAGTACTATTAACACTCTCACCTTTTACTTCTTGTCCTGTGTTAACGATTGGATCAGAAACAATACTTGAGGGAGTTGCTGTTTGTTTGGTATACAAAATGTACCCTGCAACAATAAGTGCAGTCACGAGAAATACAAAGAAAAGTGCTGATTTTGATTCGTTCATAAATAATCAAGAAGAAGTACAGGTCTTGGATAAGGAGCGTCCTTGGGATTGTGCTTCCTGTTGTGTAATAAAGTATACTCGATTTTCCGGTTTTATGCGATTGATTCCTTTACAATCTTTGGTGTAATACGTTTTCCCTGTTTTAGATCCAATATAGTTCCCATCAGGTGTTGGTGATAGGGTTT
The DNA here is from genome assembly GCA_037144045.1 of bacterium. Classification (GTDB taxonomy): domain Bacteria; phylum Patescibacteriota; class Minisyncoccia; order Phycocordibacterales; family UBA1006; genus CAIXMG01. The sequence continues at coordinate 236,847 of JBAWXN010000001.1, read as the reverse complement.
GTGGTGATTTCACGGTCCCCTGTCCTTTGGATTCAGTGTAAGGAGTAGTCGGTAGTGGTGGATAAATCACCGATATGGGGCTCGGTTGTTTTTGGAGCTTAAATTGATGCACTGACCCGATAAAGAAGCCTATAAGGCCAAAACAAAGCCCTAAAAGACCTAATAGTACGGCTTGGACGACGGTATAGAGCTTATCGAGGTCCCGCTTCCCTGCTAAGCCCTTGATTTTTAAAACGATTTCTTGTATACTCATAGAACTTAATTATTAATAAAAAAAGTATAGCAACAGGGGTTCAGTTATTTATAAGGAATAACTCAAAGCCTTCTGTGCTCAACGATTAACACTATGGCACATAGAAAAGCTGGAGGAACCGCACGAAACCTTCGAGATTCAAATCCTAAATACTTGGGAACCAAATTGTATGACGGGCAAGCCGCTCAACCTGGTTCTGTGATCATTCGCCAACGAGGTACTCGTATCTTGGCTGGTAAAAACGTTCGTGTCGGGAAAGATCACACGCTCTATGCTGACAAGACAGGTGTAGTAAAATTTACTACAAAACGAAAAATGAAGTTTGATGGTACTACTTCAAACAAAAAAGTTGCTAACGTTATCTAATACGAAGCATATAAAAATTCCCTCTTATGAGGGAATTTTTATTGTGTAAGGTATTGAGTGCTTTTTGGTACCAATAGTCAGTAGGTGATCGCCTGTTTCCTTGATGGGTTTATAATCGATAATTAAATCCTTCGGTACAAAGATATGGTGCTGTTCATTAATAGCGTGCACGATTTCTTGTACGGTGATTGATTGATAGAGATTATTTTTACTATGAGGATGTCCATGGATAGTCACACCGCCAGCACGAGTTAAGGTATTCAATAACTCTTTTAATTGAGTGTCTTTGATAACCTCATATTTTTGTTGGTCTGCTTTTTTAGCGGCGATAGCAGCTATTACTTCGTCGGTAGCACGTACCGCAGAGCCGCTCGGGATTAAAAAGTTCAAAGCGTATCCATCAGCTACTTCTTTAATTTCATCAATCTTTCCTATACCTTTTACATTTTTTCTAAATACTACTTTCATACGTGTTGTTACTTATCAAGAATTTCAATCGCTTTTTCAAGTTGAGGATCTGAATATTTTTGCGTCTTTTTATTAAGTATTGGTTTGTCTTCTATGATTACTCCTGGCATAATTCCCTTTTCTGAAATAGAAACTCCTTTAGGGGTAAACCATTTAGCTACGGTAATTTTAATAGCTGATCCCCCATCAAGGTTGATTACCTGCTGTACTGAACCCTTTCCGAATGAAGTGGTCCCAACGAGGGTTGCTACTTGAGCTTCCGAAAGAGCGCCGGCAAGAATTTCAGAAGCCGATGCAGATCCGTTGTTAATGAGCACAACTATTTTTGGCATGCGACTCAGGAGGCTGTATCCTTTACTTTCATGAAGTACTTCGGAAGCCTGAGTACCTGCATTTTCCTTTACTACGGTTGCACCACGAGGAAGGAAATAACTTGCGATGTCTACAGCAGCATCAAGGTATCCACCTGGGTTGTTACGTAGGTCTATTACTAGTTTTGTTTTGCCAGACGCAACGAATTTTTCTAAAGCTTGAGTAAAGAGTTCAGCCGAGTCCTCAGAGAAACTATAGAAACTAATAATAAATACATCACCTTGTTCTTTGGTTTCGATAACAGGGACTTTTACAATATCTCGAATAATTTTAAAATGAAGGAATTCTAGTGACCCGCTACGAGCCACACTCAAGTCAACCATGGTTCCCACCTCCCCGCGAATAAGCGATATTGCTGAATCAATATCCATATCGTCCGTTTTTTTACCGTTGATTTCTGTAACAATATCACCAGCTTTGATCCCAGCCTTTTCTGCGGGAGAACCTTTCATAGGTGCTACTACGGTAATAAATCCTTTTTTAATACCCACTTCCATACCTACACCACCAAACGATCCTTTTACTTGATCACCAAACAGTTTTGCTTCTTGAGGTGGGAAAAATACCGTATAAGGATCTTTGTACGAACTTACCATTCCTGAAATGGCTCCATAAATTTTAGCAGTATTGTCAGGAGTTTTTTCCTTGAAAGGATATTTTTCTTGCATTAAATTCCATACATACCAAAATTCAGACAAATCCTTATTTTGTGCGGTAAGAGGTTCTGTATTTACGATACTGTTTGCACCTACTATCTTAGCAATTCCTGGCTTCGTTCCTGCAATTACTCCGAGGGTAAAAACCAAAAAAACAAGAACGGTGATTCCTGTTCCCTTGAGTACATGATAGTAATATCGATTATGAGATAGTTTCTTTATCATGATGTGTAATAGCTTCTTGATGAGTAATCTCTTTAATTTCTTCTTCTACTTGCTCATGAATGTCTTCGGCAATAGCCTTGGCTACTTGATCAAGTGAATGGTCGTAAGTCTGTTCAATGACCTGCTTTTTTTGTTTAATGCGTGCTGCTTGCTTTTTCTCGATAGCTCGTAAAATGAGTCCTATAAAGATAAAGATCAGCGTAGTTGCGACAATAATACCCCTTTTAGTACCAGTCGGGAATCCTGAAAATATTGTAATGATGTTAACAATACTTAATACGATAATCCATGTGCTGTATTTCATAGGTAATTACTATACCATATATTAGTTCTTTTGATAAGCACCTGTTGTATAACGATTACTTGGATCCCACATCATCCATGAATCAAGTCCCGAGTCGTTAGTAGCCTTAATCTGTGCTACTACTTTAGTAACATCATACTTTGTTTTACCAATTGAGAAATCTTGAAGCCAAGGACGTACTTTTGCGTATAGTTCATCAGCTTTCGCTTCGTCTACCACATTGGTTTGAACTGTACTCGTTCCCGAAACTTCAGAATTACGAGTTGTAGCAAGTTCGCGAGTTTTCTTTTTAGCACCAGCAAGCGCCTTCATGATCGTTTCGTAAGGTTTTTCTGCAGGTATTTTGATACCGTATTCGCCATTTGCATAGTGTGACGGGTAGATCATAGGTGCTATATAGTCAAAGTATGGAAGCATTCGTTCGAATACCTGCCCGATACCCATGTCAGTAGTTTCTGTTGTTGTGAGACCGAATACATCTGCTGAAATTTTAATTCCAGCTTCTTTTTTTAGTTCATCATGCAATTTTTCTGCAAATGCTGTGATATTATCAGCGCGAGTTTTACCTGGCGCTAATTTGTAGTCGATATCCTTAATATTTCCGTCAGATGGGTACCGAATATAGTCGTAGTTAATTTCATCGAAACCTACGTTGTACGAGGCACGTCCAATAGCGATAAGGTAGTTAACAACATCAGGGTTTGCTGGATCGAGGAACGGGAGTCCTTTTCGATCTTTCCATACTGATCCGTCACTTTTTTTCTTAAGGGCCCATTCGGGTTTTGACTTTGCAACAAAGTCGTCTTGAAACGTTGAAACACGTCCAATTACGTAAATATTTTTTTCATGAAGTGTATTAATGAATTCTCGAATATTTTTGATGCGGTTCTCAGGAGATTTAGTTGCAGTAATAATTGGATCATCTACAAGGAACGAGATTTTTCCTGTTGAGTCTTTAATATCAATTACTACAGCATTAATTTCTGTAGATTCAATAATGTCCATTACGTGCGCAAGCGGTTTCGGACTTGCAGCAACCCAGCTCGAGATGTAAAGAGCCTTGAGGGGTTTCGGGGTCTCGATATGAGTTACGAGCGGTTTTTCTGGTACAACTACTTCGGAAGTACTTGATGCAGGAGGAGTGGGTTGTGTAGATAAGGGTTTGCTGGTAGTAGGTTTAAGTGCAGCATACACAACGGTGCCACCAATGATAACTACTAATAAAATTGCGATAAAAATAAAAAAGCGTTTCATATGCGCTTAATTATACATTATTTCTTTGGGCCTACAATGATTACAAATTCCCCGCGTACTTTATCAGGATGATTCGTAAAATAGTCAAGGATTTCAGAAGAGTTTCCCGATACGACCTGCTCAAATAATTTAGTAAGTTCTCGAGCTATCACTATAGGTCGTCCAGGTATTTTTTCGTTGAGTGATTCAATAGTTTTCAAAAACCGATGCACTGATTCGTAAAATACTACCGTGTGGTCAGTTTCTGCTATGGTAGTAAAGAATGTCTCTCGACCCTTTTTATGGGGTACGAATCCAAGCCAAGTGAATTCATGCGCTGGAAGTCCTGAAATAGAAATAGCTGAGATCATAGCACTCGCGCCAGGCACGGCAATAATTTCAATATCATTTGCAAAATTTTTACGGAGTTCTTGAACCAGGATAACGCCGGGATCTGAAATGCATGGGGTTCCCGCATCGGAAACAAGTGCAAGATTCTTCCCTACTTGAATCATATCGATAATTTGCGAAACCTTAGTGAGTTTAGAATGACTATGGAAACTCATAAGTTTACTGTGACCTGCCTCGTTTTTATTCGTAATCTCGTAGTGTTTAAGGAGACTTCCAGTGGTGCGTGTGTCTTCGCACAAAATAGTATCAACGGATTTCAGTGTTTCAACCGCACGAAACGTCATATCGGCAAGGTTTCCAATAGGGGTCGCGACGATATAGAGTTTTCCGAGAATTGTTGACATACGTGGAATTTAATACGCAAAATATAGCATAGCTCATGGAAAAACAACACCTTCCTAATTAAATAATAAGCATACTATCCCCGAATGAATAGAACATAAACCCATTATCTATCGCTACTTGATACAACTCAACCAAATTTCGCCGTGATTTCTTATGAATTAAGAACGCATCAACCAGTGCCATAAGGCTTGATTCCGGTACATGGAAATTAGTCACTAAGTGATCTACTATTTTAAAATCATACCCAGGCAAAATAAAAATATTAGTTTCCGTTGCAAGAGCGTCTTCACCTTCCGTGAGTAATTGACTGCTTTGTGATTCAAGAGTCCTCACTACGGTAGTTCCTACTGCAACGACAGGACCCATTGCTTGTTTCGTATCGTAAATTTTTTTACGTGATTCAGATGAAATAAAGAGGAGTTCGCTGTGCAAGAATTTTTCGTCGACATTTTTTTGTTCAATATCTGCAAATGTTCCTAGTCCCACGTCGAGGGTAATTTCCGTGATAATAATCCCCTGGTTCTGTAATCGGTTAAGTACTTCTGGGGTGATGTGGAGCGACGCTGTAGGAGCTGCTACAGATTTTTTATTTTGTGCAAAAGTTGTTTGATATCGATCTCGCAATTGTGATTCGGTCATATTTAAATCACCTAAGTAGTAAGGTGTCGGAGTAGTTCCCAACTGTTCGAGAATCTCTGAAATTCGTTCGGGGTTGCTATCTGGTTTTATGTAAAATCGCTGGTCACGTTGTCGAGTAATCGTGAACCAATAATCACCCAAGGCAATCCTTCGTCCTGGAAACATATTTTTATCTACAATTACAGGCAAGGCTCCCTCAGTATCAAATCCTTCATTGATAAGTACGAGTCCATCTATTTTACCTCCGGTATCCTTGGTAAATACTACACGAGCCGGAATCACGCCAGTATTGTTAAGTACCACAAGACTACTCTTTGGTAGGTAGGTATCAATATTTAAGAATGTATCGAAAGTAATCGTGTCTGTCGTAGTGTTGTACACGAAAAGCCTCGCATCATGGCGAGGTTCTTTCGGTGTTCTCCCAATATTTTTTTCAGAAATTGAATAATGATACTGTGAAAGAGGGTGCTTCATAAGGTGAGACTAAATCTACGATCGTTTAGATTTTTGGTCTTCAAGTAGTTTAAGAATTTTGTCTAGTTTGTCAATTTCAATGCGAGCTAAACGCGCCTGAAGTTCTTCAATTTCCTGTTTTGCAGTAACGTTCGTTTCGTAATCAGCTTGTGCTTGGGCTCGATCGCGATCTGATTGCCGATTTTGAGACATCATAATGAATGTTGACAACATAATCGCTTCGAGACTCACTACCATGGTGAGTAATCCAAAAGGAAACGGTTCTATGGGGGTAATAATCCAAACACTAAACCAAATAATGTGAATAATTACAAACATCCATGAACCTACGAACTCTGCAATAACATCAGCAAGGCGATCAGCGTAGCTACGGTTCGCCTGGTCTGATTGATGCCAGTTTTTTACTTGAAATATATCAAACATTTTATCCATAGCGTAATAATATCACGGATACAAAAAAAGACTACTTACTAGTCTTCAAATGCAATGCGTTTATATACTGCTCGAGTAGTTTCTACGTCGCGCATACAATACTCACAAATTTCTTTCACTTTTCCAGCTTTGTAGAAATTCCAAACTTCAGATCCATCAATGCCTTCTTTAGGTGTTGGAATACCCATAGCAAGTGCGAGATGTTCAAGCCCAACCTTGGGATTCCCCCAGTTTGACCATTCATGCATCGTATCGAATATAGGAAGACTCTTATACCGAGCAAAATCGAGATGTTTAATCATGTCCCATGGTTTTTTACCGGGTTCCATGAATCGTGTCCAAGTTGGTTTTACTCCAAGCATGATTGATCGCTGCAGGAGGAATTTAAGATCAAATTCCATAATGTTATGCCCGACAAACAGATCAATTTGTTTTGCAACAAACCAGAAATCCTCGAGGGTCTTTTTTTCGTTACCATCGTTACAAATAACGCGCGTTTCTTCATTATTTACGGCATATGCAATACATAGTACTCGTCCGAATGATCCATCAAAACCGGTTCCATCAACAAATTTTTCAAACGTTCCAAATTCTGCAACGGCCTCAGTGTGATCAATTCCCTTTTCTTTCATCTTTTTCTCGATCTTACGATTATATAAATACCGTAATGCTTCGTGGGATGATTCATCAGCAGGAATGGTTTCAATATCAAAATAGAGTTTTTTCATATGAGTTAAGTATACACATTTTAATAAGTTATTTCAAAAACAACCTTACTAATTTAATAGTGTCAAAACTATAGTCTGCACCGGCTTTATCAAGGTATCGTTTTACAGGAGTAAGCTTTGCCTCGTGAATGTCGGTACCCCGCTCCTTTGTTTCTTGAAATGCTGCCTTGATTGCAGACATTTCTGTTTTACTTGGTTTGATATGCTTGAATGAAATATCCCAACCGAGTTGTCGTGCTTTGTCGAGGTGATCAATGACGGTACCTACTACCAGATCGCGTTCTTTTGCTACACTATCGATAGTTTTTCCTGATTTAATAAGGTCATAGGTTTGTTCGTGTGTTTTTTGGGTTGAAAGTTTGTTTTTTACTGACTGAACTTTAATCTCAAGAGAACCTCCTGATTTTGTTATAAAGTCAGCGTGTCGCTTTTCAAGCGTGTCGAGATCAATTTCCTTGAGTCGTTCCGCAGCACGCTCTGACCTTTTTTGAAGGTCTTGGTCAACTATATACATGCGCGGATCAAGGTCTAATGATTCTCGCGAAAAACCAATAAGATGCAACCCCTCGAGCCTCCGTACTCGCGATAGCGCAACGTAGCCCATTCCATACGTGAACGAACGTGACAGATCAATAACTGCCTCATCAAGACTCATTCCCTGGCTTTTGTGCACCGTAATAGCCCACGCATGACGCAAAGGCATCTGAGTAATCGATGCAAGTACTTTGCCTTCATCATCAATTCCCCATGTTTCTGTGCCAACGGTTACCTTATCACCATTGCGTAGTTCAATAATAGGCTGATCGAGTTCATCAAAATCAATAACGATACCTCGCGTTCCGTTTACGTATCCCTTATCGTAGTTATTTTTAACAAACATTACCTCTGTTCCAATTTTCAAAATAAGTTTCTCGGGTGCTAAACAACTTTTCTTTAGGGTTTCAATGAGGTTTGATTTACCTTTTGCAGTCATGAGGTATTCATGTTCTTCTTCGTCAATTTGAATGAGTGCACGATTATTAATTACATCGACGTCTGAATTATGAGTAAACAGCTTTGTCATGGAGGCAAAAAAATCGTCGTCAAATTCACGCATGCGTGATTCAAGTATTTCGAAGTGATCATTAGAGAGACTGTTAGTACGCACCGCGTTGAGTATTTCTGTGAATCGAGAATCGTCTTGACGGTGTTGTTCAGTAATGTAACACACTACAAAGTTTGAATTCTTCCAAGCCAATGAATCAATGACAAGTCCCGATGATGCTTCATTTCTTGAAATAGGTGGTAGCTGAAATAAGTCTCCACACAAAATAACCTGAATACCGCCAAAAGCTACTTCAGGATTTCTTTTAAACGACCTACATATTCTATCGAGGTTATCAAGGAATCCTCCTGAAAGCATTGAAATTTCATCAATGATAAGTACTTTCACTTTGTCGTAGCGATCCCAGAGGTACTTTTTTTCTTCCATTTGATCAATATCGTAATCAGAAATAAAATCACGAATTCCCATTCCTGACCATGCATGAATTGTCATTCCTCCCATGTGAGTCGCCGCGATTCCTGTTGATGCAGTAATAGCTACTTCAACATCATGTTCTTTAAGGTACTTAATGTATGCATTAAGTACGTAGGTTTTTCCAGATCCTGCACCTCCAGTAAGGAAGACATTATTCCCCATTTTCATGATTGTGAGCGCGTCTCGCTGTGTCATATCGAGTATTCTAGCATATTACACTCCTAGATGTACGTGCTCGAGTTTCTTATTAATATTCCTTACTTCATCCTCAAGAAGTTCTATGCGGGTACCATGATCGTGGCGTAGTTTGTTAAGGTCTTCTTTGGTGGCCATGGTTGATTCAATCCTATCCAGTGTAGTCATTACTTTGTCCATGAAATAATGGAGCGTATCATCAAGTTTTGCAAGATCTTCTTTTGTTGCAAAACGCTCAAGGTCTTTCTTAGTTGCAAATGATTCAAGATCTTTTTTAGTAGCGAATTGTTCAAGGTCTTTCTTGGTTGCAAATTCGGTCATGTCTATTTTAAAAGTAACTTCTTTCATAGGAATGATGTAGATTAGATTAATAAATAATGATCAGATTATAATGCTCCAGGATATTTCCGCAACGAGGACGCTACAGAATGTTTATTGTTTCTTTATTTTACTTATTTAAATTTCTATGTTATAGTATTTTTATGAAAATTTCTTCACCTCGGCGACCCCGTAAGTCACCTAACCGTGCTAAAAAACTCTCAAAAACCTTTATTCCTGCTCCGCAAGCTCCCAAACCTCGTGTTGCACCAGTAAGTACTTTAAAGCCTGGAATGGAGCGTTTGGAGCGTCATATGGCACGTAGTGGACTCGCTTCTCGACGTGAAGCAAAGAGTTTGATTACCCAAGGTCTTGTTTTTGTAAATAAAAAAAGAGTACTTGAACCGGGATACGGTATTAATCCTGATAAAGATGTAGTAACCGTAGACGGTGCTTCCCTTCCCAAAAAAGAAACCGTGCTCCTCTTCAAGCCTCGTGGTATTGAAACCAGTGCGACAAATTCTGCAAATACTGATATTAAAAGTCGGTATCCTCGTGTTGCACATCTATCACCTATTGGACGACTCGATAAAGATTCTACAGGAATCATTTTACTTTCAAATGATGGATCACTCGCACGTGCGCTCACTAAAGAAGACTCAACCGTTGAAAAAGAATACTTGGTTACCGTTCGTGAACAAGTTTCAGATGAACACCTTCGCCGTATGGCTCAAGGAATTATGCTTGATGGTATTATTACAAAACCAGCCATTACTGAACGTCGCGGACGTAGTGTGTTTTCTATAGTGCTTCAAGAAGGACGCAAACACCAAATTCGTCGTATGTGTGACGCCTGTCACCTTACCATTACTACTCTTACTCGAATTCGTATTGGACACCTTAAAGCAGCATCAATGATTGCTGGAAATGTGAAATCAGTAAGTCCTAAAGATGTCGAAAAGCTTAAATCAATGTAGTACCGCTTATGCAGGACTTTTTTGACGTAATTATTATTGGTGGTGGACCTGCAGGAATGATGGCTGCTGGGCGTGCTGCAGAACGTGGCGCACGGGTACTTATTCTTGAAAAAAATGAAAATCTTGGAAAAAAACTCCTCATTACTGGAGGTGGTCGGTGCAATGTTACTAGCGCTGAATCTGATCTGAGGACATTACTTGATAAATTTAAAGCAGCAGCGCCATTTTTGCACTCGCCTTTTTCACAGTGGAATAATACTGACACGATTTCTTTTTTTAACAGTCACGGTATGCCTACGAAAATCGAAAACGAGGGGCGTGTGTTTCCTGTTTCAGATTCGGCTCAGTCAGTATGGAATGTGCTTAATGATTATTTAAAAGATACTCGCGTAGTTATTCATTATGAATCAGCGGTTAAAACAGTTACTATACATGATGATTTATTTTTAGTAACAACTCAAAAACAGACATATCATTCTAAATCGATAATACTTGCAACTGGCGGAAAATCACGCCCAGAAACAGGATCAACCGGAGACGGTTTTAAAATCCTTGAATCATTAGGTCATGCTGTCCGTGAACCAGAAGCGTCATTAGTACCTATTATTGTTAACGACGCGTGGGTGCACGAACTCTCAGGATTAACCTTAGAAAAAGTTCGCATTACTATCGTGCAGAACAATCAAAAGCAAGGAGCAAAAATAGGTAAATTACTCTTCACTCATTTTGGATTAAGTGGGCCCACCATTCTTAATATGAGTCGAGATATTGGCGAATACTTGAAATATGGCCCCGTAGATATTACACTCGATTTGTTTCCTGGTGTAGACCTCGGATCAATAAATAAACGGTTTACTGAACTTTTTCACAGTAATTCAAACAAACACATTAAAAATATTTTAGGAAATAGTATTCCGGTAAAACTCGTTGACCATATCCTTGAAGTCGCAGCAATCAAACCTGAGACACCCTGTCATAGTATTACTCGTGACCAGCGTATTACTCTTATTACTGTAGTTAAATCACTAGTAATGCGTGTATCAGGGCTCATGGGAACTGATAAGGCTATTATAACCAGTGGTGGTATTCCATTATCTGAAATAACTACTAAGGCCATGGAGTCAAAAATAGTGCCTGGTGTATATATTATCGGAGACCTGATTGATATTGACCGCCCTTCCGGTGGTTATAGTTTACAACTCTGTTGGACTACTGGATTCGTTGCTGGAAATTCAATACATATTACCAAGTAAAAAACCCTTCAGAGGGTTTTTTACTTGAACGCTTTTTTAATACTTGTTATAAAACGCTGAAATGGACTCAGGTGCATCGTGCATCGGTCGCGACAATACATTTTTCCATGTTCGGCAAAGCATGATTCACAGAGCAACATTTGTCCGTGACAGGATTCATTTTTACAATCAATAATCTGTTCAGTGGCCACACCACAATTTTTACATATTCCAATTACTGGATGATTACCGTGATCGTAATCCATAACTACACGCCCATCGAATGTGTACATAGCCCCGAGGAAATTTTTTCCAGGGTACTGTTCCATATACGAAACTATTCCTCCGTCTAATTGATGTACATCTTTAAATCCCTTTTTAAGGAGGTAGCCACTCGCCTTTTCACAACGTACACCACCGGTACATACCGTAAGCACCGTCTTGTCTTTAAGGTGCTCAAGCTCAGGAAGGATTTTAGGGAGTTCACGGAAATAGCGCATATTTGGAAGTACTGAATTCGGAAAGTGTCCTACTTGATGTTCGTAATCATTTCGCATATCTACAACGACAAAGTCCTTGTTTTGTTCAAACCATGCATCAAGCTCTGCGGGTTTTAAATGGGGTGCGGTAAATTCATTCGGATTGAAATCCTCATCGCCGAGGCCGAGGTTTACAATTTCTGGGCGAACTTTGATTTTAATTTTTGGAAATGAAGCTCCGGTTCCTTCGCTGTATTTAATATGAGTTTCTGCAAACCTTGGATCAGAAGTGAGTTCTTTAATGTATTCATTAATAGCTTCTGGTGTTCCTTCGCAGGTTCCATTAAGTCCTTCATGGGCGACAATAAACCGCCCCTTGATACCAAGTCGCTCACACAAGGCGTGATGTTCCGCCTTGAATAATTCAGGGTCAGCAATGGCTACATATTTATAAAACAGCACGATAACGTACTTCCAGTCCTTAATGATAGGTTTTGTTTCAAAAGGTATTTGCATAGAATAACGTGAATTATACTGATTTTTTCACATATGTAAAACACGCGATGTACTCCTGATTTCCGTCACCACCCTTGATTGGGCAAAGTTTTACTTCATTATTAATGCGATATCCAAGAGTCTGCGCCGCAGTAACAATATCAGTAATTACTTCCACAACACGCATCTCATCATTCACAATCCCTCCTTTACCGAGGTACTCCTTGCCTACTTCAAATTGAGGTTTAATGAGTAAGAGTACTTCAGTAAATTCTTTAGAAAATCGTGGCAATTCGGGAATTATTTTAAGGAGTGAAATAAATGAAGCATCACAGACAATAAGGTCATAGCGTTGCGAGTTATTGAAAACTCGAATGTCAGTTTGTTCATACACGCTAACCCGGGGATTCAGTCTGAGCACATCAACCAATTGATCAGTTCCCACATCAACCGCATCAACATGTAGTGCACTTTGCTGCAGTAAACAGTCAGTAAATCCCCCTGTTGATGATCCAATATCTAAGCAGATTTTATTACTTGCATTAATAGTAAACGCCTCGAGCGCATACGCTAACTTAAGTCCCGCTCGCGAAACAAATTTAATAGTATCAGTAACTGCTACGTGATCATTCAGTTGCACGGTTTTATTTGCTTTTGTAGCAACAACACCGTTAATTAAAACTGATCCATCATCAATAAGCAGCTGGGCTCTGCTCCGTGAATAATTATGGCGTTGTACGAGATACGTATCAAGCCGCATAATGCCAAGGTAGCAAAAAACCGCATTTTTGCAAAGCGGTTTATGCGTGATGTGATTTCAACATGTCGTAGATCTTTGCTTGTGCAATAGATACTACTGGAATCACAATAATAAGTCCTACTACTAAACAGAGTACTCCAATAATTGCAAGAAGTATACTTACTAACGCAAATCCAAACAATTGAAACCAAGCATTCTTAGTTAATGATCCTGACTTATTATAAAGTTCCCGAGAACCAGAAGAGGTCGCATCAATGACACTGAATGCAAGGAATTGATAGCGAATAGCCATATACACTGCAACTACAGTGACTGAAACAATTCCAGCAATAACGGAAGCGATTTGTAACCAGTAGACATCTGCGTATGAACCAATAATTCCTAAGATAATAAATGGCAGTGCTGCAATAATCATATATCCAAAACTGTATGCCACAAGCCAGAGTGATGACTTTATGTACAAGAGCCATTGCTTAGGTTCAGTTTTAAATGTGTTCCAATCAGCGTGATTATGGCGCAATAGGTTTAGGAAAACTTTAGACCAGCCAAGACTAATAATAACCGCAAGGATAGTACTTACGAGCCAGAGTGCAAGACTGAGAATAGCGCTGCGATCAATAGCAGCTTGTTCTGCGCCTCGAACAATTATTTGTGCAAATACTGTCGCAAGACCCAAGAGAATAATAAATTTCCAGTTGTTCTTAAAGGTGTGCCACCCTGTGAGAAGTACTGATTTAAATGAAAATTTCATGATGATTCCCTCATAATGAGGAAGATTATTATTAATAATTACGTAAGTAAGTATATCACAAAAAATCCCCGTACAGGGATTTTTTGGATTCGGTGCGCGTGCCTGGATTCGAACCAGGGACCCTCCGAGTATCAGTCGAATGCTCTAGCCATCTGAGCTACACGCGCATGATTGCTGTTTTTGGCTCTGAAACTATAGCAAATAATGGCAAAAATGGCAAATGAAAACGTGCTATTTGGGTATGGTATACTTTGTGTATTAGTAGCTATAACCCATTCTTAACTATGAACACAGAACACTTTGGACCACTTAATGCTCATAACATTGGAAGCCTTATGCGTGATGCGGTATTACGCGCTTGTGCGGTAATACGCGCACAACGGTTTTCATTTACCTCCGAGGAAAAAACCGTAGAATACAAATCTGATATTGATTATGTAACCAGTGCAGATAGAAAAGCTCAAGAAATATATCTTGAATTTCTTAAGAATAATTTTCCTGGATTTGGTATTATTGCTGAAGAAGATGACCTATTTACCGATGCGGCTCCTTATCGCGAACCAAATACCGATATTGACCACTTTTATTTTTTCACTATCGATCCACTTGATGGAACAAAAGCATTTAAACGCAAACAATCAGATGGGTTTAGTAGTATGCTAGGGCTCATTCATTATTGTCCCAAGCTTGAAATTTGTGAAGTAATTGGAGCATGTATTGGTGATCCAATGACCAATGAATTGTTTTATACTCGTCCGGGATCGCTCCGAGTACATCAGCTTGATCAGTATTCACGAGAACGCGAAATACTGTCATTTGATATAACCACTGATCCAAAATCAATATACGTACATATACGTGATAATCCAGATAATTTTTCAGGTATTGGTCGTAAAATGTGTAATGGAAGTTCTCCAGAAAGCTTCTTTAAGGACTATGAACTACAAGGAGGATCCATTGGTATTTCCTTTGCAAAACTTTGGAAGGGACAATATGGAGGGTTGTTACTCAAACCAGGAAAGACTACCGTTTGGGACACTGCACCAATAGTAGGTATCTGTAAAAAGCTCGGTTTTGTTCCTATGGAGCTTAATGAGACAACTGGGCGCTATGAACAAGGAGAGTTTAAGGTAATTTCGACACGTGACTATATTCCCCAAAAAGAAACATTGATAATTAATGAATCATTAGTTGAAAAATTAATGACCTGGCAGCAACAACTGAACTAATACATTAAAACCCTCAGCGCTGAGGGTTTTAATGTATTACTCATCATCAGATTCCCCTACTTCACCTGCTGCAAGCGCATCGATCATCTTATCAATGTTCCCAAGCATAAATCCGGGAATATTTGACCATGATTGTTTAATACGGTGGTCAGTAATACGGTCTTGAGGATAGTTATAGGTTCGAATCTTTTCTGAACGATCTCCAGAACCAATTTGATTCTTGCGAGTATCAGCATGTTTTTTTGCTTCCTCCTCGTCATGCATCTGTTGGAGTTTAGATTTAAGTAATGCAATAACTCGTTCTTTGTTTGCAATCTGTGAACGTTCTACCGTTGAGCGAAATGATAATCCGGTAGGTTTATGAATAATACGCACGGCCGTTTCTACCTTGTTTACGTTTTGTCCTCCTGCGCCTCCTGATCGCGACGTTTCGAATTCACATTCTGACAGGTTGAGCTCTACCGTAAACTTTTGTCGTACCGGCATAATAGCAACTGACGCGGTCGAGGTATGAATGCGACCTTGTTTTTCAGTTGCAGGAATACGTTGCACCCGATGTACTCCGGTTTCCCATTGCAATAATTTGTAACAATCTTGTCCTTTAATTTCGAATGTGGCTTCTTTGTACCCACCGATATCGTTTTCTGAGGCATCAACTTTTTTCCATATCCATCCTTTTTTCTCTGCAAAGCGTTGGTACATTTCTGCAAGGTTTGCTGCAAATAATGATCCTTCATCACCCCCAGCACCTGCTCGTACTTCAAGAATGAGTTCGTTAGGAAACTCTTCTTCCTCTTTTTCTTTATCAAGAATTTCTTGAATTTGTTCACTGAGGTTTTTAATTTGTTCCGCGATATTTTTTAGATCATCTGTAGCGAGTGCTGCCATTTCAGGATCATTTGCAAGGGCCTGAGTTTCGAATTCTTGCACCTGTAAACGCTCCAGCTCTAAAGCTAGATAATGCGTACGAGGATTTTTTTTAAGTTCATCAATGTTCATAATAGTTTAATAGAAAAAGCCACGCCGGTTTCGGTCATGACTTTTTCTAGTTCAAAGTTATTTCTTTGAAGTGGTTTTTTTAGCAACGCGAGCTTTGAACTTTTCAGCTCGTCCAGCAGTATCAAGGGCCTTGTCTTGACCAGTATAGAACGGGTGAGATTTACTTGAAATTTCTACTGAAAACAGTGGGTATTCTTTACCATCTGTCCATGTTGCAGTTTCCTTTGTTTCTACAGTAGATCCAATCAAAAATTGCGCATCACTTGAAGCATCTTTGAAGATCACCATTCGATAATTTTTTGGGTGAATATCTGTTTTCATAATGTTTTTGAACTATAGCATAAGCTGCCGAAAATATCAAGTTACCGGGCTGACTCAATAATATCGATATCTTTTTGAATTTGAGCCTTTAATTTTACTACTGAATTGCCGTAGAAATTACTATTTGCCCGGCAGGAACGCCCAGAGTAGTACTTACATGCAGCGTCGCGTTCTTGGCTGCTATCCTGAGCACCTAACTCTTTCATGTAGAGCGCTGTTGCCATAATTGCGTGTTCAGGGTTCCAAGGGTTTGCATGAGGAATGTTAAGTACCGCTTCAATTTTTGCCTTGAACATATTCCATGTTGAAGGAATAAATTGGGACGGCCCCATTGCACCTCCATAGTCTGAATACTTACCGTTTACTTTTGCAGTAATAGGACACGAGAACTGCTGACTAGAAACATCAAACCCAAGGTCCTCAACGATTTGAATAAACGGCTGAAGGTCACGAGTCGGCTTCATAACGTTTGGAATAATTTCTCCGTTACGCAATCGTTTACCGGTTCCCTGCTTATCGATAAGTACGCAACCTCCATCATATTTTCCATAGTTTGACTCCTGCTTAAGAATTGCAAGAATAAATGCAGGACTTACCCCGGTCGCATCACTTGCCTCTTTTGCGAAGCGGTATGCATCACCAAAGGGAATTCCTTGTCCTCCTTTAAATTTAAAAAGTGCTGCTGATATTTTACCGGCTTGAGCTTTTTTTTGCTCAAGGAGGTCCGTGTATGATTTTTCTTGAGCCTTACTTGAGGCAAGGAGCTCTTTTTTATCAGCTTGTTGGGCCAGAGTCTTCTTTTTTTCTTGTTCGATCTGTAACTTAAGCTGAGCCTGTTCGAGTTTTTTCTGCTCCAAAGCTGCTTTTTCGCCGGCTGTTTCGGTGCGAACACCTTTAACGGTATCAACCGAGTCTTGAAGTGCCTGATTTACCGTATGAAAATTATCAATATCAAGAAAAAAGTCTGAAATACGATACTGCGACAATAACATTTCTGTGAGGGTCGTGTTGTCTATTTCATTTTTCTTGCGGAGAATTTGACCTAATGAGTCATATTCACGTTCAAGTTTTCCAGACAATGTTTGAATTTTATCATTTTTCTGAACGATCTGTTTTCCAAGCTGCGCAATGATTTGATTTTTGATTTCAATTTGTTGAGCCGCCTTCTTAATTAATGAATCAAGAAGTGCTACATCACCTGCAATAGTCGACGACTTGTTTTTTTGAGCCTCAAGCTGGGTTTGGGTTTCTTTACTTTCAGCATCACAAATAGCCAGCATCTGACGAAGCATGTCGTCAGATTGTCCTGAAAGATTAAAAGTGAGACATTCGTTTGCTGCAAAAACGGGATACGGGAACAAAGCAACCATGTTGAGTATTATTGCGACAACAATAATCATTGAAGTTAATTTTCTTATCATGAACTTATATTATATCAAAAAAAGCCGACCGAAGTCGAGCTTTCTTGAATATTATTCTGCAGATTCTTCTTCTTCCTTTTTACCTTTCTTTTCTACTTCGATTGAAGCAAAGTCGATTGGCCCTGCTGGTTCTTCAGATTCTTCTTTAATTTCCGCAACGAGTGCAACTACGTCTTCTGGGTCATGACCCTTAATAGTTACTCCTGCTGGTAATTGAAGATCCTTGATGTGAATCTGTGAATCCGCTGTTTCAAGAAGGTGAACACTTACCGGAATTGATTTTGGAAGGTTAGCTGGGAGTGCTTCAACTTCAATTTCATGAAGTGCCTTTTCAAGAATACCAAATCCGTCTTTAACCGCTTGTGATTCTCCGATGAACTCAAGTTCTACTGATACGGTTACCTTGGTGTTCTTATCGAGCGCAAGGAAGTCAGCGTGAATTACTTGGTCGGTTCGAGGATCAATTTGGAAATCGTGGATAATACAGTCGTGGTCACCGTTTGCTCCGGAAAGGGTAACTGAAGTTGATGATCCTGCTGCTCCCCAAGCTTTTTTAAAGTCTTCTCGGTTTACTGAAACAGAAATAGTTTCTTTAACCCCTGCTCCGTAGATTACTGCTGGAATTTTCCCAGCTGAACGCAGCGCTTCTGCACTTTCTTCCGCTGTTCGTAGTGATACTTGTAGTTGTGTCATAGTTGTACTACTATACAGATTTTTATAAATTTTGCAAGTAAAAAAAAGACCCTAAGGTCTTGTACGTTGTCTACCAAGTTATTATTATTTTGTAATAGGGAAATTCCTGACTAGAACCGTCATACCCATACAAAGTGCAAACCTTAACGGGGTATCCACCTGTTTTAAGTTCGTCAAGCACTGTCTTTTGAAACATGCTTAACTTTTCGTAATCGTAATGCATAGCATCACATACTTCAAAGCTATTTTTACCTTCACTTGCTGCAGTAATCAGTTTTTCATCAATATTTTGAATAAACGCGACTGCCTCAGCACGTTGCCTTTCTTGTTCTACTTCATCTCTCTGCATCCGTTTCAACCTACTTTTATTTTCGGTATTTTCCCGAGCCGTTTGAGTAAGTGTAACAAGGCGCGCAATTAATTCTTTTTTCATTTTTTCTTTTACTATAGCAATGGCCGTATTTACAGATACATAGACACTCCAAAATATTTATTGCTTAAAATAATACTCGTTCCCCTCTAAATCATTATCATGGTATAAGTCAAGTATGTCTCAACACCACGCTATTGTAAGTATTATCGGAACGCGACCTGAATTACAGCGCGTTATTCCTGTGCTTCATGAGCTAAAACGGCGTAGTCAGCAGCCGGTCATACTTTATATTCCACAAAAAAGAGACCCAGACGCTCAGGAAATGCTCAGTCAGTCAGGAATTACCTCGTTTACTTTTTCACAACTTTTTAATAAGCGTAAGGCAGGATCAATCGACACTCTGATTCAAACGATTCAGAAAAAATTGGATATCATTGGAGCGCAAACCATTCTTGTTTCTGGGGATACTACCGTTGCAGTAGCGGCTTGCCTTGCAGCTCAACAGCGCATGATTCCTATTTCTAAAATTGGTGCAGGATTTCGCCTTGGCGATTTTAACGCACCCGAAGAAAAAAATGACATCCTTACTGACCACCTTGCAACTAATCTGTTTTGCTTTTCCGAAGACGCACGAAAAAACCTCATTGCCGAAGGAGTTCCTGAAAAGAAAATAATCCTTTCGGGAAGTACGCTTATCTGGCATATTCACGAAACCCTCCGGAGTCAATTTTTTAGACGTGACGAAAAAGGAACCGTGCTCGTATCACTACACAGAAAATCAAACCTTGATAGTAAACAAACCATGGAGGCCATTTTTCATACCCTTGCCCAGAAAAAAATTACCGCTACTTGTATCATTCACCATGAACTCACTCAAGTGAAATCTCCACGATCGAAATATATCACTATGCACACCAATCCTGTTTCGTATGCATTATTTATTAAAAAACTAGCACAGGCGCATTATGTAATCACTGATTCAAGTACTCTTGCAGAAGAAGCATGTTTTCTGGGTATTCCTTGCATTACTATCGCGAGTCACACTAATCGTAAAGAAACCATTGATATTGGAGCAAACATTCTCGTAAATCCAAATACCGATAAGAAGAAATTTCGTGAAGAACTTGAAAAAGCGATCTATCGAACAAATAAAAATAAACGTACTTGGAAATTTCCTTATGGCGATATAAAAATGACCATGTTCATTGCGAATTGTATTGCAGACACCGTGCAAAATAAAAAACCTCAATGAGGTTTTTTATTTATCTAATTTCCCAACTATTACTCTTACATTCAGAATAAATCATATCCATAATGGGATTAACTTCATTATCGGTTAACGTTCGGTCGAATGCCTGAAACACTATTCGATATGCGTATGAAGTACGTCCGTCTTTAGTAAACTGATCAAAAAGTCTCGGTTCACCTTGGAGTAGTTCGGTTCCATTTTTCTTAATAATTGAAACTAATTCATTATTTGAAACTGATTCAGGGAGCCATACTGCAATGTCTCGAGTCATGAATGGGTACTCAGACCACATATGGAATCTCGATTCTGTACTGGTCCTCACCCGGTCACCTTCGGTGACCACCCTTTCCACTATCGTGGAAAGGGTCTCATCTATAGTGAGCACTTCTTCATGTTCGTCTTTCGCATCAATCCATGCAACATGGAGTTCTTCACCTGTTGTAAGAAACACTTTTCCAATTTCAAAAATCTTTGCTGAAGCATTAGGAAGTAATTCTTCGTTTTGCTTGTTCACGGCGTATGCGATTCGCATCCCATCAAGGAGATTTGTTCGCAAGAAATCTTTTCCTTTAGGACCTTTTGCGACTTGGTAATCCCCTTTCTTGGTTAATGAGTAGGTCATTACCTCGTGGTACCCTTTTGAAATAAGTTCTTGTTTTTTTGTAACAATCGATTGAAATTCTTTGTCGTGTGACACAGAAGCTGATAACTGAGGAAGCACTGGAGTAACACTTTCGTATCCTAAATAACGACCAATTTCATCAGCAATATCGTAAATGTGCACAATATCACTACGCCACGGTGGTATAGCCAGTGATACCTGGTCACCTGAAATACTGAATACATAATGGTATGCATTAAACATCTTTTCAATATTAATAGTAGTAATAACGCGTCCAAGAAGAGTTGAAACTTGATTTAGTGAAAATACCAACTCAGTTGATGCTGCTGCATCGTAACTATCAGGGTCAACCAATGTTAAATCAAATAGTGCTGCAATTTCCCGCGCCATACCACGGTCATCCTTGGCATCAAATGCACGATCGGGCAGTACTTTAATTTCGAGTTCATAATCACCATTACCTAAATCTTCTACTGACTCAACTTCGAACGCATGAAAAATAATTTTCTCCTTCAAAACGTCCACTGCTGGCAATGGTTCTACGATGTGGTTTTGGAGTTTTTTATAATTAAATTTCATACTCTAAAACTGATTAAGTCGCACATCACCTTGATAATATAAACGAACATCAGGCACCCCAAATTTAAGAGTCGCCAGACGATCAATCCCCATCCCGAATGCGAATCCAGACACTTTTTGAGGATCAAATCCGACATTCTTGAGTACTACTGGATTAACGAGTCCCGCACCGAGGACTTCAACCCATTTATCACCCATCTTCACATCCACTTCGAGTCCAGGTTCTACGAATGGGAAGAAACTCGGACGCAGTCGAATATCAGTATCAGGCCCCACGAACTGCTTAAAGAATTCAAGGAGTACTCCTTTCAAATGAGCAATGGAAATATTTTCACCAACTAATAACCCTTCCATTTGATGAAATTGCATTTCATGGGTCGCATCAGTTGCTTCGTTACGAAATACTTTCCCAGGACAAATAATAGCTACCGGTCTCTGAGTAATATCATGGTTTTCCATATAGCGAATTTGAACTGGTGAGGTATGGGTGCGCAATAACTTTCCTTGTTCGCCACGGATCCAAAATGTGTCCTGCATATCACGCGCAGGATGCCCTGCAGGCACATTGAGCGCATCGAAATTATGCCATTCATCTTCCATTTCTGGTCCGGTTGCCACACTAAACCCAAGACCTTCAAAAATACGCACCATATCGTTCATGACGAGTGTTAACGGGTGTAATGTTCCTTGAGGTGTTTCCATAGACCCTTAGAATACATCATTTTTTTATTTTCAGGGACTTGACTAATTTATTTTTACGTGTAAAATACTTTGAAACGTAACCCATGCTGTTAATACTCCTTCGTGGTGCCACCTCAATGTCTGGTGATCAGCAACTTGCTTTCACTATCATGGGAAGTCTTGTCGTTGGGTTCATCATAGGTTCAATCACTCACGCAAAATATACCACCTTCATTAAATCCTTTTTAGTATCATTTGGTATCTTGAGTGCATTAGTTGCATTAATTGCCTTCTTAAGTATCGGCTTAGCTATCGGAATATTCTATGGTGCATTCTTTGGAGTTTTTTTATCGCTCATTATTGGATATTATGGAAATAAAAGATAATAGAACTACCAAAAAACCGAACATGTGTTCGGCTTTTTTATTACAACAATATGTCTTTGAGTATTTTCTGAACCATGGCAGGATTAGCTGAACCTTTTGTTTCTTTCATGATCTGTCCAACAAAAAACATAAGTGACGCTTCTTTACCAGCTTTGTACTCTGCAACAACGTTTGGATGTGCATCGACGTATTTCTGAGCAAGAGCCTTAAGCGCGCCTTCATCATTTTGCTGAATCAATCCTTTTTCTTGAGCAATAGCTTCTGGGTCTTTGTCAGCAATAACAATCATTGCAAGAATGTCTTTTACTCCTCGAGAGTTAAGCTTACTATCAGCATTCATCTCGATGAGTTTTGCAAAATGAGTAATACTTGGCCGCTTAGCTTCTGTATTTTTAGCAAGGAGTCCGAGTAAGTCTGAGGTAATGTAGTTAGAAGCTGTTTTTAGTACATCACCTGATCCAAGTATTTCTGCAACTGATTCAAAATAATTTCCTAAATCTGGGTCAGTAACATACGCCTCAATGTCTTCAGCCTTAATGCCGTATTTTGATGCAAAACGGTTTCGTTTATGGTCTGGTAATTCGGGCAGGTTTTTTTTCAAGGATTCTAAGTCAAACAATTCATGGAGGTGAAACTTAGGAATATCAGGATCGGGGAAATAACGATAATCATTGCTGTTTTCTTTACGGCGTTGTGAATAGGTTGCTTGTTTTTGTTCATCCCAACCACGAGTTTCCTGGACAATTTCGTCTTTACGTCCTGCTTCATACAATCCAATCATGCGGTTAATTTCATAATCAATTGCCTTACCAACTACAGAAAAACTATTGAGGTTTTTTACTTCAACCTTAGTTCCAAAGTTTTCGAAAACATCTGATACTGAAATGTTTGCCTCTACACGCATTTCACCTTTTTCCATATTCGCATGGGCCACACCTAATGTGCGTAACAATAACTGCAATTCCTTAGCGAATTTCATGGCTGTGTCAGCATCATGAATAATGGGTTCGGTAACTAATTCCATAAGTGGTACTCCAGCACGATTAAAATCCACGAGCGAGAAATTTCCTCGGTCGTGTTTACTGTTTGCCGTGTCTTCTTCGAGGTGAATGCGAGTAATGTCTACACCAGCAAGGTTACCATTGGAAACAATAGGATATTTATACTGTGAAATCTGATATCCTTTTGGAATATCGGGGTAGAAATAATTTTTACGATCAAATTCTGAAAAGTTTGCAATGTTGGCACCAATTGCAAGCCCAACTTTAATAACACTTTCGATAGCTTTTTTATTGGGTACGGGAAGTGTTCCAGGATGCGCCATGCATACCGGACACGTATTTACATTAGGTTGTTCTTCGTCGGGGTTATTTTTACATGCACAAAACATCTTGGTTTCTGTAGCAAGTTCTGCATGAATTTCAAGACCAATGGTTGGATAATATTTTTTTCCGTTAGATTCAATCATGTGCCCTATCATAGCAAAATATAAGGTTTTTTATAACTTGACACTTTAATTTTTAGTGTTAATTTCATACAAAAACCCCGATTCGTTCGGGGATTTTTATTGGCGTAAATATTTCACTAAACCATCTGAAAGTTCTTTCATTTGTTCTGGATTTTCAATAGAAACCACAAAGAATAGTTTACCTTGTGTAATTTTTGCCATTGATTTTAACTTCGCCTTGAGTTCATCATCTTCAATAATATCTGACTTCGAGAAAATGATTACCTCGTCTTTATGTTGCAATCCTTGACCATAGTTTTCAATTTCAGTTCGAATGGTTTGATAATCACGAACGAGGTCGTCCGAATCAAGTGCTACCACATGCGCAAGTGCTTTTGTTTTAGAAACATGTTTCAAGAATTTAACTCCAAGCCCTTTCCCTTCTGACGCCCCTTCAATAATTCCTGGAATGTCAGCAATGATAAATTCGTAAAATGCTCCCAAGTGTGGATCGAGTGTTGTAAAGTGATAACTTGCAACTTTTGATTTTGCATTAGTGAGCGCATTCAAGAGACTTGATTTTCCCGCTGAAGGAAGCCCAACGAGTCCTAGGTTCGCAACGAGTCGCAATTCAATATCAAATGTTGCATCTTCTCCGATTTTACCTGGAGTACATTCCTTAGGAGTTGTATTTCGTGATGACTTGAAGTATTCATTTCCCAATCCTCCACGTCCTCCTTTGAGTACTAGTGTTTTTTGTCCCACTTCTTCAAGTTCAAAAATTTCTCCGGTTTCCTTGTTAATGAGTCGAGACCCTACTGGAAAACTCAATACTAAGTCGGTACCATTTGCACCTTTTCGTCCCCAGTTTGCGCCAGGAAATCCATTTTCTGCTGCAAAGTTTTTCTTGGTACGGTAAAAGTCCAAATATCCAATATCTGGTACTGCATAAGCGAATACGTCACCTCCAGTTCCTCCATTTCCACCTCCTGGACCTGATAATGGTTTCCCTTTTTCTTGACGCCAACGTACTACTCCGTCACCCCCACGACCTGCTTTAATATATAATTGTACTTCATCGAGTAATGCCATAAGGATATTACAATAACATATTTTCAGGAAAAATCAAATAGCAGCTCCTCTTGCGAGGAACTGCCTAGTAATAATCTATAATGCATTTATTGCCTGCTGGATTTGCTCCATCACAGATTCTTTATTGTGAGCATCCATTCGGGCTCCTGATGCGTTGTCGTGACCTGAGCCCCCTAGTTGTTCAGCAATTTTTCGAGCAAGTCCTGCAGCGCGTGCTGTGTTTGACCGTACTGAAATACGGAACCTCATGAGCTCTTTTGAAATTGCTTCATCAGGCTGAGCCACTACTACACAAGTAACATCAACCTCAGAAAATCGTCCAAAGAAATCTGTAGCTAAATGGGTACTAGCAATACGACCAGCGAGCTGCGGTAAAAATACCAGCGCATATTTTAGACCATTATGCTTGACCATGTGCACTGTTTCGAGCATTCCTTGAAATACAGGAATATCTGCAATCTTAAGTGATTGCTCAAATCGCTGTATTAATTCCAAACTTGGATTAATAGTAAGCAATTGCGCATACAGCGTAAACACTGCAGCAGTTGCCCTACGAGTAAATCCTCGCGTATCACTCCACATACCAATTTTGAGCATATCAGCAATGCCTGGTGTAATAAGCGATGCGTCATGGTCAATAATCAAATCAGCTAAAAGTTCGCAGGTTGATGTTGCATTGGAATCTACTAATTTACCTTGTACTTGTTCCCAATTGTTTCCAATATGATGATCAAGGATAATAATATTTTTCCAGCGTGCTTGCTCTTCATCTGACACGATTGGTGACCGTGAAGGCGAACCGGTATCAAGGACTACTAACGCATCATAAACATTTGCATCTAATTTTGAAATTGGCGTATCAAGTACTTCATGTCCACGAACTAAATAATCATACTCTGGAACTACACCAGTAGCACCCCAAAGGACTGTC
Source organism: bacterium (assembly GCA_037144045.1). Classification (GTDB taxonomy): domain Bacteria; phylum Patescibacteriota; class Minisyncoccia; order Phycocordibacterales; family UBA1006; genus CAIXMG01. The sequence goes on along the minus strand of JBAWXN010000001.1, from coordinate 211,192 downwards.
ACTTGTTTACCTTGATTTCGCAAAAACTGCGCCAAGGCTAAATTACTTCCAATACTGTCCGGATCAGGACTTAAATGAAATGAAAGAAGATATGATTTACCTGCATTGAGTATTTGTTGAAACACACTCCTGTGTTGTTCTGTAATAATTAATGATGATGTCATAAGAATATTTTTGAAAACTCTACATTAAAAGTGCTTGTTTAGCAAGTGCTACAGCACCTTTCTGACTCTTTGCAGCGGCCATGAAACGAGCTCTGTGGCAGAATACCGCATCAGCGACTCCTGTAATACTCGCTAATTCATCGTCATTTTTACCCGCCCAAGTTTCTGGTAGCTTGATTCGACTTGTAAAAGCACTTATGTCTTCTGGAACACAATAAACCACCCACCCACCTGTTGTATTTGGAAACACGGTAATAAGAGGCTCTGGAAACGATTCGATTTTCTTTTTCCATGGCAAGTATTTATTCAACACAATCAAGCGCTTATCTTCTGTTTTGTTGTAAATTTTTTCAACCTCAAGTTCCCCGTTTACAATATCGGTAGCTTTTTTAATTTCTCTCGTAATAACATTCCGCGCAAGTAGTACTGCCTCGTTAAACTTCTGTAGCAATACTTCCTCTGCTGATTCTTCCTGCCATGTGGGAAGCAAAGAAAAAATAATATCTACGAAACCGTATGATTTTACGTCTTCATATTTATTTTCAGTTACCGCCTGACCGTTGTCTGTAGCGTCAATTCCTGCTACTAATTTCAGTTCAATGAAATCTGCAACTCCTTGATTATTACCACAAAGACTTAATCCATACGTTTTCCAAACTAATCCAAAAGATGCGTACTGAATACCATTAGCGCGAGCCCCTGCACCACCTAATTGATGATGGTCGAATCTATTTTTTGCAGGGTCAAAAATACCGCCTACGTCACATACAAAATCAGCAGTTTCGATGACTGCTTCATCACGAGTTCTAATAAATGTCCCCGTTCCACCTTGAGATTCCAATAATAATTGGAGTGTAGCTGCAGCACAAACATCATCAGGATGAAATATGCCGTTATGAACCACGATAGTCTTCATAAAAAATAAATAGTCTAATTGAGTAATTTCTCAGCCGAGTTGAGACCTGCAGTATACCATGGTATGCTTAAAACATGAAAAAATTAACCCTGACACTTAGTTTAGCCTTACTCGTGGGTAGTCTAGCTTCTAGTCCTAGCGCGGAAGCTCTTACTCCTGTGCCTTATAATTTATCAGTCACGTCGATGACTCAAACAAGTATGACTGTTAATGCCTATCCATTCTCTCAAGGACTATCAGAAGCCATTAATAATCATCGACGAGTTTTCTTGAATTATCGACCAACTATGTGTGGTGATGATCCATCTACTGCAGCCATTGTTAATTGTCCTGCTATCTATCAAATGCCAACAATTGTAACATTTGGTTATTCTCCAAGCCCTACTCCTACCTTGATTCCTATCTACTTAACCAATCTTACTCCAAATACAGGATACACACTCTGGTTATCTTATGACACAGGAATTGTATGTATTACTACTCCCTGTCCTTCAACCGCTGACGAATTTAATAATCGAATTCTTGTAACAACCCAAGGTGATGGACAACAATTGAATCAAACAAAGCTCCAGTTTTCAAATATTCGAGCTACTAATGCGACTGTAACCGCATCTATTGGAAACGATGAATACCAAAACTACGTACAACAACGATTAAAACTCGCCGTTCGTTACATAACAGATTCTGTAAATTATTCTTATAATGCTTATGCGCAGAGTCCGAACTACATGACACAAAACTTTACTTATTCAGATGATGTCTTCAGTCCGCTTCCCTTGTATCTAAGTAATTTGCAACCAAATACACAATATCGAGTATGGATTGGATACTGGCCAGCACCACAACCTTGTAGTGGTTACTGTACACTATCACCAGGTCCCTATGAACCTGTGTATAGCAACACTTCTTGGATGTTTACCACACCAGGAGCAGATACTACATACTCTGGGCCGTTAACTCAAAAACTTTATAAAGGAGTTCAGTCGAATCAAGTCAAAGTCCTACAATCATTTTTAATTGATATGGGCTTCCTAGGTGGTACAGCAGACGGGAAATTTGGAAACATGACACATTCAGCGGTTAAAGAGTTTCAACAAGCTTATGGGCTAAATTCTGATGGTCGTGTTGGTCCTGCAACTCGATCAGTAATAAATAATTTGCTTAAAAAATAAAAAATCCCGTGAGGGATTTTTTATATTGATTAGTCTATGAAGAAATGTGCGAACCACATAACTATTGAAACCAAAATTGATCCGAGTAGCGCAGCTACGAATGTTGCAACTGAAAATCCAGTTACGAAGTATGCTGCAGCCCAGAACAATAATGCGTTAAGTACGAGTCCAAACAATCCCAGTGTTAAAATATTAATTGGAATAGCGAGAATACTAAGAATTGGTTTTATAAATGTGTTTATGAAACCAAGTACAAGTCCCACAACGAGAGCTACTGTCCACGTGGTTACCGCAATTCCTGGAATAATATTAGCAGCTAATACTACAGCAGCTGATAGTATGATCCATTTAATGATCCATTTAATAATAAACATGAATTTTATAGATTAGTTAAATAATGATTCAACAACTGTTTTTACATCATCCCCATTTGCCTTCCCTTTCAAATCTTTCATAAGCGCACCCACTAATTGTCCAAGTTTTGTTTTGTCGTCAGCGCCCAGTTCAGCCTTTTTAGCTTCTGCAAGAGGTCGAATTTCATCAATAGACATCATAGTTGGCAAGAATTCTTCAAGGATAGCAAGCTCAGCTTTTTCGTCAGCAGCTAAGTCTTCACGACCTCCTTCGGTGTATTGATTAATTGAATCTTTACGTCGTTTTGCTTCTCGGGTAATAACCGCAATTACTTCTTCGTCTGAAAGTTCACCTTGCGGTCCTCGAGTAAGATTAACTGCCTCATTCATAAACGCACTTGAAAGTCCTCGTAGAACCGTCAATCGCGCCATGTCTTTATTTTTCATAGCGTCTTTCACGCCGTCTTTAATGGTTGTTTGTAGTGACATATGTTGTCATGGTATCATAAAGCCTATGGAATTCGCAATTATTTTTCTCTTAATAGTAGTAGCTATGCTTTTGGTGTATGTAAGCTTCTTTAAAAAAAATGAAGTAAAACAAGACGATACCGGACTTAAGCTTATTTTGCAACAACTCAACGAGGTGTCGCGAACCGTAGATGACCGCATGCATAAGATGTCTGAAACGGTTGATATTAAAATGAATCGATCGTCTGATGTTGTGCAAAAATCCTTGGAGACTCAATTTTCTGAATCTCAAAAACTCATCCGAGAAATTACTCGTGAGCTTACCGAAGTAAAAGAAACCGGAAAACAAGTAATGTCGTTTGCAGATCAATTGCAGTCATTACAAGATATTCTAAAAAATCCCAAGCAACGAGGAGTACTTGGTGAATATTATCTGGAAACTCTTTTGAAGAATGTGCTCCCTCCTAATTCGTTTCAGATGCAGTACGGATTTAGTAACGGCGAAATAGTAGACGCTGTAGTGTTTATTAAAGACAAGATTATTCCCGTAGACTCAAAATTTAGTTTGGAAAATTATAACAAGATGGTTGAAATGCAAGATCCCATTGAGAAGAAACGCCTTGAAACAACATTTGTAAATGATTTAAAGAACCGTATCTCAGAAACATCAAAGTACATTCGCCCAACGGAAAATACTATGGACTTTGCCTTTATGTTTATTCCTCACGAGGCGATCTACTATGACCTACTCACAAACAAAGTTGGCGCACTCCAAGAAGAATCCGAAAACCTTATTCAACGTGCTGCTTCAAAGTATAAAGTAATCATCGTTTCCCCAACTTCGTTCCTAGCATATTTACAGACCGTACTTCAAGGACTCAAGGCAATGCAGATCGAAGAAACTGCGAAAGACATTATCAAACGTGTAGACGAACTTGGTAAGCACTTGAGTGCGTACCAGACCTATCATAATAAACTTGGTACTTCACTTGATACAGTAGTAAATCATTACACTGCATCAGGAAAAGAATTCAAAAAAATCGATAAAGATATTATGCGTATCACTGAGACCGCTATTAATGTTGAACTAATTGAAGTTTCAAAACCGGAACGAGACGAAGAATAAAAAACCTTGCGAAAGCAGGGTTTTTATGTTATTTTAGTCAAGTTGTTTTATTAGCCCAGTCCCCTCGCCTAACCCCTTTCCTTGATCATTCAGTCACGGCGGAAAGCAAGCGTTTGGACTACTCAACACTATGTCTAAAAAAGAAATGACAAAAAATTCTGTTACCCCTTTTGAGGGAGCAGAACTCTCAGATTCAATGAAGGGATTAGTTCTTAACGAAGTAATCAAACCTCTTGAAATCGGAGAACTCGTAGAAGGAACCGTACTAACAATTGATAGTATGGAAATGTATATCGAAATTCCACTCTATGGAACCGGTATTATCTACGGGCAAGAATACATCAATGCTCGAGACATGATCAAAAACATTAATGTTGGAGATTCTGTTAAAGCGAAAATCGTTGAACGAGAAAACAACAATGGATACATTGAACTCTCACTCAAAGAAGCTCGCCAAGCATTGGTTTGGTCAGATGCTGAAAAAGCAATGAAGTCTGAACAAGTTCTTGAACTTCCTATTAAAGAAGCCAACAAAGGAGGACTTATTGTGGAATGGCAAGGAATCGCAGGATTCCTACCTGCTTCACAACTCCGAGCAGAAAACTATCCTCGTGTTGACGATGGTAACAAAGACGAAATTCTTAAAGAACTCAAGAAATTGGTTTCAAAGAAACTCGCTCTTACCATTATTGGTGTAAATCCTAAAGAAGGTAAATTAATCTTCAGCGAAAAAGGAAACACTAAAGAAGACAAGAAAGAAATGGTTACTAAATACTCGGTGGGTGATGAAATCAACGGTGAAGTAACTGGGGTTGTAGACTTCGGAATCTTCCTCAAAGTTGAAGACGGCCTTGAAGGGTTAGTACACATTTCTGAAATTGACTGGTCACTCGTTGACGATCCTCGCGTTCTCTACAAATTAGGAGACAAAGTAAAAGCTAAAATTATTGAAATCAAGGATGGAAAAATCTCTCTTTCAATCAAGGCTTTGAAAGAAAATCCTTGGGATCGTGTTGCAAACAAGTACAAGAAAGATGACGAAGTAACCGGTGTGGTGATTAAATTCAACAAACACGGGGCTTTGGTATCAATCGAGGAAGGTGTTGCAGGATTGGTTCATGTTTCAGAATTCGGAGACGATAAGAAATTGAAGGAAGCGCTTTCACTTGGAAAGTCATACTCATTCAAAATTACTCTCTTCGATCCAAAAGAACACAAAATGACCTTGTCATTTGTAAAATAGTTCTCAATAAAAAATCCCCTTTTGGGGATTTTTTATTGCTTCAAAAGTTTTATATGAGGATCTAGTGAATTAAATTCAGTCATGGTGAATTCTTTTCCATCTTTAATAATAGTATGTATTGCAAGTTTAACTCTTTGTGCAACCGATTCAAGTATTTCAAGTTCTTCGGGTTCGAATTTTCCAAGAACGTTTGGTTTCACTAATTCCCCGTTTTCCATAAGTTTTGAAATACCAATTCGAATACGAATAAATTCTGCAGTACCCAAATGGTCCTGAATTGATTTAATGCCGTTATGACCACCTGATCCACGATCATAAGAAATTTTTAGCTTACCAAGAGGTAAATCAATATCATCATAAATAACAATACACTGATCAGGATCAATGTCTTTTTTATTAGTAAGATATCCTACAGATTCACCCGAAAGGTTCATAAACGTAGCAGGTTTGGCAAAAATAATTGCATCTTGCTTTGCAATGTCTGCGACCGCATAATTATCACGCTCCCAAAACAAATCAGGATATGCGGAGTCTATAACTACCCAGCCGGCATTATGACGTGTTTTTTGATACTCTTTTCCTGGATTTCCAAGACCAACAACTAAATAATTCATGCCACCAGCATACCATATTATTCAACCTTTTGAAGGTTGAATAAACTTATTGCCTTATTATTCGGGTTTTTTAAAACCACCTCTGAACTATTCCTTAGATCAGAACCTAATACATTACCGGAAATAGCTAGTGTCCCCTTTTTCGGAATGAGAGTATATTTAGGAAATGTAAAAGTTATTGCATTGGAATGAATCGTCCAATTATAAAGATCTATTTCACGAGACGCCTCACTCGAAATAACAATACCACCATCATCGGTCAATTCTTGAATAGCTACCGCATCAGGAACAATAGCAATAGTTTTTTTATGGATAGAATCTGGCTCATCGCGAAATGCATCCGAATAATATTCCATAACAACAGTATAATTACCAGGGTAGTAAAAAACATGTTCAAATGATGTGTTTTTAAAGTAGCGCCGCGCTGTCCCATCACCAAGGTACCATTCAAACCTTCCCGTAACTAAATCTTTCTTTGTTCCCTGCTTTACTTGCACTGAAAACGGTACCGGTACCCCTGCCATACTAAAAGTGGGACTGGCCACTTTTGCAGAAAAACGAGGATCTGGATTCACAGGGATTATTTCGACATCTGAATCTTTTTTTGTTTCATCTGGTACTGGATCACTACTCGTTGCAGTAGTAGTACTACTTATCGCAGTAGTTGTTTCCGAATCTTGAGTTCCACTGCTGTTATTCTGGGTCCCAGGAGTTCCTATTCCTGTAATCCAATTACTACCCGCAAATTGCATTGTTTGTTTAGTGGTATTATCACCGGCAAGCCATCCGGAGACCTGTTCGACTTCATTAATACTATTTCCATCTTTATCTTTAAGTACTAAGTATTCCCCATTATTTCCTAGTGATCCTGAATATATCTGGTTTGCAGAAATTTGAGGAATTGTCTCGTCAGATGTACGTTCAAGAAGAAAATACCCTTGAGCGCCAATACTACCTGTAAGTAAAACACTTGGCGAACCATCAATGGCTTTTAATGTCCACCCATCCAGTACCACTGATTCAGTGCCTGTATTATACAACTCGATCCATTCTGCATTAGCAGATGTTGTAGTTCCCATCCATGCAACTTCGTTAATAATAATTTGCGCGAACGCAGTTTTAATTCCAATAATAAAAAATAACAATAAAAAAATACTTATTCGTTTCATAATAAGTATTTTTTCATATAAGCTATAAATAATTCACTAATTATTATTCAACTATTCCTCAAGTACCTTCCTTAAAATGTCTTCGGGTACTTCACGAACCGTATTCGATGATGTAACTGGTGAACGCTTAGGTATTTGCGGAATAGGAGCCGGTTCGGGTTCTTGAATCATTGGGACTTCTTCTGGTTGTTGAGGAATAATTGTAGGTTCTGGATCAGGAAGTACCCACTGGATTGGTTCTGGATTTACAGGCGGTGATACTGGTTCAACCTTATTCTGACTCATAGCTTTTGCGAGCGCCTCAGCAAGTGCTGACTTTTTATCACTACTTGCTGCCCGGTCGAGTTTTTGAGGAATTGCTTGAACTGGTTTTTGAATAGGTGCAGCAATTGGTGCGAGTGGTTTCGCAATAGGTTGAGGCTTAGGAGTAATTACCTGAACAGGTTTTGGTGCGGGTGATGGAACCACTACCGCGTCATCAAGTTTACTTAATAAATCATTAAGCGAATCAGAGTTTTTTTGTTGCTGCTGAGGAGTGGTAACATCTCTTTTAGAATCAATCCGTTGTACTCCTTGTGATTCATTTTTATATCCAGAAATGGACGGAATCGGCTTTGGAGTAGTAGGCCGCGAAGCGTCATAGGAACGAGCCGAAACAGGTGCGTCATAGCGAGTTTCAGTTGGTCGCGGAGAATTCGAAACTGTTTCTGTATGAATTGTTTTTGGCTTTTCAAAACCAAAGAATTCTTTCACGGTTTGATCTACTTCTTCTCGGGAGGCAGCAAAATTCTTTCTTGATGCCTCTATCACCGCATCGCGCATTGAAACTTCTGGAGCTGGAATAGGTCCAAGTCCCTGCGCTGAAAATGGCTTTGAACCCATATTATCAATCTGAAGAGTAAGGTAGTACTGTCCAAATAAAATATTTTGAAGGTCTTCTTGGGTAAAAACAGGGGCAAATATTTTCTCCATAAATTCAGCGTCGAGTGGTCCCACACGGAATGCAACAGTTGTTCCCATGTTTCCAAATACCGCATCGCGAATAGTTTCTTCCATTTGTGCAATAAACTGGTTGGCCACCGTTAAGCAAAGTTTATATTTTCTTGCTTCTGACAAAATACTTGCAAATGACTCGTTAGCAAAGTTTTGAAACTCGTCCACATAGAAATAGAATGGAGGAGTTTTAAGCATTACGGAAGCAGATAATTCTGCACGTGACATCGCTGATAAATAAATTTTTGTAATAAGTAATGCTCCAAGTAATGGTGCATTTTGTTCACCAATCATCCCTTTCGAAAGATTGATAAGGATAATCTTCCTCTCGTCCATTGCCTTTCTAAAACTAAATGTGGAATGCGGTTGTCCGATAATGTTTCTAATTACTGGGTTCGTTGAAAATTGCCCCACCTTGTTAACCAGCGCTCCAATAGCTTCTGACCACCGTTTGTCATCCCACTTCATAAGCTCATCCCATGCATTGCGCACTGCGGAATCTGTTACGGACGCAACGACTTTTTTCCTAAAGTCCTTATCAGTAAGCATTCGATTAATAGAAAGCACTGTTGAATCTGGGTATTCCATGAGTGCCATCATAGTCATATTTAAAATATATTCCATTCGCCCAGAAAATGCATCTGGCCAGATTTTCTTGAACACTGACATGAGTCCGTCGGTTACGAGGTGACGTTTTTCTGGTCCTGGGTCTTCTAGCGGGTTAAAGGCAATAGGAAATTCCATATCTGACGGATTGAAATAAATTACGTCATTGACTCGCCAAGGAGGAATATAGTTAAGTAGTTTTTCAGTAGATTCTCCATGGGGATCAATAAAAGCAACTCCATGACCATTTTGGATATCTTGAATGATCATATTTTCCAGAAAGGTTGTTTTTCCTGTTCCAGTTTTTCCAATGATGTACATGTGTTTTGTACGATCTTTTGGTTTAATACCGAATTTGGTCATCTTATTCCGATGATCTACTTTTCCGATATACGTAATTTGGCTTTGGTCATCCATATTGTAATAAGTATACCAAAGAATACTTATTACGAGAAGTAATTGACAACAAACCAATGAGTACTCCTATTATGTAATTCACAGGGTATCCCCACAGTTATTCGATTGAACAAGTATTGATAAATAATTTATGATGCTAAAATAAGTTCATATGGCATTCGACTCAAACAACCAAAAACCTAAGGGTAAGTTTTCAAACTATAAGAACTTTCAAGACCAGAAACCTATTCCCAGCCCTATTCGCACCCTTCGAGTACCCCCGCAGAACATTGACGCGGAAATGGCACTCCTTGGTTCGATCATGCTGCGCCCCCTTGGACTGAATGAAATTATGGACTCGGTACACCGAGACTCCTTTTATGTTGAAAAGCATCGCCTAATTTATCAGGCCATGCTTGAACTTGCGCGTAAAAATGAACCTATCGACCTGGTTTCTATGACCGCTATTTTACGAGAACAAGGACACCTTGATTCAACTGGTGGACCAACATATCTTTCGGAACTTCTCAATAGTGTTCCTAGTTCTACTAATATTGAATATTACGCCAATTTAGTGGCGCGCAAATCAAGTCTTCGAAACTTAATCGCTGCTGGCGATGAAATTGTTGAACTTGGCTTTAACGAAACTGACGATATTGAAGAAGTACTCGACACTGCTGAAAAAACCGTCATGGCTATTACTGGTCAAGTAGGACGTTCACAAAAGTTCCAAGGGATTCAAGAAATCCTCCCTGAATCATGGGAAATGATTATGAAAATGCACGAGAACAAGGGCGAAATGCGAGGCGTTCCTACAGGATTTGATGGTCTCGACAAAATTCTTGCTGGATTCCAAAAAGACAACCTTATTATCCTTGCAGCGCGACCTGCTGTCGGTAAAACCTCTATTGCGCTCAACATGGCTAAACATGCTGCCGTGAACCACAATATTCCTGTTGGAATATTCTCTCTTGAAATGTCCGCTCAATCACTCGTTGATCGATTACTTTCGTCTGAATCAGGAGTAGATGCTTGGAAAATGAAGACCGGTAACGGACTTACCGAGGAGGATATGGAAAAACTTACTGAAGCCTCATCACGCCTTGCAGGTGCACCTATTTACATCGATGACCAAGCTGGTAATAATATCCTTAAAATGAGGTCAACTGCACGCCGCCTTAAATCTGAATTTGGGTTAGGACTTATCATTGTTGATTACCTTCAATTGATGTCGACTACAAAAAACTATGATTCTATGGTGAATCAAATTACTGAAATTTCCCGATCACTCAAACTCCTTGCTCGTGAGCTCGAAGTACCAGTGATTGCACTATCACAACTCTCACGTGCCGTAGAATCACGTGGAGGAGAACCTCGACTCTCTGATTTACGCGACTCAGGATCTATTGAACAGGACGCCGATGTGGTTATGTTCATTCATAGTGATGATGCCTTTAAACCAAAAGACGAACGTACGAATATTAAAAAAATCATTATTGCAAAACATCGATCGGGTGCAACTGGCGAAGTAGAACTCTATTTCGATGGATCACGCACTACGTTCATGTCTATAGAAAAAAACTCATTCGACGATTTTGCAAATGATGGATTTTAACTTGACTTAACCCATGAACCCTATTGATGAACTCTCAAACTTATTTGTTAAATTTCCTGGAATTGGCCGCAGACAAGCCAAGCGTTTTGCGTACTTTATTATTCAGTCACAGCCGAGCTATACTCAAAAACTAGCATCTCAAATACTTTCTGCACAGAAGAACGTTAAACTGGATCCTACCAGTTTTCAGTACTTCTATTCAGAAAATCCTACTGATACCCTATCGCCTATTTCTAAAGATACCACGCGCGACGATTCACTCCTTATGATTGTTGAAAAGGACGTAGATATTGATTCTATTGAAAAATCTCGTGCCTATCATGGAAAGTATTTTGTTATCGGAGGACTTGCACCACTTATGGATACTGATATCGATTCTGCAATTCGTATACGTGAACTTATAAATCATATTGAGAAAAAAGGATCAGGGAGCGCCCTTACTGAAATTATTTTCGCCCTTGCTGCTAACCCCGAAGGTGATCGCACTGCAACTCTTATTAAACAAAAAATTGCCCCATTACAAGAGCAATTCGGTTTTACTATTTCTCAATTAGGACGTGGATTTTCTACAGGTACAGAAGTTGAATACAGTGATCCTGAAACTCTTGCAAGCGCTTTGGAAAATAGAAAATAGGATACGTTTTTTGTAAAAAAAATACTGCCAACGGGTCTGAGACCTGCTGGCAGCTTTTATTATAGCACATATTTAATAAAGTTTAAGTGATCAAGCTTCCAGCACTACATCAGGCTTGCTTACAACGCAAGGTACTGATTTAGTTATCACCTGTAGTTTTTCTTGATGTCAGCACAAGTATTCGAACCCTTGTGCAAACTTCACTTGTTTTCTTAATAAAACTATAGCACCAATGAATTAAATGTCAAGGTACTTCTAAAGAAACCTGTGGATAATAAAAAAACCCAAATGGGCTTTTTTATTCTTTAGGACGCATGATGGGATAGAAAATCACATCGCGAAGATTGTCTTGCTCAGTAAGGAGCGCAACCAATCGATCAATTCCCATTCCAAATCCCGTCATGGGTGGCATACCATGTTCCATTGCTGTTAAGAATCGTTCATCAATTTCCATAGCTTCCGCATCACCATCTACTTTTGCCTGCGATTGAGACTCAAGAAGGTTTCGCTGAATCATAGGATCTACCAATTCCGCATACTGATTGGTAATTTCTGCACCAGCAATGATTAACTGTGCAACTTGTGCGGTACCATTAGCGTTTTGCTGTGCAAGTGGCTTAAGTTCACTTGGGTAATGAGTAACAAATGTAGGCTGAATAATATTATTTCGAGACGACTTTTTATAGATATGATCAAGGAGGTTTCCACGACCTGTTTTCATTATTTCATCATCTGCCATTCCCCATTTTTTGGCTGCAGTACGAATTTCATTTATACTCGCTGTTTCCATATCAATACCAGCGTTTGCTTTAAGAAGTTCCCCGAACGAAACTTTAGGCCATACTCCATCAAGGTTTACCTCAACCTTATTTCCTTCTTTGTCTTCAACAAGGAAATTCATTTTCCCAATAACATCGCGCGCAAGGCCACGAATAAGGTCTTCGGTCCATTGCATATTTTCTGCAAGAGTTGCATAAGCTGCATACCATTCAATCATAGTGAATTCTTGAATATGAGTCGGATCAGAACCTTCATTACGAAAATTTTTACCAATTTCATAAATACGGTTATATCCGGCAACCATCATCATTTTATGTTCAAGTTCTAATGAGATACGCAACACCATATCTATATCATAATCGTTATGGTGAGTATTAAACGTTCGAGCCATAGCTCCTCCAGCTTGATTTTGCAAAATAGGCGTCTCAATTTCAAGAAAGTTTTTTTCATCAAAAAAGTTACGAATATATTTAATGATTTTTGCTCGTGTTTCAAAACGAGTAAATACATCGTGATCTACTACAGCATCTAAATAGCGCTTACGCATTTTTTCCTCAACATCCTCAAGTCCGTAATGTTCTGAAGGAATTGGAAGGAGTGCCTTAGTTGCCATCACCCACGACGTAACCAAAATACTTGGTGCCCCTCGTTGGGTAGTAAACGCAGTTCCGGTAACTGAAATAAAATCACCTAAATCAACTGCGTCAGTAAATAATGTAAACAATGATTCCTCAATAGCGTCTTTTTTGAACACTGCTTGAAATTTTTCAGTTCCATCAAATAACGTCACGAACATAATCGCACCTTGACCACGCAGCGATGTAATGCGTCCTACCACAGAAATAATTGTTTGATCAGATTCTAATTGTGGGAAGGAACCCATAAGTTCTTTAAGGGTGTGTGTTTTAGGAACTTCAGCTGGATAGGCATCCATACCAAACATTCTTAGCTTATTAAGTTTTTCAATACGTACTTCGCGTAGTTCAGATAATGTTGCCATAGAGGTATTATGACACACTCACAATGCTGTATTCAACAGCACCGCGAGGTGTTTCAAGAGTAAAGGTTTGACCTGATTGTTTTCCTACCATGACTGATCCAATTGGAGAATTAGTTGAAACCTTATTTGCCATAATATCAGCTTCTGCATCAGAAACAATTACATAAGTTTTTTCTGTATTATCAGAAAGTTTTTTAACGACTACTGTTGCACCTAATTCTACTTTATCAGTTCCTGACCGTTCAATTACTTTTGCGTACTTCAAAATACCTTCAATTTGCTGAATTCTGGTTTCGTTCTTTCCTTGTTCTTCACGAGAAGTTTGATATTCTGCATTTTCAGAAAGATCACCTAATGCTCGTGCAGCCATAAGCCGTTCACCAATTGCAGGGCGTACGACGGTTTTAAGGTGTACTAATTCTGTTTCAAGCTCAGTTTTCTTCTGAGCGGTAATCATAGTTACTCGTTCCATAGAAATCGAGTGTACCATAATTATTCAGTATTTTCCAGGTAAAAAAAATAACCAACCCACACAAGTGAGAAGGTTGGGTGTGGGTTGGTCATGCCGATGCGGCACAACCACCCACGTAATTATTTTACCAATTACCAAGATTAAAACAAGAATAGCTACGGTTTAAAATAATTAGGCGTATTTAAATTCATCCAGTCAAATACCTTACTCATGACAAAAGTAGCCCCTGTTTCATTCGTTGAACGAGCTTTTTCCATAACAATTACGAATGCATACCTTGGGTTTTCATAAGGAAAAAAACCTGTTGACCATGAATTCATAAATGCATTTTTAGCACCTACTTGTGCCGTACCTGTTTTTATCGCTGCGTGCACATACGGAACGTTTACAATTTTTGCCGTTCCGTCAGTAACAGTTTTGCGCATAGCATCCCTAATTACAGTAAACCACTTTTGATCAATGCCCTGGACTTGTTGCGGGGGTGCAATAACCGGCTTAGGACTCATAGTTACATAAGGCTGAAGGAGTGTTCCTCCATTGGCAATTGCAGCAACCGCACGCACCATTTGTACTGCAGTCACTTGGAACCCAAACTGACCAATTGACGAGTTATAAGTATCTCCTTGATACCAGGTTCCATCTGCGGGAAATACTTTTTTCTTCCATTCTGGGCTTGGAACATTCCCGGCAACTTCCCCATCGATATCAATTCCTGTTTTTTGACCAATTAAGAATCGTGAAATGTAGTCATCAATGCGAGCAATACCTAGACCCTGCTGTCCCTTATAACCACCTCCAATACTATAGAAAAAGGTGTTTACTGATTCGGCGATTGCTTTGTATACATCTGTCACGCCGTGTCCACCTTTCTTCCAGTCACGGAAAATTTGTGGTTTTGTAGGATCATACCGATTAGGAATTTCTACTTGTCCTACTGAGTAAACGGTAGTGCTTGGAGTAATAATACCTTCGTTAAGTGCTCCCATGGCTAAATAGGGCTTTACAATCGATCCAGGAGTATAGAGTCCAGCAAGTACTCGGTTCAAGTACACATGACGTTCATCGATTGCATACTGACTAATAGTTTGATAGTCGTCACCATGTGACAAAATATTAAGATCGTATTCAGGATAACTAGTAAGGGCCAATACTTCACCGGTGCGGACATCCATCATTACTCCAGCACCTCCTTCGAACCCTTTATTAATCGCAAGCTCCTTGATTGCATCGTACATAGCACCCTGTATTCCTGAATCAATAGTAAGAATCACATTTGATCCTGGCTGAGGAAGGGTAACCATATTTTCAGTAAGTACTTTTTGATACGCATCAAGCTCAACGATTTTTTGACCGTTTTCACCCGACAAATAATCATTCAGTTTTTTCTCTACTCCTGATTTACCAATAATTTCATTTTGCCAAAAAAATCCTGAAGTGTCTTTTGAGGGGTATCCAACATATCCAATTAAATGAGCAAACCCACCATGGTTAATATATGAACGAACTGAAAAGGGTTCATCACTGGCTCCGGCCACATTCCATGCAAGCTCATTATTGTTGCGATCGTAGATAACTCCTCGATCTGCAAAAATAGGAGTATGATGTAATCTGTTGTTTTCACTGCGGGTAAGGTAGCTTCCCCCGTTTATAATTTGCAGCTGAAACAGTTTTACAGTAAAAATTACTCCAACAAGTAAAAAACAAATACCTGCGACCCAAATTGTTTTTTTTGTGATGGAGCGCTCAATAACTCCTTCAAATTGCTGAGTGTCGAGCCCAGACACATTAAGAGTGTCCATGAATATTTCATCAGGATCAATAGAGTGTGTATTAATTTTTTTGTTGTGTTTTCCAAAAATCATAGATTGATGCGACGCTTAATAAATTCTGCAATACCAAGAGGAGTAACGAAAAGTACCGTATGCATTATCCTGATATACCACTGTAATGTAGGAATACCGTACATAGTATCAAAATAAAGACCAAGGAATAATGCTTCGAGATACCAAGGAAACAAGATAATTCCAATAATAGCGTACATTAAAACGACCCACCACGGTGCAAAAAAGGCAAGTATTACTGCGATTACACTAAACACAATCCGCTTAATAAGCATTGCGGCAGTATACCAAAAAATTAATTTTATTTCATTAAAAACCCCGAATCATCTATATGTTCAGGGTTAATTATTTAATTAAGGAGCAATTGTGGAATATCCATAATAGAATCTACAACAAAAGTAGGATTTTGTGCCTCGAGAAGCTCTCTTGCTTGAAAGCCGTCACATACCGCAATAGTAGTTCCAACGCCTACTTCGAACGCCTCATGAAGGTCGCCTACCGTATCAGTTACAAATACAATATCTTTCGGCTCGATTGAATATTTATCACAGAGCATTTTAAAACGCTTTACCTTGCTTTTTTCAACATCACCTCCAAGTACATCGAAGAAAAAATGATCTACTTGGTGACGTTGCAGATATTCACAAATAGTGTCACTTTTAGCACCTGAAATAATATGAAAATCATACTGCTCAGCAAGTAGTGCTAGTGCGTCTTTTTTTCCAGGATGTAAATCAAGTGCTTTTATCTGAATTGCGTATTCAGCATCAAATGAAATTGTTTCATCTTTTGGTTCAGGTGCCGCATCTGTTGCGACAAATATATTTTGCAGAAAACGTGCCTTGTAATTTTCAAGACTGAGTGCTGGTGAAATTTTTCTTGCGACAGCATAAGCCGCGTCAAGACTGTCCACAATAGGACCATCAAAATCAAAAACAAGAATTTTCTTACTCATTGTATACAATTTACTTTTAAGGAATAAAATAATCTTTTATTCTGTTCAACGCACAATATCACGAATAACTATAGTGGTCAAATACTCTTATTAATTGACAAATAAAAATATGTATAGTACTTTGTTTAAAAGTGTTATTATGAAAATAAGAGTAGGTTCAGGTAATTCTGATAAGATTAGAGCCGTGCAAGAAGCTTGTACAATTTTAGATATACCAACAATACCTTTTGGTATCGATGTTTCGTCTGAAGTGAACAGTCAACCTGTTGGATTTAATGAAATCTATACGGGAGCATTTAATCGTGCACTCGGTGCACGTAGTAACAGTTCTGGAGTCATTGGAATTGGTATTGAAAATGGTATTGTTGCACTACAGCGCCCAGGTGCAAGTATTGAATACTTTGACACCGCAGTAATAGTTATCATCAATGAACAAGGTGAAGATTTTGTAACAACATCACCAGGAATTAGATTCCCTGCTTATTATGTTGAGAAGGCACAGCAAGCAGGTTTTGAAACTACTACCGTAGGATCAATTATTGCAGAGGAGCTCGGAGGAAGCACGTCAGACCCTCATTCTACAATAACTAACGGAACGGTATCAAGGCATCAAACCCTTGTTACCGCACTTGTGGTTGCATTACGACAACTCATAAAAAAATAATTAAAAAAACTCGCTTCGGCGAGTTTATTTTTTTTCGTGTTCTTCTTCACCATCAACTGCGTGTACCGTGCGATAATATGGAATACGAGGAATAAAAGCAGCTGCTGCAGCACCCACAATGGCAATGAAGTACAACTGAAATCCAATTGCCATTCCCACCGCAGCCATAAACCAAACACCGGCTGCAGTGGTAAGGTTTTTAATATTGGAACCATCTCGAATAATAAGCCCGGCCCCAATAAACCCAATCCCTGAAACAATCTGTGCAGCAACGCGTGCAGAATCATTCACTCCAATTATTGTAGAAATATAGGTAAATAACATGGCCCCTGCCACAATAAAAACACTAGTACTAATACCCGCGTCCTTGTTGCGTAGTTCTCGTTCTAATCCAATAAAAGCTCCCAATCCAATAGACAGTGCAAGGTTGACTATAAAAATTAGCTCTGCGGTTCCAAAAAATGTTCTCATGTCGTATTATTTAAATTAGTAATTACCACTGACCACCATGATTTTTCATGAATTCTTTTTTTGCAATTCTGTATTCATCATATGGCTTTCCTCCGAATTTCAGTTTTAGTTTATTATATTCATCTAGAGCCACTGGGCTATTAATGAAATAATCTCTCATTTTATAGTAGTCATCCCTATAATCACCAATAACCGTTACCATATAATCAATATCTATAAGTGTTCCTGATTGTTCAGAAAATAACCCAAAGCGATCGTCCCAGATTGCGACATGTTTTGGCGACAATACAGGGATAAGTTTTTTCATTACCTCATTAAATTTTTCTTGAGGAACTCTAATTTGAATATCAACATCATATTTTCCCCAAGCTCCCGGCACCGCAGAACTTCCTACATGCTGAATCTCTAGATCACCCAGCAATGAATGGAGAAACTGTTTTTCTTGAGCAAATATCTTTGCTGATCTTTCAAACAATTCATCTGGCGGATAAAAATGTACCCGTGTTGCATCAGTCATACTTTTATAAATGTAACACACCTTCCAAGCAAAAACCACCTTAGATACTTATCGTAACCAAAGAAAAACACCTCGCTGAGGTGTTTTTCTTTGGTGCTGGGAGACTAGGAATCGAACCTAGATTAAAGGCTTCAAAGGCCTCTGTCCTACCTTTAGACGATCTCCCAATAAAAAAGCCCGAAAGCCTTTTAGACCGATGTATTTTGCCCTAAAACACGAATTAATGCAAGCTCTATCGGTATTACCACCATGTGAGTCTTTTTAATCTCATCAAGTACTTTGAGGAGCTCAACAAGCAATCCAGCATTGACAACATTCTTTTGGCCTGACCATTCTTTGAGTAAGGGAAGCACATCTGCACTTACTGAATCTGCAACGGTCTCAGCAAATTTTGGCGCGAATCGCAATAATAGCACGAGGCGTACTTGTTCAATAACATGTTCAAGAAAATCATCCATGGCCAACCCTTGATCATATACTTGATGTACTGCATCGAGCGCTGTTTCTAAGTCATTTCCTACGAGTGCTTTCATAAAATCAGTAATGATTACATGATGCGGCTTAGCAAGGATCTTAGAAACATCATCGAGGGTTATTCTTTTTCCCGACGATTGCACCACGCGTTCAAATATTCCCCAAGTATCACGAAATGCGCCGTTGCCATGCTGTGCTATAGCTTCAAGTGCTGCATCGTCTACTGAAACTCCTTCAGCAGTCGCACCCTGTACGAGCATTTGTTTAAGAATTTCAATACTCGGTTTTTTAAATTCAAACACCTGACAACGTGACCGAATCGTATCAAGTACTTTATGGAGCTCGGTAGTTGCAAGGATGAAGATGACGTGTTTTGGTGGTTCTTCTAATGTTTTCAAAAGCGCGTTCCATGCTTCTTTCGTAAACATATGTACCTCATCTAAAATATACACCTTGTACTGGGAATCAAAAGGAAGCGTTGCAACCCCAGTAAGGAGCTCTTTCATTTCGTTAATACCTCGATTAGATGCAGCATCTATTTCATAAATATCATTTGCAGAAACTCCAAGTTCTTTTGCAAAGATACGCGCAATGGAAGTTTTTCCTGTTCCGCGCGACCCTGCAAACAAATACGCGTGTGATACTTCTTTTTTGGCGAGTGCTGCAGTAAGCGCTTGCACTATAGATTCTTGGCCAAGTACGTGATCAAATGATTGAGGACGATATTTTCGGTAGAGTGCGATATGTGACATGCGACTATTTTACCACAGTTTATCTAATAAAAAAGCCTGTAAAAACAGGATTTTTATAGTAATTCGTGAGTATTGTTTTTTAAAAACTGCTCAACAATTCCCTTAACTGATTCGACATCAACCGCTTCCATAAGGGCTACTCGTAAATCTTTTGCGCCGGGAAATCCATGCGCATATGCCTTGTAATGTTTTTTCATAACTGCAAAGTTTTTATGAGGTAGTAATTCACAAAACAGTTGTGAATGCTCTACCATTACCCGCAGTTTTTCTGCAAGAGGAATTTGTGCAACGGTATACCGACTATCACCTTGGATTCTTTTAGACCAACGATGTGGCAATAACCGCAACAAAAATCCTTGACGCCAATTACCCCGTTTTGCAACGGCAATGGACGTATTGAAAATCCATGGATTTCCAAATACGGCCCGCCCGATCATGATTCCATCACATCCTGTTGTAGCAGCTTTTTCAAGTCCATCTGCACGATCAACCACATCCCCATTTCCAAGGATGACCGTTTCAGGTGCAAGCTTATTACGCAACGCAACAACTCGCATTACATAGTTCCAGTTCGCAGGAACTTGCGATAAATCCTTACGAGTACGCGCATGAATAGTAAGCGCTGCAATAGATTCATTAAGGAGTACTGGTATCCATTCATTAATAATTTCTGTATTATATCCTACGCGCGTTTTCACTGATACCGGAATTTCTTTTCCTGCATCACTAATTCCTTGTTTAGCCGCACGGATAATTTCGACAGCTTTATCAGGGGTCTTAATCATCGCAGAACCACATCCTTGTTTTTCTATAGTACGATCTGGACAACCCATATTGATATCAACACCATCAAATCCAAGTTCGGCACATAACTGCGCCGCTTTGCGCATATTTTCCGGATTACTTGAAAACAACTGTGCAACGATGGGACGTTCTGCTTCGGTATACGCAAGGTCTTTTATTAAATTATCTCGGCCTGCAGGATGACATAATCCATCCGCTGAAACGAATTCAGTCCAAGTAACATCTGGTTTACCATATTTCGTAATAATACGACGAAAGGCCGGATCAGTGACATCGGCCATAGGCGCAAGCGCAAAGAAAGGAGTATTCAATTGTTTCCAGAAATTAGCCATTAGGGTTGAGTTGTTGTACTACTTTCACTCGGAATTGCAGCACCATTTTTAAATTTATAATAAATTTTAGCTGGGAATCTGAAATCTATTGTTTCAAGGTCTGAACCTTTTGCAATAAGTCCATTGGTAAAGGTTTTATCGTTGGTAAGGATAGTAAGGTTATCAATAATGGTTTGCATATCTACCTGATCAGTAATCAATAATTCAGTCATAGCTCCAAGGGTATAGGTTTTAATACGGTCAATACGCAATGCAATATCACCTTCACTATCGAGATGTACTCCAGTAACCGATACTGGGTATTGCTGAAGTTGTTGAATAATGGTACGGAGCTTAGAAAATAAAGTAACCGAAATAAATCGTGCACGAATAACATCCGTTGGAAGTTCTAGTGTATTACCAGTAAAGGTAACATACACTCCGCTTGAAAAAGCCGGTGACGGTTTATAAATAAGTCCCGTATCATCAATAAAATAACAATCATCGGTCGTTTTACACCAAATATCAGTAGGTTCTTTTTCATGAACCACAATACTCACGGTATTTTTATCTTTAAATGAAATATCTAGTGATTCAATACCAGGAAATTGTTCTAAGAGTTGTGATTTAACTGAACGTTTTGAAAACAACAAAATATTACTCCGAGGAATAACCCATGCGTAGTTACCTGAAAAGTCTTCTTTTGCTTTTTGAATAATATCACGCGTGCTCAATGCACGTGCACCAGAAACTTCAACCCCTGTCACCTGAAACGATTCCTTGCGAAGGAATCCAATAATTCCCACAATCATTATTACCAACAACAAAAGTGCAACAAATAAAAACTTGGTACGGCGCTTTCGCCGTTCTTCACTGTTTTTATTAAATTGCACTTTTGGTGATTCCATAAGGAAGTAATTATTTTTTTACAATGAGTTCTTTATTAATATATTTTTGCAAAACCGTAGGAATTTTAATGGTTCCGTCAGCTTGCTGATAATTTTCAAGAATACACGCAACAATACGAGGGGTTGCCACGGCGGTATTATTCAATGAATGCACAAACCGTAATTTACCTTCAGAATCACGATAACGAATATTTAAACGTCGTGTTTGATAATCATGGAAATAAGACGCTGAATGGGTTTCTCGATACGTATTTTGAGACGGCATCCATACTTCAATATCATATTTTTTCACTTGTCCCTGACCGAGGTCGCCTCCACAATTCACTACTACATGATACGGCAATTCGAGCTCTTGCAAGAGTTCCTCAACGTTCGTGGTAATTTCCTCGTGGAGCGCAACTGACGCTGTATGTGATGCTTCACATAATACTACTTGTTCCAGTTTGAAGAATTCATGAACACGAATAAGTCCTTTTGTGTCCTTACTGTGTGATCCTGCTTCACGACGGAAACAAGGACTAAATGCAGCAAGTTTAATCGGTAATTGTGAACCGTCAATTATTTCATCACTGTAATAAGACATTGTTGCCACTTCACCGGTTCCCGCTAAGTATTCATCGTCTTGAGTGCGATATAAGTCGTCTTCACCTCCTGGTAAATATCCGGTTCCTACGAGAGTTTTTTTATTAACAAGCGATGGAACAATCATTGGCGTAAATCCTTTATTCACTAATTTTTCATTGAACATTTGCCACAACGCCATTTCAATGAGCACTGCTTCATTTTTAAGGAAATATCCTCGAAACCCAGCAACTTTTGCACCACGTTCAAAATCAGCTAAATCAAGGTCTTCGCATAATGCAATATGGTCTTTCACTGGGAAATTAAATGCAGGCTTATCACCCCACACTCGTTCTTCCATATTCCCGGCATCTGAATCACCTTCTGGAACAGAGATATCTGGCACGTTGGGCACCGCAAGCATCAGCTTTTGCCAGTCCGTCATAATAACTTTTAATTCTTCCTCATGCTTTTTTAAATCTTCTTTTAAGAGACTCATTTGAGCAATAAGTGCCTGACGTTCTTCTGGACTTGCACTTGGGATTTTATCTGAAACCAGGTTTTGCTCTGCGCGTAACGATTCTACTACTGATAATTTTTCAACACGCTTTTGATCCGAGGATATTAATTCATCTACATTAAAGTTGATATGCTTTTTGCGAGCAGCCTCCCGAATAAGCTCCGGATTTTCTCGGATGAATTTAATGTCTAACATAATGCGCACAGTCTAACAAAAATAACACTATTTCGCAATTTATCGTTTATTGATGACCATGAATCATACTAAGGAGTATGGAAGATTACCCTTGCCACTATCTACCCGAGAGTACGATTAATGACTTATTTGCACATATCCCACAACCACCTCGAAGACTCACGATTCGTGGCACTTTTCCTAATCATGAGAAATTAGTATTTCTCACTATTGTTGGTTCACGTAACCACTCATCATATGGACTTGCAGCATGCAAACAACTGATTCAAGGATTGCGAGGATACCCTATCGTAATTGTTTCAGGGCTCGCACTCGGTATTGATACGATCGCCCATGAGGCAGCTCTTGAAATTGGAATAACTACTATTGCATTTCCAGGATCCGGACTTGATGAAAAAATAATTTATCCGCGTGCAAATAGGTTCCTCGCTGAAAAAATTCTCAAATCTGGTGGTTGCCTCGTAAGTGAATTTACTGAACATCAAAAAACCAACGACTGGTTATTCCCTGCACGTAATCGCCTCTTGGCAGGATTATCTCATGCAACCCTGGTCATAGAAGCAACCCATAAATCAGGTACTCGTATTACTGCGCGCCTTGCCACAGAGTACAATCGCGAAGTACTTGCAGTTCCCGGAAGTATGTTCAGTCAACAATCCGAGGGACCCAACGAACTTATTCGCATGGGCGCAACACCCGTGACAACATCGGAGCACATCCTCGAAGCACTTGGGTTTCAGGTTACTGAACAGCCGATGCTTGATCTGTTTTCACAATGCAATCCCGATGAACAACGCATTATTGAACTCCTTACGCACCCCCAATCACGTGGTGACCTTATACGAAAACTAAACCTCCCTATTCATAAAGCAACGGTACTTATTACTCAAATGGAGGTGAAGGGGTTTATTTGTGAGTCTGAAGGAGTGGTTAGGAGGAGGTAGTACTTCACCCAATCCTCACCCGGTCACCTGCGGTGACCACCCTCTCCACTAGCGTGGAGAGGGTCCAAATAATTAGCTCTATAACTACTATGAAACTTATTAATGATGGTACAAATTTAAAAAAACGTAGACAGCTCAGAAAAAAACAAACACCCGAGGAAGAGACTATGTGGCAACTACTGAGAAAAAATAAATCTGGCCTTAAATGGCGTAGACAAGTAAGTATTGGTTACTATATTGTAGATTTCTACTGCCACTCAAAAAAAGTAGCTCTAGAAATAGACGGACTACATCACACCACCGAGAAAGGAGTTGAATATGATTCCGTTCGGAGTAAATTCTTTAGCACTCGAGGAATTAAGACTATTAGAATTTTGAACAGCGAAATACAGAATTCGGAAACCCTCTCCACGCTAGTGGAGAGGGTGGTTCACTGCGTGAACCGGGTTAGGATTGGGTGAAGTAATTTGCAAACACTCCTACTTATATGTTATCAATAGAACATTTATGAAACTATTGATTGTAGAGTCCCCTTCAAAAGCAAAAACGATTGAGAAATACCTCGACGGAAAATATACCGTGCGAGCATCTATTGGTCATGTACGTGATTTACCAAAATCAAACAAAGACGCCATAGATATTCCCGGCGGATTTATTCCTCGCTATGAAATTTCTGCAGGTAAAGGTCGTGTTATTTCGGAACTGCAAACTCTCGCACGCAAAGCTGATGAAATCATTCTTGCGACTGACCCCGACCGCGAAGGAGAGGCCATTTCTTGGCATCTCCAAGAACTACTGAAAGACTCAACTATCAAGGCTCCTATTAAACGTGCAACCTTTCATGAAATCACCAAGGAAGCCGTAACCGAAGCATTACAACACCCACGAGCAATCGATGAACAACTTGTACATGCTCAAGAAGCACGGCGCGTACTCGATCGACTGGTAGGGTATGATCTATCAGGACTCATTTGGAAAAAAGTACGGTATGGATTATCAGCAGGGCGCGTTCAATCCCCTGCACTCCGTATCATTATGGAACGCGAACGAGAAATTCGCGCATTTGTTCCTGAAGACTTTTGGGTTATTGAGGGGCTATTTAATAAAGACCTTAAACTCACCTGTGTTGAAGAACCGCGTGATAAAAAAATAGTTGATCACATTCTTGAACTGGGAAACAAGGAATCTTGGTCAGTAACCGACATTAAAGAATCAGAACAAAAACGCGCAGCACGTGCTCCGTTTACAACTTCAACCTTGCAGCAAACTGCCAGTACCCGTCTCGGATTTTCACCATCAAGAACTATGCAAGTTGCACAACGCTTGTACGAAGCAGGACATATTACGTATATGCGTACGGATAGTACCACTCTTTCCAAACAAGCTCAGGGACAAATCCTTGGATTGATCGAGAAAAAATACGGTAAGGACTACGTACAACCTAAAACCTATGCTACGAAATCTAAAAATGCTCAAGAAGCTCATGAAGCAATCCGTCCTACACATTTCAACCTTGATCACGCTGGCGCAACCGACGAACAAAAGGAACTCTATCGACTCGTTTGGGAACGGACCGTTTCGTCACAAATGAGTGACGCAAAGCTTCTTAAAACACGATTAGTTGCAAATATCGCATCAGGAAAAATTCCTGATTTTACCGCAAACGGTTCACGACTTCTATTTCCTGGATGGCTCACGGTTGATCGAGCTGCTCGAGGTGAAGACGTTGAACTTCCAAAACTTACTATTGGTGACACTTTGAAACTTGAATCACTTGATGCCATCGGTAAACAAACCCAACCACCGGGACGCTATACCGAAGCCGGACTTATCAAGGAACTTGAATTACGTGGCATTGGACGACCTTCGACCTATGCATCTATTATGCGTACCCTCGAAGAACGTGAATATGTGAAAAAAGAAGGACGTACCCTCTATCCCACCGACACTGGTGATGTCGTATCAACATTCCTTGAACAGAACTTCATGGACTATATTTCTGATTCGTTTACGGCCGATATGGAAGACAAACTCGACGATATTGCTGCAGGAAAACGAACCTATAAAAAAACCTTAAGTGAATTTTATACTCCGTTTATTGCTGACGTCACTGCAAAAGAATCTATCCCTAAGATTACCAACCTTGGAATGGCTGATGCAAAATTCGTTTGTCCAAAGTGTGGTGCCCCTATGGAAATTAAACTCGGACGTTCTGGAAAGTTTTTGTCGTGTACTCGCTATCCAGAATGTGACGGAGCCTTAACGATTGATGGTCAAGAAGTTGGCGATGAAAAACCGTTCGGTATTCATCCAAAATCTGGTTTACCTATTTTCCTCCTTACAGGACGATTTGGCCCATATGTACAACTCGGTAAATCAATCCCTATACCAAAGCTCAGCACCTGGCCTAAGGGGTACAAAAAAACACCTGCCGACAAGGAAAAAGTAAAACAAGAAAAAGAAATTATTGCAGCCGCAAAGACGCTTCCGGGACCACGACGTGCAAGTTTGCCACCACGTATGAAACCTGAAGACATGACTTTGGAACTTGCAGTAAAACTTCTTGAACTTCCTCGAGAACTCGGTAACGATCCCACAACCCACGAACCTGTGATCGCCAACATTGGACGATTTGGGCCTTACGTAGGACGTAATCGTGATTTCCGTTCAATTAAAAAACCGTTTGATCCGTATACGATTACCCTGGATCAGGCAGTTACATTATTAAACAGTCCTAAATCACTTCCTAAGGGTGTTGAATTACTACGAACTGTAGGTATTCATCCAAAAACAAAAAAAGAAATCCAGATCTTGAAATCAAAATCAGGAAACTTTATTCGGCAAGGTATGAAACGGATTTACATTCCCGATCGTACTGATCCTATGGAAATTTCACTCGATGAAGTTGTTGCACTTATTGCTATGGCAAGCGCTGATAAAAAAAGGAAATAATATTTTTTCCATTAGTTAACCCTCACATTGCTGTGAGGGTTTTCTATTTAATTTTTTAATGGTATTACCAAGAAAGGTTAGCTAAATCTGTTTCCGCTCTTTCAAGTGGACCAGTGATCAGCTCGTGAATCACTACAACATCTTTGACTCCCTTGGGAAATTCGCAAGTAATGTTCATAGTCTTGAAAAAGACCTGAATACGTGAAATCACCTCTTCGAACTTCATAGCCTGAAAATTAATAAATTTTCCAATGATAGCTTCAATAGCTAAAGGAAATTTTTCTTTCAAGGTATCAAGTAGATTGATTGGCTCTGGCGATTGAAACATAACCAGAGTAACTGCTCCTGACTTAGGCGTAGCCCTAATTTTGCGCGTAGTATTTCTTATGGTATGAGGCCCCTTACTATCGCGCCTACCCTTGTTTCCGCCTTTAGAATTTTTTCCCATTGTTTATATATTTATGCGATTTGTTAAAGAATGATACTATTATAGCACAATATAATATATAAGTCAAGTACTCTAAAACCCCTCATTTCGAGGGGTTTTACTAGATTCTAAACTCAATAACATCACCATCTTTTACCAGATACTCCTTCCCTTCAGTGCGCACTAATCCTTTAGATTTTGCATTCACCATAGATCCCGATTCAAGGAGGTCGCTCCAGAATACTACTTCTGCACGAATGAACTTCTTCTCGAAATCGGTGTGAATAGCGGCAGCGGCAACGGGAGCTGTTGAACCTGCTTTGATAGTCCACGCACGTGTTTCCTTTTCACCGGTTGTAAAATAAGTTGCAAGTCCGAGAAGCTTATAAGATTTCTTGATAAGGGTATCAATACCATCATCACCACTTCCCATTTCTGATCGCATCATGGCGCGTTCTTCACCTTCGAAATCAGATAATTCATGTTCAGTCTTTGCATCAATTACCACCCATTCAGAACCATAACTTTCAATTTCTTTACAGATTTTAGTAAATAATTCAGGATCAGTTTCATCAAGGTTTTTTCCACCTGATCGTTTATTTAATCCATAAATGAATTTCTTGCGAGTAAGCAAGTTTAACTGCTTTGCTATTTTTTCTTCTTCGTCGGTAAGGATTACGGTGTTTGCCATCTTTTCTGCAAGGAGTGCTTCTTGAATACGTTTTGCAATTGATTCTTCAAGTACTGCAGTTTTATCGCCACGTTTTACATCCTTCTGAAGGTTTGAAATGCGCTTCTCAACGGTTTCCATATCCGCAAGGATCAATTCCATATTAATCACTTTTATATCGCGTAATGGGTCAATTTCACCGTATACATGATTAATTGCTTCCTTACCATCATCAAGCGCAAAGATACGCACCATTTCAAGAATGGCATCAGTTTCTCGAATATTCGCAAGGAATTTATTTCCCAACCCTTCACCTTGTGAAGCCCCTGCAACCAACCCGGCAATATCTACGAATTCAATAGCTGCAGGAATTGTTTTTTGGGTCTGCGAAAAATCCGCCAGTTTATAAAGACGTTCATCAGGTACCGCAACAACCCCAACTGATGGATCGATAGTTGCGAATGGATAATTAGCAATTAATACGCCTTTTTTAGTAAGCGCATTGAACAAGGTAGACTTACCCACATTTGGGAGTCCTACAATTCCGATTGAGAGTGACATACTCTTATTTATTAATTCCCGCTAAAATTTTCTGTAATTCAGCTTGATTTTCACGCATCACCGTCATCATGGCTGCTTGTTCAGGAATACCTTGTTTTTTCTTGGCTTCTACTTGGTCTTGAATCTTCTTGAAAAATTCTGGATTACTAGCAACCACATCTAATAATTGTTCTACTTGAGCATCGTTCATTCCCGCTGCTTTTAATTTTGAGCCAATGAGTTTTTTGAGAATAAATTTTTGAAACATATACGGGAAATGTAGCATATTCATAGGGTGAGTATCAAGGTAGTTGCTTGTTTTAAATAGATGTGGTATACTCATATGCCATGTTTTTGACCGTGTTCGCGCCCTGATAAAACAAGGAAGTTCTTTCAAACAATTTAATACAAAAAAAACGTTTTGCTTATGAGTCCATTTATTTTTATTTTCGCCTTTTTCGCCAGTATCGTACTAACACTGGGAACCACTATTAGAACCCCTGAATTCGAGAAAGCTCGCTTCATTCCTTTTGCCGCCTCTGTGCTGTGTATTGGACTGATTGCAGCACTCGGTTTTCAATGGTTCGACTTTGAAACACCTTTTATACAAATGGCAGTAATTGCAATCATTGCTAACATGGTAACGGTTGCTTTACGAGTGATATATGTTGCGGAAACAAATTCCTCAGTACCTGCAGATTCTTACGAACAGGCACTTGTAGAAAAACCTCAACCGGTTTCATTAGTAGCCCCTGAAAGGAAAAAACCTGTGGTAGCTATTGATAAAGACCTGCTCACTGAAGGATCACTGAATCCAGGCGGCACTCGCTATAAACAAGAAAAATTTCTTGTAGAAACCGAGGCTTAACAACTTTTACGCGAACACACTTTCCCTGACACTGGTCAGGGATTTTTTTGATATACTTGTTTATATGAACAGAGCAGCCGAACTCGACAATCTGCAAAAACTTCACCATGAACAGTGTGTTTGTGTACTTAAAAAAACCGCCATCCAGGCAGTATTTGGTGACGGCAACCCTGATGCGAAAATAGTTTTTATCGGCGAAGCGCCAGGCAAAAGCGAAGACGAGCAAGGAAAACCTTTTATTGGTCGTGCAGGAAAATTCCTCGCTGAAATGCTTGCAAGCATTGGTTTGAAACGTGAAGATATTTATATTACTAACATTGTAAAATATCGCCCACCACAAAACCGAGACCCCGAACATCAAGAAAAAATAGACTGTGCACCATGGCTCCATGCAGAACTTAATTTCATTAAACCTGACGTCATTATATTCCTTGGTCGCCATTCGATGAATCACTTCCTTCCTGAACTTAAAATATCAGAAGCGCATGGTAAATTGGTACACCGAAAAATTCCTAATATTATCACAGAATATTTTTTCCCACTCTATCACCCCGCTGCAGCACTCTACAATGGCGGTATGCGCGCAACCCTCATGGAAGACTTTCAAAAAATCCCTGCCATTTTGAAAATTATTAAAGCTAAGAAACAAAGGTAACTACTCCCTCTCCCTTTGGGAGAGGGCTGGGGTGAGGGGTAATAAAATAGTAAAGCCACAACCTCTTTACACTTTAGTAATCAAAACTTGAGCATTATGTTCCTATACTTGTAGCATGTACTGGAACTTTGAACGAGAACTAATCAAGAGAAGATCTTTGCGGCGTCACACCACCCCTGAAGAAACATTACTCTGGGAAATACTCAGAAATAGGAAACTTGGATATAAATTCAGACGTCAACATTCAATTGATTACTATGTTGTAGATTTTTATTGTCACGAGAAAATGCTTGTCGTGGAGCTAGATGGACCCTACCACGAATATACTCAAGCCTATGATACTGCTAAAAGCCGACACCTTGCTGGATATGGTATTACCTGTCTCAGATTTTCGAACCAAGAACTTCGAGCTCATCCAGAAAGCGTTATTCAGAAGATCAGACACGTATTATCAACCCCTCACCCCAACCCTCTCCCAAAGGGAGAGGGAGCAAGACCACTTTCTCAAACGTTTTAATCAAAAAAGCATCCTAGGATGCTTTTTTGAAAAACAATTTCCATACCTGCTTCACAGGAAGGATAGAAAGGAAAAATTTAATATCAATTAATGATCTAAATACATAAGGAAAAAATCCATATGACACAAACGAGCCTACTTGCATGACTGACCACATTGGACCAACACCAATGTTAAATGCATTAGGTTTGGGAGTATATGCGTGGAATTTTTGTCCCGAAATTTTATTCATGATGACAGATGCTACATATTCCCCATCATACAACGCTGTTTGCGCAAGTCCTGCATAAGGAGTATCAGCTACATCGCCCACACAAAATATATTTTGAGCTCCTTTCACCTGAAGAAATTCGTCTACCGCTACACGATTTTTTTTCATTAACGTAAGTCCTTCGATTTTCTTCACTAACTCATTGGTAATAATTCCTGCAGTCCATACTACCGTTTTAGCACCCATAGTCATATCAGCAAGTTCAACAGTCCATGATTCTTGCCTTTTAAGATCACGATTACAGAGTACGGTTACCCCAAGGTCACGGAGTCGTTTTTCCACCCGATGACTTACTGGCTCAGGAAGCATGGCAAGGACTCGACTCGCAGCTTCAATAAGATCGACTGTGATCAGTGATTCAATAACTCCGTATTTTTTTGCAAGTGATTTGTTCAAAGCAGCAATTTCACCAGCCAGGTCTACCCCGTTGGGACCTGCACCTACAATAACCATATGGAGCCCCACCACTGATTCTGCCTTGTCAGTCTTCACGTGTTTAGCAAACATGTCTTCAATATGATTACGCAGTTTTCGAGCTTCAGCTACCGACTTAAATCCAAATGCCATTTCCGGTAATCCAGCAATTCCAAAATATTCAGTCTGACTTCCCATAGCAAGAATTACATAGTCAGCCTGATAAGGAGCATGTTCTGTAGTAACCGTTTTAGTATGAATATCAACTCCTATTACTTTTTCATATACCAAAGAAATTGATTTACCTTCAAAAATCGTTGCGAGGGGTACTTGAACTACTACACTATCGTGAATACCGATCATTTTATGGAGTCCTGGATAGTATTCAAAATTTGGATTTTGTGAAATAAGCACGACTTCACAGGTTCCTGTTTTTACTAAATCGAGCGCTGTACGGATCCCGGCAAATCCTCCTCCAATAATAACGACTTTTTGTTGTTGCATAGGTGATTATTATACCATTTATGCTATACTTGGGAAGATACGACTTGGTAAGAAATTACCATCTTTTTCGTCATCTAAGTATGAAGACCGAACATCAAGAAACACAAAAACAGTTCATGGAACTCTATGAGGCATTTAATGACGAAATATTCAGGTTTTCACTGACTAAAACCAGAAATCGAGACCTTGCTCTCGATGTTACCCAGGAAACCTTTATTAAGACCTGGGATTATCTCCGGTCAGGAAAAACCATAGATCAAACCAGAGGATTCCTCTACCGCATCTGCAGAAACCTCATTATTGACCATAGTCGCAAGAAAAAGTTCGCGTCGCTTGATGCGTTATTGGAAGACGTCTTTACTCATGAACCTGCTGACCTTGAAAATACCCCTACTGGATCAGCGATCGAAAACCAGTTGTTCATGGACCAACTCAAGCAGCTCGATGAACATCATTTCGAAATACTCCAACTCAGGTTTATTCAAGAACTCACCCTTTCCGAAATTGCAGCTATTTACAAAGAATCGGAAAACACTGTTTCTGTTCGCATCCATCGCGCTGTCAAACAAGCGAAAAAAATGTTTGAAACTATTAATCAAGAATTTTATGAAGCATAACCCATTTGATACAATCGCATACTGGCTCGGCAATCAAAAGATGAGCCCTACCGAAAAACGTGATATGCGTCATGTGCTTCTTGAGTATGCAACGACTCATCCAGTCAAGTCAGGACTCCTTTCCCCTTATTCCTTTAAATACATGACTGTAGCTCTTGCAAGTCTTGTGCTCGTACTTGGAACATCGGTAGGTATTACGAGTGCGTCTACGACTGCACTTCCCAATCAGTCATTATACGGCGTAAAACTTTGGATCGAGGAATTCCAGGCAAATAACCAAAAAACTGCCGAAGCGAAAATAGCATTCGAAACACGTCGTATCACTACTCGTTTTGACGAAGCAGCAACTCTTGCCGTACGTCGTGAACTCAATGACACCACATCGCAAATGATTCAATCAGGACTTGAACATTCACGCGAATCAGTTCGCACCGTTGCGGATAGTATTCAAGAAACTAACCCAGAACTTGCACTGCAAGCTATCAATAACCTTGAAACAACCTTTTCAAGTAATGGACGAGTTCTTGCAACTATAGAACAAAACACTAATCAAAACATTGGTACTATTGTCCTTGCTGCTGAACATACCGTGGAACGACTTGCTCTTGAAAAAGTAAAATTTGAACAAGTAATTGCTCTCAAACCCAACAGCAACACTAAAACTACTACCGAAGAAAAATTTACTGCAATTACCGAGAAATTAAAGACCGTTCCTGAAATAACCACCGTTGCTGCCGTCGCACCTGTAGAACCAGTACCAGTTGCCACTATGGCACTTATGAAAACCATGGACGTGAGTACCCTATCTTCTACTGATTCGACTACAACCCCTGCGGTGATCGAACCTGTTGAAGACAAGAAACCTACGCTCAATGAATTAGTCGCAGGCGCAAAAGAAAAAATTAACCAAGGATCATACAGTGAAGCTTTAGTAAGCCTCCAAAAAGCAGAACAAGTTATTGACGAAGCAAACCTTACCAAAAGTCTTGAAAAGACCTATAATGTAAAGACAGCTCCGAAACAATAATAAGTTCTCCTAAGAATAAAAAACCCTGCGAGGGTTTTTTATTCTGTAAAAATATTTGATTCAACAACCGGTTCTGCCTGTTCGCGTTTTTCAATTTCTTGTTTAAAGAGTTCAAAGTTGGGTAATTCATCCAATGAGCGAATACCTAAGTGTTGCAACGTATCAAATGTTGCACGGTATTTAGTAATACGTTTATCCTCATCATTAGACACTTTTTCAATGAGTCCACGAACGAGCAAGTTACGTAACATAAATCCAGAATTTACTCCACGAATGAAATCAATTTCTGGTTTAGTAGCGCCGTCTTTATACAGAATAATAGTAAGCGTTTCGAGAGCTGATTTGGACAATGGATCTGAAAGTTCTTGTTTTTTAATCGCAGTAATAATACCTGCCATTTCTGGATGAGTCGTAAGCAGAACTTCATTACCATTAACAACCAATACCATACCATGTCCTACTAAGTGTTGTTCAAGTTCATGCAGTGCATCAGTAATTTGACCTTCGGACACTTCAAACACTTTTGCAAGTTGTTTAAGAGTCACTGGTTCCCCAGTGTAAAATAAATATCCTTCAATTTTTTGTGTAAGATTCATATATTAATTATTCGGATTCGTAAGTTCAATATCACCAAAGCTTTCTTCTTGTACTACTGCCGCAAACCCCTTTTTAACGAGTTCAAGCATAGCAAGGAATGACACTACCGCAAATACTTTTGCTTGGCGCTTTTCTGTAGGATCTGTCGCATTACGATACTTATCCATTATTTCGCGACTGTGTAATGTCATACCTCTTTGGATTCGTTCCTTAAGGTCATCAATCATTACTTCGAGTTTTACCACCACCTTCATTGCTTTTTCTGGAAGTTTTTCAACTACAGGAAATGCAACAAATAAATCATGAAGGAGGCTACCCAGCGTTGTCGTAGTTATTTGAACATCTGGAGCAAATACCGGTGTCTTATCCTGGTAGGTGCGAGCAAACAAAGGATTTTTCCCATACAATGGCGCAAGTAATTCTGCGTACTTCCGTACCACTTCATACTGACGAACTCGTTCCGTAAGGTCAACAATACTTTCTTCTTCTTCCTCAGTGAGCTCAATACTTGGCAACAATGATCGAGACTTAATCAAAAGCAAGGTTGAAGAAACAACAATGAACGATGATACCTGAGAATAATTCAAATTATGCCCAGCAATAAATTTCAAAAAGTCCTCGGTTACTACAGCAAGTGACACCTCGGAAACGTGTAGTTTACGATCCTGAATCAATTGCAAGAGGATGTGCACTGGACCCTCAAATTCCCCTGTTTTTACGAGATATTCCATAGGTCCATTTTACACGAAAAAGCCTTTTGACAAAAGCTTTAAATTATATATACTTCAGCAAATCTATTATCATGATCTACACTTCAGAAGTAGTAAAAGGTTTTTCTAAGGAAAAACTTGTAAATGAATTTGCGCAAGCACACATGAATTCTGTTTCAAGAACTGATCCCAACCTCCCTTTATTACGAGACGAACTCCTCTGGCGCCTCACTCCTTGCTACAAAAAAATATTCAAGATTTTTAGAGACCTATTTAATTAATTATCAAAAACCCTGCTTGAAAGCAGGGTTTTATTGTTACACTTTTTTCACAATAATTTGGAGTTCGTTCAACTGTTTATCAGAAACAGGAGCTGGTGAATCCATCATCAAGTCTTTTCCTTCCCCTGTTTTTGGGAACGGAATTACTTCACGAATATTTGGTTCGTTTTGAAGCAACATCATCAAACGATCAAATCCCCACGCAATACCCCCGTGTGGTGGTGTACCGAACGAAAATGCCTTAAGCATGTGCCCGAAGTTTGATTCAATATCAGCCGGGTCATGTCCCATGATTTCAAATACTTTACGCAATCGATCTGGTTTATGGTTACGAATTGAACCACCTCCAATTTCGTATCCATTGAGGGCGATATCATACTGAGTCGTAAGAATATCACCGATGTTTTCTTTATTCATTAACCAGTCCATATGTTCTGGTTTAGGCGCTGAGAATGGATTATGGGTAAATGTCCATTCACCGTGAGTATCAGGATTGTCTGATTTATCAGTTCGTTCAAAAAATGGAAAATCTACTACCCAACAAAATGCGAGTAAATTAGGATCGGTCTTGTCTTCACGTAAATCTGGACGATCGTTTCCATATTTTTCCATGGCATCTTTATAGGTAATACGAGGAAATGGAATTTGTTGAATTTTTTTATCAGGATAGAGTTCTTGAACTACCTTAATCAACAAGCGTTCATTTACATCCATTACGTCTTCTTGTTGCACAAATGACAATTCCATATCGATTTGGGTAAATTCTGGCTGACGGTCTCCACGTGAGTCTTCATCACGTAAACATTTTGCAACCTGGAAATACCGTTCAATTCCACCCGTCATTAACAATTGTTTATATTGTTGCGGTGATTGCGGAAGCGCATAAAAGTTTCCTGGATATAGCCGTGCTGGAACAATAAAGTCACGGGCTCCTTCTGGGGTTGATTTAGTAAGGAGTGGTGTTTCTACTTCAATAAATCCTTCATTAGCTAAGAAGTCTCTCACAAATTTTGCAACATGGGCACGCATACGAATATTTTTCTGTACACGATCACTGCGCATGTCGAGGTATTTATGACGTAATCGCACTTCTTCACCGATTGCTCGGGTGTCTGTTGAAATATCAAACACGGGTGTTTCTGATTCGTTCAGTACTTCGATACCGAGCACCTCAAGTTCAATATCACCATTTTGCTTGTCTGCTTGAACATTTCGTTCTGGACGTTTATTTACTTTTCCAGTAACGGCAACGACCCACTCACCTCGTAACGTTTTTGCAACTTCAAGAGCTGCGCTATTAGGTAAGGTTACTCCCTGAACTTTTCCGGTTCGGTCTCGAAATTCGAAAAAGATCATTTTACCTTGGTCACGACGAGTATCTACCCACGCACCAATAACTACCTCCTGGTCTACATGATTTTGTAAATCATTAATTAATACCCTGTTTTTCATAAAGTCTTTTATGAAGAAACGAAAAATCGCCTCTTCAAACGTATAAATACATTTGCAGGGGCGATTCTTCGAAGGAAACGCGGTGCCACCCTACTTTGGACTTCTTTTGGGATTTGTATTCTCGCCAAGTGTCAATTGGGTCTTTAAATACAAGGCTACTATAGCACAGTCAAAAACCCTTGAGAATACTTGACTTATGAGTCATATTATGCTATAATTGTAAAAATAACCTGAACTTGTGCAGGTAGCCACAAGATAACATTAAAAACTTAACAACATGAGCGTAACAGCGACAACAAACCAAAAAAGCAAACCAACAAGAAAGTTTACTTTCACCATCACCGACTGCTCAACTGCAACCGATGAAGAATTGATGGAAGCTTGGAACTTCCGCATTCCTATCACAGGAATCAAAATTATCGGTTTCAGACATTCCCCTTCAATGGATGCACATGCTGCATTTTACATACTGAGAAATACAGTAGAAGGGCGCAAGTTATTCCCAGGCGTAGAACAGGCACTGCCAGCAGTAATTTCGGAAACGAAACTGCGTAACGCGAATTACCTCAACTTTAAAGGCTTTTTAAAGGCTTTAAAGCAAGGTTACCTACTTATTGGTTTAGGCAAGGGTCCACTTGATGAGCACGGAGATCGTAAAAGCAAGATTTCATGCACAGAATTAGTTAAACGCCATCTTGACCTGTATGCAGAAAAAAGGAACCGTGACTTGTTAGGCCCTGTAATTGAGTATATCAATTATGAGGATAACCACGGTGATAATTTAAAGAAAAACCTACAGCGCGCAAAAAAATCTGCTATTGAAAAGCAAGGCGAGCCGGTTACCGAAGACGCTTTGCGTATCAGTAAAGAGGAATCCGAAATGCTTGGATTTATGCAAACAAGCACGATAGCGGGTGCTATTAAAAAAGGTTATGAAACCATTGAACCTGCTGATGAGCAAGGATTTCTAAACGTCTTCAACACAGCGCAAAATTTTATTGCGTTCCACGTTGAACAACGTGAATTATTCCTTAAGGCATGTGCTGAGTACGATTTACAAAAAGACACGGTTCAAGCGAGCGCTATTTCACTACCTGGTGAAAATTATCCTGTACTTATGACCATGGTAAGTGACAACCGGCTCGCAGCTAAAGCTATCCAAAGCAAAAACCCAAAAAGTGCTAATCGCACCCTAGGGATACTGCTTTTGGTGAAGAAAACAGCTATGCCGGGCGCGGGCAAACAATTCGTAATCATGCCACAAGCAGGATTCGAGCAGTTTATGCCGGACGTGTTACGTATTTTGCAACAAAAGATTTCGTTTAAGCGCACTGGTAAAGGATTACGTTTCGACACTATTGGCCAGTACGGTACTCATTATGAGGTACCAGAACTTTACTTCGATGATAATATGAATATCATCATGAACGGTTCTAAGGCTGATCCTGATGCTCCTGGCCTAATAGGAAAAGAATTGGGCACTCAGGATGTGGTGAACGCTATTCAAATCGTGGTAAAGAAGCAATTCGATACCCGCAATCAGAAACAGTGCCAAGCCGGCATCTGCGTTAAGGTTGCAAATGGTACATCATGCCCATTGTATAGCTCTTGCCTGAGTCATTGCAAAGCGGTTCAAGCAGCAACCAAAAAACAACAACCAACTAAATAACCATCTGCATTCCGCGGATGAGATAGGGACCAATCCGGTCCCTATTTTTTTATACAAAAAACTTACACGCAGGTGTAAGTTTTTAATTACTATTTATAACCTTCTGCTTGCAATTCGAAGAGTGTCTTATACCGACCATTTTTGAGTTGCATCAACGCATCATGATTTCCCTGTTCAATAATTTTTCCATGCTCAATCAGGATAATACTATCTGCCTCACGCACGTTTGAGAATTTATGAGAAATAATAATACGGGTTTGATTGGTATGATTGGTACGTAACGCCTTGAAAATTGTGTCTTCTGACAATGCGTCAATCGCAGCTGTTGGTTCATCAAGGATAACAATTGGCGCATCCCGGTAAAACACCCGAGCTAATACCAACTTTTGCTTCTGTCCTTTTGATAGCTCTACCCCACCTCTAAATTCAGTTCCAACTCGTTGATCGTATTTATCAGCGAGTTCCATAATGTAATCATGTGCCGTTGAATCCTTGGCACTTTTCTCAACCAATGCCTGATCATGTTTAGAAATGTCGCCGAGCATGATATTTTCAGCAACTGATTCTTCGCTATACGTTGCATAATCTTGGAATAAAATACCTAAACATCGTTTCCATGATTCAAGGTCATACTCCTTGAGATTAACACCATTCACCAGGATCTCGCCTTCTGTTGGATCGTATACACGCGTCAATAATTTAATGAGCGTTGTTTTACCTGCACCATTAAGTCCGACAATTGCAATATTATCACCACGGGAAACCTTAAGCGATAAATGCTCCGTCACATGTTTATCCGACCCAGGATAAGTAAACGACACATCACGCACCTCCAATGTTTCGAAATCATCAGGATGTATTACCTGTGTTCCCGATACAATCATGGGTTCCATTTCGAGAAGATCAATAAATGTATCAAGGTTCTTTTTATGTTCTGATAGTCGCCCAAAGTTTTCAAAGAGTGCTTGAAGTGCTGATTGGAATCGTGAGATTACGGCAAAGGTATATACGAGCGATCCAACTAGTAATGCTCCAATGTACACCTTGTGAATAATCATGAAGAATCCAATACCATATCCAGCCGTAATGAGGATTACT
Organism: bacterium; assembly: GCA_037144045.1. GTDB lineage: Bacteria > Patescibacteriota > Minisyncoccia > Phycocordibacterales > UBA1006 > CAIXMG01. Next base: position 172,285 of record JBAWXN010000001.1, on the reverse strand, counting down.
GCGAGCAGCTCATTGCGTACATTTTTTATCCCTAATTTTTGAGAATCATTATGAAACGAACCAATAAGACTTAACCATTTCTTAAGGAATACTGAAACGAGCCCAAAGTTCTTTAATTCAACCAAACTACTTTTTCCATATACTGGACCAGATTTTGATTGCCACATACGGCGCATTTCTGAAGTTTTTTTCCAAAGCTCTGCTGAACGTTCGGCATTTTTTCGTTCAAGGATATAGGTTGGAATTACACTGACTACAATAATCAATAATAATAACGGTGAAAGCACCACCAATGATACCGCCGCAATCACCAGCGCCACAATATTTCTAATTGATCCTGTAATAATTGAAATAATATTGAATACTGCACTCCACCCGCGTGAATTCGTTACATCGAGGATGTTTTGAAATTCTGGCTGTTCAATAGTTCCAATATCTAATCGTTTCATTTGATTAAAAATGAGCGACTGCAAATAGCGCTGCATGTCGTTCATTTGAACATCTTGAAAATACCCCCGCAGTGAAGAAATAATAGAAGGTACTAATGTTGAAATAATTATCAAGAAAAATGCCCAAGAAATAGTGCTATAACGTGCACCTGCGGTTCCATACTGAACGAATTCATTTACGATTAACCCTAATGCTCCGAATTCAAGGAACATAAATACACTCATGAGCCCGTCAGAAACATAGCGCATGATTGAAGGTATTTTTGAACCACGAATTGATGCCATAAACGCAAACGAAATAATTTTCCACGTTGAACGCTCTTTCTCGATAATGTTGGGTAGTTTTGCCATAGTTACATTATTTTACAATAAAAAAAACCTTTGCGCGAATGGCGCAAAGGTAATTGTATTTAAAATAATTACTTCCCTGGAACAAATAGTAATTCCCCGAAATTAGACTTGAGTCTTTCATGAAAAAAATTCAACAAGTTATCAGTCGTAATCGCATCCAACGAGTCAAAATATTCTTGTTCGTTTTCTATAGAACCATAAATGTGAAGATCCTTAAGTGCACTACTCATGCGTGACTCCATTGTTTGGTACCAGAATACAGCAAGGTTCTTCTTGTGTTGCCTTGCCTTAGTAAGTAAATCTTCCTGGCTTAGTCCATTAAATATTCTTTCCAATAGTTCTTTACGTACTTCAGCAACCTGAGTTGCGGAATTGAGCGGGATCATAAATCCACCACCCGCACTTCCGCGCACCACTGCATGATTGACGCTAATTTCATAACACCAATTTTTTTCATGACGTAACCACTGCATAAGTACTCCATAAGAATAATCAGTAAGGATTGCACTGGAAAGACTAAATAGTCTTAAATAATTCATGGCCTCCTGCATGTTAATGGGAAAAAGCGAAGTAGTATAATATTCAAAGCGATTAGTTTCCTTGGTTACGACTTCGTGGTAATTGCGTTTGTTCCAAACCCTTGGAATAAACTGCTCAACTGGAAACACCGCATTACTTTTAAGTTCATACTGCGACAACTCCTTGCAGATACTATCAAGGTCAAAATTACCAATAATCACACAATAACTTTTATTAGTTTTGTAGTAATCACTGTGCAACTTAGTAAAATACTCCACTGTCATTCCTTCAAAGTCTTCATCAGAACCAAATATTTGATTAACCGAGTATAATTCATCATTGACCCACTGACTACCCAGATACTGAGTACGCTCATTGGTTCCTGGATAAAATGGTGACTTACGATTTCTCTCGTTAGCTATTACACCCCTTTCTGCTATTACATCTTCTTGTAAGATAATAGGGTTAAAAAAGTGAGATACGAGACCTTTAAATAGATCAGGTAGGTTTTCAGTTGTAGCAGTCAAATCATATGAAGTCTTACCAAACCAAGTACCTGCACCAAACCTTCCGCCAAGTAGAGAAACTTTCTCTTTAAGTGATCCCTTTTGAGGATAGAGCTCAGATCTTTTCATGAGCAAGTGTTCCAAATAGTGAAAACTACCTGGAATAATTTTTCCATGATTATGGGCACTTCCCACAGGAGCAATTAATGATACGTGAGCGAATGCTACACTGCTATCATATTGCGAATATACTTTCATTCCATTACTAAGAATAGTAGTTACAAAGGCGAGCCTATCTTTCATATTTTTTTGTTAAATAACAAGTGAACAATGAGTATTACAATAACACTTCGTAATAAAAAGTCAAGCATTTCTGCCTGACTTTTGGGATTAGAGTCCTACTTTTTCACGGACAATTTTCATTTTGGCTTGTGCTTTTGCTTGAGCACGCTGTGCACCTTCAGCAAGGATCGCAGCGACCTCGTCAGGTCGATCTGCATAATATTGTCGTCGTTCACGCATTGGGGTTACTAGGGCCAAAATATCGGCCAATAATGCGTCTTTAAGCGCTTTATACTTCCCTTTGTGTGCTTCGTACAATGGAGCCAATTCTGCCTCTGATTTAAACAATTTATGAATAGCGTATACATTCGTAGGAATATCAGAACCTGAATCAGTGACAATACTCATTACTGCCTTAGTGATTTCTTCATCAGTTCCGAATAATGGAATAACATTACCATAAGATTTAGACATTTTTTGCCCATCGATTCCTGGTACTGTTTCAACCGATTCAAGGATTAAATCCTTAGGAAGCTTAAATACTTCACCGAACGTATTGTTAAATTTCTGAGCCGTATCGCGCGTATATTCAATATGTTGTTTTTGATCGCGCCCTACTGGTACCACATCAGCATCATACATAAGAATGTCTGCAGCCATGAGCATAGGATAGTTAAATACGCCTACATTGATTTCATGATCTTTTGCTTCGGCATCCTTAAAAGCATGTGCTCGCATCAAATACGGCATCGTAGTAACACAATCAAAAATCCACGCGAGTTCTGTATGTTCAACGACATCTGATTGTTTAAAGAGAACTACTTTTTTTGGATCAAGTCCAATTGCTAAGTAATCTAAAATAAGATCATGAGTAAGTTTACGCAATTCATCGCCATTATGAATAGAAGTCACTGCATGATAGTTTGCTAGCATTACATATGATTCGTATTCTTCTTGAAGATCAACAAATTGCTTCATGGCTCCAAAATAATTTCCAATATGGGGTCGTCCTGTTGGTTTTACTCCTGATAGGAGAATTTTTTTAGTCATATTTTTTTCGCATTTTTAATCGTAAATGAATATTTTCTACTTGGACTATAAGTTTTTCTTGTCCTTCGTACAATTTCTGTAAGTGATCAACTACAAATTCTTGAAAGTCTTTCGAATGGAGTTCCCAAGACGTTTTAAGCTCCTCCTTAATAGTTGCTTTAAGCATTTCTTGTAATTTTTTGTAGTCCTCGTTCGTAATCATGAGTCCAGTATAACAAAAGATGTAGGACTCACAACACAGCTGAATCTGCTTCTTTATTAAAACTTTATCGCTAGGAAATTAATTATTTATTGAGTCGCTGTCGTTTAATTTCGTAACATACCAACGCTGCAGTAACTGATGCATTCAATGATTCAACATTATTTTCCATAGGAATAGAAAGTAATGTATCGCAGTGTTCACGAGTTTTTTGTCGGATTCCATCACCTTCACCTCCGATAACTACTACGGTTGGGGTATCAAAATTATATTGCCAGAGGTCTGTAGAACCACCTTTAGACTCATCCATAGCAAGTCCCACAATCCAAAATCCCGCCTTCTTAAATCGCTCTACGATCTGGTTAAGGTTCCCTACTTGAATCAAGGGAACGCGACCTACGGTTCCTGCAGATGTTTTATACACAGCACTGGTTACTGGAGCCTGGTTAAGTTCAGCCACAATAATAGCAGCAACTCCTGATGCAGTCGCACTTCGAATAATCGCTCCAAGGTTTGAAACGTCCATAATATGATCAAGGATAAGAACGGTTGGCATCACCTTGAGGTCTACTTGGTGCATCCATTCTTCGAAATTAGTGTATTCGAAAGGCTTAGAAAGTGCTAAAACCCCTTGATGCAATACTTCGTCTTTTAATAATTTAGTAATTTCCTTTTCTTCAATAGCCACCACAGGAATATGGTTTGCATGGGCTAGTTCTCGAATTTGCTCAAAACCAGAGGTTTTTACCCCGTCTTTGATGTAAATGCGTTTAAGGTTTTTTGGATGGTGCAGCAATTGCTCCACAATGGCGTTTCGGCCGTAAATATAGAAATCTTTCATGAGAACACCATACCACAGTTTGTCAATTTATCCAATAAAAAAAGTCCTGTTTCCAGGACCATTACTATGCTATTTTTTCCGCTTGGGAATTGAATAATTGAACACGGTTTCCAAAAAATAATCTAATGTAAAATCGTCTTTAAATAAATCACCTACCGTAGCATCATCCAGCTTTTTTTCGCCATTCATGTAAAATGATTGCATCACAATAAGTTTCTTATTACAAAGCTTCATTACCAAAAAATCATCGCCATCACGGAATCCTTGTATTACATACTTAAAACTATCAACTGCGGCAGTTGCTCTGCAAAGGTGCTTACTACAATCCATGGCTGGCAAGTCATAAAATAAATTGCGATACTTACCGCTGTAAAATGTTTGGGCATAGGTAGCCACAGATACGATAGTTACTATCGCCAATAAAAGGGATTTTTTCATGCGTACTCAAAGGGATTTTTATGAACAAATTGGATTATACTATAGCACACATTTGATTTTTTATCAAAAGGTACTATACTGTCCGAGCAATTCTGATATATTCCCTTCTGGGTTATTTTGGAACCATTGCCAGATCGTCTAATGGTAGGACAACGGTTTCTGGTACCGTTTATCTTGGTTCGAGTCCAAGTCTGGCAGCAGTTTAGTTTAGTATCGAAGGACCTAGAGGGGTCAAAAAATAACATGTCATCAATAATCCAAGAATTACAAAGTGAAGCTGCAAATACCACCAACTCGGTTTCAGACTTGCTAAGAAAAGCAAAAATTGTTGCTGTTAAACTTGATTTAACTGAATTTGGTGATTGGATAGAAAAAGAGCTAAATGGTTATGATGCTCCTTCCAATGCAGATCTCCCTGAGTATCGGATCATTACTGGAGAACCGAAAGCGTGGAATCCATATCACGGTTGGCAACCTATTATATTTGGTAACTCTGAAGCTGGAGAGCTTATGTCGAAAAGAGGTCTCACTTCACCTGTAGGACAACTTGATGATCTTGTAAAAACAGATTCTAGCACTTTTGAAATCAGCTACAGTAATGCAGTAAAGAAAAGCATTATGGAATCAATTGGTCACGAAACGAATGTAGGATTTATGATCGGCAGGAGTGCTGTTACGGGGATATTAGATGCTGTGCGTAATCGCATCCTAGATACGGCTCTAAAACTTGAAAAAGCAGGGGTTGTTGGAGAAGGTATTTCTTTTTCCCAGACAGATAAGGAGAAAGCTCAAATTGCTAATACAAATTATAGTATTGGTCATATAGAAAATTTTGCCGGAACGATTGGAAGTATTAGTGACCAGGCGAATGTTTCCATCCAGCAAGCAAACGGATTTTCTCAAGAAAAAGTGATTGATTTAGTGAATCAGATACAAAAATTTCTTCCTGAGATAAAACTACAAGTAGAAGAAACAGAGAATGTTCAAACCCTAGCAAGGGAACTAAAGGAAGAAATGTCTAAAGACCTCCCTGAGCAGTCAAAAATCAAGATAGCACTGACTTCTTTAAAGACTATCTTTGAAGGAGTTGCTGGGAATGTTATTGCTCAAGGAATAATATTTGAGCTTGCCAAACTTCTCGCAGGTCACTAATTTAAAGTGAGTATTTTATTCTCTAAAGAGAGTCTGCTCTTCAGGCAAGTAAGTAAGTCTCGCTTCTCAAACATTGAACCATCGGATAAAAGATATTTCGCATAATTTCGTATGTCTACATCTTTGACATAGTATTCAGCGTTTGGTTTGCCCATGATCCCTGAATGAAATTTCTTGTGCCGCTCAATTTCCACCTCAAGCTTTTTCTTGATACCCGACTTATCAAGATCAATCTTATCCATCAACTCAAGTAGTTGAGCAATCAATACTTTTTCTTCAACATACCCACCCTTGCAGTTTGAATCTCGCGCACGTGTACAACCATAATAAATATATTTGTTCACTGATCCATCTTTAAGATTTTTATACTTCTCTTCAGCGGTGATACCAGATCCGCAAAGGCCGCAAGACATGAGTTTGGTAAAAGCGAACTCCTTATTCTTGCCTCTAACTTTTCTTTGTAATTGAAGTTGTTTTTGCGCCTCATCAAATAGCTCTTTAGTAATTAGTGGTACATGCTTACCCCTAAACCATCGACCGCTCGCTTTAGGGTACTCAAATGTGCCGTGGTAAAAGTGATTATTCAAAATAACGTAGATATTGCTCAAGGTCAGAGGTTTTCCGGTTCGCGTTACAAATTTGATTTCCCGTAACCATTTGAAGATTTTTCTACCGCTTGCTCCTTGATAGGCGACTCGAGTAAAGATTTCTTTGATTGTTGATCCACGATCCGGGTCTACAAAAATGACGCCTTTCTGATCTCTATTCTTTGAGTTTAAATATCCGGTTGGTGCGACACTCGGCCACAGTCCCATCTCGCATTTTGTTTTCAATCCTCGCTTCACATTGATGCTCTTATTATCATTCTCGAGCTTAGCTTGTGAGCCGAGAATCATGAGTAGAAACTTTTCATTTGGATTATTGGTGAACCGTTGGCTATAAGTCCTGATCTCAATCAATTTCTTCTGATCGAGTAGATCAACAATTGCTCCGAGATCTCCGGCATTTCGTGAAAGTCGGTCGGGGTGCCAGACAAGTATGCCGTCAAACTTTCCCTCGCGAATGTCGATGAGCAGTTTGTTGAACACAGGCCGTTGCCCGCAGTCTTTCGCGGAGTGAGATTCGCGATACATCTCTATGATGTTCAAGTTATCGCGCTGGGCAATTGCAAGCATTTCCTTTATTTGAGAATCAATCGAGAGTGCCTGCTTCTCTTCGGCCTCGCTTGATTTACGGGCGTAGAGGCAGTATCGGATTGGTTCCGCCTGTAGTACCGGTGTCATGCCTATTTGGGCTCCGTACATCGTTGTTTGGTCCATACACACGAACATACCGGAACGATGTACGAAGTCTAGCGAGAAGAGAGATACGGAGCAGAAGAGTCGAAGAGTCAACTACACAAATTTTAAGAAGGAAGTTAATCTACCAGAGGTCGCAGAAGCCTTGAAACAGATAGTGATTTATGTTATAATGCGAAAAATGTTCACTAACAAAAAATCTTCAAATAATGAAACCGAAATCTCAACTTTACCGAAAAGCAAAGAGTACGATACAAGGTGTCGGAATATTTGCACTTATGTTGTTGTTTTTGGCGAGTAGCTTCGGTTTTTCAACCGAGACATCATTCACCATAGACACCCATGGAAAGCTTCACGGCTTTTACACCTACTATGTTCCGGAGACTGGCGAACAAGGTTCGATTAGTAACGGCAAGATTATCTTCACTGGAGTACAAGAAGTGATTATTGGAGGTCAGCCAGAGTATGGCGCAAACCTACCTAGTCATCCTGTGACTCCCATTAAGAAGATCAAAATTGATTTGAAGAAAATTGAGTACCTTAAACCGGAAAAGTTTTCTTTAGCTGTTATCATTCCTGCTGGAAGATCGCGGAGAATTATTCTCAACAATCCACCAGTATCTTCGCCTTGGCATTTCCCAAGCGGAATTTCTTATCTGACCTCGCTTTTACGGCAAGGCGATTATGAAGTATCGCAACGATACGGCCATATTATTGGATTGGAGTACTTACTTTCTCTTCACGATAAAAGCAAAACCGCTGAAGCATTAAGGATTGTCAGAAACCCGAACAGTACGATTAATGATTGGTATAGGGCTCGAAAACTTTTTGAAGAAATTTCAAAAAGCGTACCCACCCAAGACAAGTTTGCTGTTGAAAGGAATAATGTAGTGTATGTGGCAAGCTATCAGGACGGAACGATTGAGGGTGCTCTCAACGCGCTAAATAATAGAGAATCAAATATTTGGTATCCCTATTTCACCGCACTCGAGATTCCGCACCTCCTTTCATTCAGACCCGATTTGTATGGAATCAGTATTGGTGACGAGCGGCAATTGTTTCCCGGACTCATTCTTGCCTCTATGGTCAAGGAGGCTTTACCGGAGACTAAGATTGTCCTTGGGGGCAATTTCTGGTCACGCATACTGACAGCATATAACGAACCGCAATTCTTTGAGTTGTTCAATCGTTGTTGTGACGCAATTGTATACAGGGAAGGCTTTCTACCTATTCTTGAACTGGCGGAAAATCTTTCACCTAATCTTACTTCTGGTACTGTCTGGAGCGACGGAAAAAAGCTTGTGATGAACAAGCCTGCCAAAACTCCGATGCCATTTGAGTTACTGCCTACGCCCTCATACGATGGGGGAGCAACGCAATGGTCTCCCGAGCCTGTCTATCCACTCTACACTGCTTCAAATTGCTTTATGCAATGCGAGTTCTGTTCGATTTCTGGAGGAAGTGATACTTTTCTTGGGAAGCCAAGAACCTCATCTGCAAAACACATTGTTTCGCAAATGATCGCTTCAAACGGACACCGCTTTGATTTCTACGATGAAATTCTTCCGATACAAACCCAGCTTAAAATTGGGGAAGAATTGAAAGTTCATAGATACAAAGCCGAATGGTATTGCTACAGTACAGCTGATCACCACTTACTTGATCCTGATGTCTGTCATCAATTATATGATGCCGGTTGTCGTGGTTTGCAAATTGGATTGGAAAGTCTGGACACTCAAACGCTTGGTAATGAGAATAAGCGTTGGAACAAGCCAGATCACTATGGAAAGATTCTTGCTAATTTAAAAAATGCAGGAATTCATACTCACATATTCATTATTGTGGGATTGCCTGGTGAACCCTTGCATCAAACGCTCAAGTGGCTTTCATTTATTGAAAAGTACGGAGACTCGATTCTGACAATTAAAAGCAGCCGCTATCGGATTGCAAAAAATGCTCCTGATGAGAAAAATGGGAATTTCAAATATATTGAACTTCTCCCAGACGATCATCTGCTGCACTTGAATCGTGATTTTCGTTATTTGTCAGCAAGCAACAAGAAGGTTGATGCACTTCGTGATCTGCTTGAGCAATCATGCAGAGAACATTGGGCGTATGGAGTCACTTCGAGTCTTCCGTGGTGGACAAACCGCGGACGATATACGTGGGAGGAACTAAAAGCGATGTCTCATGAAATTCCGAAAAGTGAACCTGTTCCGCATTTGGATAGGGCAATCACTAAAGCGAATACAATTATCCAGGAAGAACTTGGTATAAATGTTCACTTTAAAAATTTTGAGGAACTTACAGAGTACACGCGAACAATTTAAATGTTCACTATTTTATAAAGGCGGTCAGCAATGATCGCCTTTTTTATATCTCCGCATCCTTCGGAATCAATCCAAAGTTCTTGAATGCCTTTAGCATAGCTTTCCTATGCTCAGCGTTCAACGGCCTATTCCGCATCGCCAACTCTTCCTCTTTCGTATACTTCTTTCCTTTCGCCATGTCCTTCCGATAGATACCCATCTCAAGACCCGCACGGAAGAGCTTGATATCGCTTTCCATCAATATCTTCATCGCAGATATCTGTTCGCTGTAGCTCGGATAGACACCGCTCTTGCCGTCAGGGTAGATAATCTTGAAGAGCTCCGTTCGGAGCACTCGCATCCGTTCCTCCATATCTGCATACCGCTTAAGCACTTGCGGCCGATCCATTTCTTCTATGGCATCTTCGGTCAGTTCTTTCCTGATCCTTGCCAGTGAATTGAGGTTGCCGATCTTGATGCCTTTCTGGAGAAGCACCGCTTGGAGGTCTCGCAGGGAAATCATGGGGTCGAGCGCTACCGCGTTCCTGACGATCTGCTTGAGCCGTTCCTTTGTATCACTTCCTAATTTCATGTATCACATTGTATCAAATATTTGATTATATGTTTATGCTACAAAGGGCTTTTATTATATATAGACCCAAAGCCGTTAGTTTGGAAAACGGGAAAGTGCTAGAATACCCTTATGACATCTGGTGTGATTAGTTTCAAGACCAGACATCGCAGCAATTATGATCCATACCATGCATTTACAACCTGCCCCTTTTCAGAAAATTCAAGAAGGAACTAAGGTTATTGAAATTCGCCTGAATGATGAAAAAAGAAAGCAACTAACTGTAGGTGACACTATTGTTTTTGTGCATGCTCAAGACGCCCATCTAAGTATAGATTCTACAATTATCGCATTGCACTACTTCCCTACTTTTAAAGATTTATATAAGGCATTCGATCCAATCGCTTTTGGAGGTGTTGGAAATGATGATCCCACTGAAATGCATAAGTACTATCCACCCCACGAAGAAGCGCAGCACGGAGTCGTCGGAATTGAAATTCGTAAAATATAAAAACTCCCATTGGGAGTTTTTATATTATTTCTTCAAATACTTGCGAATTGCAAACCAGGCGGAGATCATTCCAATGAGCACCCCTGAAACAAGTAAGATGGCAAATAATTGGATAAAGTTGTCTCCGTAATACTGCAGAATACTCATACCCCCAAAGAATGCTTGGGTATTATTAGTAAGCCATAGTGTAATCGGATAGAACAGAATCAAGGTGATGACGGAAGCAATTCCTCCATATACCACTCCTTCAATCATGAATGGTCCTTGAATATATTTATTCTCGGCACCTACAAGGCGCATGTTCGTAATTTCATCGCGTGCCATGTAAATAGCAAGGCGAATCGTGTTAAACGTAATCAAAATAGAAATAATTACGAAGAATAACGTGATTGCTACCCCTAACCGCTGTACAGAACGCATGATTCCGGTAAGGCGATCAATGATTTCCTTGTTTTGTGCATAGTTCACTTTTTCAATAATTGCATTTGATCCTTTTGCAAGACTTGAATTATCATCCAATGTTTTTGCAATAGATTCATATTGCCCTGCTTCCTTAGCCCGAATATTAAGTACGGCACCCAATGGATTAGTTCCTAATTCGTCTAATGCCTGCAATGTAAGCGCATCAGCACTGTGTCGCGCCTTGAAATCAGCAAGCGCCTGATCCTGACTTACATATTCAACACTTGCAACTTCTGGCAACTGTTGAATCATACTTTTCACGTCACCAATCTGTGATTCTGCAACGTTCGGATAAAAATACACATTCACGTCTACTTTACTTTCAATTTGTGCAAGCGAAAATCCTAAAATAGCATTAAGGAAAATCGTCATCCCAATAACGGTAAGCGTTACCGTCATCATTAAAATCGAGGTAATTGATACCACCGTGTTTCGATAGAAACTAATAAGTCCCCATCGTAATATTCGTTTTGCGTCTGTTTGAAATGACATATTATTGCATTGAATGGCGCCCGTGTTTATCGTCTTTTACAATACGACCTTTTTCTATAGTAACTACTCGCTTACCAAGAGCATCAATAATTCCTTTGTTGTGAGTAGTAATAATTACCGTGGTACCCAAATCGTTAATCTTCTTCAAAATTTCAACAATTTCATAGGTTGATTGAGGATCAAGGTTTCCGGTAGGTTCATCAGCAAGGATTACTTCTGGTTGATTAATAATAGCTCGAGCAATCGCAAGACGTTGTCGTTCCCCACCTGACATTTCACTCGGGAACGCGCGTGCTTTGTGCGACAATCCTACGAGTTCAAGCGCGTGCGGTACATCGGAAACAATTTCTTCATCAGTTTTTCCTGCGGCTTCCATAGCAAACGCTACGTTTTCAAATGCAGTTTTATTTGGCAATAATCGGAAGTCTTGGAATACTACTCCGATACGGCGTCGATATCCTGGTAATTGTGATTGGGTAAGTCCATCTACGTCAAAGTCGTCAAACCAGATATTTCCTGAAGTTGGTTTTACTTCCCCAAGGAGTAATCGAATCATAGTCGTTTTCCCTGCTCCTGAATGTCCAACTATTGAAACAAATTCTCCTGCAGCAATAGAAAGACTAATGTCTTCTACGGATAAATCTCGGTCACTAAAATATTTCGTAACGTGTTCAAATCGAATCATGAAAACCATTATATCACGTCTCTTGAAAAAACAACCATTAAATCCTCACCCGGATTCCTTACGGAATCCACCCTCTCCACTTCGTGAAGAAGGTCCACACACTGCTTGAAAAATAAACCTTTTTACAGTATTGTTAAACAGCTTGGCTCTATCGTCTATCGGTTAGGACACATCCTTCTCAAGGATGGAAGCTGGGTTCGATTCCCAGTAGAGTCACAAAAAAAGTGGTCGCCTCTATGGGCGCCACTTCTTGATTAAGCTTAATTGCATTATTTTCTATTTTTTTCCTCCAGTAGATTGCAAAAGGGACTTAACAGCTTTCTGCCGCATTTCACTGTACAGATTCTGCAGTTCACCTGTCTTACCTTTTCCTGCGGTAATTACTACCGATGACTGGAGTTCGTTTTTGGGTTTAAAAACAAGGTAACTGAGTTTCTGGTCTTCAGATAGAGATGGGGTGTAATCTGCGAATTTATACATTTTTACTTGATCGTTGAATGATACCCAGCCCCCAACATTTTCTTGATAACCTACATGCAGGGAATCTAAACGGTGAACATAGGCGGCAGATACGTCTGTTTTTACCTTTGTACTATCCACATGAGGAGTTGCAGCAATGATTACACGAGCTTCACCCAAGTCAAGAGCAGGGAGCAACGCAGTCTGCTGAGCATGTGATACCAAGGAAAAAGAGAATGACAGCATGATTGACATTACTGCGTAAACGACCTGAATTCTTTTCATAATGAATTTGTTTTGGTTATTAATTTTTTTTATTTTCTAATCAAATATATAGCATTTATATGGGAGTCTGTCAAATACGTATTCTTGAATTCCCACCCTAACTACACGAAAGTTCTCAAACCAATTGCACAGGCAAAAAAAGTATCATACCGACGATCTGCAAAGATGGCACCGCCGAGTTTACGGATTTCAGGAGGGGTCACAATCCAGCTTGAAGTTTTCGTGTCGAATTCACCCACCTTCTTATCATATCCAATTACATCAGGTTCCCCACCGGTTTGTTCCATTTGATAAACTGACCATAACTTACCTGATTGCGATTCAAGTTTTTCTTGAACACGTTCCCATTTGAACCCTTTGTGGCGATGCATGTTTTTTTCAAATCGCCCCCTTAATACTTCAATTAATTTTTTTGAATCTTTTGCCGGCAATGCTTTTTTAGTAGTTTTCATAATTAACACAGTATAACATCACTAAACCATAATTTAAGTAACAAAAAAGCCGAGTTTCCTCGGCTAATATTACTTTGTAGAAAATACTAATTTGGTGAAAAAGGCACAAAATTAGGTTTTTTAGTTTTTTCTATATTAACGAAATAACTTTCAATAACCCTCTTTGCTTCAATCTCAATCTTTTCAGGATTAAATGATGAGTGTAACTGAACACTAATTTCGTATGGTTCAAAAGTTAATCCTACTACTCCGTTTATATCAAACAATTTTTTAGCCAGAATTTTTTCCCAAGCCATAAAATCTTCCATGTCACTCTCATCTTCAAGCGACTCTTCTGAATAAATACAGCCAATTTTGCTTTTACGAAGTTTGATATTAAATGAAAAACCAACCACTTCTCTACTTGGTGATATACGCGATTGAGTAATAGGTGTTACTAGTAATTTCTGTAACTCAGGATCAAATGGTTTCATGCGATATTTTTTTATTTAATTATAATAATATTGTATCATAATTATTTATAATTGTCAATATATCCCTATTCAAACTTATTTGATTAAAATCCCATATGTTATAATACTTATATGAAAGAAAAACTTACTAATAACCAATTTATCCTCGTACTCCACGGACCATCATGCGGTGGTAAATCAACGGTTTCTGATATTATCTTCAAAAAATACGGAGGAATATTCAAAGGAAAAAGTGACACCATTAAACGCCTTATTTCTGACTATGACAACACCATCCATCACGACCTTGTAGGTATTATGACTATTGAAACCATGCGTGTCGCCCTTGAGCACGGGTTATCAGTTATGAAGGAAGGAGGACTCTACGGATTGGATGAAATGGTAGCATTGTCACAAACGCACCAAATTCCTCTATTTATTGCAAATATTTCTGCACCTTGGGAAATACTCCTTGAGCGATTTGACCAGCGTATCGCATCCCCCATTCCTGGAGTTAAGATAAATACCGACCATACTAAATTCAAAGAAATTTTTGATACCTACCATGCAACCAAGATTGATTCTCCACTCACGTTTGACTCATCAATTCAATCACCTGATGAAATTGTAACGGTTATCATTTCAACTATTACTCATCATTTTGGTAAATAAAAAATGCGACCTAATAAGTCGCATTTTTGTTAAGAAATTATACAAATTCAGTTTTAAAGGGAAGAGAATAGTCGCGCAGTGCGTCAGTTGATTTTGCAAGTTCAACAGCACGATCAAGAGTGACTTCCAGCGTTTCATGAATATGATACGGATGACCGTGATCAGCATCGAAATTACGTTGGATTACTTTTAGTCCATAGTAATCTTTTTCAGCGCCTACCACTACATTAGTAATTGGTGGTGTCCCCTTACCTGCTTTGTGGAACCCGCAAATATTGTGCGCACTTTTTATGCTCCAACGACCCAGTTCACCATAAGTATCCTGACCATAAGGACCATCTGCATCAGCACGGGGATTCTCACTATCCTCAGTAGGAAGCCAGAAAATAACTGAGCCGAAATATGCCGCATGTTCCAGATAATACCGTTCCCATATCGTCTGGTTTTCAAAAACCAATTTAGACTCAAATGGAATTGCCTGCCTCAACCATAGTGGATGACTAGGTTCATAACGACACGGGCACACTACAATACAGCCCGGATCTTTTTCGAAAAGTTGTTGTATTGCAATAGCTTGCCAGTCACCACCACCTCGTACAGGACCACCTAAAAAATAAAGATGCTGCCCAGGGTCTAGTTGCGGTGTCGCTGCGGATTTAGGGAGAATTACGTACGATTCATTCATGATAAAGGAATAAGGGGGTAAACAAATACTGTCTCTTTTCGAGAATAACACAATTAAATACATTGTCAATTAAGTCGTTACACCTAGTGTATTTTTGTGTATAATACCTATTATTCTTATGAACCTCCATATTATTGCCATTGGCAAGAAAAAATCTGAACACGACACAATGATTGCCGAATACAAAAAACGGATTACTACCCCTTTCGACTTGTCACTTGAAATTATTCAAACCAACACTGCTATAGAGAAAATCAAACCAGGAGACTATGTTATTGCACTAGACGAACATGGTAAAGAATTTACAACCGTAAGTTTTTCTCAAACCCTTGATAAACTGCTCCAAGCATCACATAAACGTATCGTATTTGTAATCGGAGAATCACACGGACTTGATCAATCAGTACGAGACCGGGCAAACATGACCCTCTGCCTTGGTAAATTTACTCTACCCCATGAACTTGCACGCCTGGTGCTCGTAGAACAGCTCTATCGTGTTACCAACTTGATCGGAGGTGGAAAATATCACCATCAATAAAAACCCCACTTTCGTGGGGTTTTGGTTATTAATTAGGATCAAGTTCAGCAATGATACCAGGTTCTATATACGGCTGCATTTCTTTAGTATCGAGCATAAATGTCTCGTCACGATAATTAAATATCTGAGCTAATTCTTCTTCGTACCATATACATTTAGTAATCCGCTCGAAATTGAACGACATACTATTAATTGTTTCTGCTACAACAGTCAAGCCACAGTTTTCAATGCAACACACTTTAAATCCACGAAACATCTTTTTCCCTCCTACTCCTGTCTCGGTATTTTCAATAACAAATAGGTGTGGTGTATATCCTAGTTTTCCTGCTTTACTTTGCTTACGTGGCTCGAATTGATGAGGATCATGCCCTCCATTTTTTTTAACGAAAAATCGTAACTTGTGATGCTTTATTTGTTCACCGCTGACATAGGGTAATCCATTATTCGCGCAATGTTCACAAAAGCTTGTCCGAGTAAACATCTGTGGTATATTCATAACGATCCATTTCGAACTAATTTACATGAATATAGACCAAAAGACAATACTTGCAGCCATTGCCCGACATGCACCATTCCTTGTGTGGTGGAAACCAGAACAACTAGCGCGTGGTGAACATATTGAAAACAATCCTACTAAAGGCGAACGTCCTTGGATTATCCCAGAAACAACAGGGGCGTTTTTATATTCGCTCGTTCAAAAACAAGGTTTTTCACATATCCTTGAACTAGGAACTTCAATTGGATACTCGACCCTATGGCTTGCCTATGCTATAGAACCAGTTAATGGATCAATTCACACTATTGAACGGTCAATTAATAAGGTCGCAGTAGCGCGAGACCATTTCAATCAATCAAACACTACTACCTCCATTACGCTCCACGAAGGGTTTATTAGTGATGTTATTAACGAATTTCCCGACGCGCTCATGTTCGATTTTGTATTCATGGATGCTGACCGAGGACATTACCACGAATATTTTCACGCCATCAAAAAACACCTGTTGCCAGGCGCATTAATCATCGCAGATAATGCCGGTAATATGCATAAACGTATGCAACCATTTTTTGATTTACTCACCCAGGAAGGATGGACATGGACTATTCATCCAATGGATAACGGACTCCTTATTGCTAGCGGTCCGGAGGTACGTCATAATAACTAAATAAAAATTTAGCGAGCTCACTAAATGGCGGCAGCAATGTTTCTGATGAAAACTGTGCGCCATTTTTTGGGTACTGATTATAGAGGAATACAATAAATCGAGGATTGTTTGCTGGGAAATATGCCATAAAGGTATGGAGGTTTCTATCCCCATAATATCCACCCCCTGGTTTAGCTATTTGAGCAGTTCCTGTTTTTGCAGCAACCGAATAATGATCGAATTTTAATTTACCATTATTATAGTTATCAAAAACAGTAACCAGCATTTTGGTAATAGTAGCCTGTGTTTCTGGTTTTATGAGTTGTCCTGTTACTGGCCAATCCAATTGTTTTGTAAGCCCACTCGGATATTCAATAGTAGAAACAACATGAGGAGTTACCAGATGACCTCCATTAGCAAGTGCCGCATGGGCGCGAATCATTTCAAGAGGTGTAACAGCCACTCCTTGTCCAAATGATACGTTTGCAAATTCCACATCACGATTAGTATTAAGGTTTGAAGTAAGTCCTGCACCTTCTGCAGGCAAATCTACTCCTGTTTTTTGTGAAAACCCAAACGATAACCATTGATTTTTAAATGCAGGTTTTGCCATACGCTGCATAACATACACCATTCCCGTGTTCAATGACTGATTAAGCACCGTCTGCATATTCGCAAGTCCTCGACCTCGCTTATCAAAATTATAGATAGTACGATCCCCTACTTTTACAAATCCTTGATCAAAGTACGTTGTCGTTGGAGTAACTACTCCTTGATCAAGAGCTATGGCCATGATTACTGGCTTCATGATCGATCCCATCTCGAACACACTTTCTACTAGTGGATTATTAAATTGTGTAATATCGGTAACCGTTCTGGTTTGATTAATATTAAATTCATTATCAAGCGCCATGGCGAGGATTGCACCCGTTTTAGGATCCATAATAATTCCTCCTGCACGATCTGAGTTCCATTTCTCTTTGATTTCTAAAACTACCGTTTCAAGATTTTTTTGAACGGTCGGCTCAATAGTTGTAATCACGTCACCTTCTTTTTCTTCTGGTTCACTAATAAACTTTGAAATATCAGAAAATACTTCTGCAAAAAAGTTCACATATAATCGTTGATCAGTTCTGGCAAGTACTTCGTTATACGTTCTCTCAATACCATACCGACCTACGAAATCATCACCTTTATACGCCATAAAACCAACAGCATGTGATGCCAAGTTATCAGCCGGATAAAACCGCCAATTATTACGGTATAACGTAACCCCTGGTAGTTTTAAATCTGAAATCTTTGAAGCAACATCAGTACCTAAATTAGTACCTAATTCAATGTATGGATCGTTTTTCTTCCCTGTCATGGCAATAAATTGATCTTTGGGAATTTTAAGGTCTGCACCAATTGCGTTATATAGTTTTTCTGGGTCATCGATAAGCTTACCATTTACGGCAAGCTTGAATCCGCTTTTAAGTGTTGCTGCAGAAACATGGGTGCCGTCTTTTTGAGTAAAATAAATGGTACCACGATCGAATACTTGCGACGTTGTAGTTACATACTGTCGATCAGCTAATTGTTCATAAGAACGTCCATGAATGATTTGCAAATAAAATAACTTCACAATAAAAACAAGCACTACCAACACCATGATCACCATCGGCACATACATTCTTTTGTGAAATAGTTTTGAGTCCATTATGAGTGCTATTGTAACATAGATTTTTTTCGTAATGAAAACACCGTGCTCGGGTGTTTTGTCTTAACGAAGCAATGCAACTTTTTCTTCTTGATCCCCACCGGTGTATGCAAACTTAGGAACCGGAGCGTTCACAAATCCAAGAGCTTCTGCTTTATGAATATCAACTTGGGAAGCAAGGTTAAAATAACTAATTTCAAGGTCAGATACTTTCGCTTGAGTCGCTCGGATATCAGCACGAATGTCTTTACGTTGATTTACTGAAACAATAGTACTTACCACTAAAAACGAATAGAGCCCGAACATAGCAATAGCCCCCACAAATAAGTGAGTATTGTATGATCCGCTATATAGTTTTTTAATGAAAGTAATCATAGCTAATTAATGTTTTTGAATAACGCGGAGCTGTGCACTACGAGACCTGGGATTATCAGCAATTTCCTGATCCGATGGTGTGATTGGTTTTTTAGTTATCAAGAGTGCCTGTGCTGCATGTGACAAGTCACGAAAATAATTTTTAACAATACGGTCTTCACCACTATGGAACGTAATGATGGCAAAATATCCCTGCGGCTTAAGTACTTCAAATCCTGCTTCCATTACTTCTTTAACCGCCCCATATTCGTCATTTACTGCAATCCGCAGCGCTTGAAATGTTTTTGTTGCGGGATGAGTACGCATCCATGGCTTTCGAGGAAGTACCGATAGAATAACTGCTACTAAATCAAATGTAGTTTCGATTGTTTTTTGTGTACGTGCCTGCACAATAGCCCGTGCAATTTTGCGTGAAGCAACTTCATCACCGTAGGCATAAATCATGTCAGCGATCGTTGATTCGTTCCAGGTATTTACGATATCCCAAGCCGTGATTTCTTCACTGGTTGGTTTATCATTGAGCGTCATTTGCAAGGGTCCGTTTTCTTGAAACGACAACCCGCGCTGAGCATCCGCTATTTGAAATGATGACCACCCGAGATCAAGGAAAATTCCATCAACATGATCAATACCTTTTTCTGCAAGTACTCGAGCAATATTGCGAAAGTTGTCTTGTACGAGAATAATTTTGCACGTAGCTGTTGCAAGTTTTTCTGCTGCTCGTTTAATAGCATGTGAATCCAGATCGAAACCAATCAATGTTCCATCTGGGCCCAAATGCTCTGTAATGGCCGCTGCGTGTCCCGCACCCCCTAATGTTCCGTCTACGTAAATGCCATCTCGTTTAATATGAAGTGCGTCTATTGATTCCTTAAATAAAACTGGAATGTGCATATATTAAATCATTCCAATATCTGCTAATTTTTGAGCAAGGACATTAGCTTCTTTCTCTACACCATTGGTGTAGTTATTCCACGCTTCTTCATTCCATAATTCAATACGATTATGAATTCCAGCAACTACTACTTTCGTAGCTAAACTTGCGTAACTCTTCAAGTGGTCAGGGACGAGCACGCGTCCACTACTATCTACATCAATTTCGGTAGCACCCCCAAGCATCGCTCGAGAAAACCCACGACCTTCTGCAGAACCAATTGAAAGGTTTGCTAATTGTTGTGAAAACTTTTTCCATTCGCTTATTGGATACACAAATAGACACCGATCGAGACCTCGCGTGATGATTATTTTTTTTCCCATTTCTTTGCGAAATTTCGCTGGAAGTGAGAGACGATTTTTATCGTCCATCGTATGTCGATATTCACCAATAAGCATAATTGTAAGGATTTAGCAGTTTCCCACTTCATCCCACTTGTATTGTACATCATCCCACTGTGTAACACAATAACCCAATCGTTGCCATTTCTGTGGATAACCGTGTAACGTTGCCTATTCCCCGTTTCACAACTTTATGAATAACAAAAAAAGCAAGCTTTCGCTTGCTCTATCAATAAATACTCGTTTCAATTACTGCCGCAAAATTATTTCATGGTAATCGTTACGGAGCACGATAGTATGTGCAACCAACTGTCCTTTCAAACGGGAATCTTTCGCGACAATATAGTCACCATTTAAAGTTTCGAAAAATGAGACTTGATTTGGATTTTGCCCCTGAATAATCGGATCGTAGCGCGAAAACTTCAACGAAATTTTCCTTTGACTTTCCTTGTCCCAGGTAAAATGATACGTCTCGGTTTGTGAACCAAATGCATTACCTCGTACAATTGTTACCTCACCATCACCACTTAATCCTAATGGATGAAATTTGGTAAAGGTGTACCGTACTCCGTTTTGCCCAACACTTTTGTAGGGTTCATCCCAGGTACCGTTTTGATTCCTGTTTAGAATATTAGTAATTTCATACTCATGACCCGGTTCGAGCCATAAAATATTTTCTTTTCCACATCCGACACAGAGTGCCAAGAATGTTACCATAATAAATACTTTCTTCATTTGTCGTGATTTTTGATTACCATACCATTAAAAATATATTTTGTAAATAAAAAACCCTTTGGTGATACCAAAGGGTTTCGCAATACTATTGCGTATAATTATTATATTTTACCATTAAGGATTTCCTCCTCATCAGCATCGTCTGAACCTGGAGTTCTCATATCGTCTACAACTTCCGTTTCAATGGTTTCAAAATCATTAAACTCTTCGCCATTATCCGATTCTTCAGTAATTGTTACGGTATCTTTTTTCGAACTACCTGAAATGTTGTTCTCTGCTTCTTTTTTCATTTCACGCATTTTTTTATGGTCGTCCCGACTCTTAACATAGCGGTCAACATCCGTAGGAGTAACATGTTCGAGTACTCCTTGAGGATACGGAAACGGTGGCTTCCAATCAGTACGCCCCAGCAGATTAAATTGATATAAATACCATAAGTAATGCTGGTAACTTACAGGAAACAACTGCACCACATAGTCAGGTAATTCAAAGTCGAGAATTGCATCAATGATAGTCGTGTCACTCCATTTGGTAAGCAGTCGATCAATGTATAATTGCGCTCTACGGACATGGCGGTCTTTCGCTAATCGACCCAAATTCTTGCGTGACAGTTCTGCAATAAGCTCGCTGATTTCGATCGATTCCTGTTGGTCACTATTACTCGCTAAAAAGTGTTTCAACATGACACCAATGGTTACCTGTTTTTCAAGCAACTGCTGTGCTTCACCCAATCGTTCCTGATTTACAAAGCCACGGATAGTTGCTTTTCGCTGATCATCGGTTTCTGCAATCAAATACCTTACTATTTCTAGCTTGGACAAGAACTTTGCAAACCAAGGATATTCATCCAAGAATTCTAAGTACTCGTCGTTTGCTGCTTTAGCAAGTGACGGGGAAACAAAATCAACAGGATTACTCGACAGTTCTTGCACTTTACGTAGATAGCACCATCTTCCTACTTCAATGACCACCTTACTGAGCTTATAGTTAAGCTTTCTAATTTCAGGATCAGCACCGAAGAAAGATAAGAAATTGTTGACAGTACCATTTTTGGCACGGTCTTCAAGTTTTTTTAAACTAGTAACCACCTCAGGGAGTGCAAGGATACCATCAGCGAATGCTTCTGGCTTTATAATGCTATGAAGCGTTTCGCGAAAGCGCGCTTTAAACTCTTCAAAGTTACTTCTGCAGTAATCCTTTAATTCAATAAAGTCATCAACTGTTTTTTTCTCGGTACGAGCTTGAAAATACGTAAGCAACACTAAATTACCAATGATTGCCTGTAAAGAATAATAAAGTGTTTTTTTATTATCTCCAAAACCATTTTTTATTCCGATGAAATGTTCTCGATCTTTTTTTGGAACATTATCTTCAACGATTTCGAACAAACGCACTCGATATTTTAAACTTTTGATCGCAGCCTGATATTTATCAAGATACGCCAAACAAGGTTGCGGTGTTGTTGCCGGGATAAATACTCGATAACGAAATTCTGAAATTGCAGCCCAATTAGTACTTTCTTGTGCCAGCTTAAGCACTCTCTGTTTAAGGGTACTGTTATCAATCATGACCTGATACTGTTCAATTCCGAGTGCTTTTTTAAGCAGCTGAAACACATTATCAGGGGTCGCTGCTTTGTCGATATCAGCATCAGTAATAAGTTGTCGTTCAAGACAACCCGTAAGCAGTATTGCAATACGTAACACCTGTTCCTGGATCCATTCCAGGTTTTCCCGTTTGAAATTGTGATTAACGTATTGTCGTTTAGCAATTTCACTACACAGGCGAATAATTTTCTCAGGTATCGCATATCGCTTACTGTTTTCTTCGAGTTGAGCCAAGCTAGTCCCTTCATCAAAAGTCTTTCTTCTGTAGTGGGTTTTCTTTAAAATACTTGGCCGTTTCGACTGGCGTTTAACCGCCAACGGAAGATCTCCTTCGTTGGCGGGTTTTGCCTTGCGTTTCTTTTCACCCATTAGTGTTGGTTTTGTCGATTTGATCAACGAGGTCTTCAAGGACCTCTTCGTCTGTTGGTGGTTGCTCGGTATATCGCACCATTTTTTCTCCATACAAACGATCAGCTTCTTCATGTATTTGATGTCGGCTCGTTGTAAAATCGGAATTAAGAAAATTTGTCTTTACATGTTCAAATACTTCATGAGCATTTTCCTGAATGAATTGAAACAACGGACATTCCGCTGGAATCAAGTCATGGTAATGAAGTGCGCACATGATTTCAGTGCGTCGTTCTACCTCAATTCCCACATACGCACTTACCTCAAATGAAGTAAGTAAATACAACACAGCCGGGTTAAATGCTTTTAAAATATCAGTAACATCTTCTTTCGGTAATTGTGACAAAATAGATGCAAGTTGTCCTGCAACTTCTTCATCCCAAATACCGTACGCCTGTGATTTATTTACAGGGTCTTCAGCTGGTTTGGCAAAGCCAAATTTTTTCATGAATGCCTTACGAACCACATCAGGTTCGATAGAAAACAATTCGTAAATGACAGTATTAATTGACTCAGTTTCTGGTATGAGAATTTCATACTTTAACGCAAAATCAAGTAATTTCCATAATCGGTTACGTTCTGCCTCATCCTGTTCCAACTCAAAAGCAATTGATATGTTTTTTACCACATCAGACTGTTCGGGTGAATAGAACGTGCGACCTTGTACAGTAGTTGATCCCTGAACTCCAAGAGCTCCGGCAATATCATCTAATGAAAGCTTGCGCTTTTGAGCCGCTGCTGCGAGCTGAGTAAATAATGGAAGTACGACTTTCAGATCATCGAACTGCTTAATTCCTACTTCTTTTGGGAATGATAATCCCATAGGCCCGGCCAATGCGAGATTGGTTAAGTCCGTTATTAATGCAGGTTTTTCTGAGTCACCAGTTCCTGGTTGGTGCGTTTTTTCTTTCATGGTAAAACTATTTAATATGTGGTTGTGAAGAAATAAATTCCTTTACTACAATACTACATATGCATACCGATGTCAATCAATTATTATTGCTATTCATAAGTACTAAAAAACCGGTTTCCCGGTTGTTTTAGTGACTATTTAATATCAGAAATCTTGAACTTCATGAAAGGCTGGCGATGACCATTCTTCTTGAAATAACGTGACTTTTGCTTGTATTGAATAACGTCAATTTTTTTACCTCGTCCTGCTTCGACAAATTCAGCAGTTACGGTTGCGCCTTTAATGGTTGGAGTCCCAAGCACGGTTGTTGAACCGTCATCCTTGAGGAGTACTTGATCAAAAGAAATAGTATCCCCTGCTGCAAAAGTTCCTTCGAGCTTTTCAACTGAAATAATGTCTCCTGATTTTACCAAGTATTGCTTACCACCAGTTGCAATTACTGCAAATGTTCCTGTTGAAGCTGCCTTTTTAGTAGTTTTTTTAGCTGTTGCCATAGTTGCGATAGTATACATGAATTGCAGAAAAACGCAAGGGTCGGTATACTAGAACCATGATCACCCAATTTCATCACAAAAAACTCACCTGGATCGATATCGAAGACCCTACTTCAGAAGACATAACAACTATTATTAAGGATTTCCACATCGACCCGTCATGGGCAAAAGATCTGTTGACACCTACAGAACGAGCTAAAACCGACACTACTACCAATACATTCTACGCAGTACTTCACTATCCTGATCACCCTTCTCTTTCTCTCGAAACCCGCGACATAGAAGTGGATTATATTGTAGGCGATAAGTTTATTATTACTGCGCACTACACCCCTATAGATACCTTCTTGGAACTATTCAAACAATTTGAGGTAGACACTACTCTAGGACGTGAGCAAATTACTACGGGTATTGAATTATTTCTTGAGCTCAACAATAGACTCTACCGAGGATTACGCGAAGAACTTGAACCATTACGCCGAGAAGGTACAAAGATTGAATCTGAAATATTTTTAGGAAATGAGTTTAAAATGGTTCATGAAATTTCACGCCTGGGCCGCAAGCTCCTTGATTTTCGCCAAGCGCTCCGTTCTCATAAAACAATCCTTAAAGCGCTTCATGCTCAAGCACCACACCTATTCCCTCATCTTGTGTTAGATGAAGAACATTTCTATCGCGAATACATACGCGTAGAAAACGCTTCGGAAAATATCCGCGAACACTTGAAAGAACTTCGCGAAACTAACGATTCATTACTTACGGCAAAAAATAACGAAGTTACCAAGAAACTCACCCTGATGGCATTCGTTACATTCCCGCTCACCTTGGTCGCAACCGTATTATTTGCGCATAACGCGCCGGAATTATTCAAAAGTAATCATGGATTCTGGATAACAATTGGAATACTCATAGTATTATTCATTGGCATGCAGGTATACTTCCGTTATAAAAAGTGGATTTAGGTCCGCTTTTTTGGTATAGTCATTCGTATGAATATCTACTTGACCAACACCTTTTCCCACGAAAAAGAACTCTTTACCCCTATCACTGAAGGTGTTGTAGGCATGTATCACTGTGGACCAACCGTGTACTGGAATCAACATATTGGAAATATGCGCGCAGTAGTAATTGCGGATTTTTTGCGTCGCACGTTTGAATACAATAATTACAAAGTTACCTTGGTGCGTAACTACACCGATGTCGGTCACCTCACCGGTGACAATATTGGGGATGCAGACACTGGAATTGACCGTATGACAAAAGCCGTACAGCGCGAACAATTATCACCTGATGAAATTGCGAATAAATACATCGAACTCTACAATCGCGATATCGCATCACTCAATACGTTACCACCTACCAACACACCTAAAGCAACCGAACACATTAACGACATGATCGCAATGGTCGTTCAGCTCCTTGATGATGGATTTGCTTATACTACCGATTCAGCAGTATATTTCGATGTTTCAAAGTATCCTGACTATACGAAACTTTCAGGTCAAAAGCTTGATCTACAAGAAACCGGTACAGGTCACGGTGATGCTGTAGATACCAGTAAAAAAAATCCTCACGATTTTGCCCTTTGGTTTTTCAAAGTTGGAGCTCACGCAAATGCGCTTCAGACTTGGGAATCACCTTTTATGTCACCACTCGTAGAAAACGGTCGTGGATTTCCTGGATGGCATATTGAATGTTCTGCGATGAGTAAACACTTCCTTGGTGAAACATTCGATATTCACCTTGGAGGTATTGAACACATTCCTATTCATCACACGAATGAAATTGCACAATCAACCTGTGCAAACCATAAACACTTCGTAAACTATTGGTTGCACAACGAACACTTAATGGTGGACGGTAAAAAAATGGCGAAATCTGAAGGAACCTCATACCTCATGTCCGACATTATTGACCATGGATTTGAACCTCTCGCATTGCGCTATTTCTTCCTTCAGGCACATTATCGATCAAAGCAAAACTTTACGTGGGACGCGCTTACTGCTTCGCAAACTGCGCTCCGTAAATTGCGAACGACTATTCAACAGTTTCCCAATGGTGGGACAGTCTCAGAATCATACCAAACTCTTTTTAAAGAAATCATGAATGATGACCTTAATACCGCAAGTGGACTGGCAACGGTTTGGGAGCTTTTGAAAAAAAATGATGTGTCCGATGCGGATAAAAAAGCAACTATTCTTGATTTTGATCGTATTCTTGGACTCGATCTTGCTCAACCAGAAACTATAGAAATTCCTGATACGGTTGTGAGGCTTCTTGCAGAACGATCACAAGCTCGTGCTGATAAAAATTTCACCCGATCTGATGAGATCCGTAATGAAATTGAATCCCTCGGGTTTATAGTAAAAGACAACGGTGTTGAACAACAGGTTACGAAAAAATAACCAATAAAAAAAGACCTACCCATCGGGCGGTCTTTTTTTGTTTTGCTGTTCGAATTCATGAACGAGTACATTACTAAACTTTTTCAGCATGGTCCGAATATTCTTAATCAAGAAAATAAAAATACTCCATCGCTTCTGAGTAATTCCCCAAGCGTGTTTATGGCCTCGAAAATATAAATAGAAGAAATACGACACAAAGAGGAACAAGCAAAACAAGATAAATATAATTGCGAGAATCGATCCTGGAATCATTGGCCCTGTTTTTATGAGTATAACACACAAAAACAGTTAGTCAAACTACAGCTCCAGTTTCAATACTTCAATAAGTTCTTTTGCTTTTTTAGAAAGTCGCTTAGGAATTGTCACTTTAATACCTACAATAATATCACCTCGAGAACGCCCATGAGGAATTCCCTTGTGGCGAATTTTTAACTGATCCCCTGTTGCAGTCCCCTCGGGAACTTCAAGGATTTCCTTGCCGTCCAGTGTTTCAATTTCGATATTTTTCCCAAGGAGCGCATCTACTAATTTAATTTCAAGAGGCATTATTAGATCATTTCCCATACGTTTGAATGTCGCATGTGATTCTACCTGAATGTGAATATATAAATCACCTGATTTTACTCCAGGCATTGCCTCCCCTGCACCGTCCATACGTAACGTGTCACCATTATTAATTCCTTCTGGAATATGAATAGTGAGTTCTTCTTTGCCTCGTACGATTCCCGCACCGCGACACGTATCACATTTAGTTTCAGGAACCTTGCCCGTTCCGAAACATACGTCACATTCTATTGCAGTTTGCATGTTTCCTAAAATAGTTCGCTGTACCCGTGTAACACGTCCTTGTCCATTACAGGTTTTACAAGTATGCAGTGAAGTACCTGGCTTTGCACCATTTCCATGACAGGTTGCACACGTATTGTTTTTTGTAAGAGCTACTTTTTTCTCCACACCAAATACTGATTCTTTAAAAGTAATTTTAATACTTGTTTCTAAGTCATTTCCTTTCCGAGGTCGTCCACGACCTCCACCGAAGCCACCACCAAACAAATCACCGAGGTCAAATTCAAAGCCACCAGCACCTTGCTGGAATTGTGAAAAATCAAATCCTTCAAAAGGATTGCCTCCGGCACCTCCGAACGGGTTTCCGCCACCACCAAACTGTGGACCACTGCTACCAAACTGATCATATTGTGCACGTTTTGTTTTATCAGAAAGAGTTTGATATGCCTCATTAATTTCCTTGAACTTCTTATCATCACCTTTGTTTTTATCGGGATGATGTTGATGAGCAAGTTTTCTAAAGGCAACCTTAATATCCGCCTCACTGGCGTTTTTCTCGACTCCTAAAATTTTATAAAAATCTTTTGACATAAGAGAACGGGTTTTTAGCCCTGTATACTCAACAGATTATATAGGAAATTTGTTGAGAAACAAGGAGAAACTAGATATATTTGACAAATATATTATTTTATGTATAATAGTGATATTCTTTTAACAATAAAATACTCTCTATGAAATCTTTTTTTCTTTTTTCAGTTGCTCTTTTTGTTGTTGCAGGATTTGGACTAACAAGTCTACACAAACAAGATAGACTAATTAAACAACAAGATATCCTTATCGATTCGCTTAAAAAAGAAAACAAGCGATTTGATGATTCTCTTTTCTTCATTGGCTATAACTTCAAAGAAAATCCTCACGCGATGGACTCACTCCATTTTATGGGATACATTGAATGCTTTCGCGATGAGAAACAGAAGGCTGGATTTCATGGCTGGTAGAACTCGCAACCCTGTACACCCCGAATTGATTCGGATCGTGTGCAGGTTTTTTACTTGACAAAATACATTTTTCGTGTATAATATATATTATTCTTTCAAAAAACAAATTTTATTTATATGAAAAAAATAGCAATTTCTCTTGTAGGATTTTTAATCTACATCGTAAGAGGTATCCATTTAGGCCTTTGGACATTATATAATGGAAAAGTGCCTCATAAAGTTTTCTTTAAAGTAGGGGCGATTAAAAAAGATACTCCTGCGTATGATTTTTATGCGCCAATAATCGATCCGAAGCAAAAACTCTCCACTATAGGTATTTATAATGAATACCTAACATTAAAAGATGGGTTCTTCGCAAACTTTAGGGAGAACGCTAGTGGCATGCCAAAAAGAAAACCTACCTCAAAATCTGGTGAAATTTGCTTTCTTTTTTAAGTATTTCACCACTCAACAATTCCTGTGCCCTCCCCGATTTTATTTGGGATGGTACAGGGTTTTTGTTTACCTGAATTTTCAACGACCTTTTGGAAACAAGGTTTTTTACTTGACAAAATAATTTTTTAGTGTATAATAGAATTATTCTTTTCACAAAATTAAAATACAACCTATATGAAGAAAATACTTTTTCTACTTATTTCTCTTTTGGTTTATGCCTACCGACTTATTCACTTGATTTGCTTCATCTTGCTCCACGGGAAAATTCCTACTGAAGTTTACATTAAACAAGGAACGAATAATGCAGGAATCGGAATCTATTCTGGATATACAAAACTATCAGCTGGGTTCTTCTCAAACATTGCTGATGAAGGAACATTTGGAGGACAAGCCATGTCGAAACCTAAGGCTTACTTGGGTCAGATAATTTTTTATGTTTAAACATGACACAACCCTGTACACTCCCCCGAATTCAAATTTGAATTTCGGAAGAGAAACAGGGTTGTTTTTTTATTGCGCAGAATTATTCAGCTTTCGCTTCCCCGTCTGTCGCTGCATCAGCTGCAGGTTCTGCCTGCGTAGCATTCGCCGATGCGGCTTTTTCCTGTTCAGCTTTCTGAATCACTTCATAAATCTTCATCATTTCTGTTGAAAGTTCTTCGGTTGCTTTGTGAATCACATCAGCATCGTCTTTGTCTTTAGTCTCTTTCGAAGCCTTTACTTTGTCTTCGATAGCCGTCTTTGTTTCTGCTGGAATTTTATCTCCGTATTCTTTCAAAGACTTTTCTGCCGCAAAGATCGTAGTATCAGCAGTATTACGCTTATCAACGAGTTCTTTTTTCTTCTCGTCTTCCGCTTTGTATTTTTCTACATCTTCATGCATCTTCTTGATATCTGCATCTGACAATCCACCTCCTGATTGCACCGTAATAGATGCTTCTTTGTTGGTTGCTTTATCAAGTGCCTTTACCTTCAAAATTCCGTTGGCGTCAATATCAAAAGTTACTTCAATTTGTGGCATTCCTCGTGGAGCTGGCGCAATATCACCAAGCACGAATCGTCCCAGTGACTTGTTATCAGCTGCCATAGGGCGTTCTCCTTGCACAATGTGAATTTCTACCGAAGTCTGATTATCAGCTGCAGTTGAAAACACTTGCGATTTTGAGGTTGGGATAGTGGTGTTTCGCTCAATCAATTTTGTGGCAACAGATCCCATAGTTTCAATTCCCAATGAAAGTGGAATTACGTCCAAAAGCAGTACGTCTTTAACGTCTCCCTGAAGAACTCCAGCTTGTACCGCAGCACCAAGCGCTACCACTTCGTCGGGGTTAATCGTTCGATTTGGTTCTTTACCAAATAACTTTTTAACTTCTTCAACGATTTTTGGCATACGGGTTTGCCCCCCTACCATGATCACTTCATCAATTTCATTTATTTTAAATGGTGATGCCGCAATAGCTCGTTTCGTAATTTCAATTGATTTATCAATGAATGGCGCAGCTAATTCCTCAAGTTTTGCTCGAGTCATTTTCATTACTAAGTGAGCTGGTACTCCATCGTTCTGTGCGATAAATGGAATATTAATTTCACTTTCAATAGCAGTAGACAATTCATGCTTTGCTTTTTCAGCAGCTTCCTTGAGGCGCTGTAATGCAAGCACGTCTTTCGTTACATCGATTCCTGATTCTTTTTTAAATTCTGCAGCAATCCATTCAATAATCGCACGATCGATGTCTTCACCACCCATGTGGGCGTCTCCATCCGTTGATTTCACTTCTACCAAATCTGCTCCTACTTCAAGAACTGAAATATCGAACGTTCCTCCTCCGAAATCGTACACCGCAATTTTCTGATCTTTCTTTGAATTAAATCCGTATGCAAGCGCTGCTGCGGTTGGTTCATTAATAATTCGTTTTACATCAAGTCCCGCAATTTTACCAGCGTTTACCGTTGCCTGCCGCTGAGAATCGTCGAAATATGCTGGCACCGTAATTACGGCTTCAGTGATTTTTTCACCAAGTTTCGCTTCAACGTCTGCCTTGATTTTTGCAAGGATCATTGATGAAATTTCTTCGGGTCGATATTCTTTATCACCCAATTTTACAGAAACCCCATCCTCTACCCCTTTAGTAATTTTGAACGGCGAATGAGCCATGTCTTTCTGTACTACTTCATCGGTGAATTTGTGACCCATGTAGCGCTTGATTCCGAAAATAGTATTTTCTGGATTCGTAACTGCTTGTCGTTTCGCCAAAGCTCCAACCATTCGGTCTCCATTTTTAGCAAGCGCAACAATAGACGGTGTCGTTCGTGCACCTTCTACGTTCTCAATAATTTTTGGCTGTCCTCCTTCGATGATTGAGACAGCACTGTTTGTAGTTCCTAAGTCGATTCCGATTATTTTACTCATATATATCTGTGTTTAAAAAGTTAATAATTCTATTTATTAATGTACAGCACGGCAGATTCAGAAAAACAACCATTTCTACTTTATTTCAGCGACCGCGAAATACTTGTACAAATTTATTATATTCTTTCCATAAAAGGCGTCAAGGGGGTTAAAAGCCTTTATTTTCTTTATTTTTTCTTCACAAATCCTTGAATTGATTTGATTATACTATTCCCCATGTCTAGGAGGTCGATTCAGAAGTTTTTCAATAAATATGTTAGAAATACACAGAAAAATACTCGTGTATCTAGCTTTAAAATTGAACTTACGCCGACCGTAATACTTTCTACAAGAGCCTTGAAACATGTCTACGATAAAAGACCTGCTCAGGAATTTGATTTTTTCATAAAAAATCTCCAAAAAATCATAACCAATCCCGATCAGGTCTATCTGAATAAAAGCGGCAAGCGAGGTAACCTTTGTTTAATAAAAATAAAAAATAATGAACCCTATTTATGTTTATTGGAAAATATCTCTCACACTTCTCATTCAACTAAAGAGGTTGTGACGTTCTTCCGTTCAAATTGGACATATATCAGAGATTATGAGCTTTTGTGGGAGAGGAAGGACGGCAACCTTCATCGTAATGAATTACTCAGAATTGAGCAATTCACCCCGCAGTAGAGCCTTTCTGCATTTCGCTCCCGCAAAAGATCACAACATTGAGAATATATACAAATTATGCCGTAACGTCAACGAAGGATAGCACATAAATTTATTTTTTCTTTATAAAAATTAAAAAACCTTTTCAGGCTTTTTAATAAGAAAAATAAGTATTATTTCTATCGTTCTCCAATCTGCTGACGCCACATGGCGTAATACAAGCCTTTTTCAGCGAGTAATTCGTCATGAGTTCCCATTTCAGCCATCTTACCTTTTTCCAAAACGTAGATTTTATCTGCGTGCATAATTGTAGAGAGTCGGTGCGCAATGAGCACCGTAATTCGCGATTCCCCTTGGGACACATCACGAATTGTCTTCGTGATTTCTTCTTCCGTAATTGAATCGAGTGCAGACGTTGCTTCATCGAAAATCAAGATACTTGGTTTTCGAAGTAACGCGCGCGCAATAGAAAGCCGTTGCTTTTCACCACCAGACACTTTTACCCCACCTTCACCAATCACGGTATCCAATCCCTTTCCTCCTCGTTCCAACAGATTCTGACATTGCGCACTGTTGAGTGCTACCAAACATTCATCATCCGTTGCTTTTGGATTTACGAACAACATGTTTTCACGAATCGTACCAGCAAACAATTGTGTGTCTTGAGTTACAAAACCAATTTGTGAGCGCAGTTCGTCTTTATTAATTTCATCGTAGCGAATACCATTATATGAAATCGCTCCACTATTTGGCGTATACAATCCAACCAGTAATTTTACCAGCGATGTTTTTCCAGATCCAGATGGACCTACGAATGCGACCGTTTGCCCCTGTTTAACGGTATAGGAAATGTCTGAAAGTGCTTTTGTTTCAGCAGTCCCATATCCAAATGACACCGCATTAAAAGAAAATTCTTTAAGATCTCCAATTTCTTGAGGATGTTCTGGACTCGGTTCTGGAGAGGTATCCATGAGTTTTTGATAGTTCGCAAGTGATGCTTCAGTCTCACGATACGCAGCAATAAACGGTGCGATCTGCTGTAATGGGAAAAATAAGAAGAAGCTGTAAATATTGAGCGAGAAATATTGCCCAAGCGTAATCGTTTTAGTATAAATCAAGTAGAACAAGAAAAAGACAAGTCCGGCACGCACTGCATTGGTAATCGTTCCCTGAACAAAATCAAGACTACGTAAATAACGAAGCTTTTTCAATTCCAACTGCAAGATTTTATCAGTCGTACTATTTAAATGGGCTACTTCTTGATCAGCAAGACCAAGTGATTTAACAAGTTCAATATTACGCAATGATTCTGTCGTAGAACCTGCAAGCGCCGTTGTTTCGGCAACAATCGTTTTTTGAATCGCCTTAATGCGTTTCGACATTAAAATACTTACCCCGCCAATGATAAAAATCATTGAAAAAAATACAATTGGCACCAACCAATAAATAGTCGCAGAATATATTGCAACGAACGTAAAAATAATAATCGAAACAAATACGGTATTTACGATTTGAAGCATCAAGTTTTCCGTATCTTGGCGCGCTTTTTGTAATTTCCCAAGGGTTTCCCCTGATCGTTCGTCTTCGAAAATACTGTACGGTAGTGCCAAAGAATGTTTTACCCCTTCACGATACATATCAGCCCCTGATCGCTTGCTTACGGTATTTAAATAGTAATCCTGAAAGTTTTTTGCTACACGCGAAACAAATGCTGTCCCTACAAATGCGAGCACGAGTAACCCTACCCCACTCAAAAATTCAGATTGTGTAAAACTCGCAAAATTCATTGCGTATTTATCAATCAAACGCTGAGTGATGTACGGCTCAAGGAGCGAGAAGAATTGATTTATTAATGCAAGCACTAATATCCCCAGGCACATGACCCAATACTTTTTGAGATAGTAGAGAAAAATCTTCATACGAATTATTCTTTCGGAGCAGGCATGTCCATTCCCGCCCATACATTACTGGTTCCCACAGCAAAATTTCCAGAGGCCTTAATGTAGAGGAATAACTGCATTTTATATGCCGTAAGCATTCTTAAACAATCTAATAGAAAGATTGCGCGTGATTGCGTTTGTCCCCATATCGAAACTTCTTCTGCAAGTGACTCATCAGTAAACGCGTCATAGATTTCTTTCATGGCAGCTTCTTGATTATCAATTGCTTGTGCAAAATTTTCCACAGTAATTTCTGTAACATTTTTTGCATAATTCATAAATGCTGCACCATCACCCGTTGCAACCACAGTAAACATCCCACCACCAAATGTTGCAAGGTAGTGCAGTAATTCAAGAGTAGTTCTTTGTTTTTCTGTTGGCTTGTGATGTTCGCCACCTGCTGGAATTTTTTCTGATAAGTGTTTAATAATACGAAATTCCTTAGTAAACGAATTCCAGATTTGTTCTTTGGTATACATAGGTACTTATGATAGCATACTATTGATATGGCGAAGCATCCTGACTATTCTAAAAAAATCCTTAAAATACTTGCGGAAAGCAAGGCTGTTTCAGTGCCAGAACTCGCAGAGAAAGTGGCTTCTGAAGGCTCAAATTTAGCCCCCAAGGCACGCTATGCAGTAAACAGGACCCTGAAAGGACTTGCTGAGTCAGGACTCATAGAGAGCCATTTTTCAGGTCAAAACGACTATGCACGCCTTACCACCAAAGGTCGTAAAAAAGTTACGACCCTGAAACTAGAAAGTGATACGAGCCTCCTTCCTAATTGGGACGGTCAATGGCGCATCATTCTCCTCGACCTCCCTGAATCACGGAAAAGTGAACGTGAATCGTTACGATACCTCCTCAAAAAGGCTGGATTTGTATGCTTAAAAAACTCAGCGTGGATCTCCCCGTTTCCTTTAGAGCATCTATTTACTAATATTAAGCAAGATCTCGGACTTACTACCGAAATGATGATTATTACCACAGCACACCTTGATATAGAAACTGAGCAAATGCTCCTTAAGCAATTTGGGAAATAAAAAACCATTCGCGTGAATGGTTTTTTATTTCTAAAAATAGTTTCCGACTGAAATTTCATCTTTTGCAAGGAAAAAGAGTGAAAGGGTTGCCAAAGCAAGTCCAATATCACGTACTCCAATTGCCGTAAGTCCCATACTAATAGCAATAACAAATAAATGAATTCCAAGGAGTAATCCTACCCATCGACTCAATATTCCAAATGCAAGTGCTGCACCTGCAATAATTTCAATAAGCCCATTGAGTAATACCAATGTTCCTGCGCTCGCAATCGTAGTTGCCCAATCAGGAACAAATGAAGTCCACATTGCTGCATCACTGATTTGTGAAAACCCGAACCAAAGGAACACGAACGCGAGTGATAGTCGTAGTAATGTAATTCCAAATGAATGTGTTTTTGACATAGAATTATTAGTTAAGTGAACCAATTTTAAACTTTGCTAAAATAGTCGCTACTTTTCCTGAACCACCATGTTGCGCATTAAAAAGCGCAGATCCGTCTTTACCACAAATCATAAGGATTGCCGCTTTTCCACCGGGATGTGCATTAACCCATGATGTTAAATCATATACCGTACCATTTACTGCTGACCAGCATGTTGTTGTAGAGTTATGTTTTTGAACATCAGCAAGGGTATACCCAGATACTACTGGATTAGAAGTCGATACTGGGGCTACCACAGGTTTTGCTGCAGGATTTGCATCTAGTGCTTTAACCGGCCGCTGATCGGTCGCTTTAACAATGGCAGGAGTTTCAGTGATCGGTTCCTGTTTTAAATTTTTAAGTGATGAACCAAATACTGCATAAAACGCTCCCCCTATAACGACACACCCTACTATGAGTGAAATAATAATGTTTTTTGTTTGCATATAGGTATTATACACCTGTTTATTTTTATTTCACGTTTTCTGCTATTATAAGATTATGTTTTTCATATTCATTAGTATTTTTTCACTTATTATTGCAACCGGGGCGATTTATGCGTATTCGGCATCACTTAAATTATTTACTCCGTGGCAACGAATTATTATTGGTGTGGGCACCGCCCTTGGTTTTATGGGAGTACTCATGTTGTCACGAACAGAAAACCCAAACTTTTTACTAGCGGTTGTTTACTTCTTTGCCTGGATTGTAGGAGGAACTATTTTGTACAGCATTGTATTAGTACCTCTTTTAGGAATACTGGCACTAGTAGCAAGAAAACTTAAGAATCCTCAAGTGCGCATTACCGGAACTTGGATTTTGATTACCGTCGCATGTATCGCATCATTATTTGGTATCTATCAGCGAACTTGGATCAAGATCACGCCTTACACACTCGCAACAAGTGAACCAGCACTTATCGGAAAACGTATTGCAGTACTTGCTGATCCACAATTTAATATCGCCAACAATAACAACCTAGCACGCCGCATCACCAAACAATTAAACGTAATCAAGCCAGACGCAATTCTCATGCCAGGTGATATATTTGATGGAGCAACCCTTAAATGGAACGTACTCGAAGAAGAATTTAGAAAATGGTCACAAATTGCCCCTACATTCATGGCTCCAGGAAACCATGAGGAATATGGTGATTACACTACGTTCTTAAACCTTATGCGAAATAACGGTATTACTACCCTCGAAGATGAAACTATCACCTGGAATGGAATCACGATTGCTGGTTTTAAATATTATGGACGTGAAAAAGAAGCCATAGGAACTGAAGTAATTAATCGGGTACTCGCTCCTATTAATTCTGAACTACCTCTGTTCATAATAAATCATGAACCGCGCTATATGGATCTTTTTGCAAAGTATCAAGCAGATCTCGTGGTACATGGACATACGCACGGTGGACAATTCTGGCCACTTAAATATATTGTTCAACAAGTATATGGACGATTCTGGTATGGACTCAACATAGTTGAATCAACTCCAATCATTACCTCGTCAGGACTTGGACTTGCCGCATTTCCCTCACGACTATTTAATACTCCAGAAATTGTTCTCGTAACATTTATCGCACAATAAAAACCGCATATGCGGTTTTTATTTTTTCCATACTACTACTCGTGCAGGACGAATCACTCGATCACCCATTTGATATCCTTTCTGAATAATGCGTTCGATTTTATGATCAAAGTCTACATCATCGGTTTCTTTCGTTTCAATAGGTTCATGCTTATTAGGATCAAATTCTACCCCAACTTGATCAATAGGAGCAACTCCATTATTTTCAAGCGCTGTTTTTAATTGACCATAGATAAACTCTACCCCGATACGCCAATTTTTATCTACTGCTTCCCAAGCCGCCGTATTTCCCATTGCCATATCGAAACTATCAAGTGTTGGGAGAAAATCTGCAAGCAACTTTTCAGTGGTTTTTTTCTTGGTAACTTCTCGCGTTTCATCAAGCTCCCGTTTCAAGTTCACATAGTCGGCTCGTGCTCGTTGCAGCGCAGTCAAATGGTCTCGTGATTCAAATTGACTCTTCTTTAAATCATCTCGTAATTTTTTAAGCTTTTCTTTGTCTTTTTTCTCGTCCCCTACCCAGTCAAGTTCTTCAAATTCAACATCATCTATAATTTCTGGTTCATCCTGAGGCGCAGCAAGCTCTTCTGGAAATAATTCAATTTCATTTTCGTGATTATCGTTCTGTGTCATACGACTGTATTATACACATTTTCTATTAAGAAAAAAGGTTATTTTGTAACTTATAAACAAAAGATAAATTATCACTTTTTGCTCAATTGACGCACCCCTTTTAAAGGCTATAATTATCGCCATGACAGAAGAATCATTCCGTGAGATTATCGAAAAACTTAATATTATGATTACTGAATCTCGAAATCACCACGAGATTCTTTACTATCATCTTGAAGATAAAATAAGACTCCTTGCAGAAGGCCAGGCCATGACCAATGAAAACCTTGAGCGCTTTAAGGAATATGTAGAAGAACGATTCAATAAAGTGGATAGCAATCTAAATATACTTATCATGCGAGACCCTCCTTCTGGGGCAGAATTTAAGATCCTTAAAAAACAAGTAACCAAGCTGAATGACGAAGTCTTCGGTTAAACAAAAAATCCCCGTAGGGATTTTTTGAGTGTGACTAACGCTTTGACCACTGTGATGACTTTCGAGCTTTTTTGAGTCCGAATTTTCGTCGTTCCTTGGCACGAGGATCTCGTTTCAAGAATCCGAGTTTCTTCACTTCAGTCTTAAGTGATTCGTCAGTAGTAGCCAATGCTCGAGCAATACCATGTCGTACTGCTTCTGCTTGAGAGTGGGTTCCCCCACCTTTTACTACAACCGTCACGGCATATTCTTTAGTTGCTTTTTCTGGGGCACGGAGTGCTTCCATAGCAACTTTAAGAAGTTCTTTGGTTGGGAAATATACTTCTACTGGTTTATCGTTTACGATTACAGAATGCTTTGCAGCTTCAGTAAGACGTACGCGAGCCGTTGAGGTCTTACGACGTCCAATTGCTCCAATATAGTTTTGAGATTTAGCTGCTGTCATATTAGTTCTTAATCGTCAAATTTTTAAGCATTTGATCGCGTAGTTTATTTCGAGGAAGCATTCCACGAATCGTTCGTGTTAAAACTTCCTTCATTCCTCTTCGAGCCAACAAGTGTCCACGAGTCTCGTGTCGGAGTCCTCCTGGATAACCTGAGTAGGTATTATATCCTTCGTCTTCTAATCGTCGTTCTGATAATTCAATCTTCGAAGCGTTTTCGATGATCACCGTATCGGAAGTAACGTTATTGGGTGCAAAACCCGTGTCTCGCTTACCGCGCAAAATTGCAGCGGCTTCACTTGAAACACGGCCAAGCTTTTTCCCTGTTGCATCAATAATGTATTGCATAGGTGTAAGTCTAAATGATTAAATGAATTCAATAATTGCCATTTCACTGCCATCTGACAAGCGATTTGGTAATTTTACAATTCGGGTGTAGCCTCCCTTGCGGTCAGCATATTTTGGAGCATATTCTGAAATCAATGCTTTGGCAACATCACGTTGTCCTCCCATTGTTGCAGTAATAAGTCGAATCGTTGCGATATCGGTTCCTCCATTGCGCGCGATCGTTACTAGTTTTTCAACAAGCGGTCGAATTTCCTTTGCACGAGGCAAAGTAGTTTCGATACGTCCGTGAACCACAAGAGCTCGGATCAAACTACGAATGAAAGCAACACGCACTTTTCGTTCTCGTCCAAATTTTCGTTTTTTGTCGTGGTGTCGCATAAATGAATAATTGGGTCAGTCTCTTATTTTTTAAGAGAGAGTCCGTAATTGGTTAATACCTCTTTTACTTCGTTAAGTCCTTTTTCTCCAAACCCGTCAAGTTCCAAAAGACCGTCTTCTGTTTTTTGGATCAATCCACCTACGGTTCGAATACCCGCATCTGACAACGCATTCAAGGTTCGTGTTGAAAATTGAAGTGAGTCAATACGTGTTTTCAAAACTTCGGTAAGATCTTCTTTTGAGATTGATGATGATTCAGGAAGTTCTTCTTCTGCAATCAATTCAGGTTCAATTGGTTTGATCTGAGCAACTTCCTTGAGATCAAGGATAGCTCGGAATTGTTCCAACATAATTTTGATTGATTGTTCAAGAGCTTCTTTAGGTGAAATTGAACCATCGGTTTCAATGGTCATGCGAAGTCGGTTGTAGTTCGTTCGATCACCTACACGCATATCTTCTACATC
This sequence comes from bacterium, assembly GCA_037144045.1. Classification (GTDB taxonomy): domain Bacteria; phylum Patescibacteriota; class Minisyncoccia; order Phycocordibacterales; family UBA1006; genus CAIXMG01. Next base: position 132,624 of record JBAWXN010000001.1, on the reverse strand, counting down.
GTAGCTTGCGCCAACAATAGGAGAAAATCGTGCGTCAGTCATAATCGTTCCGATATCAACTTTTTCTTTTGACAACATTTCCCGAGGAACAAATCCCATACCCTTTGAAACTACTACCTCAATAGAAAGTTCTGTTTTACCCGTCACTTCAGCAATATACTGATCAGGACTCGTAACTACCAATTGACCTGATGTTTGAAAATCTTTCGCAGTAGCAATACCGTTCTTTACAGAAAGAGTTGCGGTTGCAGGTTCATCACCTGTAAGTTGAAAGCGAACTTTTTTCAAGTTCAAAATCATGGTTACGACGTCTTCTCGAACGCCTGCAAGGGTTGAAAATTCATGGTCAACTCCTTTGATTTTTACTTGGGTAACCGCAGCTCCAGGAATAGACGAAAGAATAATTCGTCGCAATGAGTTTCCAAGAGTGTGGCCATATCCAGGGTACAATCCTTCGATTTCGAAAATACCTTTGTAGGTGTCTTCTGAAACTATTTTAAGTTTTGAAGGCAAGACGATTGATAGTGACATCATAGTACGTTGGTTGGATTAAATTAAGTTGAGTAATAATGGATAAAAGAACTCGATATAATTATCGACTATAGAACTCGATAACCACCTGGAAGTTAAGAAATGGATCAGGATTTTTTGGATCTCCAGAAACTTTTGCAGTAAGTGCTGCATCATCAAAGGTGAGCCATTCTGGTTTTTTAATAGATTTAAGCTTTACTGCAGCATCTTTGAAGAGTGCTGAAGATTTACTTCCTTCTCGGATAGCGATCACGTCTCCGTGTTTCACTGCGTATGAAGGAATGGTAAGCTTCTTACCATTTACTGTGAAGTGTCCATGAGAAGCCATTTGTCGAGCAAGCGCTCGAGTATTAGCAAATCCCAGTCGATAAATTACATTATCAAGGCGTTCTTCAAGTTTTCGGAAGAGGAGTTCTGCTGGTGACAAGCCTTTTTTAGCGTGCTCCATAGCATATTCCACATAGTTAGAAAATTGCTTTTCTCGAACTCCGTACATAAACCGCACTTTTTGTTTTTCAATAAGCTGATTTCCGTAGTCTGATCGGCGCCCCCCTTTCTTTCCTTTTTTCGCTACTGGCTCTGACTGAGCAAACTTAGCAGTCTGACATTTTTCATAAATACCAGCACCAAGTCGTCGACAAAGTTTATATTTTTTCTGTGTCATATAACGTGCATTACCCGACTATACGCGTCGTGGTTTTTTTGGTCGTGGACCATTAAATGGAACTGGGGTTCGATCTTTGATAGAAAGGATATCAATACCCTTTGCTAAAAATGACCGAATTGCCGATTCTCGACCAGAACCTACTCCTTTGACTACAATGTGAACTTCTTTAAGACCAATCATTGCTGCCTTTTCTGCAAGAACTTCTCCGATTTTAGCGGCTGCAAAAGGGGTTCCCTTTTTAGCACCCTTAAATCCAAGAGCTCCAGAAGAAGACGCCATAATTGCGTTCCCATCCATGTCAGTTAATAATGCTTTTGTGTTGTTGAAAGTTGATTGGACATGAAATACTCCAGTTACTAACTTTTTCTTTGGAGTTCGTGCTACTGCGCGATCTCGAAGACTTTTATCAACACGTGTTCCTTCTGTTTTTACAATTCGTTTTTTTCCCATAAATGTTTAGATAAAAATGTTAGTGACTAGGTTTTTGATTCCTTCTTTCGACCTGATCCCATCGTATTTCGCTTGTTACCACGAACGGTACGTGAGTTTGTTTTTGTTCGTTGACCTCGAGCTGGGAGTCCTCGTGCGTGTCGTGAACCACGGTATGAACCGATATCTTTCAACCGTTTCACATGCTGTCCAATTTCTCGCTTCAAGTTACCTTCCAACTTAAGAACTTCTACAATCTTTCGGATAGTAGCTTCTTCGTCAGCGGTTAAATCTTTGATCTTTTTTGAAAAGTCAATTTTTGCTTCTTCCAAGATCTTAAGGGCTCGTGCAGGTCCAATACCATAAATAGTAGTAAGTCCGTATTGAGCACTTTTTTGATCGGGGAGTGTAATTCCAAGTAAACGCATAATAAAATATTTTAAAAACTAAAAACTATCCTTGTCGCGCTTTGTGACGAGGATTTTTTTTGTTAATGCGATACAAACGACCTTTTCGTCGAACGATTTTATCGTCAGGACTAATTTTTTTGATTGATGATCGAATCTTCATAATCTGTATCTCTTAATTAATAATTGGGCAATTAATTGAATTGCTGCCCCAAAATAACTTGCAAAACGACAATGACGAGTCTATTAAACTCGTTTGACGATTCTTCCTTTTCCCCCGTAGGAGTCGAGAAGCACATGAACCGTATCCCCAATCAAAACCTTAATTCTGTGGAGTTTCATCTTGCCCGAAAGGTAGGAAACTTGTTCCGTACCATCTTGAAACCGTACGCGAAACATAGCGTTTGGTAAGGCTTCTAAGACTTCTGCTGTGACAATGTTTTTCTCATCTGTTGTACTCATGTGCAGTAGACACAATCTTAGCAGAAATGAAAACATGTGTCAATAAAATATGACTTATCCACAGAAAAACCCCTAGCATTCTAAGGGTTTGTAACTGTGACCGAAATTTTTTCTGCGTCAAGGGGCAAAATTCGTCTCCAAAAAGGGGTCATGTGGATATCTACACTCGCCACTTCAGGGCGCGCAAGGACTGCGTTGCGGGCTTCAACTCGAGAAAGACCCTTCAGATTGACTGGCACGTTATACGTTTCAATTGCCCCCATAATGTTTGCAGTGCCGGTTATACGTATCGTAATTGTTTGTGGAATATCTTGAGGACTTGCAAGCGCTCCAGAGGCTATAGATAAGCCGTCGAGACTCGAAATCGTTAATAATTCACCTTTGGGAGCATTTAAACGATCCCCGATTAATCGTGCAAGGTCTCCTCGTTTTACCATAATTATGGTGACTGCCTTACGTGCAACTACATGAACTCCGTCTTCATGGTTAGATTCCAAGGTAATAACAGGAACCGTATCTGCAAACGTTATTGGAAGGACAATCATATCTTTAGGTAACTCTTCTTTGAGTCGTTGCACCATCTCCTCTGTAATACTAAGATTTTGTCCCAAGGTTTCGCGTGCTGACGCAACGAGTACAGGATCCGCAATCTTATCTGATCCTTGTGCACCACCGGTCATTTCAGTTACCGAACGAATAAGTATCCCTGGTAGTGGGTTTGCGAGTACAAAATCATTTAATCCAATATTTGCCTGAGCTCCTACGTCTACTGCAATAATTCCTACATCCTTTTGACCTGGTTGTTTGTTTTTAGCAGGAGGCACCGTTATTGCCGTTTTGGTTTGGTATGCAACCATGACCCCTGTTGCTGTCGAGCTTTTAATAATTGTTTTTGCAGGGATAGTTTTAGACTGACCTAGACTGTTATAGAAACGTACTGTCCCCGTTGCTCGTGATTCACGTGCAACTACTGTCTGTGTCGGAATCACTTGCTTATCTGAAAATGATTGTGTTGCGGTATAGAATCGGATAGCACCTTGTGTATTGGTCTGTGTAAGGGTTGTAGCTATGTCGACTGTGCCAGTATATTGTTGAGGAGTAACCACAACTTCGGTTCGTGCAATAACACCACCAATTACTAGTGCGAGTAATCCCAGACAAATAATTCCCGTAAACCAAAGAGCACACCCTACTCGAGGTGGTTCCTGGACAAATGTTCGAGGACTATTTTCAATAATTTCATCAACCTCTTCCTCTTGAGGATCATGATACCGTTCACTACGAGTAGACTGTTTATGCACTACTACAGGTACTTCTGGTTTCGTAATCGTTTTTTTCTTAGGTCGCGCAACTGCCACCATATCTGACATTATTTTTTTGTTATTTTTCATAACGAATTGCATGCATTACTGCAAGAAGTAATGAATTAGTAATCACGTGTGCTTGATGACTTATAATAACTTGATCACGGAACAAATCATGCCGAGGAATAATAACACGTGAACCGAGGTCTTTTTCAAGGGGTACCTTAAGCACATCAACCCATTCCGGATGACCAATAACCACCACTGGTTCAGGAAGCTGTTGCACATGCTTCTTAATATCAATTGCTCTCAGTGCAATTGCAGGACTGATTTCTTCATACGCACGAACAATACGATGGTAATACCGTTCTCGTTCGTGTTCAATAATATTTTCATCGCCTACAAATGACAGTACTTGAGGAATTTTCTTCTGCGGTACGTCGAATAATTGCATTAATGCAATCTCGAAACGATGCAATCCTTCAGGAATGGCTGCGAACAGTGTAGGCACCCCTCCTTGTTTAATTACTATAGAAATAGTATCACCTCCCATTTCAACCACGGTGCCGTGATCATAATCGTTTAACAGCGCGCTTTTTGCTAAATCGAATGATGTAAATTGGATATCGGTTCGATGAAACACGTCGACAAAAACTCCAACAACACCATCTATGAAACTAAGGGATACTAATGAAAACGTACTATGTACATCAACTGACGCAACTAATGCGTTCATTGGATTTGCTATACGATACCCATTCGCATCAATAAGCGGCTTCGAAACCTGAAGCAGCCCTACTTCTTCTGAACCCGCATACATCCGAGCTACTTCTTGTTCAAATAATTTTGATTCACGAGTAACCAAATCATCAATAACTTTCTGGGTCAGTGAAAATGCTTCACGTTTTTCAAGATGAGCCGTACGCGTCATACTGGTCGTCCACGGTTCACCGATACTGCAATAGAGTTTATCGTACACCGGATTAAACGCTCGGCATTTATTGAGTGCATACTTGATAGCATCATAAGTTAACGATGCATTGGCACGATAATCAAAGCCGTCACGAATAGGAATAATTGATTCACATGAAAATAACAAGACGGGTTCTTGTACCGATTCTTGTCGAGTAAACACCTTAACCACCGCAGCGGTTACCGCGTAACTCGTCACCAAACACACGAGGTGCACCTGCTCGTCTTGAGGTTTCTTTTTCAAGAATGAAAACATGACTGTATTATATATCAGAATATTTTTTTTGACACGCCTCATGTTAACTTTTTTAGTTTTTTTATACACAACCATACGGTTTGTGTAGTTTTATACTCAAAATATGACCAATAACAACACTCATCATATTTTTACTGGAAACAATGCACTCTTTGATTATTTAACGCCGGGGTCGTGCGGACCACTCCCTTTAGTTGAACTACCTCAATCCCTCAATCCATTTACAAAAGACAAGGTGCGCATTTTTGTGAAACTAATGAATCAACTACCCCTTACTAATATTAAATCAATTCCAGCACGGAACATGCTCGACAGTCTCCCATTGGAGCAAGTAAACTCAATAAAACACCTTGTGGAATATTCATCTGGAAACACAGTACTTTCTTTAACAATTCTCGCACAATATTTTGGTATCCCTCATACTCATGCTCTTATAACACCTGATGTTCCTGAGTATAAAAAACGAATACTGCAACTTGTGGGAACTCAGTTATTAATTACCGACGGACCTTCAAGTCCGGGCGTATATGATACTGTGGGAGGTATTTGGAACGCGCAACAATTAGGTAAGAAAAGGGGTTGGCATAATTTTAACCAGTACACAACACCTGCAAATCCAAACGGATCAGAAAAATATATCGCCGCGGAATTATGGAAACAGTTAGGTAAAAATATTTCCGTAATTGTTAACAGTATCGGTACCAGTGGAACTATATATGGATTAGGGCGATTCTTTAAAAATAAAAATAAAAAAATCCAAGTAGTCGGAATATCAATCAAAGACGGATCAAGTATTCCAGGACCCCGCGGTGAAATTGCAGTAAAAAAATTAGCTTTCCCTTGGCAACAAGTTGTAGATAAAGAAATTCCCATAACAACAAAACCAGCATATGCGCTGGCTTTGAAAATGATTCGTTTAGGTTTATTTGTAGGACCTTCAACAGGTATGCAACTTGCTGGTATTTATTCATATATTAAATCCAGAAAACAAGCTGGTAATTTAAACGAACTCCGAAACACTACAGGAACTATTGATATCGTATTTCTTGCTGGCGATACTATGTATCCCTATGTCGAAGACTTTTTTAAACACCTTCCACCGGAGGATTTTCCTCAGGTACAGGATCTGGAACAGTAGGCGGAGGTACAACCTCGGGAGCCGTAGGTACTCCGTCGGTACTACTACCATCTGTTGTAGTACTAGAACCTGAATCAGGTGCAGCACTATCGTCAGTAGTTGTTCCTGATGGCGTAGGACTTGGCGAAACAATAGGAACTGCCCCGGCTGATTGATTTACTACTCGAATAATTTGATCTACTTGGTCTTGATTAAGACACGTAGTCCCAACACATAACTGCTGGACTTCTACTTTTTGACCAGTAAACGTATTTGCAACGATTTGCGTAATACCGTTAGTGGTACTTGCAAGCCAATTACGTAACCCTGACAAGAATCCTTCATCTTCGAGGATTTTTTGTGCTGACGTATTTATATTCATTAACTTCACATTAAGCTCTCTCACCGCTTCAACCAATACTGGGGTGATGTTGGCGTAGTTTACTGATTTCTGACCTTTACTATCAGTAGTAACGAGTTCAGGGAAATACTGTTCAAGGTCTTGAGCCAAGAATCCAATCATACGCTTACCACTTGGCTGTGATTTCCAATTGTAAGTTACGGTACGTACTCTACTGAGTGGATCAAGGACGTTAGGTGAAAGGTCAGCAATGTTGGTTTTTAAGTTTTCGTCTGACGTACAGTTGAGTCCGATGCTGGTGATCGTACAGTTGGTTCCTCCTGCTTGTTCGATGCGGACTTCGTTGATGGGTGAAGTTTGAGAACCGATCATGAGTTGGTTATTAGATGAATTACTCGCACCAGTACCTAACGCAATAGAATCTTGATATCCATTACTAAATGTATTTGTTCCAATAAGTATTGTAGTTGTCCCTTGTATTACTGAGGTAACCGTTGCGATAGCACCTGAATCTTGCCCAGTGATTGTTTCTCCTGGGTTGTAACTGGTATATAAATAGTCAATTTCCAGTTGTGATCCATTATCAGTGATAACTCGTGCGTAAAAATTGCTCGGCATACCAATAATTGTTTCACCTGGGATAAACGTTCCGGAAACTGGTGTATAATTTACTCTAGTTAAACTATTTCCAATTGCAGAACTAGAGGCTGCATTAGCACCAACAATGACCGCATTATTAATATCGGACGCATTTGAAGCAGTACCTCTTCCGAGAATAACACTCTCATTAATACGCATAGAATCTTGAAGTGCTCCCCCACCTATTCCTAACGTTCCAAAAATGGTTGCCCCATTTTTTCCAGAGGCGTTACCAATAAGTACCGAACTTTTTGCGAAATTAAGTTCTGTACCCGCAGTATTTCCAATAATAACATTAGTACTAGTACGTTGAGTATTAGACCCAGCAAGTGCACCAAGTACTACCGATGCTTCTAGGGTTGGTGTTAGGGAAGTTGAGTAATTAGCATTACTACCTGCTAGAAATCCAATAACAGTTGATCCCAATGCTGTATTGGCTTTGTATCCTGCCTGTGTCCCCATAAATGTAGACTGTACAGCACCTTCGGCTCCGTATCCAGCTTGAACTCCAATAAAATTAGATCCGCCAGAAATCCCAAATGGATTTGAAGCAGCCGTAAGGAAATCAAGAGTTCCTGAATCGTTGTATCCCGCCTGGTTACCAATAAACACTGAAGTGTCTGCTCCATATGCCTGGTACCCCGCTTGGTTCCCTGCAAAGAACGACGATGTTGCATCCGTCGCCTCATACCCCGCTCGGTATCCTAGGAAAGATGAATCATTGGCGTTCACTGCCCCATAACCCGCATCACTTCCGAAGAAGTTAGATTGGTACGCATTAGTCGCATTCGCTCCCGCAGAAGATCCAACAAACGATGAAGAATACGCAGAAGATGCGTTAATACCTGCTTCGTCTCCGAAGAACGTAGAGTGGTCTGCGTTCGTAGCTTGGTAACCAGAACGGTAACCGAAGAAGTTAGCGTTGTTTGCGTTGGTTGCATAACATCCTGCTTCTTGTCCGAAGAAGTTAGCATTGTCTGCATTGGTTGCATTACATCCAGCGAGTTGTCCGAAGAAGTTAGAGTTGTTCGCGTTCGTTGCGTTCTCTCCTGCTCCTGTTCCTACGAAGTTAGAGTAATCTGCGTTGTCTGCATTGTCTCCTGCTCCAATACCAATGAATACCGTGTTGTCAGTTGAACCCCCATTGTCTCCTGAACCTTCCCCTATCCAGTTGTAGGTACTACTGGTTGTTACAACGAGTGCCTTTACGAAACAATCTGTGTCTCCGGGTGCACAATTAGGGTTGAGAGTTTGAGCGGGAAGGTAGCCTCCCGTTGGTGCTGCGGCGAAGACGAAGAGGCCGTAGCCGAGGATACTGAGGAGTGAAAAAGAAACCGTGAGGGTTTTGCGAAAGAAAGGTTGCATAATAATACAATAGATTATATCAAGGAATGAATGAGTAATGCAAGAATAAAATCCCTTTCGGGTTTTTATTCAATAACTGCTTTAATTCTACGAACCCCCGATGATGATGCTTCTTCTTTTTGAATCTTAAACATTCCAATAATTCCAGTATGGTCACTATGAGGACCACCACAGAATTCTTTTGAGATGGCATGGTCTAGATCAGATCCAATATAGTAAACAGAAACAGTATCGGGATATTTAATACCAAATTCCATTTCAGCACCTATCGTTTCAGCTGCTGCGCGCGGCATTTCAACACGCTGCATAGGAAGGTCTGCTTTGATCCATTCATTAACCTGCTGTTCAACCGCTGTTTTTTGTTCATCGGTCATTTTTGTATCATGGGCAAAATCGATACGAATACGTTCTTCGGTAATATTACTTCCTCGTTGATGTACGTGTTCACCAAGTACTTTACGTAATGCGGCAAGTAATAAATGATGCGCTGTATGTGAACGTACAATTTTGTCAGATGTTCCACCGAGCCCCCCTTTAAATTTCTGTTCGGCCCCTGCGCGTGATTTCGCCTGATGTTCTGTCATTTGCTCATCGAACTTTTGCCGATCGATAGTAATTCCTTGTTCTAACGCAAGTTCTTCGGTAAGTTCAATAGGAAATCCATAGGTTGTCGCTAAAAGGAACGGTTCCACCCCTTTGGCAAATTCTTTAAGTCCAGCCGTGATAGTTTTCTGAAATTTATTTATTTCATTTAAAATAGTTTCAATTACTGTTACTGGTTGTATCTCAGTATACGAGTCACCATAAACACCTTGGAATAATTTCAAAATCTCTGCAAGCGCAGCATCTGGCAATCCAAGCTTCTGGGCCTGCACTGCAGCACGACGTACTAAACGACGCACAATATATCCTTGATCTTTATTTGATGGAAATACCCCATCACCTACCATAAACAAACTACTGCGTAAATGATCAGCCACGATTCGTGCTGCACGTTCAGAATAATTTACAGAATGTTCTTTAATGTAACTCATTGCAGGTGCAAATAAATCACAATCGTATACATTAGATTTCCCTTGAACAATCATGGTAACTCGTTCTAATCCAGAGCCTGTGTCTACATTTTTTTGAGAAAGCTTTCCGATTACCGATCCGTCTTTTTTCTCGTATTCCATGAATACATCATTCCAAATTTCAACCACCTCCCCCTGGTCATCAGCTGTTACATATTCGTCATGAGTCATATCACCTAATCCATGAGGAGTTACATCATAAAACATTTCAGTGTCTGGACCACATGGACCATTGTCACCAGGACTCCACCAGTTGTTTTTCTTAGGCAAAAAATAGATACGGTTTTCAGGAATATATTTTTTCCAAATTTCTACCGCTTCTAAATCACGAGGCGCATCATCATCACCTTCAAACACGGTTACATAAAGTCGTGCAGGATCAAATCCAAGCCCTTCTTTTTTACTTGTGAGAAATTCGTAACTCCACGCAATCGCTTCCTCTTTGAAATAATCGCCAAGTGACCAATTTCCCAGCATTTCAAAAAAGGTCAGGTTTTTATGGTTACCGACTTCTTCAATATCACCCGTACGTACACATTTTTGTGCACTTGCTAAACGAGTTCCTAATGGATGTTTTTGCCCCATTAAATAAGGAACCAGGGGTTGCATTCCCGCAGTATTAAAAAGCACCGAAGGGTCATTTTCAGGAACGAGTGAAGCTGAAGGTAAAATAGCATGCCCTCGTTTTTTAAAGAATTCGAGGAATCGAAAGCGGATTTCTGATGACAACATAATATGACTACCCTACCATATTTCGGCAAACAAAAAAAGGCGCTCTTACAAGCGCCTTTACATTTTTAAATCCGAACAAGATCGTCCGAATCAAATAGTATTTCAAAGTCATTATATAGTTCATACTTAGACTTTATTTTGAGTACCGGAGTATCCGTTACAACACCTGCTATTTGTGCCACCAGATTATGTTTTACTGCAATTTGTAAACACAGATCAACATCTTGCTCATCAACAATAACAAGAAGACGTTGTCCACCATGCCACATATCATACAACCGTTTCAAATAGTCGCGATTTTTCATGGTAGAAAAATCGATTTCGCGAGCCTTTGCAACTTTTTGGAAAATAGCAGGCGGATCAAAGAGGTTATCCAGATCAGCTCCATACCCTTGAGAAAAGAGTAAATCACCTGCAAGTTTATCAGGGATACCTCCTCCGGAAATATGAGCTATTCCATGTACTTTAATAGTAGGTACGAAGTCATTGTTATACCACCCGTTAAGGTGAGTTAAAAATCTATCATACAGAGTGCAAGGCATGGCCGCAGCTGCAATATCACTTACTGCGTCAGGATTATTCCACCATTCAGTTCCATGCATTTTTGCAAGTCCTCTTCGAAGTTCGGTAATACCATTACTCCCAGGACTTTTGTCCTGAAAAGCAATTATGGTTTGACCGGGACGAATTGATGCCCCAGTAATTTCAGTTGATTCACGAAACACACCAATACCGGCAGATTCCCATAAATAACTGAACTGTGGTGCTGAATCAGCTAACCCTAAACCTTTAAGCTCTGCGGTTTCACCATTAAAAAGTACTAGGTGCTGCTGTTTTGCATATTCACCCAATCCACGCATGAGCTGCTGCGCTGCAGTAATATACTCATGAGTGTCTAGGGATGCTACATTAAGCACATTCATCATAATGAGAGGTAATCCTCCTTTTCGAGTAATATCTCCACAAACCATTGCAACTAAATCTGCTGCAGATGTTTCATACATTTTGGCTGCGTCTGATATAAGCACTTTAGTTCCAATACCGTCCATGCCTGCCGTGTTCCAGATATCTACTGGCAATCCTTGCAAACGATATCCTTTAGAACTACGGAACCCCCCTATCTCACTCTCTTTTACTGTTACAAATGGAGAGTTAAAATAAGAACCCTGATTAATTCTATGAGCAAAAGCACTGAAGCTGTTTCCCACATCTAAGTTTACATCCTGTTTCATATCTATTTATTTTTTAGTTTAAATTTTAGGCACAATACCATAGGAAAACCAAAAAGACAAGTACACCAAAAAACTCCTCATTAGGGAGCTTTTTATACTAATCGTTATCTTCTATAATTTTTTTACGTGAAGCGCGAACTTTTTTAGGTGCAACTACTTCATCAATCATAGGATCTGGGAAAAAAGTGAGTCGTACAAAGCGTTCAATTACTGACATAACCCCAAGTACGAAGAAGATCAAAATACTCATAAACAAGGCTTCTTTGATCATTCCGAATCCAATCATCATTCCGATTCCTGCACATGCCCAAATACCTGCCGCGGTGGTAAGGTTTTCGATATGTCCATCTTTGTGTAAAATAAGACCTGCACCAAGGAATCCAATTCCTACAATAATATTACCTGCGATAAACGCTGGATTGAATCCGGCAGAAAATTGAATAAAATTTTCTCCGATAAACAATGACACCATGGTGAATGCAGCTGAAGCAACGGACACCAGTGCATACGTTCGCATGCCCGCCGTTTTATGTGCATACACTCGTTCAAGTCCAAGAACAAGACCGAGCACCATAGCAAGTGATAATTTACAAATGAATAAAATAAATTGTGGATCGAAAATTTGATTGAACATATATGAGTTCATTATAAAACACTTGCAAACGAATGCAAGTGTTTCTGGGTATATCAATAAGGAAATTCCTGCGAGAGTTCACCTGAATAATAAAATTCATAACCAAGTTGTCCAAAATTATATTCAATTCCATTCACTGTGATCGGTGCACCACCTGCACCTGGATCAGCTTTAGGTATCGAACGATTAAATCCAAGATTGTACAATGTCGATAATACTTCAGGACGATTAGAAATATCATATCCTGATTTTTTCCATTGTGCCATTACTTGGCGCATAAACAATCCCGCGTACAAATAGGAATAGTAGGTATTTTTAGTATCAGTAATTCTATCAAAACGTACCGTGTCTTCGATACTCCCTTCTGGATATGTAATAACGTTTTCCATATCTTTACCTAAATAGAACACTGATTCTGGATTTTTTAGATTTTGCTCGACACGCAATGCTGTTTCTGGTTTAAGCCCTGCAATTCCATACGAAAATTTTGAGAGCGATGCCAAAATTTTTAATGGTTCAAAATATGATTTAAACGTATCGCGTGAATTCGTGAAAAATCTAAACTGTTCACCAATGATTCCCCCGAGGAGTAATCGCGGTGAAATTCCTGCATCTTTTGCTGCTTGTCGAATAATATCTTGATCACGAATAAATGCTGAACGAATCACACCCCATTCTTGCGAATCTGCCCAAGCAAAAGCGCTTTGTGCGAGCGGTGTTGTGTCAGGAATTAATGCATGCGCACATGTGGTAAACACGGTAGGAAGGTTCGTATCTAAAAACCTTTTCTGTGCAACATCAAGCATTTGATTGATCAAAATACTATCCTGCTTCACTTGATACGTATTATAAATATTCCGCGCCGTTTCAGGTGCCATATTTGATAATGCATGAATTTTACATAAAATCACTGCTTGTGAATCATCATTTGATGTGGATTTATTTTTTACCAGTAGCCTTGCGCTGTATATTGAATTGTTTCTCTCGGCGATTGTTCCCCTCACATTTAACCACCCAAACTGCATTGCAATAAACACTCCCGTAAACACTATTCCGATACAACAAAAGGCAAGCATGCCTATGATAAGAATTTTCTTTGCCAACTTCATGGGACCACTATAGCAAACTATTTTAAAAAAGAAACGCACTAGGCAACAATACCTCCTCCAATACATACCGCACCGTCAAAAATTACCACGGATTGACCAGGAGCTAATGAAAAATCCGATTCAGTAAAGTGAACTAACGCGTTTGTATTAGTTACATGACTCATATGTACTTCTTTAAGTGCACCGTGGTACCTAATTTGAACAGTATACTGTTTCGAATTAGGATGAACACGCCACACGCATTGCTCGAGGTGAACCTGACTATCTATGACTGTTGATTGAGGATTCTGCGAAACTACTAATTTATTATTTTTAATATCTTTTGCAATAACATAATAAGGTTTATCCGAAGTTGTCTTCTTGGTAATAGTAAACCCATGACGCTCACCTAGTGTATACAACAACACCCCTTCATGTTGTCCAACAACTTCACCGTGCTCATTGGTCACTAGCCCTGTATCCGATCCGATGTAATGCTTCAAAAATTCCTTCATATCAATCTCGCCAATAAAACATACTCCCTGGGAATCTTTTTTTACCGCTGTCGGTAAACGATATTTCCGCGCAAGTTTGCGTACCTTGGTCTTAGGTAAATTTCCCACAGGAAACAAAATATGTTTCAACTGCTCAGGGGTTAATGTCCATAAAAAATAAGACTGGTCTTTTGATTGATCAATTCCCTTCACAAGTTCACCATTATTATTTTGCGCATAGTGCCCCGTCGCTACATAATCAGCACCTTGTGCAAGTGCCCACGTTAAAAATCCCCCGAACTTTACTTCTCGGTTACACATCACGTCAGGATTAGGGGTTCGACCTTTTTTATATTCTGCAATCATATAATCAGCAACTCCTTCTTTATATTCATGCTCTAAATCAAGCTCGACAAATGGAACACCTAGATGTGCACACACCCGCATGGCATCGCGTCGTTCATCACGCCACGTACATTCAATAAAATCAGGTTGCCAGGTACGAATAAAAACCCCGACTACGTCATAGCCTTGGTCTTGAAGTAACGCAAGCGCCACCGAGGAATCAACCCCTCCCGAAACTCCTACGAATACTTTTTTCCCGATTCCTGGTTTTATCTGTTTTGACAACCACGTAAACATGTCGTGATAGTACCATATTTAGTAAATAAAAAAAGTGCCCGGAGACACTTCTTGGTTAAATAATTTTTCTTTGTTTTAATTCTTCAATAGCGCGAGTAATAGAAGCTTTGGTAAGACTCAACTTACCATGAGTACTACTATTATTTCGTGCGTATACGATTTTATGCAAAAGCACTTTTTCAACGTTTTCATTATGTGAATGCGGGATAGGACCCAAGATAATGCCTACACAATTTTGACTCGTTAGTACTTCAGTGTACGTACCACTTTTGAATCGCTCAATGTCATCACAGATACGAATATTCTGTTTAGTGAGTCTTCCCTGTGTTTGAAGTAATTTAATACACTGATTACTATTGATAGATAATCCGCCTACTACTGCAACATATTGCTGCTTTCCTAGTGGCGAATGGGGGACACTATTATCAGAAACATCATCATCACCATCTTCAAGTTGTAGTGCTGTTTGTGTAGCTTCAAGAATTGTATTAAGGTACTTTTTTCCTGGTCTCTTGATTAAAGTAATCAAGTTGTGAATTATTTCTAAAACCAATACTACGTATTGAGCTAGTTCACGCTGGTAGGAAAATGACACCAATGACTTGAAGATACTCACAATCGACTTTCGATGATGATTTTGTTTTGATAGCGCCCTGAGCTTCTTGGGAACCTTGGTTGAGTAAGGCTCTTGCTTCGTTTCTGCCATAGGACTCGATTTGTGATTTTATACCATATAAACAAAAAAAGCGCAAGGCTTTACCTGTGCACTACTTTTGACCCAGTAATCGCTTAAATACTTCATAGGTGGCGCGAATATCAGCCATAGCCGTGTGTGCTTTTTCATTTTTAATCCCAAATTTTTCACAGAGTTTTCTCAAGGTAA
The DNA here is from genome assembly GCA_037144045.1 of bacterium. Taxonomy (GTDB): domain Bacteria; phylum Patescibacteriota; class Minisyncoccia; order Phycocordibacterales; family UBA1006; genus CAIXMG01. The sequence continues at coordinate 117,336 of JBAWXN010000001.1, read as the reverse complement.
AACTATCCATTTCAGGATCATTACGAAATCGTAAATATGCCATAGGAATCGTGTCGAGTTTAGCGTAGAAGAAAGGGTCTTTTACTTCATATTTTCCAAATGCTACCGCAAGGAATGAATAGTCGAACGATGCATTTTGTGCCACCATAACGGCACCTTCACATTTTTGAGAAACAAGAGTTAAAGCCTCTTTCTGCGTATGAGCAAATAACCACTGACTTTCATCATACCCGTTGATACGCAACGCCTCCCGTTCAGCGGTCTCAATATGTTCAGGCTTCACTTTTACTTCGAATTCTTCGATAGTAGTAAAAGTTCCATCATCGTTTTGTTTTGCAAGGAGGCAGCCGATTTCAACAATCTCATGTTTATAAGCATTGGTTCCTGTAGTTTCAATATCAATAAATGCTAACTTCTTTCCTTTCATATGTCTAAATTTACTTTAAATATTTTTTCTTATTAATAAGGTGCTCTTCGTATGTTTTTGCGTAACGGATTACCCCATCGTTACCATGAAGGTAAAACCAATAACTTGAACTTTCTGGACGCAGCGCTGCCAAAATCATAGTCATTCCCGGGTTGCCAATAGCTGTCGCTGGAAGCCCTTTACGAGTATAGGTATTATAGGGACCATCTTTCTGAAGATCTTTCATCGTTAGTTGAGCACTTGTTTTTTTAAGCGTGTAGAGAAATGGTGCATCTACTTGGAGCGGCTTTCCTTGCTTAATACGCTTCCAAAGAATTCCTGAAATAATTTTCGCTTCGGATTCATTTTTCGCTTCTTTCTCTAACAAAGATGCCATAATAATTATTTGCGATTCGCTGTATCCTGATTTTTTGATTTCATCTTTTAGATTTTTTGTTTTACTCGCATATTGTTTTTTTAACTGTTCAATCAAATCGTCAGCCGTAATAGATTTAAATACAATATATGTTTCCGGGAAAAGGGTTCCTTCAAAGGGTTTAGCTTTTGAAACAAATTCATTTGCATTCCAGCCTGGAATTGATTTACTCATAATAGCTGCGATTTCTACCACCGAACTTCCTTCGGGGATAGTAATTCGTACCTGCGTCCCACCAAAACCACCACCAGTGAGCATTTTAGCAACCTCATATACATTGTAGTTTTTTTCAAAAGCAAAGTCACCAGCAATAACCGGACGGTCATGAAACGCCATTTTCACAATAAACTGAAAGAGGCTACTCGATCTAATCACCTTTTTTTGATAGAGCAAATCACCCGTATCGCGTACTGATGAGCCTTCAGATACCTTAACTTGAGTCCCCGGTACAAAATCAGCTGGCGCCTGTCCAATAACAAAAAATGATCCTCCTACAATGAGAGCGATCCCAATAATCAAGAATAAGAACCTCCACGGGGTACTTTTAGGCTTCATGTCGATGTGCGGAAAAGGAGGATTTGGTTCCATAATTCATCCATAATATCATAAAATATACCTAGGGCCAAAATAAAAAAACGCGCTCAGTGTTGAGGCGTATTTTATATAGGTAGATTTGCTGGCGGTTCGGCTTTTTGAGCTTCAATACGACCAAGCGCTGAAGTTTTTGCAACCGTTCCCGGGAAATGAAACAGTGTCGCAAGCTCTTCGGTACCTAGTGGGCAAATTTCAGTACTCTTAATCGTTCCCTTTACCAAAGGTCGATCAAGTACTTCTTTTACAAGCACGGTCGCACCCATTTCTGGCGGATAGAAGAATTCTCGTTTAATATATCGCTTAAACATTTTTTCACGATTAGTAAACTTCTTAAGGTCGCGATAGTCTTGCCATGGATAGTCAAATCCATCATCAGTACCATTAATAGCTTCAAGTGAATTTCTATTTACTGCATTAAATTGCTTTAATGCATTTTTAACTTCACCAAATTTATTTTTATTAAACTTATCAGCTTTAGCAATATACATAAGCCGTATTCCACAATCGTAGGCGCTTTTCACTAATTTACGATCAATGGCTTCTACGCGTTCTTTTTCAGCCGGTGGCAAATCACCATATCCACTGGTAAAAAATTTAACCTCTTTGGCAGCTTCAACTTCATTTCCGTCTTTATCTTTTTTCTTTACTTTCTCAGTTGGATGGTCTTCTGTTCTTAATAGTTTTGTCCAACGCTTGAGAACATTGTTTTCAAGATAATACTTACCCACATCTTGCCATGATATGAATGGCTTTTCTGATTTTTTCTCCGGATTAGGGTTGTCATAATGCGCCCAACTTCCTTGCATCACAATCTGGAACCATACTTGCTCCCCCACTCCAATTGAACCCATTGCTTGGAGGAATGGTACCATTGGGTCAATCTTTTGTTCTTCTTCAAGGTTAAACGAATCGTGGAGCCCGTAATCAACATAGGTTTTCAATGGAACAGCATCTGCGGCGTATTTTTTCTTATTACCTTTACTGTCGACCACTTCAAATGTTTCTTTCAGCTTATATTCGCAAGCACGTAAATCCCATGATCCCCCCGCTTTAAACGGTGGTACATACTTTGTGTAATCATCTACTTCGGTAATCTCTGCTTGAGGGAATTGTGAATAGAGCAAGTTCTCAATGGTTTCTCTGTTTTTAGGTTCACACCGAATAAAGAAATAAATATTTCCTTCAATAGATGCAATTTCAAGTGACCACCAGAGCGGCCATGATCCTGACCAGATAGCACTATACCATTTTCCAAAGTCAGTAATCAACGTTGACCATTTTGTTTCAAGTCCTTTGGTGAACAGTGGTGGACGGGTATCCCCATACATTGAATTAAGCATTACCTCAATAGCCGCAGGACTTTTATAGACTTCCTTCGGAATCTTAATTTCAATCATCGTAAATTTCGCTTCTGAAATTTTCAACTTACGCACATATTCTAACCACCAGCCCCAAGCTAAATAACCACACAAAAGTGGTGCCCAAATAACCGCCGTTCCTGCAATGATCGGATAGATAAAATCGCGCAGTATAACAATGACCCCCGTTTGATCCATAGATACTTGTTATTATAACTACAATTCAAACAAAAAACCACTCGAGGTGGTTTTTTGAAAAACTTATGCGGCACTATAGAGTCCGTTTTTGTCTTTTTTAAAATACTTAGGATTCATCAAGTTTACTAAGATAGTATTTTTCTTGAGGTAGCGTTCTTTAAGTACCTTTTCGATAATTTCGTCTTTAGTCATTGGACCGTCCTTTTTCAAGATCTGTTCAATTACTTCACGAACTACTCCTGCAGTGTATCCCCATTCTTTGAGTGCGTATACTCCTCGTCCTACTAGGACGAATCGAGCATCTTTAATCAATTCATTGTGACAGGTTGCGGTGTGAGTTTTCTTACCAAATGTTTTTTCGATTGCCTCTGCAACTTCGCGAAAGTGCATAGGTGAACCGTGACGTCGCATTACCAAGTACGCATAGTCCTTGATTCCTCGAGTTTTCACATTAGGTGATGTTGCGCGTCCCCATTCACCCAAAGGATTCTTTGCAAGTGACTTAGAAATGTTCAACCATCGGCCAGCCATTTCATTATCCACTTTATGTGAAGTGATTTCGCAGATACCATCATGACACAACACTTTGTCGATCATTTCAGATTCTGAAATAAGGTCTTCTGATGCAAGGGCTCCATGAATATCAAGGAGAGCTTTGTGTACTCGTTCTGCAGTGTATCCATCAACAATCCATCGCTTCTTGAAATGAGCATCTTCTTTTGCTTCAGCAAAATCGTTCCCCAATGCGAGGTATAACCCAATATGATTTTGAGTTACTTGATCCTTTGAAAGCATAGGAAGGAGTTCTTCTTCTGAAACAATTCCTCCAAGAGTTTGAATAACATCTTTAAGCTCTTTAAAGATTTCTTCTGCTTCATGGAATGAGTCTGATTTTTTAATTGCATTAAGAGCGAAGTTTTCAATTTGACGTACTCGTTCACGAGTAATGCCATATTTTTGACCAATTGATTCAAGTGTTTGTTGTTCACCACTGTCATTCAAGCCAAATCGGTTCACGATCACTTCTGACGCACGGTCTTGAAGCCCCTTAAGGAGCTTTTTGGTAGTCTGTTTTGGTTTGAACGTAATGTTTACTTTTGCCATAGAACGTTTGTTTTGTTTGTTTGTTTTCAACAACTTTACTGCTAAATAATTAATTTCTGTATCTCTACACTATCACACCAGTTAAAATAAGTCAAATTCTTGTCAAGACCCTTATTTCTTCTTGAGCATTTTCTTAAGGTATTTACCGGTGTAACTTGCAGGATTATTTGCCACCTCTTCGGGAGTTCCTTTAGCGATAATTTTACCACCCCCGGTTCCTCCTTCAGGACCAAAATCGAGGAGGTAATCGGCGCATTTAATAACATCCAAATTATGTTCAATAAGTACCACTGTGTTTTGCCGTTCTACCAACTTATTCAATACCTCAATCAAACGTTTTACGTCTTCAAAATGCAATCCTACTGTAGGTTCATCGAGGAGGTAAATTGTCTTCTGGGTCATAGGACGATAGAGTTCTGAAGAAATCTTCACACGCTGTGATTCCCCACCAGAAAGCGTATCTGCCGATTGTCCGAGCTTAATATATCCAAGCCCCACATCAAGTAATGATCGCATACGATCTGCAATAGCTGGAATATCGTAGAAGAAATCATGTGCTTCTTCGATCGTCATTTCGAGTACTTCAAAAATATTTTTCCCCTTCTTAGCCTTTGCAGGTTTATACACCACTTTTAACGTTTCCTTATCAAAACGTTTTCCATTACACACATCACACGTTACATACACCGTTGGCAGGAAGTGCATTTCAACGGCAATTTCTCCATTTCCTTGGCACGCCTCACAGCGTCCTCCTTTCACGTTAAAACTAAAGCGTGATGATTTCCAACCGCGCACCCGTGCTTCGGCGGTACTTGCAAATAAATCACGAATGAATGTCCATGACCCTGTATACGTTGCAGGGTTTGAACGGGGTGTTCGTCCAATAGGTGATTGATCAATCATAATTACCCGTGACAATTCACCTGTCTTTTCAAACGTGGCGGCATTATATACTTTTGCACTGCGTGAACGTCGCTCCAATAATCCTTGTAGGTTCTTATAAACAACTTCGTACATAAATGAGGATTTTCCGGAACCTGAAACACCCGTAATCACACTCATACGCCCTAATGGAATTTCAGCATTAATGTTATGAATATTATTTATTGTTGCTCCTACTACTTTTAAGTGACCCTTGTCGTTATCACGACGTTTTTCGGGAATATGTACTTGTTCTACTCCTTTCAAGTAATCAATCGTGAGTGAATTTTCTTTGTTTTTCCCCGCAAGGAGCTCTTTCAAATTTCCTTGTACTACGACATTTCCACCGTGTATCCCAGCACCAGGACCAATGTCTACAATGTAGTCACTGGCAAAAATCGTGTCTTCATCATGTTCAACAACAATAATAGTATTTCCCAGGTCTCGTAAATTCTTTAACGTATTAATCAAACGATCATTGTCACGTTGATGTAACCCAATAGTAGGTTCGTCAAGTACGTATAATGCTCCCACTAATTGGGAACCTAATTGTGAAGCAAGGCGAATACGCTGCGCCTCCCCACCTGACAAGGTGTTAGCGCGTCGACTTAATTCCAGGTATTGAAGACCTACATCGAACATGAACAATAAACGGTCTTCAATTTCTTTAAGGATAACACTCGCAATTTCACGATCTTGCTTTGAAAGCTGTAGATCTGCAAAAAAGGTAATTGCTTGTTCGATAGACATGTCAGTCACATCAACAATATTTACAAACTCTTTACGATTCTTTTCCGTTACCCGATCACTTTCTGTGTTCCCATGCAAAAACACATTGAGTCCTTCGGGACGCAACCGTGCTCCATTACACACTTTACAAATATCGTCGTTTTCATTTCCAAACAAATGATAGGTTCCTAACCCGTTACATTCAGGACAAGCTCCATAAGGACTATTAAACGAGAATAATCGTGGTTCAATATCAGGATACGAAAATCCATCATGAGGACATGACAAGGTTGCTGACATAAGGAATTCGCGTTCGTTACGATTTTCATCAGTAACTTCTTCACCAGGTACCGCAAACACAATACGCACCATGTTTTCAGCTTCAGTAAGCCCCAATTCTACTGCTTCCGCAAGACGCTCACTGGCCGCTTTGAAATCATCGCGAAATTCATGAATAGCAATTTCATCTACGAGGAAATCAATATCGTGCTTAGAATTTTTATCCAGCGTTATTTTTTCACGCAGGTTTTTCATTGACCCATCAATACGTGCACGTGCAAAACCCTTCCCTAACATATCGTAGAGTAGTTGATAATATTCACCTTTGCGACCACGAACTACGGGCGCCATAATTTGCACTTGGGTATCGTTCCACTGAACTCCCATTACTTTTTTATTACCCTTATTATCCGTTTCGAACCTGTTAATCTTTTCTTGAATTAAGTTTAAGATTTCTTCGGTTGATAATTTTTCAATTTTGCGCCCACATTCAATACAGAACGGCTTACCAACACGAGCATACAATACTCGCAAATAGTCATAAATTTCAGTAATGGTTGCAACCGTTGAACGCGGATTATTTGATCGTGATTTTTGATCGATAGAAATTGCCGGTGATAGTCCAGTGATTTCATCTACGTCCGGCTTCCCCATTTGTTTAAGAAATTGTCGTGCGTACGCAGAAAGCGATTCAACATAGCGTCGCTGCCCTTCTGCAAAGATTGTATCGAACGCAAGCGAACTTTTTCCGGAACCCGAAAGTCCTGTAATTGCCGTCATGGTTCCTCGCGGAATTTCGACATCAATATTTTTCAAGTTATGAGTTCGCGCCCCTTTAATAATAATTTTCTCGTCGCGTGCCGAGCCGTCTTTTTTCTTTACCATAATGACTTATTCTAGCATATTGATAAGTTCTTTACAAAGTATTTATATATGGTAATCTGCATTAAACTCCCTCCTTATGGGTAAACAAATACATTCATTCGAAGAATACTTTTCGAAAAATACTGACTACGAACAATACACCGACCACCACCTTGAGTACATTGCCACTCACACCCACGATAATCATTCCGGGTTTCTCTTCAAGCACTTACGAGACAACCAGGCCCTTTTTGTAAGGAAAGACCAACTCCTGAATGGGCCTCCAGAATCGTCGCAACTCTACCGTTTTGCAGGATTCGTTGATAATTCATCTGTTTCTTTGATTATGAAAATAAACTAATAAAAAAACCCTGTCTTGTACAGGGTTTATTTTATTGGGATCACTACTTGCTGCTCACCATATACATACGGTGCTACTTGGTACTCATTAAAGTAAATCGTAATCACGTCCGGCGTCATAGTAAATACTTGGAAATTTTCTGGAATTTTCGGGTCAGTTCCTTCTAGAGCAAAACTCTCAAATACTTCACGATCACCATTTTCTGTGAATACCTTTTTAAATGATTCTCGAGAAACTTGTGAAGCCTTTTCATAACTCATTAAATCAGTCAGGATAAGTTCTTTGTGTTGCTTAACATCGTAATTAAACGAGCGGGCAACGCGTGAACCGTGCGCACCACCAGTGTATGATTCTTGTCGAATAATAACACTAATGTAATTATCGTTTGACTGAATCACTTCTGTATTCCAAGACAAGGTATACATTTCACCCTGCTCAAAACGCTTCTGAAACAAATCACCACTATCTGTCGTAAGTTGTGCTTGGTAATCCTCAGATGCGTATTTTTTAAATTCACCAGTTTCTGCAGTAATCGCATCAGCAATTTTTTTATTAAACATATCATCTGCCTGCGGAAATTGAGGATACCCACCTGTGATTTCTAACAAATAAGAATCTTCGGCTACAGAAACCATCTCTGGCTGTTGTGTTATTAACACTGATTGCGACGGTGCAAGACTAGGAGTCACTTCAGGTTGTAACACTAATGGATTGATGCGCACTAAAAACACTAACCCTGTTACAAATGCTGCAACTATGATAATTGATACGATTGTTTTTTTCATAAATACAATTGATTACGGTTGGCTATTATTTGAATTTTCGTCTTTCCTTTTTCTTAGGTTTTGTAGCACCTGTCTTTTCTTTTAATGCTTGAATTTCATCACGCAATATTGCTGCTGTTTCGAAATCAAGTTCAGCCACTGCATCGTTCATTTGATCTTCTTTAATTTTGATCAATTCACTTGGATTATTTGCAAACAGTTCTTCATCAAGGATTAGGTTTGCCGAAACGGCTTTGTCGTGCGACGATTCCATATTAGCCGTAATATCTTGAATTGTTTTTTTGATCGTCATTGGAGTAATACCGTGTTTCTCGTTATGAGCAATCTGTTTATCGCGACGACGTTTTGTTTCGCCAATGGCTCGTTCCATAGAACCGGTCATATGATCTGCATACAATATAACCCGTCCATCTACGTTACGCGCTGCACGACCAATAGTTTGAATCAATGATGTTTCTGATCGCAAGAATCCTTCTTTATCCGCATCAAGGATTCCAATAAATGATACTTCTGGCATGTCGAGTCCCTCACGGAGCAAGTTTACCCCTACCAGACAATCAAACGTTCCCCGTCTAAATTCGGTAAGAATTTTAATACGGTCAATGGTTTTAATATCACTGTGTAAATATTCTGATTTTATTTTTCGTTGCTTTAAATATTCAGAGAGGTCTTCTGCCATTTTTTTTGTAAGTGTTGTTGCAATCACTCGCCCACCCTTTTTAATCTCTGCTTCAGTTTCATTAATGAAGTCTTGAATTTGTCCAGAGTACCCCTCCTCAGGAGTAACCTTGCGAATTTCTACCTGAGGATCAACGAGTCCCGTAGGACGAATAATCTGTTCAACAACCTGGTCAGATGTTTCAATCTCAAGCTTACTTGGCGTTGCAGATACATATACCGTTTGACCTACCTTTTTATCAAATTCAGGATACTGCATTGGGCGATTATCCGATGCTGAAGGAAGTCGAAACCCGAATTCAATAAGTGTTTTTTTACGTGATGCATCACCCGCATACATTCCATGTAATTGTGGCAATGTCACATGAGATTCATCGATAACTGTAAGGAAGTCTTTTGGGAAATATGACAACAATGTCTCGGGGGCTTCACCCGCCTTTTTACCTGACAGGTGGCGAGAATAGTTTTCAATTCCAGAGCAATATCCCATTTCTCGCATCATTGATAAATCATTTTGGGTTCGACGTTTAATTCGTTCTGCCTCAAGGAGCTTACCTTCTTTCTCAAACTTCTTTACAGTTTCCTTCATTTCTTTTTCAATAGCAATGAGTGCTTTTTCTTTCTTTTCCCCTTCTGTAAGGAAGTGCTTTGCTGGGAACAGAAACACGTGTTCCGGTGATTCGATAATCATCCCGTTTACTGGATTAATAATATGAATAACTCCAATTTGGTTACCAGAAAAAATAATTGAATACATCAATTTTTCAGATACCGGCATAACATCCACACGGTTGCCTACGGCTCTGAATTGTCCAGGATTTAAATCTGCTGTCGTGCGGCCATAGTGAACCCGCACCAACTGTTCCATGAGTTCGCGTTTTGATAGTTTCTGATCAAGTTTAAGCTGCACATTCATTTCAGCGTATTCTTCTGGACTTCCCAATCCATAAATACACGAAACGGACGCAACAATGATCACATCTGACCGCGTGAGGAGTGCTTGAGTCGACGCGTGACGTAATCGGTCGATTTCTTCGTTGATTTGAGCGTCTTTTTCGATGTACGTATCCGTCATAGGCATGTATGCTTCTGGTTGATAGTAATCGTAATACGATACGAAATAATGTACTGCCGCATCAGGGAAAAATTCTGTGAATTCCTGAGCCAGCTGCGCTGCCAGGGTTTTGTTATGCGCAATAACCAGTGTTGGTCGCTGTACTTGTTCAATAACGTTAGCAATAGTAAACGTCTTCCCCGTTCCTGTAGCACCGAGTAGGGTTTGCTTAGCTATACCTTTTTTAAGCCCAGAAACAAGCGCCTTGATCGCTTCAGGCTGATCCCCAGCAGGGGTCATATGTGACTTAATAACGAACTTGTTCTGTTGCATAGTATTCCCACCTTACCATTTTTTACCTTACAAAAAAAGCCTCAAAAATAAAACCCTCTAGGAAAATCCTTAAGGGTTTTTACGTATTACAACTACTGCATATTCAATCCATAAAATGCTTGCTCGTCTTCACCGTATAGTTCTTGAACTAATTTTATACACTGATCGTGCTCTGCAGTACCTGGTACAACAAGTCGATAGCGTTCCTTAACCTTTACCGTTTCTGGAAGTGGTAACATCCAATCACTCAAGAGCTTACCGTCCCAGTGACGTCCTTCTTTGTAAACATGAGACTTATATAATGGTCGATAGGTTACCACGGTCATATCCTGATCCTTCAAGTGACTCAGATTGAGTACTTGGTACCAGTAATTTCCCGGTTCGCCTTCCGGATTATGTTTGTAGTGGATGTAAAAACCACCAAATACAAGATTGTGCTGTATCATATTTTTTCTTTACTCTACAAGGTTTTAGGTTTTGAAACAAGTTTGACATCCCCTCTAAAACAAGTATGCTGACTACAAATCTATTCTTATGAAATTCGAAGGGATAAAGCTTGTCTCGTTAGACATCTTTGACACTACTCTTATTATCAAGAAAAACAACTGGATGCAGGAGGTAGCAAAGTACTTTTCTGCTGAGCAAACAGCATTACTTGATCCAGCAAATCTGCGTCACCGGTTCTTATGTGATAATGTATCCATGATTGCTACATTGCAATCACTTAATTTACTACGTGATGAACACGTATCTGATATCCAGCAACTTATTGATGCAGAATGCGCAAGTATTGAACCAGTACTTTTCGCCAAAGAAATCCTCGAGGAAATTACTCAAGCTCATAATTACAAACTTGCCGTTATTTCTAACTTGGGATACGACTATGGTAAACCTGCACTCGCAGCACTTAATCATTCTATAGACTACACCTTGTTTTCGTATGAAGTAGGCTACAAAAAACCTGATCAAGAGATTTTTCAAAAACTAATTACTCTTTCAGGATTACAACCCTACGAAATATTACATATAGGTAATAGCTACAAAAACGACTACCTGGGCGCCAAGGAGGCAGGGATGCACGCTATTCACCTTGATTTACAACGCACGAGTATAGCTGATGCGAAAATTTCAACGATTGCTGAACTCGTACATTACCTGTAACAAAAACCCTGCACTCAGCAGGGTTTATTTTGTACTACTTTTTATTAGGAATGCGGTCTTTCGGTACTAATGAAGTGTATCGCCCTACAAATTCAGTAAACGCAGGGTATGCTTCATAGTGATACTGATACCCAAACAATTGAGTAATTTTTGAACCGTCAACGGAGATAGGATAACTATAGGTTTTCCAGCCTCCACGCGAAGTTGGAATCTTACCTCGTGATCCATGCCACAGTAAAAAGTAAATAATTTGTATGAGTCGTGGTGGAAGGTATACCGATTTTTTGCGTACCGCACGCGCCATATCAGGACCCGTAACCACTGGACCTGGTGGGCAGATATTAAATGCTTCATAGTCTCCAACTAATCCATCTTCAAAAGCAAGGAGCGCTACAATATCTGTCACATCGTCTTCATGAATAAACTGTCGACACCATTTTTTAGTAAGCGGTACCCATGAAGTCAAAAGCGACATCAACTTTTGCGCAAATCCTTTATTCAGTTGACCAGAAAGTGCTGACTGAAGTCCCACACGAACCGTCATATAGCGACCTCTTGGACCTGTAATTGCAGCAGGACGTACGATAAATACTTGAGGAACGGTTTTATTATCTTGTTTATTTTTTTCAACTAATGCTTTCAAATGTTCTTCTGCAATTCTTTTTTCTTCTGCATACAAATAGTCACTCACTCGAAATGGTTCTTGTTCCGTAAAGAAGTGATTAATTTCATTATCGGGATACGCCGCATATGACGCGACCGTTGAAAAGTGAATAAGTCGTTTTACTGACGGATGGGTAAATGCGTAATTGAAAACTCGGTCGGATCCTTCAATATTCCACTTCCATTGAATAGCTGATTTTCCATACATTTCTCGAATTTGCCATGCCGTATGAATAATTATTTCCGGCACCTCAGGTTCAATTAATGATTCCCAATTACCTTCACTCAGGTTTTCTTGTATCCAAACTAATACCCCACTATTTACTAACGGTTTTAAGAATTCAGGCAATGGATTTTTATCGATACCAATAATTTTTTTAATATCTGGCCGTAACGAAAACTGATGCGCTAACATTGCACCGACGTATCCCGCAGCACCAGTAATAACAATTGTTTTTACATGAGATTCATCCATAGATTAAGCACCCATACGTGATAATAAAATTCTAACGGTTTTTAATGCGATCTCTAAATCAAGCAGTACTGATCGATGTTTTACATAATACAAGTCATACGAAAGACGCACAATAGTTTCTTCTAATGACTGTGGAGGAAGGTCTTGTGAAATTTGAGCCCATCCCGAAAGTCCCGGAACAACCAAGTTGCGCACCGTATAAAATGGCACTGTTTTTTCAAGCTCAATTCCCAAACCAATAATATCTGGTCGAGGACCTACGAGTGATAAATCACCCTTTATAACGCTCCACAACTGCGGTAGCTCGTCGATACGACTTTTCCGAAGGAATGACCCTACCCGAGTAATTCGTGCATCACCCGCAGTATTCACCCATACCCCTTGATCATTAACCGTCATTGACCTGAATTTAGGAATACGGATACGATTTCCATTCTTTCCAATGCGCTCTTGATAAATAAATGCATCTCCTGCACTATCCCACTTAATGAGCGCAACAATAATCGGAAAGAAAATTCCGGTGACTATTAATAGAGGGACAGCAATAACACAATCCATGATTCGTTTAGCAACCATATATGCCATAGTATTTTTTGAATAGGTGTTCTGTGAAAACCACTCAGGACTTAGATGATCTATTGAAATCCGAGAAAATACCATTTCATACAATTCTTCAAATTGAACGAAGCCAACCCCTTTAAATATTAACGGATAAAGATTTTCAATCATTTCTTGCGCATGTGGATGCTGATAATCAAAGATAACCATTTCTATACCCTGTTGTTCAATTTCATGCCGCAAATCAAGTGAAGTAATAGTTTCAATCACCAAATCGTGCGTACGTACCAATTGAATACCGTATTTTTTGTCGGTGAGCGCTTGAGCCATTTCTTGAAGTGGTTTACCTGCGCAAATAAGTACCGCCTTTATTCTTGAAGGTCGATATAACATTGGAAATGCAAAAACACGCCACAGTAATATGAAGAACGAAGCCAGCACTACATAAATAAACAAAATTGTTTTAGGGTTTACCGCAGTATCGAGAATATAAAAATACAATACTGCAACTATTCCATTAGCAATTTGTGCACGAGTGAGTATCGAGAAAACTCTTTTCTTAAAATCAAAAGCAAATCGGTCGTAGAGTCCTGCTATATACAAGATAATCAACCAAACCATTATAACTGGTGCAAATGACTGTATTAAGACAAAAATCTCGGCCCCTGTAGGAATTACTTGATAACGAATAATTAACGCCAACAAAAGACTTCCTAAGAGAATACCTACGTCACCTAAAACTAACGCCATTTTACCTCGCATACTCCCAATATTCATGTGCTCATTATACTTCTTTGTAAAGCAAAAACAACCCAATCAGGGTTGTTTTTGCTTTACTTTGCCAGAAGCTTGTTTAGATTAATGCATCCCACAAAAGATTATAGTCTCTTTTGTTTCGTCCTATGACCATGTTATGTCTCTGTACAGAATGACACAACCCTGGTTTTCGACTTGGCCTAACGAAGGCTAAGTTACCGTGCTTATTTTAATGATGATAAAGCAATCATCTACCCGTTGGTAATCGACAATAGAGCTAACATAAATGTTAACCGATTTTCAATTGAATTGATCCACGAACAGCTTCCGCTACCCGTGCCTTGTTACGACTTATTCCCTGTCACCAATCTCACCTTAGGCCACGCGATGCGCAGACTTCGGGTGCTACCGGCTCCCTTGAATTGACGGGCGGTGAGTACAAGACTTGAGAACGTATTCACCGCAGTATAGCTGACCTGCGATTACTAGCGATTCCAGCTTCATGAGGTCGAGTTTCAGACCTCAATCTGAACTGAGGCCACTTTTAGGGATTGGCTCCACCTTACGGTATTGCAGCCCTTTGTAGTGACCATTGTATTACGTGTGTAGCCCAGGGTATCAAGGGACATGCTGATCTGGCGTCATCCTCTCCTTCCTCCCCCCTCACTATTCACAATTTCAAAAATTTCATAAGAAGATTTCTGAACAGTGAGGGGGCAGTCTCGTGTGACATATATAACACACAACGAGGGTTTCGTTCGTTACCCCACTTAAGGGAACAATTCAAACCACGAACTGACGACGACCATGCATCACCTGTCAAGCCGCCCGAAGGCGATAACCGTTTCTGGCTATCTTCGTCTTGATTTCTAACCCTGGTAAGGTTCTTCGTTTATCGTCGAATTAAACCACATAATCCACCGCTTGTGCAAGTCCCCGTCTATTCCTTTGAGTTTTAGCCTTGCGGCCGTACTTCCCAGGCGCTTCACTTAACGCGTTAGCTACGCCACACAGAGGGTCGATACTCCGTATAGCTAGTGAAGATCGTTTAGGGCGTGGACTACTGGGGTATCTAATCCCATTCGCTACCCACGCTTTCGTGCTTGAGTGTCAGTGATGTGCCAGTGAACTGCCTTCGCATTTGGTGTTCCCCATGATATCAACGGATTTCACCCCTACTCCATGAGTTCCGTTCACCTCTCACATACTCGAGTCTTACCGTTTCGAATGCCGTCCCTGGGTTGAGCCCAGATCTTTAACATTCGACTAATAAAACCACCTACGCACCCTTTACGCCCAATAATTCCGGATAACGCTCGGGGCCTCTGTATTACCGCTCCTGCTGGCACAGAGTTAGGAGCCCCTTATTCATGCGCTAATGTCAATAATTTCTTCACGCATAAAAGATCTTTACACCCCTAAGGGCTTCATCAATCACGCGGCGTCGCTCGGTCACACTTTCGTGCATTGCCGAAGATTCTCGACTGCAGCCACCCGTAGGTGTTTGGACCGTGTCGCAGTTCCAATGGTGGGGGTCAGGCTCTCACCTCCCCTAGGCGTCATTGCCTTGGTAGTCCGTTACACTACCAACTAGCTGATACCGTGCAGGCCATTCCAGAAGCGTCCGAAGACTTTACCCCGTAGGGACTATCGAGTATTAGTCCACCTTTCGATGGATTATTCTCGACTTCTGGGTATGTTCCCACATGTTACTACCCCGTTTGCCACTAAAAAATCAGATCGTCCGTCAAATTCATTCCAGGTATTGCTACCCTTCACTTCAAAGCTTTCAGAAAGATTTTTCCGTTCGACTTGCATGCCTTATCCACGCCGCCAGCGTTCATCCTGAGCTAGGATCAAACTCTACTAAAAAAGAATAAACAGGAAGTTGATGCCCAATAAAGTTTCTTGTAAAAATTTATTGAACCTTCCAGTTTTGTATTCTCATAGAACGAAACAAAAGAATTTAAAATCTTCTGCTTCGAACATGAGATGCATAATCTATCCGCATTCACACATTTCTTGTGAATCGGATTTGCTTCTGTTGACAAAATACAATTGCCTGCTTTTTAGCGAGACGAAAGCCATCATAGCAAATGCCCATATAAAATGCAAGCGATTTCCGCTTGCCAACATGGGGATTACTTGGCTTGTACCGATTTAAAAAGTGACGAAGCTTAGTATAGACGAATAATAAGTAAAGTCAAGGGTTTTTCAAGCATTTTTTAACTGCATTATTCAACCGTTACCGATTTAGCAAGATTACGTGGCTGATCAGGATTATACCCCTTTTCAAGTGCCATAAAAAAGGCAAAAAGCTGGGTTGGAATTACCGATAAAATCGGTGAAAACGCCTCAAGCGTTTGAGGAATATAAATAACGTCATCGGCATGCTGAGCAGCATTCGTATTCCCTGCTGTAGTTACCATAATAATCTTCCCATTTCGTGCATGAATTTCAGCGGTGTTGTGTAGCGTCATATCGTACACAGAATCTTTTGGTGCAATTACAAATGTTGGAAAAAATTCATCAATCATTGCGAGGGGTCCGTGTTTCATTTCACCTGACGCATATCCTTCTGCGTGAATATACGAAATTTCTTTGAGTTTGAGCGCACCTTCGAGTGCCACTGGTTCGCTATATTTTCGCCCAATGAATAAAAAGTCCCTCGCTGCTGCGTATTTTTTAACCAATGATTTTATATGCGATTCTTGCTTAAGCACTTCACCTGCTTTTTCAGGAAGCGTAAGTATTTCACTAATGTAACGAGCTCGATCTGTAAGTGAAAGTCCACGCTGTTGTGCCATAAGGACTACAAAAAGGAGTCCGCATATTACTTGACCCAAAAAAGCTTTTGTAGATGCAACCCCGACTTCTTTACCAATGTGACAATACACTCCAGCATCAGTAATTTTCGGGATTTGTGTATTGGGTACATTAACAATACCTAATGTAAGGATTCCCCGCATTTTCCAAATTTCAAGCAGTTTACGCACGTCAGCCGTTTCACCAGATTGCGATATTGCAACAAGGCACGTTGTCTCAGGATCAAAAACCGCTGTTCGATAAATCCACTCAGAAGCAATAATCACCTGAGCCTCTATCCCTGCTATTTCTTCCATAGCAAGCGCCATAATTTTCCCTGCGTGATACGAAGTTCCGCAACCTACAAAAATAAAGCGTTTTATCTTTCCTAACTTATTCCAAATTTCTTTATTATCAAGAAGGCCACCGAGGATTACTCCTTGATCAAGTCGTGCCCGAGAACCGTTTTGTAATGCGCGCAATAATGTTTCCGGGGCAGAAATCATTTCGTCATACATCCAAAACTCTGATTGCTTCTCGAGTGATTTATAATGCTCTGGATCAATAGGATATTCTGCAATAGCTTTTAACTCTCCTGATACATTGATAGCTTTTTGGATTCCAGCAGGATTCAATAATACAATATCTCCGTCATTAAGTTCTCGATAATTTTCAACATACCCAAACAGTGCACCTTCTTGTGAAGCAACGAATGTTTCATGACCTGTAGTGCCGATCAATACTGGACTACCCATACGCGCTACCACCATTTCATGAGGATAGTCATCATGAATAACTACTAAACCGTAAGTACTTTGTTCGAGGCGTAATAGTGCTTGATGTACTGCGGTAAACAAGTCTTTTGTGTAAATACTATAGTCACGAATCAAGTGTGCAAGTACTTCAGTATCTGTATCTGAACTAAACTCATAACCTTTTTTAAGGAGTTCTTCTTTAAGTTCTAAATAGTTAGTGACTTGCCCATTATGAACAATATGAACCGGTCCTGAGGTATGGGGATGTGAATTTTTCTGATCAGCAATCCCATGAGTCGCCCATCGATTGTGTGCAATACCTACTAGTCCATCAGGAACTGATTCCATTTCTTGTTGTAATCGAGCAAGTTCTTTTGGCCCAACCTTTACACCACCTTTTCCGAGAATATAAATACCATACCCGTCATAACCACGAGTTTCCAGTTTTTGAAGCCCTGAAATTAAAAAATCCTTCACTGGTTTATGATCAGTAATTTTTGCAACAATTCCGCACATAGATATCTAGTATATGCAAAAGCCCTACAAAGGGCTCTTGTCATGATTTTTTTGATATGTCTTAGTAATACTTCTCAAGAAACGCTTTTTTGAGTTCAAAATAAGTATCTTCAAGGAGTGCCTTTCGAATATTAGCGACTAACTTATTAATAAAAAATAAGTTGTGAATCGAGGCAAGGGTTGCCCCAAGCATTTCTTCTGACCGGAACAGATGCGCAAGGTATGCCCGCGTATAATGTTTACAGGTGTAACAATCACACCCTTCTTCTATTGGAACATAACTCGTTTTATGTACTGCATTGTGAATATTAATTTTTCCCGTGGTTGTATACAGTCCACCATTTCTTGCGATACGAGTAGGTGCTACACAATCAAAGGTGTCGCATCCATTTTCTACCCCAAGGAAAAAATCAATCGGTTCACCAATTCCGAGCAAGTGTCGTGGTTTACTTTCTGGAAGAATTTCGTTTACCCATTTCACTGCAGTACCTAAATCGTCTTTTTCAAATGATCCACCGATTCCAAAACCGTCAAAACGATCACCTTGATCGGTTACCATATCAGCGAGTACTTGCGCGGATTCTTTACGGAGATGCTCAAAACGTCCTCCTTGAACGACTCCAAAAAGTGCCTGTTTTTTTTCTTGATCTAATTTATTATGCGCTTCGAGACTCCGCAACGCCCATCGATGCGTTCGATCCATAGCCTCAACTTGGTATTTTTCAGGAGCAATAGGACTCGTACATTCATCAAACGCAAAAATAATATCAGCACCTAACTTCCACTGAATTTCCATAGAACGTTCTGGAGTAAATCGGTGTTCTGAACCGTCTTTATATGATTTAAACGTAACTCCGTCTTCATCAATTTTTGCAAGCGCCTTGTCTGATATTGCATAAGGAGTTTCATCAGTAATCTGCTGCACATTTGCGAGTTTTGAAACCTTCTGATCAAAAGCAGTACCTAAAGAAAACACCTGAAATCCACCGCTGTCCGTCATTGTTGGTCCATGCCAATTCATCATTTTTGGAAAACCTCCATGGGCTGCAACAATGTCTTCGCCTGGTTCGAGGTATAAATGATAGGTGTTCGCAAGTACTACTTGTGCACCTAAATCACCTACCTGTTCCGGAGTAAGTGCTTTTACGGTTGCTTTAGTTCCCACTGTCACAAAAGAAGGTGTTTGAATCATTCCGTGCGGCGTGGTAATTTCACCAACTCGCGCGAGTGTGCCAGGAATTTTTTTTATAATAGAAAAATTAAAGTGACTCATAATAATTATAATTCAATAAGGAGTGGCGCGTGATCTGAAACTTCGTCAGGTAATACGCTAAAATTTTTCACATCAACCCCTTTGGCAACAAATGCATAGTCTGCAAAGCGACCTTCTTTTGGATACAATGAAGTACGCGTAGAAGTAATATTATTTTCTTTGATCAAGTTTCTTAAGCCAAATTCTTCGAACATAAGGAGACTGTTACTATCAGGAAGTAAGTTGAAGTCGCCACATAGAACGTATTGATTACGCATACGTGCACAAAATTCTACCAGTTGTCGCGACTGTTCAATACGGTCATCACTATCACCTTTTCCTTGTCCATTCCATAATCCATGGAAATTAATAATGGTAAGTTTTTGCTGGTCTTCAACTTTTAGGGTTACATATTGAACATTTTTTGCAGTGTGCCCAATTTTTTCTTGTTCATAGTTGTGTCCCTTATGCTTGTGTACAAACCATTCACCTTGTTCAAGTACTATCAATTCCTTTCGTACAAACATTGCCAACCCCCAATAATCACTGAGGTGTGGGTCGTAATAACACAAGTAATCCGGGAGTGCCTTTTTTAAATCATTCAAGAGGTCAAAATTAGTATCCATCCAGATAGTATCCTTACCATGGGCCTCGTTATAGACTTCCTGGAAACAAAAAACATCAACATCGGTATGCTGTTTTAAGAAATCAACAAGTTTTTCAGTAAGTCGCCCGCCCCACGTATTAAGACAGAGAATTTTCATACGAGGTGAATATACCTTATTTTAGGAGTTCTAACAACTCAGGAAACTGTGGTGTGCAAAAATGCCCTTTGTTAGTGAATTCGTGACACGTAATAGTTGGTAATTTTTCTTTGATTCGTTTAATTGATATTAAAACACTTTCCATATCATCAGCAGATGTGAGCATACGTACATCAGTTCTTTCATTTAAAGTTTCATCTATATTAAAATCAAAGAAATGAGTACTAAGCTCTTTCTGTGGATCAATCCATGGCGCGACCAATATCACTCGTTTAGGTTTTAGGTCTGGATATTCAGACAAGTACCGCAATAAAAATCCGCCTCCGCAACTATGCCCCACCAGTGTTGTATTAGAATCAATTTTAAAATTTTCTATAACATTTAGCCACGCCGAATATACAGGTTCATGATTTTGAAATGGAAATTCTAAAGACTGACAAACTTCACCTTGCATTGCTAATTTTTTTTGAACCCAAGGAAGCCATTGACTGTTTGAAGGAGATGGAATCAGGGGGTCGTCAAACTCATTATCGTCTGGCAGCCCATGAATAAGTATTACTTGTTTCATACTATCTATAATAGCACCTTTACACCCACTTCGCCCTCTATAACATCAGCCAAGTAATGAACTGATGTTCTTACCCATCCAGCATGCTTTTCGAATTTTTGTTCAAACACATCGAATCGCTCTTCGAAAATATCAAATCTATGCTCAATAACAACTGTTCGATATTCTAAATGCTTCATCTTATTTTCAAGATTATTTATCTTATCCTCAATAATAATCATCTTATGCGTAAGACTATCAACCTTAACTTCTAAAGTATTTAGACTTGTTTCAATATTATTTAGCCGCGAATTTACATCATCAAAATTCTTTATCATTATTTCAGCGAACTGATTTATTGTTATTCCATTTGGATACTGCTTATCAAACATGTCTCCATTCTAACAACTCAAGATAAATTTTATATAAATAAAAAAAGGAATATTATCCTTTGTTTTAAATACTATTTTTATTCTCTATTTCACCACCTCCACAAAACGCAATTCTTGTATATTAACCGGTGCTCGCGCAAGTACCGTCTGAAACGGATCGCGAGGATCAAAAATAATTGATTTTACTACACCAATAACGACTGATGGATTTCCTGGAAAAGCTAGAAAATCTCCGTCTGAAACAGCGACTTCTCGAGGAATATGGATCTCAAAATTACCAGCACCCTTTCCTGTTGCAGGCACCGTTATATTTTTATTTGCAAGCAAAACATCACCAGAAAATTGTGGTCCTCCAAATAACTCAACTACCGCTGTTTTTGACGATACTGACACAACAGTTCCGAGCCCCAAATTATGTTGCACTGTTACTAATTGACCAATCCGCACCCCTTGCGCGGTTCCTGCATTAATAACCATACTATTCATTAATGACTGACTTGGCTTACCTAAAATTTGTACCGTTATTGTCTCGTCAGGAATTGGAAGATACGACAATTCTTTTCTTAGTTGAGCATTTTCATCTTTGAGTTGCTGTAATTCAATAAGTTGCGCCTCATAACTTGCAACCTGGTCAGTTAATAATTTATTCCGTGCAATTATCGTAGACTTAGGTGTTGCCATAGTTATTGCATCACTTATTCCATTCTGTACCGAACGTGCCAACCAAGCAGGTCCTTGACTTGCTGATTGCAATAATGGAGCAAGTACAAACACTGCAAGTAAAACAACCAGCACCAAAAAAACTGCCACGACCACTATTTTAGTTCGCGACACTTTTTGTTTTTTTTCTTGATTAGCGAAGCGGTAAGGTGTCATGATTTGAAACTAATACTTCATTATATTTCTCAATGTCTTCTAAGACAATACCACATCCTCGCGCAACCGCAGACAATGGATCATCGGCAACATATACGGGAATTTTAAAATTATCAGCGAGCATTTTATCGAGTCCTCGAATTAACGCTCCACCTCCTGCGATATACATTCCTCGATTCATAACATCAGACACAATTTCAGGGGGTGTTGTTTCTAGAACTTCACGCACCACATCAACAATTGCTTTTACTGAATCAGCGATCGCATAACGGATATCGGTATCTGTAATCATGATTTCACGAGGTAGTCCTGTTATCAAGTCACGCCCCTTTACTTTCGTTTCCATTTTTTCACCAGAACCTGCAGAACCAAGCGCTACCTTAATTTCTTCTGCGGTTTTTTCACCTACTAATAATTTAAATTCATTTTTTAAATAATTAATAATGTCTTGATTCATTTTATCACCAGCTAATTTCAAGGATTTTGCTTGTACAACCCCTGATAATGAAATAACAGCAATATCGGTAGTTCCTCCACCAATATCAATAATCATTGAACCTACTGGTTCTTTAATAGGAAGTCGAATTCCAATAGCAGCAGCCATCGGTTCCTCAATAATATATACTTCGCGCGCACCAGCTGATTTGGCAGCATCATACACGGCACGGTGCTCTACGTTAGTAATTCCGGAAGGAACCCCAACTACCACTCGTGGTCGAAAAAACTTAGGTGAAATTTTTTCTGCTTTTGTAATCAAATACGCAAGCATTTCTTCGGTTACTTCGAAATCAGAAATAACACCGTCTACTACCGGATGAATCGCTTTGATATGGGCCGGAGTTCGTCCGAGCATTTCTTTTGCGGCTACCCCTACTGCCACAATACGCCCTGTTTTCGCGTTAAGCGCCACAATAGACGGTTCGTTGATAACAATTCCTGATCCACGTAAATACACCAATGTGTTTGCCGTTCCAAGGTCAATACCGATATCGTTAGAAAATTTGTTATAGAGGTCTTCAAACATGATGCCGCGAGTGTAGCATTTTATAGGCGTTTCGGAAAGAACTTGACAAAAAGTATATATTCATGTTATTATAAATAAAAATACAAGATGTATAACTACAAAAAAGAACTACCCAAACTGTTAACTGATCAGGGGCAACGTAATCTTATTAAGAGCCTTGATCATGTTCGTAAAATTCTTAAAAAGAGCGGTGCCATCACTATGGACAGTGCACTTCTAAACCACACATCTGATTCGTGGGAAAATATGGCGTATGTTGATAGATTAGTTGACGTAGGCGTCATTAGAGAAATTCAACAAAAAAACAAAACCATAGCACAAAATAGAATATTCGTTCTAGTTAGTCAAAAATAATAATTAAAAAACCCGCACGTTGCGGGAATTTTTATTTGCTTAAAATAGTTAAGAGTTCACTTTCAGTAATTATTTTCGCTTCTGTGTCGTTTCGCTTTTTAAATTCCAATCCACCTTTTTCTAGTGATTTATCAGAAATAAGGACTCGATACGGAATACCAATTAAATCTGCATCTGCAAATTTTGCACCTGCCCCCATATCGCGATCATCTAGGAGAACTTCGATTCCCTGCTTGATAAGTTTTTCATACAAAGCAGTAGCTTGATCGGCAACAGAACCTAATTGGATAAGATGAACCTTAAATGGTGCAATGCTTTCTGGCCAAATCATCCCTTTATCATCGGCAAATATTTCAGTGATTACTCCCATGAGGCGAGTTATTCCAATTCCATATGAACCCAAAAATACAGGTTGCTTTTTCCCTTCTCTATCCATAAAGAAAAGTTCCATTTCTTCGCATTTTTTTGTGCCAAATGTAAAAATGTTTCCGACTTCTGCAGCTTTTTTCATTTCAAAGTCTTCTGCCTTATAACCTAACTTATTTAACGATTCTTCATTAAAAATTTCTTCGTTAACCGCAACTGATTTTTCCTTATGAACATAAATAATATCTTCGCCTACCTCACAAAGTGTTTGAAATTCATGACTGAATTTATCAGTAAATACCCCACCTGATGCAGAAGTTACATAAGTAATATCTCCCAATCCAAGTTTCTTATATACCTCCATATATGCATCAATGGTTTTATCATAGAAATCCATATGCTGCTCTTCAGAAATAGCATACGAATACATGTCCTTCATTATGAATTCACGACATCGCATTACACCACTTTTAGCGCGAGATTCATTACGTAACTTGTTTTGAAATTGGTGTACAAAAACAGGAAGGTCCTTATAACTATTAATATGATCCTTTATCATATTAGTAATCGGCTCCTCATGTGACCAACCAAGTCCAATTTGATTTCCGTTTTTTAGTTCAGTTTTAAACCAGATATCTACCTTTTCATCACTCCATCGATCTGTTTTCTCCCAAATGTCACGTGCTTGTAGTGTGGACATAATGATTTCTTGTGATCCCAACTTTTCCATTTCACGAGCAACGATTTTCTTTATTTTATTTATTACTTTGAAACCAAGTGGTAGTAACGAATACACTCCTGCCATTTCTTTATGAATAAAACCACCCTTGATTAAGAGTTGCGCATTTTTTGAAACTTCATCCGCCGGAGCTTCTTTACGAGTTTTGGTAAACAATTGAGATTGTCGCATATGGGCAACTATATCGTAAAAATAGGTTTTTTACAAATTGAATAAAATAAAAAACCTGAAATAATCAGGTCTTGTTTACAATCACTAGTTTAAGGCTGCTGACATTATTGCGTAATTTGAAAATGCATGGAAACACGTAGCAGCATACAATCCAATTACTGATCGAGTACCACGACCAAACGAAGTAGGCATTTTGTTTGCAGTAAATATGAAAATTGTCGCAAAAACAACTCCATATACCCCTTGAACAAAAATATTCCAAAAGCCTCCGTGAAGCCAACCGAAAATAATGGAACTTACGGCAATCACTGCAATAGTTCGAAATGATGAAGTATCACACTTAATTTTATTTTCGTAATATACCCATCGCGCAAAAAAGGTAAGGGGTAAAAATCGAAAAATAAGTTCTTCGTGAAATGCATGATTAAATAAATACTCTACCAAGGCAGAACTCTCAAGATTATTCATTTATCCTGTTTTTAAAAGTGCAAAATTGTATAATAAATAATATTTTTAATTTTGTCAAATTGTATCACTAAGCCTTTTCAAAATAAGAGTTTTATGTTATAGTCTCCCCGTCATACAGATTGTAGAAATAGCTTATTTTTCAAGGTACTTGGACATTTCCAAGCCTGAAAAAACAGGCTATTTCCCTAGGCGTCACCTAGGCCAACAAAAGGCTTTATTATTAAACCTGCCTTTTGTGCAAATTCTGTAGTCAACTACATGGAAAATCTTGTAAAAGAACTTTTCGCAGTAGGTGCTCATTACGGTTACACCCGTACTCGACGTCACCCTACTACAAAACCGTTCCTCTATGGAACAAAAAACCGAACCGATATTATCGATTTGGAAAAAACTGTTAAATCTCTTGCAACTGCCGAAGAAATCCTTAAAACACTTGGTTCTACAGGAAAACAGATCCTTTTCGTAGGAACAAAACCAGAAGCAAAAGACGCAGTTAAAAATGCTGCTGATTCAATTGGAATGCCTTACGTGGAAATCCGATGGATTGGAGGTACGCTTACTAACGAAAAACAAATAAAGTCACGCGTTACTTTGTTTGAAGACCTTTCTGATAAACAAGAAAAGAACGAACTTGAGACAATTACAAAAACCAAGAAGGAAAAACTCCTCCTTGAACGAAAAATCGAAAAACTAGGACGACGATTTGGTGGACTTACTACTATGAAAGGACTCCCAGGAGCCTTGGTAGTAATCGACGCCGCAGAAGAAGCTATTGCCATCACTGAAGCAAATCAAATTGGTATTCCCGTAATTGCGCTCTGCAACACAGACTGCAACATTAAACCAGTTGCTTATCCAGTTATCGGAAACGATGCTAACAAAAAAGCAATTGAATTCATCCTCAACCGATTCATCGCTGCTTATAAAGGAAACTAGTACTTTTAATAACTCTTAATCTTTCAAAATTATGGACATCACCGCTGATATGATCAAGTCATTGCGAGAAGAAACAGGAATTTCAATAATGCAATGCAAAAAGGCGCTCGAAGAAGCTAACGGGGACATGGAACAAGCTCGTGTAGCACTCCGTGCTATCGCTGCTTCACAAGCTGAAAAGAAATCAGATCGAACGATCGGAGCTGGAATTGTTGCTGCGTACATTCATGGTAACAAAAAAATGGGAGTTCTTCTTGAACTTTCATGCGAAACTGATTTCGTAGCTCAAAACGAAGAATTCGTTGCTGCTGCAAATCAAATCGCTATGCACATTGGTGCTATGGAACCAGAAGACGTTACCGCACTCCTTGAGCAGTCATTCATTATGAATCCTGAACTTACCATTAAACAAGTTGTTGATGGGTTAGTACAAAAGACCGGTGAACGTGTTGAAATCAGTCGTTTTGTGCGATATAGTATCTAAATATGATCTATATCATTCTTATCGTCCTAGGACTTGTAGGAATTAGTACTACACTTTGGATTAGTCATCCTAAATGGTCTCACTCCAACACCCCTTCAGGGGACGCGTGGTACATCCTCCATCCAGAAAACTTTGAATCAGGAGTTATTCAATATGCACGCTCGTTATTACGAGCATGGATCAAATGGCTTCTTATTTGGATGATTCACTGGTATCGAAAACTTTCAGAAAAAGTAACCGTTAAACAAGTGCTCAAGAAAAAAATTCGCGGATTCTTGTACGAACATACTCACGATAGTATTCGCCACCCTTCTGAGTTCTGGAACAAGGTACGCAAGAACGAGAAAAAATCTCGCTCCCTACGAGACCACGTACCAGCAGAAAAACCAGTTGAAATTGACGATTCTCTATGATAAGATAATCACCTATCTGGGTAATCCAGTTAGGTGATACTGCCGCTTTAGCTCAGTTGGTAGAGCAACACTTTTGTAAAGTGAAGGTCCCCAGTTCGAATCTGGGAAGCGGCTCACGTACCCATTATAAAAACCCCTTCTGGGGTTTTTATAATCACTTCATTATTAAGACGAAGTAGTTGAACTGGTTGAACGAATATTCACTGGTTCTTGTAATCGTTTTAATTGCTTACCGAGCGCTTTTTCAATGTCTTCTACTGACTTAAAGCCTGCGTAAGTAATTCCATCAATTACAATACTTGGTCGTTCTCCTGAAATAACGTTAATCGTTTCAAGTGTTTTTATTGCTGAAAGATCAAGGTTTGAATCAAATGCGTAAATACGAATTTGTGGATATTTTTCACGAAGTGTAGTGAGAACGTAACCTTGTTTCGTACATTCAGAACAATCATTAGTGTAGAAGTATAAGATAGTAACTGGCTTTACTTTACATCGTGCAGCAAGTGCCTTAGTAAGCATATAATCCTTGATCTGAAGGAGTGAGTAGTATTTTTTAAGGCTAATCACATCATCATTTTTTGTACCGAGCTGTACTTCCATAACAGAAAGTCTGTCACCTAATTTTTCAATCTCAGGAGCAAGAATCGAACTCGCATTAATAGAACAATCAGTACTATTCAAGAGAGCAAATTGCGTTTCAGATGAAAGCAAGTCAATAGAAATCTTATCTTGGATAGACTTAATTTCTGAGAACCTACGTTCATTAACCACTTTAGTTACGTAGAAGACAGTAAAGAACAGCCCTGCCGTAATTAAGAGAGTTGCAACATATTTAAACCATTCAATATTTTTTTTCATAGCAATATAATAATTAGCTGATTATCGCCAACTGCTTTTCTTTGACCAGATGGCATTCCATAGTGAACGTAGCGTCCACCATGATGCAAAGAACGGATAGATAAGTGTTGTTAATAAATCAAAAGACAGTAATTTTTGTTTCAGTATGATTCTGCGTCCAATAACTAATGAGAATACTAAGAATAGTAATCCAAAGTATCCAAGCCAGGCATAGCCTTGATTAGGGATGGAGAAAATATCAAACGAAGGTTGTGAAAAATGAAACCCAACCGTAAGGATCCGCTGCACTGTAGTAACAATAGGTACCACAATTTGCCATACCGTAAATGGTAACATGAGCACGGCAACAATCAATGAAATTATTGCAAACGGTAAAATAAAGAACGAAAGATCACCCAGCTGAGCCGAAAATAGATAGGCTCGATAGTCTTGAACATTCTTGATAAACCCATAGGTCCATCTAATGCGCTGTTTAAGGAGCGCTGGCCAGGTACGTGGACCTTTGGTATATACCAATGACTCCTTAGAATGCACGAGTCGCATTCCCGCTATTTGCATGCGCAGCGCAATTTCTAAGTCTTCCGTATGATGTGCTTCTTTATATTCACCCAAGGTGTCAAATACCTTTTTTCTAAAGAGTGTAAGTGGTCCCGGAGCTACATATAACGATTCAAGTTGGTGGAGTACTTGTTTAAGGTACGTAGCTATTTCATATTCAACTTTTTGCATGTGCTGCATGATACTCTTTGGATTATCAATAACCATTGAAGGTACCACACCTCCTACATCATCACGTGAAAACCATTGTACTGAATTGCGAATAGCAAAGCTGTCTACCGACGAATCTGCGTCGAGGCACCCCACAATATCAGTTGTAACGTGACGTAATCCAAAGTTGAGCGCTGCGAATTTACTTCCTTCATTTTTCTTCTGAAGCAAGACCACTTGTGAATTATGCGCAAACGGTTGAACATTGACCCATGTGCCATCTTTCGATCCATCATCAATAACTACAATTTTCAGCTTGCTTTTTGGATAATGTGATGCAAGGAGTGATTCAATAGTTCCCACAACCGTTGATTCTTCGTTATAACAGGGCACCATAATCGAAACTGATGGTAATGCGTCTTCTGAAGCAAATCCAGGTAGATCGTCTTTATGTTCTCGCCACCCAATATAAGTTAGAAATAGAAATACTTGAAAGTAAATCGCAAGGAACAATGATGTATATATGAGTGCGTTTTGAATAAAATCCATACAATAATTCTGTTAGTAGTCTCGCAACTTCATGATCTTTTCGTTAGCACGGATCTTATCATGTACTTTTGCTTCGATTTGTCGGATACGTTCACGAGTTACCCCGAATTCCTTTCCTACTTCTTCTAACGTGTGATTAATACCATCAATCAATCCATAACGCATTTCAATAATCTTTTGCTCTTTAGGTGACAGATCGTTGAGAATGTCTTTAAACTGATCTTGTAATATTCGTTTTGATGCTTCGCGGTCAGGCGACATAATTTTGTCATCAGCAACGAATTCAGAAAGAGTAGACTTATCATCATCAGATCCACCAATAGATTCTTCGAGTGATTTCGTAGATTGATTAATTTTGTTAATCATATAGATCTTTTCTACCTCAATACCCATCTCGGTAGCGATTTCTTCGGGTAATGGTGTTCGTCCCAGGTCTTGTTCAAGGCGTCGCGTTACTTGCTTGTACTTTGAAATCGTTTCAACCATATGCACCGGAATACGAATCGTTCGAGACTGGTCAGCCAAGGCTCGAGTAATCGACTGTCGAATCCACCAAGTCGCATACGTAGAAAATTTAAATCCTTTCGTCCAGTCAAATTTTTCAACTGCCTTATACAATCCAATGTTTCCTTCTTGAATTAAATCAAGGAGGGTGAGGTCTGCACTACGTGTAGAATATTTCTTCGCAATAGACACCACTAAACGCAAGTTTGCTTGGGCAAGAAGGTTGCGCGCTTCGTCATCACCTGCAAGAATCTTCTGTGCAAGGTCTCGTTCTTCTGCAGCGCGAATCAAAGGATATTTTCCAATTTCCTTGAGATACATTTGCACAGAATCATTTGATGATGATGCGCGATCATACCGACGACCAGAAAGTTCTGGATCTGGTTCGGGATCCATAGAAAGGAGTCCCCCTGTTTCAATAACATCAATTCCCGCATCACCGAATTTCCCATACAATTCATCAAGGAACAATACATCTTCTTCAATATCAGGAAACGCTTTAAGGATTTCATCATAGGTAAGAAACCGTCGTTTTTTTCCTTTATCAAGTAATACTGCTACTCGCGCATTAATCTCTTCCTTAGTGAGTCCTTTAGCAGGCATTGAATCACCTTTTTTCTTGGCTACCTTTTTAGGTGCTACTTTTTTTGTTGATTTAACAACTTTTTTCGCAGCAACTTTCTTAGGTGCTACTTTTTTAACAGGAGCCTTTTTGGCAACTTTTTTTGGAGCTACTTTTTTAGTTGTCTTTTTTTTGATTGGTTTTGGCATAAGCTTTGTGCAATTAATGACGAGTACGAACGAGCTCGTCTTTTCGAACCTGGAGCGTGTGCATCTGTTTAAGGATATCAGTATTTCCTGGGTCTACCCCAAGGATCTCACTGAGGCGTTTGCGCTCAGTATCAATACCTAACAATTCATAACTAACACTATCATTCATAAATGCGCGCACGTATGCAGGCATCATATCGGGAAGTTCACCAAGCACTTGTTCACACTGGAACATGATTTCTTTTTGATGTTGTTCAGTCATGGACTGTTTTGCATTTTCGAAAGAACCAACTACTTTTTCAAACGTCTCGCGTAACTTCTGGAACGACTCAAGGGATTCGACTAACAAGAGGATTCCTATCATACGTTCTCCGAGTTCTTTCTTTTGATCTTTCTCCACACGAGGCATTGATACTTGATCACGTGGTGCTATAGGATCAAGTGCTTGCTGTTGCATGAATTTTTCAAATTCTTTACGAACTGGTTCAATCGTACTTGATCCAAATACGTGTGCAATTTCACCGAGACGATCATCCAATGTTATTTGTGATTGAATATATCCCAGTATCGGAAACAGTTCTTTATGAGCAATGGCGACCTTGTTTTCAAGACTTCCCTGCTGTTTCATTTTTTCTAGACGAAATGTAATGAAATCTTTTCGATGGCGCACCGTTTCTTTCCATAACTCAGGGTTTTCTGCAACCATATCAGCTGGGTCCTTCCCTTGAGTAATATCAATGACCAATACCTTCATATCATGAGCGTACGCAACCATAGCAGTCTTCTGCGCTGCAGCAAGTCCTGCATTATCAGCATCTAAACAAATAGCTACATTGTTCGTAAATCGAGCAATTTGCTTCATTTGTAATTCGGTACTCGCAGTACCAGAAAGTGCAACTAAATTCGTAATTCCTGCTTGATGACTCATAATCGCATCCATTTGTCCTTCTACAAGGATGACGAAGTTATTTGTATGAATACTCGTCTTGGCTTTATCAAAGGCAAATAGTACTGCTGATTTATGATACAAATCTGTTTCTGGTGAATTGATGTATTTCCCCACTGGCCTCGATGCTTCTTCGGTTCCTGGCATCACGCGCCCGGTAAATGCAATAACACGTCCCTGGGCGTCCATAATAGGAAACATAATGCGTTCTCGAAATCGGTCATACAATCCTTTTTGTCCTTGGATACATAACCCTGTTGCAAGAATGTCTTGATCAGAATATTTCTTCTTAAGAACATCATAGAGCCCTGACCATCCTTGTTGAGCATAGCCAACACGAAACGCAACCATCGTTTCTTTGGTCATACTTCGTCCCAACAGATAATCAACTACCGACTTGTTGGTTCGCAATCCTACTTCATAATATTTAGTTGCCGTTTCCATTATGTCACGCAAAATGCCTACGCGGCTTGGTTGTTCGCCTGCGTAGTCATTGAGCGTCACCCCTGCTTTTTCGGCAAGTGTCTTAAGAGCATCAACAAATGCAACTCCTTCAATTTCTTGAACAAAGCTGAATATGTCTCCCCCTTTATGGCAACCGTAGCAATAGTAAATACCACGATCTGTTGTTACGTAAAAACTTGGTGACTTTTCATTATGAAAAGGACAACAGGCACGAAAATTCTTTCCTGATTTTTCAAGTTTCACATATGAACCCACTACCGACTCAATCGATAGTTTCTGTTTAATTGTTTCAACAGTATTTCGATTCATAGTGTTACTTAAAATTATTCAGCCACTTCTTCGGTAGTTCGTACAATGTCTTTAAGGGCTGGTACGAATTCATCAGACAACCCTGTTCCTGCTGGAATCAAGTTTCCGATCATTACGTTTTCCATAAGTCCTCGCAACTCATCATGTCCTGCTTCAATAGCATTGTTTACCAATACTCGTGTTACACGTTCGAACGCAGAGGCTGACATCCATGATTTAGCCGTAAGTGAAACTTCGGTAATTCCTCGGAGGAGTTCAAGTCCTTCTGCGGCAAGTCCGTTTGATTCTTCAGCAATACGGTTGCGCTTGGTAAATTCACCTCGTTCAACAATTTGTCCTGTAGTAAACGCCGTATCATTTGCTTTCTTGATACGAATACGTGAGAACATCTGTCGCACAATGATCTCCAAGTGCTTTCGAGAAATTGGCGCACTGTGCAATTCATACACCTTGTTAATTTCACTAATAATGTATTCCTGAACTCGATGGAATCCAGCAATAGCATACAGTGATTGTGGATCTGCAGCACCATCAGTCATAAGGTCTCCAACATTTACTTGTTGCCCTACTTTAACTGAAACAGTACGTCGTGGATCAACAGGGTATTCCTTTGATTTATCTGCATCAGATTTTGCTGAATCAGATAACACTACAATTGTTTTCTGCACCCCATCATTTTTAATTTCAATTACTTGACCCTTGGTTTCTGAAATAACCGCAGGGATTTTAATCGCACGACATTCAAACAATTCGGCTACACGTGGAAGCCCGGCAGTAATATCGTTTCCTACTACCCCTCCTCCGTGCATTGTTCGCAGTGTAAGCTGTGTTCCTGGTTCACCAATAGCTTGAGCCGCAACAATTCCTACTGCTTCTCCGTATTTCACCATCTTGTTTCGTCCAAGATCGAGTCCATAACATTGCTGACAAATTCCATGTAATGTATCACAGGTAAGCGGTGATCGAATTACCACTTCTGCAATTTTTGCTTCATCGATAACCTTTCCGTCTTCACGTCCAATCAAGTGACCTCGCTTGAACAATACGGATCCTGTAGCGTCTTTAACGGTTTCTGCGAGTACGCGTCCTACAATGTTTTTAGAAATTGGGCGCAGCATACCATCGATATTTTCAGCCTTGACCGTCATTCCTTTTTTCGTTCCACAGTCTTCTTCAAGGATTACTACGTCCTGCGCTACAATAACCAACTTTCGAGTCATGTATCCAGCAGTAGCTGTGTTAAGCGCGGTGTCAGTAAGCCCTTTTCGTGATCCGTGGTTCGTAATGAAGTATTCAATTGGTGAAAGTCCTTCTTTATATGAAGCAATAATCGGGAAATCTACTGGTCGTCCAGCGGTGTTTACAATTACCCCTTTCATACCTGCCATTTGTCGTAACTGTGCAGGGTTACCACGAGCACCTGATGTAATCTGGTCATGAATAGATTCAGATTCAGCCAAATGACTTACAATTGCTTTTTCAATTTTTCGAGTAACTCCTTCCCAAAGTTCAATCAATTTGTTGTAACGTTCATCATCTGAAATAAGTCCGTCCATGAACTGATCTACAATTTGTGCTTCAACCTTTCGAGCTTCGATAATAATATCTTTCTTTTCAGGTGGAACCAATGCATCGTCGATACCAATTGTGGTTCCTGATTTAGTTGCAAATTTATATCCAAACATTTTCACCGTATCCAATAATGGTGTTGTTGCATCAAAACCATATTTATTGATAGCAGTTTCCAAAATATTTGAAACGGCTTTTTTGTTTACTTCACTGTTTACGAATTCAAAGTCATCAGGCCATACATTGTTAAACAAAATTCGTCCAACACTGGTTTCAAATACTTTTCCTTCAAATGCTGCATATTTTTGACTATCATTTGGCAACACGTAGATTTTTGATCGCACATCAATAATATTATGATCGTAAGCTGTTACCGCTTCTTCTGGACTTGAGAACATTTTTCCTTCACCAAGTACTCCAGGAACAATTTTTGTTGCCCAGTAACATCCAAGCGCAATGTCTTGTGATGGTTGTGTAACCGGATCCCCTGATTGTGGTTTAAGGAGGTTTTTATTTGACGCAATTAATTCTCGTGCTTCGATTTGTGCTTCTTCTGAAAGAGGTACATGTACCGCCATCTGGTCCCCGTCGAAGTCAGCGTTAAACGCTGAACATACCAATGGGTGCACCTGGATCGCCTTACCTTCGATAAGTACTGGGTTGAATGCTTGAATAGACAATCGATGAAGCGTAGGAGCACGGTTCAACAATACATATTTTCCGTCAATTACTTCTTCAAGGATTTCCCAAACTTCTGGAGCTCCGTCTTCGATAAGCTTTCCAGCACCACGAATGTTATATGCCAATTCTCGTTTCAAGATTTTTGAAATAACGAATGGTCGGAACAATTCAAGTGCCATAAATTTAGGAAGTCCACATTGATTCAATTTCAAACTTGGACCTACCACAATTACCGAACGTCCAGAATAGTCTACACGCTTTCCAAGGAGGTTCGCACGCAAAATACCTTGCTTTCCTTTCAATGAATCGGCAAGTGATTTCAATTGTCGTCGCTGTGCTTGTGACATCGCAACTGATCCTGAGTGTTTTCGAATTGTGTTATCAATCAATGAGTCACATGCTTCTTGCAAGATACGCTTTTCGTTTCGCAAGATAACATCCGGCGCACCAATTTCTTTCAGTTTCTTCAATCGAGAGTTTCGATTAATTACACGACGGTACAAATCGTTTACGTCTGATGTTGCATGACGCCCACCTTCAAGAGCCACCATCGGTCGTAAAGCTGGAGGAATCACTGGAATTGCAGTAAGGAACATCCATTCAGGACGTTGGTTAGACGCAATCAATGCACGAATCATGTGCAACCGTCGTTCAATACGTTCACGAGCTGCAGGGTCTTTTTCAAGCTTTTTTTCGAGGGTTGCTGCAAGTTCATTTAAATCAAGTTTTTTAAATACTTCGTATACCGCTTCTGCACCAATCGATGCTTCAAACACGGTACTGAATTTCATTGAAAACTTGTGGAATTCAACTTCTGTTAAAATACGCCATGGTAATAAATCTACCAAGTCTTTTTTGGTTGATGAAAAGAGGTCTTTCAATTTGTCTTTTTCTTCATCGGTATCCAACGTCTTCATTCGAATCTTGTATTCGTTATCAAGTTCCTTCAAAACACGATCTTTTTCAGATTGATGAATTTCAGTAACAATGTACCCCGCAAAGTAAATTACTTTTTCGAGTTGATTAATAGGAATATCAAGCAATGTTGACATTCGTGATGGAATTCCTCGCAAGAACCAGATGTGTGCAACCGGAGACGCAAGTTCAATATGCCCCATACGTTCACGACGTACGATAGCTTTCGTAACTTCTACGCCACATTTTTCACACACAATACCTGCGTAACGAATGCGCTTATATTTTCCACAGTAACATTCGTAGTCTTTTTCAGGACCGAACACTTTTTCGTCGAAAAGCCCGCCTCGTTCAGAACGACCGGTTCGATAGTTAATAGTTTCTGGCTTCAATACTTCACCGTATGACCATTCGCGAATGCGTTCTGGTGATGCTAATGAAAGTGAAATCGTATCTGGGGTGAATGTTGTATGATCTTTAGTATTCATAGTTGAGTGATGAGGTTAATAAGAATGCTTATTCAGCAGCTTCTTCATAGGTTTCCTCATAATTTTTCTTCGACCCTTCTAGTTTCACATCGAGTGAAAGTCCTCGGAGGTAGTTCAACATTACTTTAAATGATGCAGGGGTATTAGGTTCCTTCATATGAATCCCTTTAATAATTGCATCGAATGTTGCCGTACGTCCCATGATGTCATCGGATTTTACCGTGAGCATTTCTCGGAGGGTATATGCCGCTCCGTATCCTTCCAATGCCCACACTTCCATTTCTCCGAATCGCTGACCACCATGTTGAGATTTTCCTCCCAATGGTTGTTGAGTAATCAAACTGTATGGACCAACTGAACGTGCATGCATCTTGTCTTCCACCATGTGGGAAAGTTTCAAGATATACATGTATCCCACCGCCACGTCTTGATCAAATGCTTCACCGGTTCGTCCGTCAAACAATTTCATTTTTCCTGAAGCGGCAAATCCTGCAGCTTCAAGTTCTTCTTTAATTTCTTCTGGTACGGCACCTGCAAATGGTGGAACCACTGCTTGGTAATGCAAACTATTTGCTGCAAGTCCCAAGTGCATTTCAAGAATCTGTCCAAGGTTCATACGTGACGATACTCCGAGTGCGGTAAGTACTACATCAACCGGTGTTCCATCTGCCATGTATGGCATGTCTTCTTCTGGCAAGATTACTGAAATTACCCCCTTGTTTCCGTGTCGTCCTGCAAGCTTGTCTCCTACTTGAACGTTACGCAATTGAGCGATTTCAATGTAAATTTTCTTGATTACTCCTGATTCCAATTCGTGACCTGCTTCTCGAGAAAATACTTTAACCCCTACCACACGACCCTTTTTACCGTGTCCCATACGAAGTGAAGTATCTTTTACGTCTCGTGCTTTTTCACCGAAGATTGATCGTAACAATCGTTCTTCTGGAGTAAGTTCAGTTTCACCTTTTGGAGTAACTTTTCCTACAAGGATGTCTCCTTCTCGGATTTCTGCTCCGACACGTACAATTCCGTCTTCATCCAAGTCTTTCAAACGACCTTCACCGACGTTAGGAATATCGTGCGTTGTTTGTTCTTCACCTAATTTAGTATCACGAACCACACATTCTTCTTCGTGAATGTGGATTGAAGTAAAGATACTATTTTTAACCAATCGTTCTGAAAGGATAATCGCGTCTTCGTAGTTTGCACCATTCCAACACATAAAGGCTACCAATACATTTTGTCCGAGTGCCAATTGCCCGTTTGCAGTTGCAGCTCCATCAGCCAATACTTGTCCTTTTTTAACTTTATCACCCACCGCAACAATAGGACGATTGTGATACATCGTATTCTGGTTGGTTCGCTTATAAAGCGTTAATGGATATTCTTTTGTTTTTCCATTTGATGCCTTGATTTGAATTTCTTGCCCATCAGCAACGGCAACTACTCCATCTTCAAGAGCTACAATGAGGCGTCCACTATCAAGTGCTGCTCGTTCTTCCATTCCTGTTGCAACCAATGGCGCCATAGGAACTACACATGGCATTGCCTGCTTCTGCATGTTTGATCCCATAAGGGTTCGTTTTGCGTCGTCGTGTTCCAAAAATGGAATCATTGAAGAACCTACCGAAAAGGCTTGGTTAGGGGCGATGTCGATATAATCCACTTGGTTTTTTGAAACCATACCTGGAGCTGTTTTAATACGTGCTTCTACAATGTCTTCGAGGATTTTACCGTCTTTGTCGTACAACAATCCTGCGTGCGCAATTGTATATTGTTCTTCTTCCATTGCGTTCATGTACACAATTTCTTGAGTGATTTTTCCGTTCTTAACTTTAATGTAAGGAGTTTCAATCATTCCGAAATCGTTTACGCGAGCATAGAGCGACATGTGTAAAATCAATCCAATGTTTGGACCTTCTGGAGTATGGATTGGACACAATCGTCCGTAGTGACTCGTGTGTACGTCACGTACTTCGAATCCTGCTCGTTCACGAGTAAGTCCACCGGGTCCAAGAGCGGACAAGGTTCGCAAGTGTTCTACCTCTGCAAGGAGGTTTTCTTGAGCTTGGAATTGTGACAACTGGTTCGTTGAAAAGAATCCCTTGATTACGGCTTGCAATGGTCGTTGGTTCAAAATTTGAATAGGAAGTGTTGTTTCCGTATCAATAGTAGACATTTTGTCTTGAACGTTACGACGAATACGAAGCATACCTACAGAAACTTCTCGTAGCAAAAGTTCCCCTACGAATTTAACGCGTCGGTGTGCTAAGTGGTCGATATCATCTGCTTTCGCCTTAGGAGTACTGTTTAATTCTGCAATTTTTTCAATAATGGTCACCACGTCGTCCACCGTAAGAGTCATTCCTGCAAGTGCGACTTCGTCCATCTTCTTCCCAAATCGTTTGTTAAATGAATAACGTCCTACATTTGAAAGATCGTAACGTTCTTCTGAAAGGATTGATTCTACGAATTCTTTTGCGTTGTCTGCAGAAGCAATTTCTCCGTCTCGTAATTTTCGGTAAATTTCTACGAATGATTCACCGGTTGATTTTGCAGGGTCTTTACCAAGTGATGACTTGATATATCCAAGTGCTACTTCATTTTTAAACAATTTTGCAATTGCTTCATCTGACGCAACACCAAGAACTCGCAAGAGCGAGGTAACTACGAATTTTCGTTTTTTATCGATACGTACGTAAACAACATTATCTGATTCAGATTCAATTTCGATCCATGCTCCTCGGTTAGGAATGATTTTTGCACCGAAATAACGTCCTTTTTTAGTTTGACGATCATTAAATGAAACACCTGCAGATCGAGCAAGCTGTGGAACGACTACACGTTCTACACCATTAATAACGAATGTTCCGTTTTCAGTCATGAGTGGAATTTCAGACAAGAAGATTTCTTGTTCTTTTTCTACTCCAAGAACTTTATTTTTAAGTTTAATACGCGCCTTTACTTCAGCTTCGTAGGTTAACTTGTTTTCTTTTGCATGATTAACATCGTAATCTGGCGCATTCACCGTAAGTGATGCGATTACGAGTTCGAACTTTTTCGCAGAATAGTCAGCCATCGGAGAAAATTCCTTAATGGTTTCTGCAAGGTCATGTTCGATGAACTTTTTGTATGATGCTAATTGATTTTCGACCAAATGAGGAATAGGGGCAAGTGGCATTCGGTACTTCGAGAATGTTTTCACTTCTCGGGGACCCGAATAATACTTGGCACTTGCAAGGGTTTGAACAGCTTTTTTTTGTGCCATAACGCAAAAATTGACGCCAAGGGTTTTCACTCTTGACGTTTAAATTAAGACTAGTAAAACAACACTTTATAATCTCATTCGTTCGATCGGCACTCAATCGGTTTCTGATGTCATATATATACCAGAAACTAAAAAACTAATCAAGTCCCTCTCAGTAAATTCTTTAGTATTTTCAAGTCTTTTTTCCAATTATTTCCATCAAAATACTCGACTTGTTCAATATTTGTTTTATAGAGCGCCTTGGAACCGTACCCAGTACCTAAATAGATGACTTTTTCTGGATTTTGTACTGTGTAATCCTTGATAAAAGTAACCATGAGCCACATTCCAAGTGATAAATGTGTATAATGATCACTATACGCTGCAAACCAGTAGTGAATAACCGTCCCGATTTTTTGGGTAATAACTGCGCCGATATACTCGCCTTGGAAAAGGTAAGTTACTACTTTTACATGCTGTGAATACCTTAAAATTGCCTCTAGGCGCCCGGAATTCATGACTCCTTCACCATGATGCTTATTAAAATAATCAAGGAAAAACTGCTTAAGTTCACCGTTTCCTAATGCTTCATCAGCTGAATATTCGATTAGCTCTGGAACTATTCCCGCCTCAGCAACTTTTCTGAGTATTCGCTTATTTTCACTACTTAGGATAAATTCAGAGGCGTGAATTCGTATACTCCGACATAAATAATAGCAAGAGTGGAGTCGCTCATTTCCCGAATACGGCAAAAAACCTTGGTTATACAAGTTTTCAATGTCTTGATCAGATTCTGGAATCCCCCAGTGGGTATATCCAAATTTGTAATTATCGTAATCTGCAAGGAATTCTTCTGTTCTATACTTCATGATTATTCACCAAGTCCCTGTTTCCACGCATCAATAAGTTTTGGATTTCCTGAAAGGAGTACTGGTGGAACGGCATATTTTTTAACTTTCCCATTTTCACCTTTGTGTTCAAGGATTTCAGGACGGGTATATACATCATGTGATGAAACCCGTTCTTCTTCTCGTGAATCAAAGTTTCCTAGTACCCCTGGAATTTGCCGTGCCATACAGTCGATACACACCATTGCTGGTAATTCACCACCCGTAAGTACATAGTTTCCAATAGACACGTCATCCATTTTAAAAATCTTCTTGATACGAGCGTCAATCCCTTCATAACGTCCACACACAAAAATAATATCAGTGTATTTAGTTACTGCGGTTTTTGCGTACTCAGTACTAAACAGTGTCCCACCTGGAGAGAAAAAAACAATCTTGCCTTTCCCGTTTTTCTTCTTCTTAATACTAGCCAAGGCTTTTTCAATAGCTTTGATATAGGGTTCTGCGCGTAATACCATTCCGGGACCTCCCCCAAATGGTTTTCCATCTGCGTATACTGTTACGTTACCATCTGGCCATTTTTTCTTGAGTTCTTTAGGTGCATATTTTCGTGGATCGTAAAAAGCCACCGCTATTTTTTTAGACTCAATCGCACGTCCTATAATCGATTCAGCAAGGTATGAATCAAACGACTCTGGAAATAATGTAATAATATGAAATTTCATAAATCGAGTATACGCGGTTTTCATTTATTTTCAAATAAAAAACCCTACTCGGGTTCTTTATTTGAATACTGTTAACTTTGTGACAACCCATGAGCACCGCATGAATTATTAATAAGGTTTCGTGTAAGGGGACCCACTATTCCGTCTTGATACGTTCCTAAATATTTCTGCATACGCTTGATTGCGGCGTCGGTTAATTTGCCAAGTATTCCATCAACAGGACCTGCACTAAATCCTAATCGATTCATATGTGTCTGTAAAATTTTCGCTTCTGTTACTACTACCTTAGTATAAGTGTTGTATTTACCATTGCGTGCGCCTATCTTTAGATTTTGAGTTAGTTGTTGATCAACTGGGCACGCATTACTCGATACCGGTTTTGGTGGTGTGACAGGAGTCCATGGCGTACCCTTTCCAGATGATGATGTTTGCGTTGCAACTACTGGTAGTGGTTCATAAGCTTGAGAGAATTCTGAGGTAGCACCATATGAACCCGCACCAAGGTCTTGTATAGTTGTGGCGGTGAGCAAGGCCCCAGGTGACAGATGAGTAACATCTGCAAAAGTGACCGTCTGCTGTTTACTAACCCCAGCTGAAACAAATACATCACTCCCTAGATATTCTTCTGGTTTACCTACTGAAGGACCTACGAAGAATTCAATACGGTACGTACCTGCGGGTGCATCTACGGAATAAGTAACCATCCCTGTGGCTGTATCTATACCGTGAATAATCGGAGTGTTGAGGTAATCATTAGGTCCAGTATCGGCATCACCAGCATCGTTCAAAGTAGCTCCAAATTGAGTTTCTGAAATAAAATCGCCATCCAAGTCCTCTGCTAGATCAATTGCAGTACCTACATTACTAAATGTATTTTGTAATATAGAAGCATAATTATTTACACCAGGGGCAAATGGTGAATTGGTACTAATTATCCCAATACTGGCAATATCACGAAACGTGTTACCTGCAATAGTAACGTCACCCACAGCATTTCCGATCATATACATTCCACGAGAATTTCCTGCAATAGTATTACCTTGTCCTGCTAGTAACCCCCCAAAAGCAACTTGTTCAGAGCCAACAATGAACACACCAATTGTATCAATTGGTAGTATATTTCCATTATTATCAATACCCATAGTGTTACCAAAAATATTTACTTGTTCAGAACTAATAATCCAAAGGAAGCTACCCAGTGCTAGTGCGTCGTTTAATATTAAATTTCCTTCCCCGGATAGAGTACCACCAACCGTGACATCTCTGGCACCGTTGATTATTCTGACAGCACCATCACCAAACCCTCCCGATAAAAGCGTGGTTACACCATCCGGCAATACCCCAAAAAAATTTCCTTTGATTGTTGCATGGTTTCCACCCCTGAGTTTTATAGCCGCCTCTGACCCCGATGCAGCGAAAACATTTCCCTCACCAATACCCCCAACGGTCAGGTTTTCTACATCGGTAAAGCTAAAGCCACCAGAATCCGTTGCTGCAATCGGTGTAATTCCATCAGAAGCAATATTAACCGTGTTCGACTGTACAACAACATCTCTAGCGTCGTTAACAGTAATAGCACCACCTAAAAAAAGATTGTCACGTATTAAAATATTTGAAATATCAGTATTACTGTAAATATCAATTCCTTCACCTTGGGAACTCCCATTGGCAACCGGAGCAGTACCGCTAATATTAGTACCAAAATAGTTACCTCGAAAGACAATATCCGTCATTGGTGTACTACTATTACCAATACCAATAGCTTCAGAAAAAGGTTGCGTCTGATTACCTGATAATGTGTTTCGATCTTCAGGATTAGGACCTCCTATTAAAATGTTTGAACTTTCAGCAATGCTAATACTGTTATTTGCCCCTGAAGCTGATAATCCATCAGATGAAAGACCAATCACGTTACACGACAATACTGTCTGTGTTCCAGAAATATTATTTATAGCAATACCAGCGGAATTATACCCATTAATCCATAATCCTTTAATAATTGACCCTGCCGATCCACTATTTAGTCCAAGTGCATAATTACCAGAATTTGCTCCGTTAATAAAAACAGTTGGCACTGGACACGTTCCAACACTTGAAGCATCAATAATAACTCTATCGGTAATAGCATATCCCGCCGTAGGAGTAATGGTCATACCTGTCGCAAAGTTAATAGTATCAACAGTTCCAGAATTTGCGTTTGATTCTTCAATTGCTGCTCGCAAAGTACAGTTTCCTGCACCATCATCACAAATACTATTAATTTGTGCATCGCTTGAATCAAGATTAGAGTTTACAGTAAATGTTACCGAGATAGGAGCTGCTGATGCCCCATGCGCGAACAACGCTATAACAATAACGACTATTAAAAAAAGTTTTTTCATATGTAAGTATTGTATCAATAATAAAAATCCCTCGCAATAAATGCGAGGGAATTACTTCTATAAAATTATTAACTTTTTTCCTTGGATAAAGTAAACACCGGGCACCAACGAAGCAATATTATTATTTCCTTCGTAGAATTGTGTTACCCTTTCTCCTATTACATTATACACCCAGACCATCGAACTAGATTTAGGTAAATGCACCACAATTGTTTCTCGTGCTGGATTCGGAAAGAAAGTAACCGATTGCTGATCTTGTGCGATGTCATGCACCGATACGGTTGGCGAACTCAACTGTTCTACAATCGTTTCAAAGGTTAAGCCTTGTCCTGACTGAATGTCTACTTGCCAACTTTCCAAAGGTGACAACATGCCTATATGTGCGTTTACTGCCACTGTTAAATTCCAACCCGGAGAAGGTGGAATGAAACCACTTTGAATGTAATTTACTTCAGGCGAAGTAACTAAGGGTGCTGTATCCCCTGCATCCCATAAATGAAACACTGCTGGGCTTGTGAATAAGGTGTCACCTATGAGGGACAAACCACTTATTCCTTGCGTATTTAATAGCAGGAAAGGCATTTTTAGAGCTGTACCCAATACAATCGTATCTACATTTGAACCAGAAACATTCCAAACGGGAGGTGTTTCCCGTTGATATTCATAATCGAATACTTCACCAAATGGTTTACCTTGGTCAGTATCTGAATTATACATAACAAACGAAAATGCTGGCACATTTAATAATTGCCTATCAACCCGAAATTCTTCAGCAAGTACTGTAAGAAAACTGTCCATGCACCAACTACATCCACCTGCTTGATAAATAGGCTGCAGCGTAACAATAAGATTATTAATACGTTGCAACGAAGTTGAATCACTTACATCAAACGCAAGCATCAGGTTATCCATTGTAGTTACCACATCAGTGTGGGCTGGAAGTACTATTTCACTGGTTAATTGTAACGGTGGCACGTATCCATAGAATGACTGACGATACAATGGATTACCTGTTAGTAACCCCCTATATGTTGTTCGACGGTTATTGTCCTTCATGGTGTCAATCAATACTTCTCCGTTACGAGCATAATACTCATTAATTAACAAAGTATCCTGTCTTATTTCATCAATATCAGCGTATCCATTAGGAGAATGCGGGTTTTTATTCCAGGAAAATCCCATACCTGCATCAAAATCAGCAAAAATAGGCTTCTGCATATTCTTTATTTGACCAATAGAATGCCCAGGAACATTAATTGTTTCAAAGTCGTCTATAGTAAAATACTGAGTAGCAATAAGGATAGTAGTTGCATGCCTAAAAAAGTTTCCGCATTGGACATTATGCATTGAATACAAAAATCCAATGAATGACATTTCTTTTTCAAATACCGCCGTATCGCCTTGCCAATCAAAAATGAGGGTATTATTTGAAAAGTAGTACTTCGTAACATCAAATAATGCACTCATTAGTTCACGTTGCGACTGTGCGGTATCAGTTGGGTTTGTAATAAATCCGCGCAAGTAATCAATAAATTCTTGGTCATTTTTAAATAAGTGACTGAAATAAAAGGAAATCGTTGAATCAGTAGTGTTATGCAAACTCCGTTGAGTGCGCAATA
Source organism: bacterium (assembly GCA_037144045.1). Classification (GTDB taxonomy): domain Bacteria; phylum Patescibacteriota; class Minisyncoccia; order Phycocordibacterales; family UBA1006; genus CAIXMG01. The sequence continues at coordinate 73,178 of JBAWXN010000001.1, read as the reverse complement.
CTTGGTTTCCAGTAAAATTAATCACAGGAGCAGGGATAGATACCCCTGAACGTGATGGATCCTGCTTCATCTTCACACCCTTGGGTATTTTTTTAAAGTGAAGTGGACCATGTTCTAGTAAAGGATTATACGTTCTTGAAAATGATTGTGCTTCTGCACCAATCACAATCAACATCACTACAAGTACTCCTAACAGTTTTTTCATTGGCTTCTTAGTTTTTTGTTTTCAAAAGTTTTTTTAATTATAACACATATATAGAAAAAATCCACCCGCGTCCGGGTGGATTTTTTATAATTACATATCTGATTTAAGATCTGCAATGGCAGCGTCAACATCAGCTGATGCCGCACCTTGAGGCGCTCGGCGTCCTAACGGTTCATTAATCTTCATATTTACTCGTTGATTGTGTTTCATTCCCACAACACGGAGCAAGGTTCGAATTGATTTAGCGGTTGCTCCTTGGCGACCAATCAATTTACCCATATCGTCTCCGTTAACATCAACGGTCATGAGTACTCCCATTTCGTCAATAGTTTTTACGATTTTTACGTCTTCTGGCTTATCAACCAATGCCTTAATAGTCATTTCCAAATATTCAAGTACTGCGTCATTCTGCATATTTCTATCTTTATCGCGAGTGATTAATGATTAAAAAGAACTCTGCGATGGCATCATAATAATCTATCGTCTCTGCAAAGTCAAACCACCTTTCGATTTAATAATGGTGAAATGCGTGCAAGAATTTCGTAATTAATAGAACCACTTATCCGTGCGAGTAATTCTGCAGAAATCGTTTCGTTTCCTTGACCACCTATAAGCACCACCTCGTCACCTTCCGCAACTGATTCAAGGTGTGACACGTCAACTACAAACATATTCATAGCTATACGACCAAGAATAGGACATCCAGTTCCTTTTATAAGTACTATTCCCTTATTGGAAAACCTTCGATCATAGCCATCACTATACCCTTGAGGAATAACTGCAATTGTTGTTTCTTCTGACGTAATATAACTACGACCATATCCAATTGGATAACCTTTGGGAAGTGTCTTCACTTGAGCTACTGTTGTTTTCCATGACAGCACCGGTTTAAAATCTATCGATTTGTGCCATCGTACAAATAACGATTCTGACGGCCAAATACCATACAATCCAATTCCTAATCGTGCCATAAAACCTCCCCAATTATTTCCTTGATCTGATAGTATTCCTGATGTTGCAGAAATATGGTACGGAATTCCTAGGTGCTCTGCAAGATTTTTTAATTGGTGGTGTTGTACGTGCGCATGATCAAGGTTTCCTGCGTCTTCGATATCAGAAAAATGTGCGTACAGTGCTAACACTTCTATATGTTCATACTGTTTCAAATCGCTTATTAGTTGTTGGGCGTGTTCTGGAGTACTTCCCAACCTTCCTAATAGTGCATCTACCTCTACATGTACTTTTATCTTTTTTTGTAATTCTTTTCCCAAGGTATTAAGCTTACTAAATTTAGTATGATTCGATTCAAAAACTCCTAAAATTGCATCGTGCTGACTGGTAGCGATCAATGATTCTTCGAGGTTCATATAGCCAAGTACCAGTATTGGTTTTTGGGTATAATTCCGGATACCTACTAATTCTTGAAAATCATCCACTTGAAAATAATCTACTTCGTTTTCGACAGCAGTAACCACCTCACCGAGTCCATGGCCATAGGCATTTGCTTTTACTACGACACCTAATTGATGGTTTCCTAATACATTCTTGATCTTATTAATATTATGGATCAGATTGTCGCGTGAAATTTCTATCCAACTTACTGGTTGCATAGCATGACTATATCAGATAATTTCCCAAGCAAAAAACCGCCTGCGCGATTTTCTGTGGTTTATTTAGTCTTTCGTTTTACTGAAGTCTTCTTTGGGAGAGAAGAGATTTTCTTTCCTTCGATTACTTTGTGTTCAACGAGGAAGTTGTGAACCGTGTCAGACAATTGAACTCCTTTTGAAATCCAGTCAGTGATGATGTCTTTCTTAAGATCTACGGTTCCAGCTTTTGGATTGTATGATCCTACAATATCAATAAATTTACCAGATTGTACTCCGTTTCGTTGATCGGTAATAACCACTCGGTATTGAGGTTCGTTTTTGCGTCCTGTTCGTTGTAATCGCATTTTTAACATAGTAGAGGCATCTTAGCATTATGGTTAGTTTTTGTCAATAAATCACGTCTATGCTATACTCGCGCCATAATGACAAGCAACAATAACCCAGATAACGGATACAAGAAAGACTACCCCTCTCAAGGCCAGCGCGTATTTCAAACCCATAAAAAAAATGATTCACTCGCACGACGTCCTGCAGCAGGTCCTCGTCCCGTAGATAACACAGCCGTAACCGGAGACGTTCCTGAAACATTCGAAGGTATTTTTAAAATTGGTAAAAATGGTATTGGATACGTTACCCATAAGGATTCAGGATTTGCCGTAATGGTACAACCCCAGCACAACCTCCACGCGTTAAACGGAGATCGTGTGACAATTAAAATACTTGATAAAAAACAAGGAACCGGACAAGTAACTGAACTTATTAAACGTAGTAAAAATGCCTACGCAGGAATTATCGAACAGCGTGCAAATGATATTTGGTTTATTTCCAGTGACTCTCGAGAACCGGAAATGCGTGTAGCGCCCGTAACCGATCTTGCAAAAAACAACCTCAAGAAAAAAGTATTGGTAAAACTTGGAACATGGATTGGTGATACCCCATTATGTGAAGTAACTCAAGTTATTGGGACTCCTGGTGAAAACGATACCGAAATGAATGCTATTGTCCTTGAAAAAGGTTTTGATGGTGCATTCCCAGAACGAGTAACTGAAGAAGCTGAGAAATTACACGGGACTGGAATTCCTGCTGACGAAATTTCTAAACGTCGCGACATGCGCGGTGTAACTACATTCACCATCGACCCCGTAGACGCGAAAGACTTCGACGACGCACTCTCATTTCAAACCCTTCCCGATGGTAACTATGAAATCGGAGTACACATCGCTGATGTATCGTTCTACGTAACCAAAGGTTCAGCACTTGATGATGAAGCTAAAGAACGTACCACGTCTGTTTACCTTGTTGATCGTGTGATTCCTATGCTTCCTGAAGTACTTTCAAATGAACTCTGTTCTATTCGCCAAGACGAAGACAAGCTCGCCTTTTCAAGTATCTTCACTATCAATAAAGAAACCGGAAAAGTAATGACTACCTGGTTCGGACGAACGATTATTAAATCTGATAAACGATTCACCTACGAAGAAGCTCAGGAAATTATCGATACCAAAGAAGGTATTTTCTACACTGAACTTGCAGAACTCATGAGATTCTCAAAAATCTATACTGAGGAACGATTCAAAGATGGTGCATTGTCTATGGATACTGATGAAGTACGCTTTATCCTCGATGAAAATGGAAAACCAATTCGTGTCATGATCAAGAAGCGTATTGATACGATGCGTATGATTGAAGAATGGATGCTCCTTGCTAACAAGTATGTCGCCAAGAAACTTTCAGAAAAAGACGCTGCGGGATTGGCCGTGTATCGTGTTCACGATAAACCGTCTCCTGAACGTGTTGAAGACCTGGTAACATTCTTAAAATCAATTGGGTACACCAATATCCCCGTCAAAGACGGAATTATTCCTCCTCATGTCCTCCAAAGGATTATTGATGAGGCTGGAACCGACGATGCGCGTGACACCATTCAGTCATCAATTGTTCGATCAATGGCCAAAGCGATTTATTCAACAGAAAACATTGGACACTTCGGACTTGCGTTTGATTACTACACCCATTTCACGTCCCCTATTCGTCGCTATCCTGACGTGATGGTACATCGATTGTTACAACTTACGCTTGATGGTGAAAAAGTAGAAACTAAGGAAGCTGCTGAATATGTCCGCATGTGTGCATTTTCTTCTGATCGTGAAAAAGACGCTCAAGAAGCAGAACGTGAATCTATTAAATACAAACAAGTAGAGTACATGACCGAACGCATTGGCAAAACATTTGGTGGTATTGTCACTGGCGTTGGGAAATTCGGTGTTTATGTAGCTGAAGCAGAGTCAAAATCAGAAGGTATGATTCGTCTCATGGACCTCGGAAATGATTTCTATGCATTCGATGAAAAACGAAATTGCATTGTAGGTAAAAACTCAAAACAAGAATTCCATTTCGGGCAACGCATTACTATCAAAGTAAAAGACACTAACCTAGAAAAACGAATTATTGATTACGTACTCGTACCTGATCAAGTCAAAGAAAAAACTGCTTAGGGCAGTTTTTTCTTTGGTTAGTTTCTGCTACAATGCGGCTATGAAATCCCACCGCCACATCATCGCTTTTTTCGTTACCTGTATCATCATCGGATCTGCAGTAGGTTTTGGACTTGCTTGGTATTCTCATAAAAAATCGGACACTCAGTCATTACCAGAAAAAATAACTCAAATCATTCCAACCATTGTTCCTGTGACAAACCCTAGTGCGCGCATTATATTTGTCGGCGACCTCATGGTGGACCGTGGTGTTGAAAATTCTGTAAAAAACAACCTCAGTGGTGACTTCGGGCGATTATTTGAACATCTCCCCTTATTCAAACAAGCCGATGGTGTATTTCTGAACCTTGAAGGCCCCGTAACCACCCAAGGACCAAACGTGGGAAGCCGCTTTTCATTTGCCATGGACGAAAAAATTTTACCCGCACTCGCAGACAATAATATTAAAATGGTTTCGTTTGCGAATAATCACGTAGGTGATCGCAGTAACACTGGATTTATTTCAACTCTTGCAAATTTAGATAGAAACAATATTCCCTATGCAGGGGCTGGAAAAAATAAAGCTGAGGCATCTACTGTTAAAACATTTACCGCAAATGGGCTTATTATCGGATTTATTGGGTGTAGTGATGTAGGACCAGACTGGCTCAAAGCAACTGATACCGCAGCAGGACAAATTCTGTGTAGCGATCCAAGCCTTGCCACCTATATATCGCAAGCTCGAGAATCAGTAGACTTCCTAGTTTTTTCTGCACACTGGGGTGTAGAATATAATCCAAAAACAACACGACAAAAAACGCTTGCCTATACTGCGATTGATGCAGGAGCTGATATGGTTATTGGCCACCATCCCCATGTGGTTCAAGAAACTGAGTATTACAAGGATAAATTTATTGCATACTCATTAGGAAATTTCATCTTTGACCAGTATTTCTCAGATGCGACGATGCAAGGACTCCTTGTTGATGCAGTCATTGAAAAACATTCCATTAAATCTACTTCTCTTAAAATTATAGAACTTGATAAAACCGGAAATAAATATCAACCTAAGGAAATTCGCGATGCCACCGATGCAGACTTCCTTAAAAAAGGAGTTGTCACCGCACAAACCTGCCCCGCAGCCAAAGATGCAACCATTAATAAATGGCTTGAACCCGTAGGACCCGATATGGATATTGGAAACTACATTCCTAAAGACCTCATTCCCTTAAATAACCGCATTAATGTACAAACTACAGCATCTTGCCTTACCGAAACCGCTGCAAATGCATTAATTACTATGGAACAAGACATGTCAGATGCAGGACTTAAAATTATCATGACGTCAGGATTCCGCAGTCGCAATACCCAGGAAACTATTCATGATTCAAGTACTACGACTCTCGAAGCGGCGAATGACCCGACTAAATATCCATCAGTAGCGAAACCAGGACGTTCTGAACACCAACTCGGTACTGCGCTTGATATGAAATCAGGAAGCGATCCCGCATTTTCATACGACAACTTCAAAAATTCGACTGAATACGCATGGCTCGTAACCAATGCGTACAAATATGGATTTATTCAAAGTTATAAAACAGGAACCGAATCTATTACAGGATATATTCCAGAATCATGGCATTGGCGTTACGTCGGAATCGATCACGCGAAAGCAATCCATGACCAAGGTATTACTACTTACGAATACTTGAAAGCACTCAAGAAAAAGGCACAATAAAAATCCCGAATGGGATTTTTATTGTGCTAAATGATTCAAAATTTCTGAAGCGTCTTGTTTAATACCGTGATAAGCAAATTTCTGAGTAAACCCTTCGCCAAACATTTCGTCAAACGCCTGAACGAGTACTGGATCACTCATTGCTTCACCGCGAAACATTGCTGCATAGAGCGCTTCACGTACCACTGATTGTTCAATAACTGCTTTAATAGCTACCGCATCAATTAACTGTTGCACAAGCTCAATTACGGGATTATACGGAATTTCTAACTGAGGTAGTTTCTCAAAAAAATTATCAACTGATTCCTGGGAAGCATACTGCGTATCTCGCGTTAGATATTCTCTCAAAATTTCTCGAGAAAACATTTCTGTAAGTCCTTCATTAAGTGCTGTAAACAAGTGCGCTGAGGACGTCTTCTTTACTTGGCCCGACTCTTCTTTTACATTAACTTGGTACGCTTCTCGCAACCCAACCACGTTACGAACAACAAACTGCTGATCATCTTCTGAAATAAGGTTGCATGCCTGATGACTCATATGATGCGTTTGCTCATGGCATTCAATCAAACAAATTCCTAACCGAGGATTAATGGCGCCAAATCGGTATTCAAGCCAATAGGGTGAAAATCTCATCTTTTGCTCTCTATAACTATAATCGGCAAAAGCCTTGAGTTCTTGAGGAAGATCAAAAGTAAATGAATCTTTCGAAACGAGTGCACGTGATGTAACACCATACGTCCTGAGTCGTTCATCGAAAATAGATTGCAATAATTCCCTATCGACCGACTCAATAGATTCTTGAAGTACTTCTTGGAAAGGGATCATCTTTGTTTCTTGTTCAATGCGTCTTACCGATTCAAAATTTTTCTGTTCCATACTATTTTGCAACCTTAACAGCTTCTTCAAATTTAATAGAAAGTAATGTTGAACAATCATCTGATCCAAGTGTTACCCCATACAAAATATCCGCACGTGACATGGTTTCTCGGTTATGAGTTACCACTACCAACTGAGTCTGCTTTGCAAGATTTTCAATCATGTCCCCATATTTCTGACTATTTGCTTCATCGAGCGCCGCATCGGTTTCATCGAGTACCAAGAATGGTGGTGGGTTTACTTGTGACAATGCAAACAATAGTGCAATAGAGGTAAGTGATCGTTCCCCTCCTGACAACATTTCAAGGTCTTTCACTTTTTTACGCGGCAATGAAACATCAATATCAATTCCTTGTTCTTTTTCTTGATCAGCATCTTCGTCATCCGAAGGAATTTCGTTTCCTTCTTCGTCGAGCTCTGATTTTTTCTTACGCTTTTCTATATCAACGATAGCAAGTTTCGCATCACCTCCGCCGAACATAAGCCGGAAAAAGGTTTCGAATTCCTTGTTGATTTTTACAATACCCACATGGAATTCTTTACCCAGCTTTTCTTTCAATTCTTTAATAGTTGATTCAAGGGTTGTAAGTGCGGTAGTAAGATCATTGATTTGCTGTTCAAGGAATTGGTCTCGAGCTGCTGTTTCATCAAATTCTGCAATAACATCACCACCTCCGCCGCCACCCATGTCTTCAAGTCGGATTTTCATACGTTCAATATCATGATGCATGGTACGCAGTGCTTGTTCGTCAATCACTACATCAGTATCAAGGATGACATTTTTATAATCAATAATGCGTGACCCTACAAAGTTTTCACCTTGAATATATTCTTCAACAAGTGCGTGCGCTCGTGTTTCAAGTGCTAAACGAGTCGATTGTAAAATAGACTGCTTTGCGGTTAATTCATTTTTACGAGCTTGAGCGGTATAGAATGCACGTTCACGATCTGCAGTAGCCAATCGTGCATCCGCAATTTGCGATTCCAAAAATTGAATTGTAGATTCTTTCGCAATTACCTGCGCATCGATTGCGGCAATTTGCTGGTCGAGTTCACGTTTCGTGGCTTCGAATTCTGAAGTATCCACAGTGATTTTCGTTTCAGGACTTCCCTTTTTACTCGCAATAAATGATTTCAATCGTGCAATGATTTCAGGAACCGCAAATACACCTTGTTCAAGTTCATGAATGAGTGCTTCGATTTCATGCATAGCAACAGCAACAGAACCTTGTTTTGCAGGAATAATACGGGTCGCTGATTCAATCATTCCCTCTACGCGTCCCATCTGACGACCAATATCATCGCGACTACGTGCAAGGTCACGAAGGAATGCCCGCGTTTCATTTATTTCGTTTTCAAGTTTTTGAATTTCAGAATGATCGGTTTTCGCTACCTGTGAGAGTTCTTGTTCAACATCAGTAAGTTGCTGCTCCAGGAGTCCTGATTCAAATTGTAATTCGCCTTGTTTGCGCGCAAGTAATGATTGTTCTTGTACCAAATAAGTTCCATATAATTCCTGAAGTGCAATTTCGATTTCTCGAGCTTTCTCTATTTTTTCAACTTGTTTCTTAAGGAATTTAATATGAGGCGCAAGTTCACGACGAATCGATTCAGCTTCACGCATGTGTTCGCGAGTCTTTTCAAGTTTACGTTCAGACTCCTTGATACGGTAATGATAGAGTTTCAAGCCAAGTGATTCTTCAAGCATTTCACGGCGTTCAGCTGGCTTTGAATTCAACAACCGATCTGCTTCACCTTGGGAAATAATGTGATGTCCTGATGAACCAATATTCACTGATGCAATCAATTCATGAATGTCTTTTAATCGCACTTCGTTTCCATTCAAAGAATACTTATTTCCCCCATCGGCGAACACTTCACGAGTAATCGTAATTTCATCAAAATCAAGTGACAGGTTTTGGTCTTCAACAGTAGGAAGCGAAAAAATACGTCCTGCATTATCAAACGTAATAGAAACACTCGCACGAGACATTTTTCCAATTTGTCCTGAACCTTTAAAAATAAGATCTGCTCCTGATTTTGATCGAAGTGACTTTGTAGACTGCTCTCCAAGTACGAACCGAATTGATTCAACTACATTTGATTTTCCAGAACCGTTTGGACCCACGATTGCTGTTACCGGTGCAGAAAAATCAAAAACCGCCTTCTTGGCAAATGATTTAAAACCGTGCATTTCAAGGCGTTTCAGTGTCATAGCGTGCATAAAATAATACGATTATTATAACAAAAAAGGATGCAGCATGCATCCCTTCGTTTCACTTAATTCCATCCCCGTACTTCCAGGGCTTTGCGAGCCGCAGCCGTTTCTGCTTCTTGTTTAGAAGATCCTTTGCCTTCTGCGATTTTCTCGTCTCGGAAATAAATACCAACCGTAAACACCTTATCGTGATCAGGACCCGTGTCATGCATTACCTTGTATGACGGGGTTACTCCTTCAACCTCTTGTGATTTTTCTTGAACATAGGACTTAGCATCACGCCACAATCCTTGATCAATAATCGTTTTGAGTTCGGGGAGTAAATGCGCATGAATAAAGTTCTTCGCAGCATCGTATCCTTGATCGAGGTACAACGCACCCGTAAATGCTTCAAATGTGTTTGCGAGGATATATGCCCGCGCTTTTCCTGTGTCTTTTGATTCACCTTTTGATAATAAAAGATATTCATCAAACCCAAGTTTTTTAGCCGCATCGGAAATAGTATTCGTATTTACGAGTGACGCACGAAATGCGGTGAGTTCCCCTTCTGGTTTTTCCTTATAGGTTTCAAATAAATAGTCAGTTACCACAAGTTCTAGTACTGCATCACCCAAAAATTCAAGGCGTTCGTTATGCCCCATCCCGAGTCCACTGTTTTCGTTCAAATACGAACGGTGCAAAAAAGCCTGTGTCAAAAGGTTCTTGTCTATAAAGGTAATATTCAATTGTGCTTCGAGTGCCGGATAGTCTTTCATAATGTTCCCAAAATACCATATTTATAGGTTTTTTTCAATAAAAAATATACCTCTCTTGCTGCCGCAAAAGAGGTATTTATCTAAAGGGTTATATTTAAGAACTTCGCCAGGCACATTAAAGGTCTCTGATGGGTATAAAACACACTCTCAATGAGCTTGCGAGAGATCTTCTCCCAACGAGGATTAGTAGTTTCCGAATAATCACTCTTCTGTATTTCACTAAAGAAATATGACCGACTAAACGGTACCTCCTCACTAAAGAAAATTTTCACATGATCAATATCTTCCTTACTACCTTTTTTAAACCAGGTGTCATAAAAGACAATTCTTAACTTGCGAGATTGATACTTATAAGCCACTTCTCTTCTCAAACTATTCCACAATGTGTCTTTTGGAGTTTCGCCTAGCGAACTTCTCCCACCCGGAAACTTGATTTGAACTTCCCCTACTCCATCTGCACGGTAATCAATTATGAGTACTTCATACTCACCTGATTGGTTTATTCGATACAATAATCCTGCACAGAAAAATAGTGATTTTCTTTCTTCTCGTACCTCATTAAATTCTCGAACATTGTCCTGAGTTCGATATAATTCGACAAAGCTTGTGATTTTTTTCAACATACGCTATGGGTTTACGGGTTTAAAAAGTTAACATTTAATACATTATAACATAATATATTATGAAAGTCAATATATAAAAACCCTTACCATGTAAGAGTTTTTATATTGCCATGATTTTTTCAATAGCCATCGCCATCAACTGGGTCACATCGTCATACATCGTAAGATCTACTACTTCCTGCATTTCAAACCATTTTACTTGATCAAGCCCCCCTGGGTTCTCTTTCAAGGTAAGCGGTTCATAATTTGCTTGAGCAAGGAAATAGAGTACATGTTTACGAATCGGTCCTTTTTCAGGGTGATGCGCAATGTATTCATTTTCTCCGAGTTTTTCGAGGATAGTAATATCAATACCAATTTCTTCTTTAATCTTTTTCTTGGTTCCTTCGATTTCACCCAGTTCCGGATCGATCCCTCCTTTAGATAAGGTCCAATACCCGAACACGTCATGTACCATTGCGAACCGAATTGCACCAGCATCGTCTTTAGAAAAAACAATAGCTCCTCCTTTAATTTCTACTGGGTATTGTGATGGGTCAAGGGGTACATGAGGGCGCTTCTTTTTTGAAACCTGATCTTTACCTGGTTCACCGATTTCTTTATAAATCGCACCAAGCACTCCGTTAATAAACGGTCCAGATTTTTCACCACCGAATGATTTACCGAGTTCAATCGCTTCGTTAATAGCCACCTTTGGAGGTACTTGTTCACGATCACCAAAAAGGAGTTCGTACAATCCCAATCGAAGGATGTTTCGATCAGTTACTGAAATCTTATCAAGTGGCCAATCGGGTGCTGCTTTTTCAATAATTTCATCAAGGACTTTTCGTTTTTTAACCACATTACGAGTTGTCTCACGAATAAAATCCGGATTATCAATGCCGGATCCAAATTCGCCTAAACTATGGTCAAGTGCAGATTCTACACGCGCTTCGTCAAACCCGTTAAAATCGAGTTCAAAGAGTGCCTGCATAATAATAGATCGCGCAAGATGTCGATGTGCCATAGAATAAAGTAAAAGAAAGATTAAAGAACGTGAATAAAAAAATAACTAATAACGAGTCAGATTATTTTTTAGCTTTTGCTTGTTTTTTAGCAACTTTAGCAACTACGTCAATGACTTTACGTCCCTTGTACATACCTGTAGTCATATCTACGCGGTGGTTCAATCGAACTGATCCAGTCTTTGCATCAGTAACTACTTTCGGGGCTTTGAGTGCGTGATGACTTCGACGATTTGCTGTATGAGATTTTGTGTGACGCATTCGTACTACCATAATGAGATTATTATACACAAATAAAAAAGAAGTGCAAGCATTGCTGCTCACACTTCTTTTATAATTACTAATAAATTAGTGATAATCTTGATTACTTAGCTTTTGACTCGTGGAAGAAGAGATAATAAAATCCTCCAATCAAGAGTGCGGCTCCTAGAAAATTTGGTTCCATATACATATATTAGCACAATATGTAATATTTGTCAAGTGCCTCTCAGTACTCCTCAAATAGCCTTATTTCCAAAGGACAGCGTATAAAATGCCAAAAACAAGGATGGCATGAATTGCTTGGGTAAAATCTGCTGACATACCGTCACCCTAACATAGAACTACAAGTCTTTCAAGAACCTCCTTCGATGTATTTCGGTCATACCATACTTACGTATTGCCTTATAATGCTCAGGCGTCCCGTATCCTTTATGGTTTATAAAACCATATTCAGGAAATTTTAAGTCATATTGATTCATTAATCGATCTCGATGTACTTTTGCAAGTACTGACGCGCATGAAATAACTGGTATCAGTCCATCACCTTTTATAATCGTATGTTGTCTAAAAAACGAAACAGGTGCTTTGAGTCCTCCATCTAAGTAAATATCAGCATGCTCAGGATGAATGTTTAGTTTTTTGAGCGCTGCTGCTATAGCTTCAGCAATAGCCCTCGTAAGACCCTTTTCATCAATACCTTGTGATGATGTTGAAGCTACTTGAAATGTACACACCCCTTGCCTAACCAAGTCTTTTAGTTTTCCTGAAATAATATCTCGCTTTTGCTCTGAAAGTACTTTTGAGTCTTTGGCACCCACCCCATCAAGGATATGAAGGTCTTTTTCCAGAATTGCGAATGCGCACACTGTCACTGGACCTGCAAGTGGCCCGCGCCCTACCTCATCGATACCAATATGATATTTGATCTTAATAGGTTTCTTTGCCATATATTTAGTATAACAAAAAAAGTAAGGACGCATCCCTACTTTTATAATTACGTATCGGTTACCCGAAAATATCAAGAAAACTTTTCTTGGGCGGCTTTGGTTTACCGGCAGTAAACTTCAGTTTTTTACCCAATCCATCGTGCTCTACATCCCAGCCCGATTGTTGGAAGTGTAAAATAGTGCGCAAAACAAAATCTTCAGGGTAGTCAGCCGGAAGCGCCATTTCCCTCTTTGCTCCCAATAATTCAACATGAGTATCCCCTATAAATTTTTTTGCCACTGGACTTTGATCGAAAACCTCCTTAGGGGTTTTCGCTGGTACGTGCTCAGCCATAAGCTCTAATATTTAGATTAATGAACAATATAAATTACATACTTTTTATATCATATACATCTATTATTGTCAATAATTCACTTGACTTAATTATTGACTTTTCATATATATGTGATATTGTTTGAAAAAACAGAGTTATGACTATAGAAGTATTTCCAACTACCGCATCATGCGCTGCAGGATGCACTCATTGCCCCCTATCACGAAGGCTCGATAAGACTCCTTCACGGGACATTAATCCCGAAGTACTTACCACGGTTAGACTCATTGCTGATGCAGCTCAAGAACAGAAGAAACCTATCGAACTTGTTTATGCAGGACACGTAGATACTCTTGCTCGCCATTTCATACAAATGATTGAACGACCACACCAGGTTACTCAATTACGGTTCGGATATGATCCAAAAGATGCGCGTACGTTTCACCAACAAACCCAGGCACTTCTTCAACAAATCAATACCCTTAACGAACAGGTACCTGATTTAGCATTGCATGAATTTGCAGGTACGATTTACCCGAAAAATAAATTCAAACTTACCAAAATTGAAAAACGTTTTGCCGTTAAGACTCTGAAAACCATGGCAACCATTGCTGGGGTACATCAGAAAAAATGCGTGTACACCCTGGAACTTCATGCAAATATGATTAAGCCTGACGAGTACGGGAAGAAATTCCCGACATTTGAATCACGTAATTCAAAACTATTCGATGAACTTTATCCGCAGCTTCACTTATTTGGCAAGCCAGGAATGGTTAATAAAAACTTTTTTCTGTTGAGTCACATGGGATATTGTTACACCAGTTCACTGAGTCTTGGTTATTTTGAAAAGAAATTCGATAAATCCGTTGAAATAAAAACAAGGTTCCTTACTCATAACGAATATGGCAGCGACTGGAAACAACGTGATAAGCATATCCATCAGGGTAAACGAATCATTGCTGAAAATTATAGCCATGATGTATTTTCTCCAACTCCGGAAGGGGTTATGATTATGCATTCGTCACTTCACATTACTAATCCAGTAATTTGGATAAGTCATGCCGAATTCCGGACAGCGCTTGCTGCAAGCCGCAAGCGAAAAATTTCCCTTGCTGAACTTGGCAAAAAAATATTGGAAAGTAATTTGAAGCTGATTCAAGAACACTCTGGTACTCTTCACTACATGAAAAGCATGAAGCTATTCGAAGAAACAAGGCGCACTACTCCGATCATCGGATAACAAATTAATACCAACAAACCCCGCATTTCGCGGGGTTTTATATTGGACTTACTAGAGTAATGTAAGACTTGCTAATCGGTCACCTTCTCGTAGTTTCATCACGCGTACTCCTTGAGTAGCTCGTGACAACACGGGAATAGATTCCAACTCAGTACGAATCACTTGAGATTTTGCAGAAATAGCAATTAATTCTGAATGATCATCAGTTACAATTTTTGCTCCTACAATCGCCCCTGTTTTATCAGTTACGTTTGCCGTTTTAATTCCTGAACCTCCTCGTTTTTGGATCTTATATTCATCAATATCGGTTCGTTTACCAAATCCATGATCTGACATCACCATCAAGGTCGGATTCTTCATATCAGGTGACACTACTCCAAGACCTACTACGAAGTCTTTTTTATCAAGGTCAATTCCTCGAACTCCGGCAGCCGTTCGTCCCATGTCACGCACATCAGATTCAGCAAACCTGATTGATTGTCCTTCAGACGTAATCAAACAAATACTATCGCCTGATTGTGACATAACCGTTCCAAGGAGGGTATCACCATCATGAAGGTTAATAGCGATTAATCCACTGCGTCGTACTGACGCGAATGAATCTGCAGGAACCTTCTTAATGGTTCCTTGTTTCGTTACAAAAAAGATTGATTTACCAGCTACTTCAGAACCTTTAGGAACCGGAAGGATGGTCGTTACTCGTTCTCCGTCTTTCAAATCAAGGAAGTTCACAATTGATTTACCTTTCGTTGCACGACGTCCTTCTGGAATATCATACATCTTCATTTGATACACCTTACCGAGGTCGGTAAAGAACAACAGGTCACTGTGTGTAGACGTAGTGAGTAAATGAGTTACCACATCTTCTTCCTTAGTATCAAGGTCTACAACTCCAACGCCTCCTCGTTTTTGTGATTTGTATTCTGAAGGATCGGTTCGTTTAATGTATCCACCTGCGGTATATACCAACGCTGCATTAGTATCAGGAATCAAGTCTTCATCAGAAATATTACCTACTGCCTTTGCAACTACTTTGGTACGACGATCGTCGTTATACTTGTCTTTGATTTCAAGGAGTTCACCTCGGATTACTCCAAGCATTTTCTTTGGACTTGCAAGCAAATCCATAAGTTCTTTAATGAATGCTTTCACTTCTTTTAATTCGTTTTCCACTTTTTCACGTTCCAATCCTGCAAGCTTCTGCAGTTTCATATCAAGAATGGCTAATGCTTGAATTTCAGACAGTTTGAATTTCTTCATAAGTCCAAGTTTTGCTTCAAGCGTATCTTTTGATGCTCGGATCAATTTAATTACTTCATCAATATGATCAAGGGCAATCTTCAACCCTTCTAAGATATGGGCACGCGCTTCTGCTTTACGTAAATCAAATTCGGTACGTCGTTTTACGATTTCTTGGCGATGCGCAATGAAATTAGTAAGGAAGTCTTTCAATGACAACGTCTGCGGTGTTCCATCAACCAGTGCCACCAAGTTAAAGTTAAAATTGGTTTCCAGTTCGGTGTGCTTATACAAATAGTTTAATACTTTTTGTGGATTGGTTCCTGCTTTCAAGTCAAACACTACACGCATTTCCTTCGTAGATTCATCACGCATGGCTCGAATTTCCGGCAATTTCTTTTCTTGAACCAGTTCTGCAATTTTCTCGATAAGGCTTGTTTTGTTAACACGAAACGGAATAGACGTCACCACAATTTGAAATGATCCGTTTTTAAGTTCTACAATTTCCGCTTCACCTCGAGTAACTACTGGACCACGTCCGGTAGCATACGCGTGTGCAATGTCTTTTTTGTTGTAAATAATTCCTCCGATTGGAAAGTCAGGACCTTTTACATATTGCATAAGGTCTTCATTAGTAACTTTCCCATCATCAATAATCGCTGTGGTTGCATCGATAATTTCACCCAAGTTATGAGGTGGAATATTCGTTGCCATACCTACCGCAATACCCAAAGTTCCGTTTAATAGGAGTGTCGGCACTGCAGTTGGCATCACGCTTGGTTCGTGTTGCGTCGCATCGTAGTTTGGACGAAAATCGACGGTTTCTTTTTCAATATCACGAAGGATTTCACCAGCCATTTTAGACATCTTGGCTTCGGTATAACGCATAGCCGCAGCACTATCCCCATCGATCGAACCAAAGTTTCCTTGTCCCCATACTAATGGATACCGAGTCGAAAAATCCTGAGCAAGGTTTACCATGGCTTCGTACACTGAAGAATCCCCGTGTGGGTGATACTTACCGAGCACTTCCCCTACTACTAGGGCTGACTTACGGAATTTTGCATTTGAATACAATCCCAGTTCACTCATCGCGTACAAAATACGTCGATGTACTGGTTTCAAACCGTCGCGTACATCAGGAAGCGCACGTGACGTAATTACGGACATCGAATACGCGATAAACGAATCGCGCATTTCTTTTGAAATATTCATGCCAACCATTTTATCGTGAGCAGGAACTTCTGATGGAGTTGTTTCTTGTTCTTTTGCCATAAATATATCTAGATATTAATTATTGAGTAGTGGTAACCGAATTTGCAGGGCGTGATTCATCAAAATCAGATTGTACTGACGATCCAGAATCAATCACCTGTACAGAATTCCCTGATTTATTAGTCATGTCATTTTCAGGGCTAGTATTACTTATTACTCCTTTAATATTTGAAACGAGTGCTGAGATAGGGCCAGGGGTCGTATCTGTTTTTTCTTGTTGAAATATTCCCACAGAGAGCGTCGATGCCCAAAAAACTGCAATTACTGCAGTAACCATAAATGCGGCAATCACGGCAATCATTACTCGAAATTCTGGCGGTTGCAATCTAATTTTGTGAATGATTCTTCTCATAATAATTATTCAATAACCATTACTTCTTGTTCTTTTCCTGATAAGTCTTTTGATTTCACCGTAAGTTTATCAAGGGGTGAAACTTTTTCTGCACCTGACTCCTTAAGGAAGGATTTGAGTGCATCTTTTTCTTGATCTGCACCATAATCCATAGGAATGATCACCTTAGGCCCGAATGACACTGCAATTTTGTGGGCTGCTTCAGGACTCAATACTGTTTTACCTCCAATAGGGACAAATAACATATCTACATCACCGATACTTTGACGAACTTCTACCGAAAGCTCAGATTGGTACATCGCCCCTAAATATAGGATTTTAATACCATCGAACTCGAAATAGTAAATACTGTTTATTAAGTCTGTTTTTCCATCGGTTCCTTTTGAGATAAACCCTTGAATCATAATATCTGAAACTTCGTATTCACCTGGACTTTTGATAACAAACGGGGTTTTTCCTGCGTAATCAACTAATTCAGCACCATTATAATCAACGTAATCAGTGGTAATCATGGCAATATTTGCACCAAAACCATTGGTTTTAAACTTAGATTCTTTGGAAATAGGGTTCAAGGCGATTACGAAATCCCCTGTCTGTAATTTAAAAAATTGCTTGCCGTGGTGAGTGATAATCATAGTAATAGTATTATATCATAAGGGTTTTTCGATGGTACTTGACTTTTAGTGATTTTCGTGATAATATATATGTAATCAAATAAAAAATCTAATATGAAAAAGAAGTTTTGTTTTATAGCACTGAGCATACTTTTTTTATCTAGTTGTAACTACACAACTAAGCCATCGACCGATCAAGCGTCAGACAACACCGAAAACATCACTTACACCAAAGATCACCGTGTAAATCTATGTTTCGGAATGGTCAACAGCATGACGAATGGTACCTATCAAGTAACCTCGATTACCTGCGTTCCTTGTGACTCAGTTAAACACCTATTAATAAACCCGTAAACAACTAAATGAAACAGCCGGTTCGTAACAAAGGTCCCGATTTTAAAAAACCCACCAAGCAATTGGTGGGTAATTTTTATAAATCTTTTTCTGCTTCAATGAATTCATCGAGCTCCCCGCGTTCTAACACCTTTTCAACATTCCCAGTTTCTACCCCAGTACGATGGTCTTTAACCATTTTGTATGGATGCAGTACATAGGAACGAATCTGACTTCCCCATTCGTTGTCGGTTGTTGTAGAAATCGCCATACCGCGCTCAGCGGCTTTTTGCTTTTCTTCTTCATGTTTCCACACCTTTGCCGAAACCATACGAATCGCTTCTTCGCGATTTGCTTCTTGTGATCGTTCAGCAGTCGCGTGTGCGGTAAGCCCAGTAGGAATATGCGTAATACGTACCGCCGTTTCGCGCTTGTTAACATTTTGGCCACCCTTGCCGCCTGATTTAGCAAATGACATTTCAAGGTCTGTTTCCGGAATTGAAAATTCAGCGAGTTCAAATTTAGGCAATACTTCTATCATTGAAAAACTCGTATTGCGTTTTCCTTTTGCATTGAATGGACTCATGCGCACGAGTCGATGCACCCCTGATTCGTTCTTCAATGTTCCATACGCATTTTTCCCATGAACCTCAATCGCGATACTTCTAAATCCACCATTACCGTTTTCGTTTTTATCAAGAAGGATGGTCTTCCACCCTTTTGTTTCAATAAATGCCAAATACATTTCATAGAGCATTCGCGAAAAATCCTCAGCGTCGTCACCACCTGCACCCGTAAAAATAGAAAGTACCGCATCGCCCTTGTCGAACTTCCCGCCTCCTTCAAGTTTTGTCTTAAGTTCTTCAATTTCGCGCAACACCGATTGTGCTTTTTCTTTATCATTCCAAAAATCAGCGCTATACATAAGCGTTTCGAGTTCTGCAACCTGTTGCGCAATCTGTTCCTTATTCATGCCCGCAGTCTAGCAAAAAACCCGCCCTCAGGCGAGTTTTTGTATTTTTACTTTCACTTCTTCACTATCTGTTTTCCGAGTAAATTTCGCATCAACGTTATTTATTTTAGTAGTAAGCTTGATGTGTACATCTTCAACTTTATATACCACCTCTTCTTTAGCAATACGTATTTCGTCTGATAATTTTCTATCTAATCCTAAAATCAAGCGCCTTGTTGCTTCCTTTGTTTCTTTTTGCTTAATGATAATTAATTTTCCTAATTCGTTTAGAGAAATTTCTTTTCCGTCATTTATTCTCTTTTCTAGCTCCTTACTATTCATAACACTATTCTAATAACTGAATGAGGCGTAATCAATATTTACAGAACCTGATTTGATAAGCTTGTGACCAATCGTTTAGTTTTTCTTTATCTTCAAGTACGCAAGCCAGTAATTCCGTTTATATTTCTGATTCCCCCATCGCTGATATCCAGACTTTTTCTCAAGTTCAATAATCTCAAAATAAGAGTTGTACGTATCAATAAAATCTTGCTTTGAAAATACGCGTTCGGTAATACCCGTTTCTGCAAGAACATAAGTATCGTATTCAAGTCCAGGAAAATCTTTAATCAGGTTTTTGGCATTATCATCGCCATCCTTACACAGTGCGCGAGTGAAACAGTAACTTCCTGGCTTGAGAACGCGCGAAATTTCTTTCAGAAATTTCGCGCGTTCTGCTTCACTTAATGAATTAGAAGCGGTGACATCTAATACTAAATCAATACTCTTATTTTCTAATGGAAATGGATCGCTTATTGAACGTACTTCATACGTAACTGGCAATGTCCCAGCAAGTTCCTGTGCATGGTTAATAGCGGTTGACGAAATATCATACCCGATACCCTGTTTCGCAAACAGGTCGATTATATAATTAAGATTTTTTCCATTACCACACCCAAGGTCAAGCACCGTAAATTCTGTGGTATCAACTTTTTGCTTGCGACGGAGCCATTTAATAAAATCACGTACGTCTGCCAAAGGCTCGGTTCCTAGGGTTAAAAATTGTGGGTTTTGATATTCTCGTTCCCATGCCAAATCATTGTTCATAACTCTACCATAGCAAATTTACTCCTATATTCAAATATGGTATGGTAAAATAAAAACAATGACATATATACCCACTGTCTCAATACTTATTCCGGCCCATAACGAGGAAGCTTATATTGCGGCCTGCCTCGATTCCTTATGCGCCCTTAACTACCCTGGCCTAGAAATTGTTGTGTGCAACAATAATAGTACGGATGCGACCTGTGCAATTGTAGAAAAGTATCCCAATGTAATACTTGTTCACGAAACTATAGTAGGACCTAATGCTGCACGCCAAAAAGCACTCCGTGTCTCACACGGTGAAATTGTTGCAACACTTGATGCTGATTGCGTTGTTCCCAAGGACTGGATTACGAGTGCACTACCTCACTTTACTAATCAACATGTTGTAGGTATTACAGGAGTGTGCAGATTTGATGGTAAAAAATCGCTGCGTATTGCACTCATTATTGCTACTGATTATCTCATGAGGTTCTTCCATTGGTTGTTTCATCGAGTACTCCACGCACGAGCTATCATGCCAGCTGCTAATGCTTGGTTTCGCAGATCAGCACTTGAATCAATCGGAGGATTCAACACCGACATCGCGTTTTATGGTGATGATGCACACACCGCACTCCTGCTTGGGAAAAAAGGGATTATTGCTTATGATCCCGGTGTTATAGTTGAAACGTCATCACGCAGATTTGCTCAAGGAGGAATAGTTATCACTGCTTACCGCTATATGATTAATTACGTAAGTATGTGGACCGTTATGCGCCATGTAACATCTATAAAGAAAACTACTCATTACCGGTAATACTATAAACTAGTCGTACTCATTGCGACTAGTTTTTATTTGGAGCCAAAGGCCGGGATTGAACCGGCGACCCCGTCTTTACGAAAGACGTGCTCTACCAACTGAGCTACTTTGGCTTGGAAACAAGACTATCATACCTGCTTTAACTTTTTTGTCCATAAATATAAAACCACCTCATCGGGTGGCTTATTTGTAATTATGTTGTAGTAAGAAATTCTTGAAGTTTCTTAAGTGCTGGACGACGCATCGAACTGGGAACGGTTTCTTCTTCTGTCATTTCACCCCAGGTTTTTTCATAACCATCTGGAACGAAAATAGTATCCCAACCGAATAGTTTTTTACCTCTTGGTTCGAGCACAATAGTACCTGATCGTTCGTTTTCAAAAAAATATGTTTCCTTCCCGTCAAATAATGCGAAACATACTTTTGCCACCGCAGACCGATCAGTATACCCATCTAGTAATTTACACAAACCTGGGTTATCCAATTCTTTCAGGAACCATTTAATAAGTGGTCCCGGTAAAGCACCTAATGCATTAAACACTAAGGAAACGTCTTCAACAAGAACTGGTCCCTGTACGAATTTGTACGCTTCTTGAGCCTTGTGTCCAGCTACTTCTTGTAAGTTAAGCGATTGGATTTCATTTAAATCTATTGCTTGATGGAGTAATTCTATAGGAAGATGCTTACGAATACGTTCAGCTTTACCAGGATTACCAGTAATAAAAGTAATTTGTTTCATTCTTATTAAGATTTAAATTCATACTATAGGAAACACTACCAAAAGGCAATCCAGCGTCAAATACCTCATTAACTCTATAAAATATTTAATATATTATACTGCTGTGATATTATTATTCTATGGAACTATTTGAACCATTTGCACATAACGAAAATAAGCTTACTCGAACCAATATGCCTCGAGAAGTATTTGGAGAACTTATTCATCATGAGGACCTTCATCGAGAATTTCACGCACTCAACTATTCAAAGACTTGCGCGACTCCGGAAAATTGTACTTATGTTATTACGGGAACTGACATTCTAGAAAACGAGACTCGTGCCCGCAAAGCAGTCCTTACTATTAGTTACCACAAAGGGAAAACGGAGTCACGATTTGAATACGTGCCTGAAGAAGACGAACAAAGACTTGCTGCTTAGCAAGTCTTTGTATTTTAGGAAAATTGAGCCATTGTCGGGAATCGAACCCGAGACCTCGTCATTACCAATGACGTGCTCTACCAGCTGAGCTACAACGGCACTTCAAACGCCAAGTCATCGTACCACAAATCTTGAAATTTTCAAGAAAATAAGTATACTGGAGTTCTTGTCAGAGTAGCTCAGTTGGTAAGAGCGCGGCATTCATAACGCCGAGGTCGTGGGTTCAACTCCCACCTCTGACACCACGTCCTTCGTAGCCTGAGCGAGGAAGGACCTCTTGGTTTTTATCCTTGTTTGTGATACGATACCAAGCATTGCAGCCGTAGCTCAACTGGTTAGAGCACTCGCCTGTCACGCGAGAGGTTGAGGGTTCAAGTCCCTTCGGCTGCGCACGAATTATCTAAAGATAAAGAAAAAATAAACCTTGGCTCTCAAGGTATTTTTTCTTGGAGTAAAAAATGATATAGTTTGCGCATGGAAAAGAACTATACCCGATCAACCTATGTTCCTATTATTACTAACACGGTTTTAAAACCGTATCGACTTACAATTCGCGATATTCCTGTAGATCAAAAACCTCGGGAAAAACTTCTCCGCGAAGGTCCTACTGTGCTTAATATTGCAGAACTCTGGGCAATTATTTTAAACCTGGGTACTAAACGCGAAGACATTATTACCATGAGCAACCGTATCCTTAAGGAATACGGGGAACGAAGTATTACGCGCGAAACCAATCCTAAAAAACTTGCTGAGGAATTATCAATCCCTCTCGGGAAAGCAACTCAGATTATCGCAGTAGTGGAGCTCGGTAAACGTCTCTTTGAACGCAATCCCACTGGAGCAAAAATTATTCGCACGGCGCATGACGTCTATGAATACACCAAAGGAATGCGTGACCTCCCTAAAGAACACCTTCGCGGTATTTACCTTAATAGCCACTACAAGGTAATTCATGATGAAACTATTTCTATTGGAACTATTGATGCAAATATTATTCACCCTCGTGAAGTATTCCGTCCTGCTCTCGAATATGCGGCTGCAGCCGTAATACTTGTTCATAATCACCCATCAGGGAATTTAGAACCGAGTAACGACGATCTCACTATTACCGAACAACTCATCCAAGCAAGTAAACTACTGGGCATCGATTTGATCGACCATGTTATCGTTTCAGAACAAGGATTTAAAAGTATTATTGAAAATAAATAATCACCATGAACACTTATTCCCTAACTCCCCGTTTTTTCTTAATACGTGATAAATCAAGTCAACAACACCTTGATCATTTATTTCAGGATTCCCATGCGATGTTTAAAATAAGAATTCAACATCTTGGTAATAAAACTAAAATTACCACCGATGAAGAATCAGAAACCCTCCGTGTAATGCTAGAAGCACTCATATCAGCAAAACAGCAATTACAGACAGGACAATAAAACCATTGCTTGATTTTTAATTTATTAAGAGTATACTGAAAGCCTCATTATTTTGAGGCATCGCGGGGTAGAGTAATGGTATCTCGTCAGGCTCATAACCTGAAGACCCCGGTTCGAATCCGGGCCCCGCAACAAGAAACAAAAAACTACCGCAGGGTAGTTTTTTGTTATATCTATGTTTTATATAACTCCAGCATCGTGAAATACTGCTTCAAAATGCCTTCGCGTGATCTCCTTCTGCCGTTCTGTAAGGGTGAAATTACTCCCTTCGTGGGCAATAATATTTCGCATTTTATGCCCTTCCCAAGCGGACTGCAGGGTTGGAAAATCATTAACTCGAATTGATGTGAGTTTTGCTCCGAGCGATTCTCCAGTATACCCAAGACCGGTTACCAGTTCTTCAAGTAATGCATCTGCGTCAATAATTGCAGCGCGCCAATCATTAGGATTCGTTGATTCAAAATGATTACGAATTTGTTCCCATTTTGGATTTATTCGCTTAGCCACAATTTCTGGCTTTACGAAATGTGATGAATAAGCACCATTCAGTAATTCATCAACTTCATACACCCTAATACGAATGTATACTGCCCAGATAATAAATCCAATGAACGCAAATGTAAGAATTGTTGCGAGCCATGAAAAGGCATTCCCAAAACTTTGAGCGTAATCACTGGTTCCACCAGAAGGTGCGAGAAAGCTTCCGGTTACCAGAACATTTTGAAGGTAGATGAAAAAATCATAGATCTTAACAAATATATATTCGAGATTAATAAAAGGCACGTTTCCAGTATCCATGCCTTCTATTATCGCCTATTTATTGTTTTTTTCAAAATCACTCGCAACCATGAATAAATTGTCTTCCTTACCCCATGATGTTGTAAATTGAATACCGAAAGGCATACCGTCCCGATTTATTCCCGAAGGTACTGATATTGCTGGCATATGACACAAGTTAGCAGTAACCGTAAATATATCAGCTAAGTACATTGATAACGGATCCACTTTTTCACCTGGTCTAAATGCTACTGATGGTGTCGTAGGAGTAAGTACTGCATCGACCCCTGTTGCAAAAACGTTTTCAAAGTCTTTTTTAATTAATTCACGTACTTTAAGTGCTTTAGTATAATACGCATCATAATATCCTGCCGAAAGTACATAGGTTCCCAACATAATACGACGACGTGTTTCTGGGCCAAATCCATCATGTCGTGAATTAAGGTACGTATCAAGGAGGTTTTCACCTGACTTACGAAGTCCATAGCGCATTCCATCAAATCGTGAAAGATTTGATGATACTTCCGCTGGCATGACAATGTAATACACGGCAAGTCCTAAATGAGCATGAGGTAGTTCTATATCGCGAATTTCATACCCAGCATCGATTAATGTTTTAAGCGCTAATTCAAAATTTACTTTTACATCTTCCTCAATACCTTGAAGGTTAAGCAAGTGTCGAGGTACGCCAATTACTTTTTTAATACTTTTAGATGCTAATCGTTCTCGAGTTTCATTACTCAATGTCGTTGCATCCATTACGTCGACACCTTTAATGCAATCAAGTACGAGTTGTGCATCGCGAACATTTTTAGCAAAAGGTCCAATTTGGTCAAGTGACGATCCCATGGCAATTGATCCAGATCGAGAAACACATCCATACGTTGGATACATACCTACAATCCCACAAAATGCCGCTGGTTGTCGAATAGAGCCACCTGTGTCAGTTCCTAGTGCAAACAAACAGCTATTCATAGCGACTGCTGCTGCTGAACCTCCTGATGAACCTCCTGGTACTCGCGTAGGGTCAATAGGGTTTTTAGTAACTCCGTAGGCACTGTTTTCGGTACTTGAACCCATGGCGAATTCATCCATGTTAGTTCTTCCGATGCAGATGGCACCCGCAGTATTTAATTTATCAATTACGGTTGCATTATAAGTTGCAACATAATTTTCAAGCATTTTAGATGACGCGCTCGCTATATGTCCTTCGACTAAAATATTGTCTTTTACGGCATAAGGAATACCACAGAGTACGTGAGCCGTTCCTGAATCTATCATTTGCTGGGCTCGGTGTATTGCATCGTCAGTAGTAAAAAATTCGAGAAATGCATGAATTTCAGGATTTTGCTTTTTTGCATTCTCTGTATAGGCAAAAACAAGTTCTTTAACAGAAATTTCTTTTTTCATGAGTGACTCATGTGCGTGTTCAATGGTAAGTGTTGTAATATCAATCATATACTAGAGAATCTTAGGAACCTTATAAAATCCATCCTGTGATTCAGGTGCATCTGCTAGCATTCCTGTTACATAATGTCCTGGTTCATGTGGATTTTCATCGAGACGGGCAATATTGTCTTGAATCGTTACGGTTTCAAGTTCTGAAACATTCACATTATTAATTTGATCAACATAACCTAAAATAGCCTCGAAATCCTTAGCGTACGCAGCAACTTCGTCATCTGTTACTGAAATACGTGCCAAATGCGCCAATTTCTTTATTTCTTCTGAAGTAATCATGGGTTTATCCTAGCATATTTGAGCTTTTTTGCATAAAAAATACCCTCTATAAACAAGGTATTTTTATAGCATTTTTTTGAATTCTTGCTCGGAAATAATAGCCACCCCTAACCGTACTGCCTCATCATATTTGGACCCAGCACTTTCCCCTGCCACAACATAATCAGTATTTTTTGAGACTGCTGACGCAACCTTGCCCCCATGCGATTTAATGAGCGCCTTAACTTCATCACGTGATAATGTTTCAAGAGTACCAGTTACTACAAAAGTTTTTCCAATAAATGTTTGACTCGCCGCTTCAATTTGTGCGAAGGTAAGTATTTCAAACAACTGCGCAATAACCTGCTGTCGTTCTGAATCATTGACGTAATCAACAAATGACTCCGCTACCGTTTTTCCGATTCCGTTAATCACCATAAGATCAGCATTACTCGTAGAAATTATTTTTTTAAATAACTCTTTATTGGTTTTCCATGAATATAATCCGGCAATCAAGTCTGCTGTTTCTTCACCTACATGATGAATTCCTAACGCAAACAAGAATTTTGAAAGCGTTGTTTTTTTACTTGCTTCAACTGATTGAATAATGTTTGAAGCAGAAAGGTCACCAAATTTTTCAAGTGATTCTAAATCAGATTTTTTTAAAGAGTAAATATCTGCAAACGTCTGAACAAGTCCTTGATCAACTAATTTTTCAACAATTTTTTCACCCATTCCAACAATATTCATCGCTTTTTTCGATGCGAAATGGATGAGGTTTTCCAATGACTGAGCCGGACATTTACGATTCGTACAATATAATGCCACCGAATCATCACCTAATCCTCCAACTTTTTTTGAAACCAAAGTGCCACACACCGGACATTCTTTAGGAATAGTGTATTTTTTTGTCTTTTGAGGACGAAGTTCTGTAACCACTTCCAAAATTTCAGGGATAATATCCCCTGCTTTACGTAAAATTACCGTGTCACCAATACGTACATCGAGTCGATCAATTTCGTCTTGGTTATGTAATGTAGCCCGCGAAACGGTAGAACCTGCAACTAACACAGGTCGCACATGCGCTACTGGAGTAAGCACCCCGGTGCGCCCTACTTGAATATCGATATTCTCGACAATAGTAGTAACTTCTTCTGCGGGAAATTTATATGCAACTCCAAATCGAGGTGATTTTGCAGTATAACCAAGCGGTTCGCGTAATGACGTACCATCAAGTTTAATAACTACTCCATCCACTGCGTATTCTTCATGATTCCTGAGCGGAATCCACTGTTCAACAAAGTGCTCAATGTCTTGTAACGTGGTAACTATTTTTGTTTCTTGATTTACTTGAAATCCTAATTTTTTAAGATGTTCAAGTTCTTTGTGATGTGTTGGAAAAGCATTACGCTCTCCAAGTACATCAATATCGTAACAAAATACTTGTAGGTCACGTGCCGCAACAATTGAAGTGTCTAGTTGTCGTAATGTTCCAGCGGCAAGGTTACGAGGATTTGCATAGAGCGGCAAACCTGCGGTTTGCCGCTCGGTATTTATCATTTCCAAATCACTCTTCTTCATCCACACCTCGCCTACTATTACTAAATGTCGCTTATCAGCAATCCTTTGCGGAATCGTTTGAATCATGCGAATGTTTTCAGTAATATCTTCACCGACCACTCCATCGCCCCGTGTTGCACCTACTTGTAATTCGCCATGGTTATACGTAAGCACAATTTTAAGTCCATCAATTTTAAGTTCGCAACAGTATTTCCATGGTGCTCGTGCAAGGGTACTACCTTCCTTTTCTAATATTTTTCTATTACGTTCATCCCATTGTTTTAATTCGTTAAAACCAAATACATTATCATACGACCATTGCGGTAATAAGTGTTTTGTTTTAGTAAATCCTTCAAGGATTTTACCTCCCACCTTTTGACTTGGCGACGAACCAGAAAAATCCCCTTCTAAGGAGATGAGTTCACGCACCAAAGCGTCGTATGCTTCGTCAGAAATTTCTGGCGCATCATGGGTGTGATACTGCTCTGCGTGATGTGCAATGAGTTTTTTAAGTTGAGAAATCCGATGGGACGTTGCCATATAAGCCTAGTATACCATATTACGGATTAGTTCCGGTCGCAGAAAGGTTTCCGCCCGTAATGTTATACCGAGTATCCAAGTCACGTTCTACAAGAATAGGGTTTGAAAGGAGGGGTAACCCTGTTGAAATATTACACAAGTTATATCCTTGAGAAATGATACGTCGAGTTGAACCTGATTCAAAAACACTTACTTTGGCACACGTTTTATGATTAGTATCCACTACTATGTTCATAGTAAAAGGACTCGCAAGAGTTCCTTGTCCAGAAATTGCAACCAAAGCTGCACCACAGTTAAAGTAAGGCCCAACACTAAGGTTAGGATCGTACAATTTGGGATTTGCCGTAGTATTGTCTTGATTTTGTGCATAAAGCGCACATTCCACTCCTGCATCAGCAGCATAAAACGCATATTGAGCTTCGCGAGCCGTACCTGAAAGCACGGTTTCCCGTGATGCAATTGAATAAATACCAAGACCAATCACCATAATAATGGCTGCAATAAGAATCGTAAACAATATAACAAATCCCTTGTGATGAGTGTTCTTTTTCATATGATAATTTATTGCCACTTCTTAAGAAATGTTTGTAGGGTCACCGTTTTCTTAATAGTTTTTGCCTGCCAGTTTACCGTTGACGTAATAATATATTCATCTAGACCCGCACCTACCGCAACCGTAATATCCCGAGAAAATCCTGTATCGTCTGTTCCTGTATTTGCATATTGGCCAGCATTCAAATAAATTTCATTCGATAGTTGTCCACTATTTTGAGCAAGCACTGGAACGGATCCTGGGGAGTACACCACATGACACGGGGTAGTACTACAGTCAGGGTTATTCAAAAATCCATCAGTCCAACTACCTGATCCTCCTGCTTGAATGAGGAGGAAATTATTATCACGAATATTACGCACCACCTCAAGGCCTTCTTGAGCTAAATAATATGCCGTGGTTTCATTTTTTACTTCATTCGTTGCACTAATACCTTTACTTGAAATTGCAAGAAGAGAAATTAACGCTGCCGAAAAGATTAGAATTGCAAAAAGGGTCTCAATCAAAGTAAACCCGTTATGTCGAGAAGATTCAAGACTATGTTTTTGTCGATTGAGTCGTTGCATAATTATTCAAAAGTTCGTTTCGATACTGACGTTTGAAACATGAATTGTGATGTCTGCTTTCCATTTTCAACCCGTCCTCCAATGTTAATTTGGAGATATTTTTGACCCGTTACTCCTGTTTGATATTGAGTAAACCACATACCACCACCAGGAACTGAGCTATCGATATGCACCCCATCAGGGGTAATATCATACGTAGCTGCAGTCCCACCTGGAGGTGTTTCCGTAACCGCAATATGATCAGGGATAAGTGCATCGTATTGATAACTCACATCTACACCGTCTTGATCTTTAAATGAAAATGAATTAGCAGGTGTTCCGATTACCCCGCTCCATGTCTGAGCCGTTCTAATACGGCGACTCATAGCCTCGAGGTTGTACGTGAGACTATCTACTGCTTTACGGTCAGTTTGTGATTTACGATATGTTTCATTAATAGTAAGCAATGACCCAATCCCCACAACAACGACAATAGTAAAAATGGAAACCGAAACCATCACCTCCATCAAGGTAAATCCTGCGTGTCGTTTTGTTGTTAATCGAGATTGAGAAAACATAAGAGAATAGTATTATTGTACATCAATTTCACCCGTACGAGAAACGATCACGACATGACTCGCGCTTCCTAGTGGGTCAGTTGTTCCACGAATATAAATAGCAACATAAGTATCAGCACTAGGTGCAACTCCACTAAAGAATGCTGCTTCAGGTTTTGGACGAGTAAATGCAATAGATACATCAGACATGGTCGTAATGAGACCTGTGGTTGGAACCAGGTTTGCTGATGTAATTTTAAGGTCAGCCTTATTGGGAGACGATAATATTTTCTCAATAATATACGGACCATTAATTTTAATGGTATCAATTCGTGAATCTAATCCTGTTTCGTAATTTTTAGGATTATTTTCGTTTGTTTTTCGATACAAGATAAATTCTGTACCTAATGTCGCACTATCAAAAAATACTCCGTCTGCGAATCGAACCGGGTTTCCCGTAATCGGATCTAGACTATCAAGCGCAATTGCTCCTGATGACGACGCTGACTGCGTTACCCACCCAAATACTTGAGCTTGGCGAATCGTAAGTCCAATGTCGTGTGCAAGGTTGTTTAATCCTACATTACTTCTAAATCCATTAAAGTTAAACAATGCAACTGATGCCATCACTGCAAAAATACTGATAATAACAATGAATTCTATAAGTGTGAACCCTTTGTGTTTCATAAGGTTATTTTACCATACCCATTATCATTGTTAAAACATTTATTCCAAAGATTCCCACTAAATACATTCCCGCCAAGAGAAATGGACCAAACGGAACTTTGTGCGATACGTTTTTCTTTCGTAATTTTTGGAGTGCATACCAGGGAAGGATCACGATACACGCAATCCAAAAAGAACTTACTACTGCTGCAATTCCTCCTGTAATCCCAAGCAACATTCCAGCGCATGCCATAAGTTCTATATCTCCAAAACCAATCCAAGCACCCCTTGAAACAACCCATAACAACAAAAATGGTAATGGAACCAGCAGAAAAGCAATCCCATGAAATCCAATAGCAATCGTAGTACCTAAAAATAAAATGAGTGGCATTTCAGGAATTACATAATGACGAATATCGTAAACCGCAATAATCATTCCTAGCGAAACAAGCACTAACCACAACAACACCGTTATTGGTTGTGTCAATACATTCATTTGTGCTGCAACCCCGGCGAATAGCAGTGCCGTTACTCCTTCAACTAACGCATACTGCTTTGAAATAGGTGTTTTACAATTTCGACATTTCCCACCTTGAACAAGATAGCTTACTACCGGTAGTAATTCATACCACGCAAGTGTTTTATTACATGAAAAACATTTTGATCGCCCGCCGAGTCCTCGCCCTGTATTCATTCGTAAAATAACCACATTTAAAAAACTACCAATAATAAGGCCGAGGATTCCTGCGAGAATAGTAATAAGAATATTCATAATAGTAATTACTTTAAGATGTCATACACCGTGTTGTCTTGAGTTGCAAGTGGTACCACGGTATTACCTGAACACTGAACGAGTCCAAGCGTTGCGTAATCTGCTGATGTCTTGTTACTTTTTTGAGCTGCAAGAGAAGCTCCATCCGCATCAAGGTCAACCCATACATGGAAATTGGTACAGTCGGTAGCGCCTTGTCCATTTGAGGTCGTATCAACTAGACTTACATAATGATATTTTGAAGTCGCACCGTTTATATCAAGGCCAACAATTCCAGGAATCACGTCGCTCAATTGTCGAGCCGGTACCTGGTTTGCAAGTGCGGGACACGCTTCATTAGCTGCCATGGTTACTGGATAGGCACGACAAATGTTAAAGTATTCACGGAGTCCAAGGGCTACCGTCTTAAGGGTCGCTACTTTTCGTTCATCGTTTGAATGTTTTCGTGCCGCATTTAAACCAGTAAGTACTAATCCGATTAAAATAGTAATAATTCCTAAAATAACCAGGAGTTCTAGTACGGTAAATCCACTATTTTTTTGTAAGTTATTTTTTTTCATAATGTATTAAGGACAATTTATTTGACCCCCAGTATAGGTAATAGACCAAGGATTTCCTGTAAAATTTTTAGAAGACCCATTGGAATCTACGCACCAATATCCCCCTGAATGTAATGCGGCAAGCGCCATCCAACTTTCCCCTCCTGCGCCTAGGAAACACCACCCAGCACCACCATTCCATTGCCCATCGTATTCATAGACTGCGTCTTTCAAAAGCCTAAATGATGAATCCGGATCAGTTGCATCAAACACCCCATATCCAGCTGTTCCACATAACGATTCCGTGTTTCCGGTGAAGGTTGACCAGTAGGTTGAATACGCATTGCCATGGTTCGTATAATAGAGTTCTGCTTGAGCTTTTATTTGTTGTAACTGGGATTGAATACGCGCGTCTTTCGCTTTTGCACGAGCACTGTTCAGTGCTACCAAGATCGTTCCTGAGAGAATAGCAATAATAGCTACTACCACGAGGAGCTCGATCAATGTAAATCCTGAGGCTTTTTTCATGTATGTAGTATACCAAGTCACTAAAAAAACTGCTACCAGCAGTATTTATTAGGAGTGTTTGAAATTACCCACAATGGTGATGCGCTTGGTGCTCCATTGGAATCTACTCCAGGTTTTGAAGCTCCATTAGAATCCGCACACCACGTAGTTGAACCACTAGGCATTTGCACCGCAGTTACCCACCAATCAGTACCTGAATAACAAGCTAATTTATTGCAGTATCCTAGCGCTCCACAAATATCTAGAGTAAGGCCATTAATAAGCGTTGAAGGATTATCAGTACCGTTTGCAAAAGCACCTGTCGTACAATCCCCACTGGTTGAACCATAACCACCATTTGTTGTGTAGTAGAGCTCCATTTGTGATTTTAATTGCTGCATTTCAGCTTGAATACGTGCTTCTTTTGCTTTTGTACGAGCACTGTTCAGAGCAACCAGTATTGTTCCTGATAATATCGCAATAATTGCAACCACTACCAGTAATTCAATTAAGGTAAACCCTGCCGAGATTTTTTTCATAACCGTAGTATAACCCGTTTTATCTAAAACAAAAACCGCCGAAGCAGTTAGTTGTTTAGATACATGAACCTCCAGTAGCGGTACCTGTATTTGATTTTCCATTTGAATCTACGCACCAAGTTGAACTTGCTGATGATAACGGAGATGAAACAGCCCAACTAGCTGAGCTTGCTTGACAACTTAGTGAAGCAGACCCATTATCTATTTCGAGACCTGTAATTAAAGTAGCTGCGTTGTTCGTCCCACCTGTAGAAGTAAATGGATTACCGGTACCAGAAGTACAGTCTGTTGCTGATCCATACCCATTATTATTACTCGTGTAATACAATTCCATTTGCGATTTCAATTGTTGCAATTCTGCTTGAATACGCGCGTCTTTCGCTTTTGCACGAGCACTGTTAAGCGCTACCAAGATCGTTCCTGAGAGGATAGCAATAATAGCTACTACCACGAGGAGTTCGATCAATGTAAATCCTTTTTGTAAGATATTTTTTTTCATAAATGCGTACCTGTTTTGTAATTAAATAATAACTGATAATAGTATACTACCCCTAGAGCGACCCTGCAATGTTATAAATAGGAATAAGGATGGCGGTGAGCAAGAACCCTACCCCAACCCCGAGTCCCACAATCATTACCGGTTCGATCAATCCGATTAACGTGTCTACCGCGTTGTCTACTTCTCGTTTATAGAAACGAGCCAATGTTGAAAGGATTTGTCCGAGCGATCCGGTTTCTTCTCCTACTTTTACCATTTGAACCATAATTGCCGGAATGTATTGAGTCTTTTCAAATGATGCAGAAATAAGGTTTCCTCCGCGTACATCGTCTACGGCTTGTTTAAGGACCTCTTCGTAGATTTTGTTGTCTACTACCGCACCCGTAATTTCAAGCGCATGGAGTACCGGAATACCTGCAGAAAGCATCGTGTTCATGTTATCTGCAATACGTGACAGGTAGAGTTTCTGATACAAGTTTCCGAATGCAGGAAGTGCTAATTTCCATGAATCAAGCGTTCGCTTACCACTTTCACGACTTGCTAGGTATGAGAAGTATGCAACTAACCCAATAACTACCACAAGCATAATCGGCCAGTAATGTACGAACACGTCAGACAATGCAATTACGATTCGTGTATAAATTGGAAGTTGTTGCCCAGTTTCAAGGAGTACTGATGATAACTGTGGAATTACAATCGTAAGCATCAAAACAATTACTGCAATAAAGGTTACTACTACGAATGCCGGATATACCAAGGCATTTTTAGTTTTAGCAACCAATTCATATTGTCGTTCCAAATAATCCGCAAGATACTTGAACGTCTCGGTGAGTTTCCCAGATTCTTCCCCTGCGCGCACCATGGCTACATAAAAGTTTGAAAATACGTTGGGATGTTTTTCCATAGCACCAGAAATGGAAATACCTCCTTGAATGTCTTGACTGATGGTCTGCAGTGCAAATTTAAGCATCCCATTATCAGACTGTTCTGACATCAGGGTAAATGCTTTGAGCGCTGATACCTGAGCATCAAACAATGCCGAAAGCTGGCGTGACATAATCACTACGTCTTTCATGGGCACCTTATCAAAAAATGAAAAACTTTTTTGAAGGATATTTTTTTGACTGTCGGCAACTACCGAAACCACAATAAAGCCACGCCGCTGCAGTGATGATACCGCTGCGTCGTTGGTTACCGCATCTATTTGCCCAGCTACCTCCTTTCCGGTTGGGTCGATTACTTTATAATTAAAATTCATAGATTAGTTGTAGGTTATTGCATCATACTCGTCAATCCATCAGGATTGGTCGTAAACATACGGGCATCATCGACTGATATTTCACCCCGCTGTACTAAGTCAATTAATGAACGATTCATGGAAATCATGCCGTGTTCACTTCCTGTTTCGATAGCAGTATCAATTTCATGAGTGCGTCCTTCACGAATCATGGTTGCTACCCCTTTGGTGTTAATAAGTAATTCGTACGCTGCTACACGACCTCCTTTCAAACTTGGGATGAGTCGTTGTGAAAATACCCCAAGGAGTGTTGCCGCGAGCTGCACGCGAACTTGTTCTTGCTGGGCTGGTGGGAATGAATCGATAATACGGTCAATGGTTTGCGCCGCACTATTAGTGTGAAGTGTTGAATATACCAAGTGACCTGTTTCAGCAGCGGTTACGGCAGTTGCAATCGTTTCTGGGTTTTGCATTTCACCTACCAGAATTACGTTTGCGTCTTCTCGGAATGCAGATTCAAGTGCTGTATGAAACGATTCAGTATCAAGCCCTACTTCACGTTGATCGATAATTGACTGTTTTTCTGTGTGTAAATATTCGATAGGGTGTTCAATAGTAAGAATATGTTCACGACGTTCCGTGTTAATAGAATCAATCATTGCTGCAAGTGTCGTCGACTTTCCTTGCCCTACAGGACCTACTACGAGGAAAAATCCTTGTTTAGAACGGGTAAATTGAAGCAATATTTGAGGCAATTTCAAGTCAGCAAGGGTTCGAATTTTTTCAATAGTGCGGAGTGCAAGGGTTACTTTCCCTGATTGAATGTAGGCATTTCCTCGGAGGCGTAATTTATCAGCATAGTTGTAGGCAAAATCTATTTCTTCAAGGTTTGCGAGTTTTGCAGATTTTTCTTCACCTGCAACAAGGGTTACGATTCCCACCATGTCATCCGGTGTTAGTTCTGGGAAATTAGTAACTTCGTTCAATGCTCCATTTACACGAATAAACGGGTGACGCCCCACTGATAAATGAAGGTCTGAAGCACCATTTTGAAATACGATATCGAGCAAAGCATCTACTTGTTGTTGGAAACTTGATTGCATATAACCGTATTCTATCACGAGCAACCTTACGAAGTAAATGAAAAAACACCTACAAAGTGTTTACTTCATCCCAAGGGATTTTACCTGCCATACATTTAAGTACGGCATCGTCTTTCATGGTCAAGAATCCTTTATTACGCGCATATTCGTAAATAGCGTTTTCTACTGGGTTGGTCAAAATAATATTTTGAATGTCTTTATCAACAACAAACATTTCTGCAACAGGCATACGTCCATGCATACCTGATTCAGAACCTTCCGAACGCTGTGCTTCATACACGGTATTAGTAATCGGAAGCTGTTCAAGGAATTGTTGCGGCAAATCACCGAATTCTTTTCCAATCATTTCAGCAATTGAACCATCTACTGGTACTGCTTTTCCAGTATTTGGAATGAGCTTCTGAACCAATCGCTGTGCCATAGACATAAGCAATGTCGGCGCAATCAAGTAAGGATCCACTCCCATATCAATCAAACGAGGCACTGCCCCAATCGCACTATTGGTGTGGAGTGTGGCAAATACCAAGTGACCCGTAAGTGCGGCTTGAATAGCGAGCTTTGCCGTTTCCTTATCACGAATTTCCCCTACCATAATTACATCAGGGTCCTGTCGCAAAATACTACGAAGTCCTGTAGCGAAATCATATCCAATTTCAGGCTTCACTTGTGATTGACTCATTCCTGGAATGTTATATTCGATCGGGTCTTCGAGTGATACCACATTGAGTCCTTCACGATCGATTTCTTTAATCATTGCGTACAACGTCGTTGATTTACCTTCCCCAGTAGGTCCTGTCATGAGGATGAGTCCGTGCGGACGTTTAATAACGTCTCGTACTAAGGCAAGGTGCTCTGGTGATAGTCCTACGTCTTCAAGTGTTTTTACTCCTCGTTCTGGATCCAAAATACGAATCACCACCTTTTCGCCGTAGAATGTTGGCATTGTAGATACACGAAAATCTACCTTACGTTCTCGTCCTGTTCCCTTGTCTACCACTGCTACGAATCGACCGTCTTGTGGTTTACGTTTTTCATCGAGTTTCATCGTTCCAGTAAGGGTCTTAATCTTAGCAACTAATGCTCCGTGAAATGACTTATTAGGACGCAGTGACGTATGCAAAATTCCATCTACACGATACCGAACCCGTACTTCGGTTCCAATATGTTCGATATGAATATCTGAAGCTCCCCCATCGATAGCATTTTTAACAATTACCCCAATCATTTTAGTTGCTGGGGCGTCTTCTGTGATTGAACCGTCTTTGTTTACTCCTGCGTTTTCGTCTATTTCATCGTTAGGCACGTCAAGGATTTCATCAGCCATTGCACTTCTGTTACCTGAGTCTTCTTCTACGAAATCACTCACCCCATGATATCCTTCAACTGCTTTCTTGTAGTCATCATAGGATATTACGAATTTCTCGATCGGCATTTTAATTTTTGAGGAAATAAACTGGAGCGCCCCTACTGCAGCAACATCACCTGGATCAAGCATTCCAATTTCAAGGACTCCATTTTTTATTCCAATAGGAACAATGCGGTAGTTAGCCGATGCGTCTTCAGGAATATATTTCAAGGCATCTAACGACACGTCTTGAAAATTAATTACTCGTTCTGCGACACCGTAAAATTCACCTTTAGCTTGGCGAACCACATCACTCGGAATTCCTTCGGCTTCAATTGCCTTATCCAAGTCCCCGTTCATTGATTTCGCCTTTTCCAAAATGTCTTCCATTTGGTAGCGATTAATGGTTCCCATTTTTACCAATTGTTCTAGAAATTGCATATGCACTTATTGTATCACACGATTTTCTTTTGCATACAAAAAACCGCTCACTCCTTAGTATGCTCCAGGAGTTAAGCAGCTTTTTGTTGCGACTCTTCATTTCTTTTTTCCCAACCACTATGTATTAAATAATTACCACTATTAATGATTGAATAAGGCATCCAAGCCATAACCGGGGCGCCACTTATAATCAAGGCAAGCGTAATCGTAGCAGCACTAACATATACATAAGGTGCTACTTTTTCAGCATAAAAATCATACCCTTGTCTCATCTTGTCACTAAAAACTTTGCCCCAACCTCCTTTTTTCTTAACAGAATCTTTTAGTCTCGAAACATTCTCGCGATATCTATTTCGCTCTTTTTCTATCTTATCCCAAATAGTCTCTTTGGTTTCATTACTGTTTTTCTTTTTCCCAAAAAAGTTTTCAAATCCCATATTATTCAATGACCGCACCAGGTTCTGCATCTGGCATTTGGTCAACTATTTTTTGTAATGCTTCGAGCCCCTTATTGAGTTCTTCAAGAAGCTCTAGTTCTTCTTCGGGTGAAATGATCCCAGTATCTGCCTTTTCCAGCAGAAGCTTCATGCGTTCTTCAGACATAGTATTATATAAATATTAACCCTTCTTTTCTTTAGACTTTGAATCTTGGTGAAATAACCATCCACCTAAAAACATAAACGGGAGTGCTCCTGTGAGCAATCCAAGAAGAAATAATCCACCACTGGCAATTCCAGTACTGTTTTCTTCGACAAACTTAGAAACGCCACCCTTTTTCTCCACTGTCTTTTTAAGGGTTTCAGATTTTTTCTCAAATTTTTCCTTTTCTGCTTTTACGGCTGGTGATTCAATTTTTTTAGCAGGACCCGGTGCCGCTTCTTGCTTTGGCTTTGGTTTAGTTTTTGACTTGTCTGGTGAAGACGGAGCTCTATTATCTGGAGTTTTCATATAATTATTCTTGATCAGGCATGTCTTCTGCTAAGGCTAATAATTCGTCGGCTTCCTTATTTAATTCCTGATAAAAGGCGAGTTCTTCCTCATCAGTTGCGGTTCCATCTGCAACTTTTGCAGCTAATAATTCCATTTCTTCTTGTGTCATGCCTATAGTATAAACCCATTTAGAATAAAAACAAGAAAATCCCCCAAGGAGGATTTATTGAACTGCTGGAGTACCTGAAGCACTTGAACCAGTACTTGGCGTAATTACCGCAGGAGTACCAGAGACTGAAGCAGTACCTGTCGTTACGGGTAGTGCCGCATTGTCTCCACTTACTACTGCAAATGGATTTCTACGTCCTTGGTTCGTTACCGGAGGAAGCGTAATACTAATATCTTGCAACATACTAAATGATGGATTTTGGAAAATAGCATCACTGAGCTGAATAACTGACAAGTTACGGAGCAATGACACTACTTGATCACCCGTTCCACCACCAGTGGTTGCAACCGCTATACCAGTCGCCTTTCCTGTGTTTGTAGAAACAAGTCCAGTCTTAGGCGCTGTACTACCCGAATCACCTTTTATCACAAAGAAGTACACCAAACCACCTACCACAAGGAGGATGACTACGATCAATATGAATGTTGATGATTTTGATTTCATAATAATATTATTTGAGCCAATACGTCTTCACGGCTACTGAATACTGATAATTTTGCGATTTTGGATCCGATGCAGAGAATGACACCTTTTGAATTTCAATTACTCGAAGACTTTTTTCTATGGTGCGAATAAAGTTAGTAAATGAAGCATACGAACCTGCAACCGAGAAATTAATCGTAAGCATTCCTAATTCACTATTTCCTTGGGATCCTGGCTTATTTTGAGCTGCGGGATCAGTAGTAGGATCTTCAATTTTCACGTTCTGCAGTACCATACCGTATTGTGACGCCACTGACTGCAGTGACAATATTAACTTCATGTTTTCAGGATTCGTCGGTAACATGGTTGCCAACTGACCTAATTTATTTTGATCGAATGAATTATATTTTTTAACCAGAGCGTTTCGTTGTTCTTTCAGTTTACGAGCATTAGTAAGGACGGTCTGATAATCTGCTTCCTGAGCTCGCAATGTCGAGATTGTATTATAATGAGGCACGATAAAGACTGCGAATCCCGCAATTGACGCTAGAAGCATTAAAATGGAAAGGATGAGTCTCATAATAGTGTGCTCAAATAATTAATTAGTAACGGCTCTACTTGCTAATGGTGCTGTCTGGAAGTTAAGGAAATCGGGAGTTATCCCAAACGATAAATCAAAAGATACTTTTCCTTGTTGATTCAAGAAGAAGTTCGAGAAAATAACATTTTTCAGGAAGGTACTTGCCCCAAGGACGTCAGCCTGCTGGGCAATTGATTGGTACCCATCGGCAATTCCTGACATACGCACCTGTACTCCTGATTTTTCATCTACTGAATAATCAAATTTTCCGAATTGAACTTGTTTCAGAGTTGTTGATTCAAGAAGGTCAAAAAGTGGACTTGCGACTGTATGGTTTTTAACCAAAATATTCGCATTACGTAACTGCTTATCAAGTGACTGGAGTTGAGTAATTAGTTGTGGTTCAAATTCTTTTTCTACTTTTTTAACAGAGTCGGCAAGCAATGCTACATTACTTGTTTCATATTGTTCCCAAAAATAGACACCACCTCCTAGTGCAATCGTGATGAAAAAAATCACTAAAGAAAGAGACGACAAAATACCAACAGGTCGTGATACCGGCGCACTTGATGAAGCGGTTTCTTGAACCATTGGTTTTTTGGGAATGAAAGTTGTTGTAAATTGATTCTCCATATGTTCTCTTTACTATATCACGTATCGCATTTAGTATACTATATAAATTCTTTAAGCGCCAAGCCCATCGCAACGGTAAATTCAGGACCTGCCTTTACGAGTACTGGTTTCATAAATTCTGGAGCTTCTGCTTTATCAAAAGGATCTCCGAAAATAGTTTCAACCCCAAATGAAGCAACCATTTTTTCTATAAATCCTGGCATACTTGATCCCCCACCACACAAGATAATTTTAGTAATTGCTTTATGTGATTGTCGTTCGTATTGCAGCAGAATAGTTTGAATCTCGTTAATTACATACTGAGTATTTGCGGCAATTGATTCTGCTACTTTTTCCTGTCCAGCAACCATATTCATTCCGATAGTTCTTTTGAGTTCCTCAGCTTTATCAAAATCAATATTCATCGTACGTGCAACCGACTCAGTAATGAATGCCGATCCGCGATTGATCACGTGATAGGCGCGGACTACTCCATATTCTACCACTGACACCTTCGTGGTTCCTGCACCGTAATCGACTACTAATACTGGGGCAATTTCACGATGAAATACCGAACGAATAGCACTAAATATTTCAATTTCGTTTCCTCGAGTTTCAATACCCGCTTTTTGAGTAATATCACGATACTGTGACAAGGTTTCGTTACGCACCGCAACCACTACGATTTCCATTTTTGGTTGTGCTGCAGGAGCTGCTTGTTCTTCGCTGTAGGTTTGTTTCTGGGGCACCACATACCAATCAAGGGATACTTCGGTCAAAGGTACCGGAATATACTTTCGCGCTTCGTTCGGAATAATTTCTGCAAGCTCTGATTCTTTCACCTGTGGGAGTTCAACCAAGAAAATCAATGTTGCCTGCGATTGAATGGATAATACCGCCGTAGTAGTTGTCACATTTGCTTCTCGCAAAATGTCTTTAATTGCTGTTGCAATAACATCAGGACCTAGGGTTACTACCTTACCGAGTTTCTCATTAGCATAAGTACCCAATCCTAGTTCACCATACGTTTCAAGCTGGATTTTACCCCCTTCACGCTTTACCTGAACTACCTTAATAGCCGATGTTCCCACATCAATTCCTACAATACTATTTACTGGTTTCGCGAGCTTTATAAAATTTTGACTCTTTTGAATAAGGTCTTGGAAAAATGACATATACGCAATTATATCATAATTTATCATTTTCAAAGCAAGTCTTGATTCATAATAGGTAGACTTACACCATGAGCACTATTATTACTGTCTGTTCATGGTTTTTTAATCAACTATTCCCTGTTTCTTGCTTACTCTGCGGAACGTATGGGTCAGATATTTGCACATCATGTAGCCATACCTTCACGTGGCCCAAGTATCAAAAAAAGAAATGGATTACGAGTTTTTGGAATTACAGAGATCCTCACGCAGAAATCGTGCTCCGACACATTAAATCCATGCCGAACGACCGTATTGCGCACTATTGTGCAAAGCTCTTTTCAGATCGAATTCTAAATAGACCCCGTAATCCAGACTTATGGGTTATTATTCCTATTCCCATTGCACCAACCAGGTTTCGACAGCGAGGCTTTAATCAGTCAGAGCTTATTGCTTATGCCATGTCGCGCCAGTTCACCATTCAACTACTCACTTCAGTATTAGTGAAAACACACCATACCAAGAAACAAGGTACTGCACGATCACGCGAGGAACGCGCCCAAAATATAACTGGTTCGTTTTCTATAGACCATCAGCATCTCATTCAAGGTAAAAATATTATCCTTGTTGATGATATTGTAACTACCGGATCTACTCTTAGCGAAGCACGCCACGTCCTTATTAAAGCAGGAGCACAGCGCGTCATTGCATGGACATTAGCCAATTAATAAAAAAACCGCCGAGCGGTTTATTTAGTTACCATAACCATACGTTGCGTATTTGAACGACTGAGCAGTAATTCACGCAGTGGTGTAGCATATTCCAAATCGAGTTGATACAGTACTACATTATCAGACGAAGTAGGAGTACCTGCCGTTTGTGACACTTCGTCTTCTTGAATTTCAATAGTACAGGTACACACTTGAAACATACGATCGGTAATGCTCTGTTGCTGAAGGATATTATTAATATGTCGCAATGGAATACTTATTTCATTGCGCTGAATGATTCCTGTGCGAATATACAACGCATTATCACTAATCATAAAATGTGTATTGCGATAATACAGCCAAGCAACAATAAGTTGTGCGAGGG
Source organism: bacterium (assembly GCA_037144045.1). Classification (GTDB taxonomy): domain Bacteria; phylum Patescibacteriota; class Minisyncoccia; order Phycocordibacterales; family UBA1006; genus CAIXMG01. Next base: position 30,726 of record JBAWXN010000001.1, on the reverse strand, counting down.
CAACTAATACGGCAAGGATTACCCCTGATGAAACCAGAACCGCAACCAGGTTTAATTTAATAAACGATTCAACCATGACTGCAAAAGCAGTGTCTTGAATGAAAAATGCACCGGCGGTTAACAGCAAAATAGCAACAGGAGCAATAAGCCCTTGCACTATTTTTGCAATGAAACTCTTAGGGCCAAATGAATAATAGACGCCACTTTCTAGTGATTGCATATACCGATTAGTATACAAATAAAAAGAACCTTGCACAACGCAGGGTTCTTTGTATATAACTATTTAAGTTTGAACGTAGCGCGTACGGTTACCGAAATATCTTTATCAATTTTTGAAGTATCGTATTGTCCGTAATCACCATTATCAATAGCTCCTTTTGATAATACTTGAACAACTCCTGATGAAGCTGATTGTAATTTCCCTACTGACTGACCAGATGATTTAGCCATAGCTGCAGCGCGTGCTTGGGCATCGGCGGTTGCAGCGGTAAGTAATTCAACACGCGCCTTGTCTAGTTGTGAATAATAATATTCAACAGGATTTGATTGAAACAATACTCCTTGGTTTACAATACTGTCTACATTTTTTGCAATTGCAGTAATTTTTGTAACATCAGTAGTATCGATTTCAATACTTTGGGTCAATGTATATCGTTTCGGATCATTCGCATTTTGTGAGTAATCCTGCATAAGCGACACCGGTAACACAATGATTTGCTTATCCGTAATACCATTCTTTGCCATAAACGCTTCGACAATTTTAAGGTCCCCAGCAAGTTGGGTATATCCTATTTTCACTTCAGAAGCTAATACATTTCGAGTAATAGATGATCGCCAAATAGCATTATCTGCGACAACACTTTGTTTTGCTGATCCTGTAACCGTAAGTGTATTCGTCCCTGATGTCTTGGTGGTATAAAACACACCACCTATAATAACAGCAATAATAATTGCTCCTGCGGTAATAATTGATGATTTTTGTTGTAGGTATTCTTTCATAGAGTTATGATTAATGAGTAGTCGTGACTATAGTATAGCACATAAAAAACTCCTTTACGGAGTTTTTTATTAATTCGCTACCGTATCACTGCTCGTACCTGTTTCTGGTGTAGCATCGGGAGTTACTCCCTCGTCTGGTGTTATTTCGGTTGAACTTTCGGTAGTTAGTACCACCTCTGGCAGCACATCAGCAGGACTTGGGGTTTCTACTGGAGTACTGGCACTACTCGGAGGGATGGATTCGGTATTCTGTAATTGATTTTTTAATATGAGTAATTGCTGCACATCGTCTTTTGTGAGACATTGTCCATCTATACATAATTCATGAGTAGATATTTTTCCAGCAATAATTTCTGTAATTCCATTGGTTGCATCTGCTAACCAATTACGAATCAGCGAGAGTCCTGAACTGTTAACTGACTGTGCAACCCCTTCGAGAGCTGTGAGCCTTAGTTCAAGTTCTTGAATCGCCTTTGTGTTAACTGATGTAAGTAATGCATAGTTAATTCCCAAGTGTCCCTGACTTCTGAATACTACTTCCGGAATAACTTCTTGAACTTCTTGAGCCACGAAACCAATCTGGTTTCCTGATCCGTATTTTGCATCGTTATACTGATACGAAACCGGTCGCAGTTTCATAATAGTATCAAGTCCATAGGATAAATCAGTAATATCATGCTTAAGATTTGCATCGGAAGGAGTACTACAAATAATAGTACCCGTCACATCTACCTCGAGTGGGCAGATGCCTCCAGCAAGGGCTCCGATACGTACCGCACCATCGTTCATGACACGCAACGCTTGTAATCCAGTGTTATTTTTAACTAAAAACGCTTGATTGAGGCCACTATCATCAATTCCTTTTATAGCAAACCCGTTTTCATCTAATTGTGTCTCTGTCCAAGTAGTGAGTGTTACTCCTGGATCAGTACCACCACCTCTCTGAAACGTACTTAGCACTCGATTGTCTTCTATATCTATTCGGGAATGCCAATCACCCGTTGGACTACTATCCGGACCACCTGCATGACGAAGTCTGAAACCTTGTTTAAAAACATTAATATTTGAATGCTTGTTTGCATCTTGGGCTGCGAGCATGAGACTACCATCTGCATTAAAAAATGCATATGCAGAATCACCGGTAGCATCGTTAGTATTATTTATATAAATAGTATTCGTATTACCAGGAAGGAGTCCACTTAAATCACCCATAAAAATACCAGCTGATTTCTGATCGTCAATAAAACGTAAGTTAAGCCCGTTCTCAAAAGCACTTGTTCCAAGAGTTGTGCTGGGTCCATTTTGAATTATGCCAAAGCGTGAGCCTGAAAATTCATTCAGGGATGTTGTGTTTCCAAGTAACTCTGTATTTCCCGCTATGGTTATGTTATTAAAATTATTACTAATTAGTTCATTCACCGTATCAATACTCCACGCTGATGCAACTGAACAGTCTGTACTTCCAGGAGTACACGTAGGATTAAGGGTTTGACCTGGAATGTATCCCCCTACTGGCGCAACTGCAAAAGCAAGTGTTCCATAACCGATTACAGATGCAATACTCATTGCGACTGCTAATTTTTTGTTTTTTAGAATTTTCACATAATCATACTAACATATATAAAAAACCAAGCGCAAGAGCGTTTGGTTTTTTATTGTTTTAAAGGCACGCTACATGTAAGTTATTAATTAACCTCTTCAATTACCGGATCAGATATTGGATCTGGTGCGACAGGTAGTGGACCTGGTCCTGTTTCTGGTACTGAATCAGATACTAAATCTGGACCTGGAACTGGTATCGAGTTGTCACCCTGATTATCCAAAGGCGGAATAGGTGCAACACTCGATCCTGGACTATTATTTTGATGAGTAAGAAATTCGTCTAACTGTGATTTAGTAATACACGTAGTACTCCCTGTATCGTCAGCAATACAAAGTTTTTTTGTTTCTACTTCACCGGCAAATAATTTTCCGAGACCGTTAGCTGCACTACCTAACCACGCAATCAAATTATTCAAGAATGTTTTGTTTTCAGCGTCAGCAAAGTTTTCAATGTTGACTATTTTCAAATTGAGCTGCTGAACTGATTTTACAATCACTGCTGTCATCTGTCCGTAGGCTAATCCTTTCTTACCATTTGCAACTTCCCCTACCAGCTCTGGCACTAACGATTCTACTTCTTGGGCAATGAATCCAATTTGTTCTTTACCACTTGAATTCATGGTATAAGACACTGGATTTAATTGCATTAACGTATCAAGTCCATACGACAATCCACCTATGTTTGATTTGAGTGATCGATCCGATGGGACCATCGTTGGATCTTGCCAGAAAAGTTGTCCTGTGCCATCCGTTGCAAGAAGGTAGTTAGTAGTACCGTCACCAACTGGGAAAGTATAACTACTTCCAGTATAACCAAATGTAATTGCTTGTGAAGCGTCGTCTACTGTCAATGACGTATGATTTGCAACATTATCACCATCTCCCATTTTCACATAGAAGTTATCAGGAATTACTGTAAATGCGACTTTGTTCGTTGTAAGTGTATTAACTTCGAAATCTCCTCCTGTTGGTGGCGCTATCTTCATGATTCCTGACACTGAATCCAGCGATAGATACTTATCATTTGTAGTTGTATTCAGGAATGCGAACGTACCATCACCCAGTTGTGTCTGGTATTCATTGGTACCGTTAAGTGTATATTTTGCGATCGCATTATTTCCATTAACTTCAAATGCTGACTCAAAACCTGTTCCGTAGTCTCTACGTCGAATAATTCCCCGCGTCCTATCAAACTCAAATCCTGTATCACCAGGCCCATTAGCAACATTTGCTATAAGTGTTGCTTGCAAGCTTAACGTATCATAATTTGTAGAAAGGCTTGCTGACGCAAGAGATGCATCATTAGTTGTTGCCATAATAGTACTTCCCGGGAAAAGTCCAGTTCCAGTTCCATCAACAGCACCCACCAGTCCTGTTACTTGAGTACCTGTATCTTGCCAAGTGAGAGCCGATCCTGAGAAAGCACCAAGTCCTAATATGTCTTGTGTCTGTTCAAGTTTTGTAATTATCGTGTCAGTTGTGTCAGCCTTCCAAACTGACAGGTTCCCACCTCCAAATGTGGTCATGAATCCTTGCGTATTCGCAACACTGTCACGATGACTTATTACAGCACCTCTATCATCCACTCTTAATGCATTTAAAAGAGTACCACCAGCATTTTGATATCCAATGATTCCTGTAAAAGGACGTTGCCCAACACCACTTGCGTCACCAATTCCTAAATAAACATTTTCTCCTGTAGCTGTATTAACATGGGCAATACCATTTCCTTTGAAGGGTGAACCTCCAATGTTTTGGTTTTGCGCAAACAAGTCTTGTATATCATCTGTAGTATCCGCATCCCATAAAATAGTGTTTCCTGTTGCCTCTTGAAGAATCTGACTTTTGATATTTCCTACACTATCATAGTAGTCTGCTTTTAATCCTTCTTCATTAACAGTATATGCAAAAGCCCCGTTGATTCCTCCTGGAAGAACATAAGCCATACTTGCTTCATATGGATTACCACCAACAGCAGTAGTGTCTCCAGCAAAGAAAGATGCTGACTCAAAAGTTGATGTATTGCTATGAGCCAATGCACTTCCTTTTATCCCAACTCCATTTAGGTTATTTCCTTGAATGAGTCCATCTGTGATTGAATCATTCACATCTGCGTCCCAAGTGAGCACATTCCCTGTATTCAAAATACTCATATTCGAAGCAACTACCCCATTTGCCACACCAATAATTGTATTTCCTGTTGTCGAGTCACGAGTAAATTGTGAATCACCAAAAACCTTACCATCCGTATCAGTATAGAGCACCTGATTCGGCATTCCGCTTATCACAGAAGACCCAATGACTACCGCCATTTGAACCACACAATCAATATCACCTGGTGCACATGCAGGATTTAATGTTTGAGCAGGAGTATATCCTCCAACTGGTGCCACCGCAAAAACTACAAAACCATATCCAATGATTGAAAGAATCGTAATAACAGAAAAAAGAGTTTTCCGACCAAATGTCATATTTATAAGTGTAACAAAAAATCCCCCAATGGGAAATTTTGTGTCCTGCGTAGCTTTACGCGAGGCAGGATTATTTTCGCTTTGAAATAATTTCGTCAGCAACGTTCTTAGGAACGATGTCATAACGGGTAAATTCCATAGTGAATGATCCTCGTCCTTCGGTCATTGATCGAAGTGAGTTCATATATCCGAACATTTCTGAAAGTGGCATAATCGCACGAACCGCTTTCACCATTCCTCGATCGTCTACCCCTTCAATCATTCCACGTTTAGATGATACGTTTCCGGTAATATCTCCCAAGAATTTTTCTGGGATGGTTACTTCAACTTTCATCATCGGTTCAAGGATAACCGGAGACGCTTTCGCAAGCGCTTCTTGCATTGCTTGTGACGCTGCAACCTTAAAGGCAATTTCACTTGAGTCTACATCGTGGTATGACCCATCAAACAAGTCCGCTGAAATGTTTACCATTTGGTATCCAGCAAGGACACCTCGCTGCATTCCTTCTTTCAATCCCTTTTCAACAGGAGCGATAAATTCTTGTGGAATAACCCCTCCTTTAATGTTGTTGATGAATTCAAATCCTTCTGAACGCTTCGTGTTCTTAGGAAGATCAGCTGGATCTACCGTAAGGTCCATAGGCTTGATACGGATTTTAACATGACCGTACTGTCCTTTACCTCCTGATTGTTTAACATATTTGTTATCCACTTCAGCAGTTCCCGTAATGGTTTCCTTGTAAGCTACTTGTGGTCGTCCCACGTTTGCTTCAACGGTAAATTCTCGCTTCATACGATCCACAATAATATCCAAGTGAAGTTCTCCCATTCCCCAGATAATAGTATCTGCAGTTTCAGGATCAGTAGTTACTCGGAAGGTTGGGTCTTCTGCTGCCAATCGGTTCAAAGCCATACCCATTTTTTCTTGGTCTGCCTTTGTTTTTGGTTCAATCTTAAGACTTACTACTGGTTCTGGAATCTTGATTTCTTCGAGAACGATTGGGTGAGCTGGGTCACAGAGCGTGTCTGAAGTAGTAGTTTCTTTAAGTCCTACTGCTGCAGCAATTTCCCCTGCAAACACCTTTTTCACTTCTTCACGTTCGTTGGCATGCATTCGCAAAATACGTCCAATACGTTCCTTGTTACCTGTTCGAGTGTTTAACACATATGAACCTGCTTCAAGCGTACCTGAATAGACACGGAAGAATACCAATTGTCCTACGAATGGGTCCGTTGCAATTTTAAAGGCAAGCGCAGAAAGCGGTTCATTATCTGATGCTTTTCGGGTTTCTTCTGCTCCAGTATCTGGATTAACCCCTTTGTTATCTTTCAAATCTGTCGGTGCTGGCAAATAATCTACCACCGCATCGAGTGCAAGTTGTACCCCTTTATTTTTAAGCGCTGTTCCTGCAAATACAGGAACAATATCGTTCGCAATGGTTGCTTTTCGAGCTACTTTTTTAAGAGCTTCAATATCGAAATCTGTTTTCCCATCAAGGAATTCCATCATCATAGTTTCATCGTGTTCAACGATTTTTTCAACGAGGATTGCATGATACTTTTCAGCATCAGCTTTAAGATTTTCAGGGATTTCTTTTTCAATCACATCAGTTCCCATGTTTCCTTCGAAATAGTACGCCTTCATTTTCAAAAGATCTACTACTCCTTCCATTTTTTCTTCTTCACCAATTGGAATTTGGAATCGAACCGCACTTTTAGTCAAACGATCAAGAATAGATGCGTATGAACGTTCAAATGAAGCTCCTGTTCGGTCGAGTTTGTTAATGAAACAAATGCGAGGAACTTTTCCTTCATCGGCATAACGCCAGTTAGTTTCTGATTGAGGTTCTACTCCAGCTACTCCGTCGAATACTACGAGAGCACCGTCGAGCACGCGGAGTGATCGTCGTACTTCAATAGTAAAGTCGATGTGACCTGGGGTATCGATTACGTTAAATCGGAATTTTTTAGCAGTGTCTTTTTTGTCTGCCACATAAGTAGGCGTCCAAAAACAAGTCGTCGCTGCTGACGTAATAGTAATTCCTCGTTCTTTTTCTTGTTCCATCCAGTCCATGGTTGCTGCACCTTCATGCACTTCTCCAATTTTGTGGGACATTCCGGTGTAGAACAAAATACGTTCTGAAGTAGTTGTTTTACCCGCATCGATGTGGGCAATAACTCCAAAGTTTCGTGTCTTTTCCAATGGGTAATCTCGGTTCATAAGTATAATTTAAGTAATAATTCGGGCCTGAAAATCTCTAATAAGACAACCACTGTACCGTAAAAAAGGCATTTTTGCAAGAAAAAAGCCCTCGCATGAGGACTTTATTCCATTACCACGTAAAGTGTGCAAATGCTTTGTTAGCTTCTGCCATTTTGTGGGTGTTGTCTCGCTTAGTAACTGCAGAACCTTCATTTTTTGAAGCTGCAATTAATTCATCAGCAAGTTTAATGTGCATTGGTGCTCCCTTTTTCAAGCGAGCTGCTTCAATAATCCATCGTGTTGCAAGCGCAAGTCGTCGTTCTGGACGTACATCTCGAGGAACTTGGTAGTTTGCACCACCGATTCGTCGTGATCGTACTTCTACAGTTGGACCAGCGTTTTTAAGAGCTAATTCGAAGATTTCAAGAGGGTTTTCAGTTTCTGTTTTCTCCTTGATTACTTTGAAAGCGTCATTAATGATTTTTTGAGCGGTTTCCTTTTTACCATCCCACATTACTACGTTAGTAAACTTTGCAAGTTTAGCAGATCCGTATACTGAGTCTGGTTTAGGAATATTTCGATTGGTTACTTTTCTTCGCATATATTTTCAGCTTATTTAGCCGCCTTAGGTCGTTTAACTCCGTATCGTGATCGACCATTTGCTCGTTTAGCTACTCCTTGCGCGTCGAGAACTCCTCGAACTACGGTATAACGTACCCCGATCAAGTCCTTTACACGTCCACCTCGGATCATAACCACAGAGTGTTCCTGGAGGTTGTGTCCAATTCCTGGGATGTATGCAGTAACTTCCATTCCGTTCGTTAACCGAACACGTGCAATCTTTCGAACCGCAGAGTTAGGCTTCTTAGGGGTTGTTGTAGTTACTTTAGTACATACTCCTCGTTTGAATGGAGATGGGTTAAAAGTAGGATGGTTTTCAAGTGCGTTGAATCCACGTCGAAGAGCTACCGCTTTTGAACGGGTAGATACCTTTTTTCGTCGATTACGTACTAATTGGTTTACGGTTGGCATTAATATTAATTAGTTAGTGAATGAGAACACGAGATGGAGAATAAAGGATAAGTAATTAAAACTACCTTTTGTACTCACCTCAGTACTATTCGTTGCGTATAAACTGATTTTTTGGAGCAATACCCCTCAAATCGTCCAGCATATGATCCATGGATTAACCACAGTTACCATATAAAGACCGTACCACCATACCTTATTTTCCTAAAAAAGGCAAGTATTTCCTACACAAAAACCTCTTTTCAAGGAGGTTTTTGGTGAATTATGACCCAGCGGTCAAATCATTCCGTAATTGTTCAATTTTAAGCGCTTCTTCGGCTCGAGTAATTTCAAGGCGCATAGCATCAAGCTCTTTAAGTTCTTGGTCTACATAGGTCATATCTTGATCAAGTTCAGCATCAACTTCAGCCAAACCAGCTTCGAGTTCTGCTTGGACTGCCTGAATTTCAGGACTGTTTTCGTCAGCTCCAAGCGCAGCCAAGTCGCGATCAATATCTTCTTGAATAAGTGCTTTTACCTGGTCTTCAAGGTCAGGAGTTACTTCAGAATAAGTACCCGCAAGGTCAATAATCTGCTTTTTAGCACTTTCTGAAAGGACACTGTCTGTAATTTTTTGAATGAGTTCTTGTATTGTCATATATATTATGCAGTTGCTTCCTGAGCATTCCCCACGAAGTCTGTATTAAGAAGTGCCATTTTTTGTTCAATAAGCTTTGCTTTAGCTTCTCGTGATTCGAGTTCTTCTCGAGCCATTTCTGCTTTTGCTCGTTCATTAGCAAGTTGTCGATTAAGGAAACCGAGTTGAATCTGGTTCCATTTATCGCGCGCTCCAGAAATCAACGATTTTCGTTTTTGTTCAGCAGATGCAATAGCAGCAGCTCCCATTCCCAGAACATTTTCATATCCTTGAGAAACTTTTTCTTTCGCTTCTGCAACTTTTTGAGTGAATCCTTCTTTAATTGATCCTGCAACCCCTTTTGCAATGTATCCTCCAATAATTCCTACTGCAGCAGCTGTTTCCGCCTTGTCTTTCATCCATGCAGCTCCTTGTTGTTTTTTAAGTTCTGCATAGTTTTTTCCTTGTTCCCATTTTTTATCAACGTACGCATCTAATTTTTGCACTTTTGCATCAATAGGATTCACAATACGATTATCAATGAATTTGTTAGCTGAAGCCATTCCTTCCTTGGCCTTGTATGCTGCATACGCACCCGCAAGTTCTGCTGCGCGACCTGCAACCTCACTTCCAAATACAATCTTGTCTTCCATCTTTTGAATCCCCTTGTCTACTGCTTCATATCCATCAGCTGCCATCTGGCGTGTTGCAAAAGCATGATCTATTGCTGATTCTTTAGTATCTTTAACTTTAGATCCAAACCGTGAAAACAGTCCACTCAACCAAGTTTTTTTCTTCTCGATTTTTTCATTAAATGCTGCACGGTTAGCTGCACCAATTTCGCGATATGATTTTGCAGGGCTTGCTGGTGCCGAACCAACATCGATAAAAAGTTCTTGCGGTGGTTCGTCCATATAATCACCTCCATAAAAAGTACCATCTTTTTCGTATAAATACTTTTTGCCGTCTTGAGTATGTTTAAATTGTTCGTTTCCTGCACCAGAACCGAGTGATATTGCTTCTTTCATATTTTTTTAGTTATCTTGATAAACAGGATTATTATACCTAAAATCGTTCCTGTAAGTCAAAAAACACCCGTAGGTGCTTTTTATTTACCACAACTATTATTAATCGCATCTCGAGTAAAAGGACCCACAACACCATCTATTTTCAGTTTTGGTGCTGGCTTTAGGAAACTATTGAGTGCAGTTTGCAACCGTTCCACCCCGCGCTTAGTGAGTTTTCCAAAAATTCCATCCGTTGGACCTGCTGCCTGGTTGTATTGGGCGGCAAGTATTCGATTAATATGAACTTGAAGAAGGTTCACGTCTTTCACTGTTTTTTTATTATAAGCACCATATTTACCATTTCTATCTCCTTGTTTCATAAGATCTTTAATAATAAGCTCTGTTGAACAGATACCTGAACCCAAAATATCTTCTGCTGAATTATTTGATGAAACACCTGCCGGCACTGTAACCGGTTTAAATGCAAGCCTTGGAAGATACCCCGTAGACCCTCCTGCAGTAGAAACCGGGACAGCTACCGTAAGTTGATAATCTTCTACTTCACCATCATTTGCAAGTCCTGTCGGACCAAGATTGGTATCTTCATATGAAGTATACCGCACCCGTACAGGATAGGTTCCCGCCTGGATCGGTGCAGTAAAATTAACAATATGTTCTCCAGAAGTTATGATAGTACTCTCAACAACCTGTTCCCCCGTGTCTAGAAAATCGCCATCGTTGTTACTATCTAACCATACATGTACATATCCATTTGCTGATGCGGTAGTTTGGACAGCAGTAGTAGCTCCAGGAAGAAATGTTCCCGTATTTTGAGTAAAAGTAAATGCTTCGCTCTCACTATTAGCACTAAAAACTAAAACTGGACCTGTGCCTGAGCCAGTATCAAATGCTGTGTGACCAGTACCATTTTGAAACATGATAGATACGCCTGATCCAATTGATTGTGGAATTCCTGGAGTAATTTTAGTAGGAGAACCAGTTAAATAGTCACTTCCTATGTTAAACACTGGAAGGAAATAATCTGCATCGTCTGAATTCCCAGGAGAAACAGAGAATATCAAAACTAACACATTCACATGATCCGCACCCGTATATGTTCCTGAAACTGTCATATCATTGAGTGCTCCACTAAAATCACCACCTTGTGAAAACAGAGTGACTCCAGATATTGACGCTGGGGTAATACCACCAGAAGTCGAACTACCAAATACTACACCATCTCGGTCATCAATACACGGCCCCGTACCCAAATACGCACCAGCCTGATTGGGACCATCGGCATCAGTATTACTACTTGATCCATTATCACCGTTTACACAGGCACCCAAGTAAACCGTATTAAGTACGTGTGACGCTGTATAATCAGTTGCATCGTAGTCAACTCCTGGAGGTGCAGTGTTTGAAAATTCTGAAGTGCCAATATAGTTCGTACAAGACGCATCAGTACATTCGGTAACTGTCGCCGTTACACCATCATTCAGATTTGTATTCGTTAATATCTTGCTATAGGTTTCAAAACCCAAAGCTGATTTCGTAATAACTGAAAATCCTTTATATACTTCTCCTTCTCCATATCCGGATGCATCTACTCCGTTGGTTGGGTTGATGAAAAATTCTACCCGATAGTATCCCACGGGGACATCAAGCCCATACAAGACGCTCGTATCTGCCCCATTTTGTAACGTCATGAGAACAACAGGATGATTTAAATAATTATTTGGCCCACTGTCCGTGTCATTGATATCATTTGTATTTTGAATTCCTATATTGTCGCCGACACCATTGTCGTCCGCATCTATTGAAAGATCAATACCCATATTAGTATTATTTGTAATACTATTTCCCGTAACACTCACCATGGGATTGACTGTTGAAGAAGAAACAATTGAAATACCCGTATTGTTGTCTGTAATAGTATTATTTTTTATCGCGGACGAACCACCAAGTGCATACATCCGTATTGCTAGATACCGATATTTAATTATGTTAGCGTCAATAGTAAGATTGGTTGTACCAGTAGCATAAATTCCAACGCTTTGTAATCCTGTATCGCAATTCTGTCCGCTACTATTGGGACCAATTGTATTCCCGATAATAGAGATATTACTAGTATTTGCAGGAATATTGATACCGCCAGAGTTGTTGCAAGAAATCGTATTTCCCTCTCCGATATTTGTTCCTCCAATAGTAACATTGGTTACAGTACCACCACCCACAAAGAGGGGTGGGGAAAAACTAATACCTTGCAGGCTATTAGGAATAGCGGCCAGACCCAAAGCATTTAATCCGATAGTGTTTCCTAGCACCTGAATATTTGAAACATCATACCCCAATGTTAAACCGTTCCCCCCGTTCCCTGAAAGAATATTTCCATCACCAATTCCACCAATAGTCACTGCAGAAGAAGTAGTTCCTACAAAAATTCCATCGCCTTCATTGGGAATAGCAGTCAAACCATCAGCAGATAGACCTATGATATTTCTTTTAATTACCAAATTAGTAATTAATTCGTTGGTTCCCCCAATTTCAGCACCTCCAATATTAATACCTGGAGAAAAACTTTGACCACCCGTTGTTCCATTACCAGAAATAACATTGTCGAGAATCTGAATATTCTCGTAAGTAATCAACTCTGAACCAGAATTACCACACTGAATACCTGTATTTTTGTTTGCTAGAATTGACTGACCCGTACTATCAATTCCAATCCAGTTTCCCTGAATCAAAACATTACTTGCCGAACAAGTAATACCCGTACCGTCAAAAAAACTACCTGAATTGGTCACGTTATTACCTGAGACAAGATTTCCATCTCCCGGATTGGGACCACCAAATATATGTCCAGAGGTAGCCACTAATCCGTTATTATAAATACTGATTCCATACAAGTTAGGATGCGCGACTAAACCATCACTATCAGTTCCGATGTTTGTACATTGAACCGTAGTATTGTTTGCTTGCGTAGTAATACCTGATCCAAATACGTTTCCATAAATTGCTAACCCCTTAATAGTTACGTTGTTTGCTCCAGGAGGAATATCAAAAATATTAGACGAAGAAGAAATACCCCCTCCGTCAATGTTAATCTGAAGCTGACGCAGTCCTCCTTCGAGAGGACACGCAGTACCTAGCTGTGTTGTTCCATCAATAACTACAGCCTCCATAATCCCAAACTGGGCATTGGTTGCTATGGTGTGTGGACCGGCACCAGGAATTGCAAATTCGATACGATCAACAACAGGGAGAGCTTCTCCGGATGCACAATCTCCCCCTGAAGTATCATTGTTGCCATTGACGTTATTAATCGCTTCTGACAATGAACACTCTCCATCACTTACTATTCCAGGAGTTGTTGTATTTACGGTAATAGTAGCTGCAAAAGCAGTGTGAGCAGTTACAAAGAACATTCCTAGTATTAGGATTCGTATAAAAAATTTCATGAGTCTAGTATATCGTAAATTTACCAAAACAAAAAACTACCTTTCGGTAGCAATTTGTTATTTTCCTCGTTTTCGAGTTCGCTTTGCTTTTTTCTCGTCTTCCTTCTTAAGAGGGAATCCAAGATATTCAAAGAATGCGAGACCTTCTGGTCGAGAAGTTGCCGTAGTCACGATAGTGATAGCAAGACCAAATACTTGTGAAATTTCTTCATCAGATGTTTCTGGGAAGATCGTATGTTCACGAATACCGATAGTCATGTTACCAAGATCACCCGCAGATGATCGTGTGATTCCTCGGAAGTCCTTAGTTCGAGGCAATGCCACGTTTACCAATTTATCCAAGAATGACCACATACGTTCACCACGAAGGGTAACTACCACTCCAACTGGATCACCTTGACGAATTTTGAATGATGCAATTGATTGTTTAGCAGATTTTACTGAAGGCTTTTGACCCACAATTTTTGTTAAACGATCAATAACGAAGTCATTCTTGTTGCGATCTCGTTTCATTCCAGAACCAGTACCAACTGATACTACTACTTTTTCGATGCGAGGCGCTGCCAATTTATTAGTGTATCCGAATTGAGCTTTCAGTACATCATAGGCACTTGCTTGTTTTTGTTTCAGTGTTTCCATATGCGTATTATTTCGCCAACTTCACGTTTGACACGTGAACCGGCTTAGCTACTTCAATCACTTTTCCAACACCATCAGTAGTTTTCGCTTTCTGATGCTTTTTCTTTATGTTGATGCCTTCAATCACAACTTGGGAAGTCTTAGGAAGTGCTTTAACCACAGTTCCCTTCTTTCCTTTGTCAGATCCAGCAATCACCACAACATTGTCTCCTTTTTTAATCATAAAGCTTACAATACCTCTGGGGCAAGTGATACGATTTTCTGATAACCTTTTTCTCCGAGTTCTCGGGGAATAGGACCGAAGATTCGACCTCCTTTTGGTTCTTGTCCTTTTTCAAGAATCACTACCGCGTTGTCATCAAATCGAATGTACGAACCGTCTTTACGTCGGTACGCCATTTTTTGACGAACAATCACAGCTTTGTGAACTCCTTTTTTCTTAACCGCTTTACGAGGTTCTGCTGATTTAATCGAAAGAATAACCACATCACCTAAACTCGCATAGCGTCGTTTTGAACCACCTAATACCTTAAACACGCGAGCTTTTTTAGCTCCGGTGTTATCAGCGATGGTAACATTTGTTCCTACTTGAATCATATAATTAGATTGATGTTACTTCAAAGTGTTTATCTTTCGACCGTGGGCGACATTCAACAATGGTAACTTTGTCACCAATTTTGATATCTGAACCTTCGTAATGCGCTTTGTATTTCTTAGAGATTTTCATGTACTTACCGTACTTAGCATCTTTAACGAAACGTTGCACATTCACTACCAATGTTTTTTGCATCTTATCTGACACAACAACACCCTGTAATGTTTTCTTATTTACTTGTGTTTCTGTAGTTACTGTTTTTTTCATACATTACATGTCGTTGCGACTGATAATACGAACTTTGATAGGAAGCTTACAACCAGCTTTGCGGAGTGCTTCTTTTGCTACTGCATCAGGTACTCCATCAACTTCGAAAATGATTCGACCTGGTTCTACTTCGAAACAGAATCCTTGTGGATCCCCCTTACCCTTACCCATACCTACTTCAGCAGCTTTTGCTGTAATAGGTCGATCTGGGAAGATACGAATCCAATATTTTCCTGTTTTACCAAGAGTTCGCGAAACTACTTTACGAGCAGCTTCGATTTGATTTGATTTAACTCGTTCACTTGAAAGTGCGCGAAGTCCAAATGATCCGAATTGGAGTTCTGTTCCACGAGTCGCAACAATTTTCTTGTTAGGATTTCGTCGATCAGTTTGCCATTTTCGGTGTTTTACTTTTTTTGGAAATAACATAAAGGTTTATTTTTGATTAGCTCGGGTTAGGAGTGTGTCACCCTTATAAATCCAAACTTTGATACCAACTCCTCCGTATGTCATTCGAGCCGTTTCTGTAGCGTAATCTACGTCTGCGCGCATGAACTGGAGTGGAATTCCTCCCATTTTCAATTCTTCACGTCGAGCCATATCAGCACCTCCCAATCGTCCAGAAAGAACGATCTTGGCACCTTTTACTCCACGCGCTTGCATGATTTTTTCAAGAGTTGTTTTCATAACACGTCGGAAGGTCATTCGTTTCTCAAGCATTTCTGCGATTGAATACGCGACAATCTTAGCGTTAGCATCAGGGTTGGTAACTTCAATAATGTCGATTTTGAGGTCTTCAGGAAGAGTTACTGCTTTAGACTTCATGAATTTCACAAGGTCATTTTTAAGCGCAGTAGCACCTTCTCCGTTTCGTCCAATCAACATACCTGGTCGTGATGTTGAAATCATGATCTTGGTAGATTTTTGATTTCGTTCGAATTCAATATCCGCAACATAACTTCCTCGGAGTTTCTTTTCTAGATATTCTCGCACTAATGTGTCTGCTCGGAGCAAATCACGATATTCTTTACCCATCTTAAACCAACGAGATTTCCAATCTCGGATCAAAGGGAGTCGATGTGCATAAGGATGTACAATTTTTGACATAATTATTGAGCGGCTTTAACCGGTTTAGGTGATTTTGCTTTTTTAGGTGCTTGTACCGCAAGCTCGACCTTGAGAACACTGGTTCGCTTATTAATACGATTTGCCATACCTCGTGACCGTGGTTTGATTCGTTTTAATGTAGGACCCTTAGTTACAGAAACACTTTTTACTACAAGGTCTTCTGATGAAGTCTTGTGATTATGTGAAGCGTTTGCAACTGCTGAAGCAATCAATTTAGCAAATGGAAGCGCAGCTCGTTTCCCGAGGAATTGTAATTCCACAAGGGCGTTTGCTACTTTCTTGCCTCGAACAACGTCGGCCACAAGGCGAACCTTACGAGGAGATTGTCGATAGTTTTTAAGTTCTGCTTTCATATACTATTTTTTCTTTGGAGCGGCAGCTGGAGACGCTTTAGCGGCTTTGGCTGATGCAATTTCTGATTCTCGAGCCTTTTGTTCAATTTCTTTTTGCATCTTACCTCCGTGTTTGTGGAAGGTTCGAGTTGGAGAAAATTCACCCAGGCGGTGTCCGACCATGTCTTCAGATACCAGCACTTCAAGGTGCTTGCGTCCGTTATGTACACCAAATGTGAAACCAATCATTTCCGGGCAGATCACGCATGCGCGAGCCCAAGTCTTGATAACGCCGGTTTCAAGCGGCTTTTTCCCTTCTACTTTTTTCAACAATTTAATGTCGATATAAGGGCCTTTTTTAAGTGAACGTGTCATCTAAATATTTTGTGTGATACTAAAACAGGTACTGTTTAGCAGTGCACGATAAGGGCTGATTAATAGGTGTATCTCGTCCAAATTTTTAGGAAGTAACGGTCCAAAAATTTATCGAGATACTGTCTCGGGTGAGAAACAAGACAAGGAGCAATATAGCAAGAAAATCCTTATATGTCAATAAAAAACCATACACTCCCCTGCAAATTTTAACTTATTTCACTCTAGTAAATTCAAAACACTATTTTTTGACAAAACAATCAATCAATGCTACAGTAATAACCATTTCGTACACCAAAAACAACATACTTACATTATGACCAGTAAAGACGTTCATTTACGTAAACTTTCAGAAGATACCGGTATTTCCGTGTCTGAACTGAAAAAGATACTCGATGGGACCTATCAGTCCCAACGACCCTACTTTTTAACTGATAAACCAGTAACTATCTTTGACCAACTGCAACAAGGTACTAAAAATATGCCGTCTACGGTAGTAGAACCCAAAAATCACTACAAAGGTCCTGAATGGGAGGAAGAACCAGGGGTCACCACGTTGCAAGAAATTGCAGACACGGAGGATCCTGAGGAACTTTATGGAATCCTTGAACAACTCGACTACACCGATGGTGAATTTATCATTGCGTATGAAAAATTAGTACGTATTATTGCTCAAAAGCTCTCTGCGACTGATGATTTAGACGATTTGGAGGAGTTAAATAAATACACTCCTGACGGTAGTGCTGAAGAGTTAGCAATTTTTGCAAAGATTAAAACCCTTGAGCAACGCATTATTAACGAAACTAAGGACTTTGATGACCTTGTTTCATTATATCAAAACGATGCATACCGTAAGGAATCAATGCAGTATTTGGCACAGAAGCTTATTAATACGTGCACTTCCCCTTCAGAAACCCACGAATTGATTAATGATGTGTTTTCGGAAGACAGTTTGGAATATTACTTGGTACAGAATAAACATCGTGAACTGGTTCAACGAGCCATCAATAATATTCGTTCCCTGAACGATGTGAACGATTTGGATGACTTCATTGATTCAGAGGACGATTCAAATGTTTACTTGGCTCAACAGATCGTACAATTGTGCGGACGTGATCCTGAAAAAATTTGGGAACATCACGATTCGTTCAATGACGGCTCTGAAGCTCAAGAAGTACTTGCCCAAGGCGCTATTAATCAGTGCAATGCATTTACTGATACTGTTATTGAAGTTTTGGGTAGTATCCAGGAATCATTCAGCAGCGATTCACGTATAGGCAGAATGGCTGCTAAGCGTGAACACATACTACTTGCACAGTATCTGGAAAAAACTACTGATGTATCTGAACTTGAAAATCACCTTGAGGACCTTGAATTTGGCGATCCGTTAAAAAAGCAGGTTACCGAACGGATTGTTAACCTTATACAAACCAAGGATGACCTTCATAACCTGGTTGATACCGATACCTACATTGGCAACCTTGCACAAACAAAACTGTCTCGACTATTAAAAGAAGAACAGTCACGCGCACGATCAGTGAAGGAGCTTACCGGCTTTGAAAATTATGTAGACTCACCAAGCACTGAAGAAGACCTTCTTGATTTGCGTTTAGTTGAGTTATTCACTAATGAAAGTGACGCGCGCGATTACCGCATCAGAGACGCCTCGTTCGCCATGTATCGCCTCGCACAACGCTTTGGACCGAAAGTAACTCAATCTACCCCAGCAGCGGTTCAACCTGTAGTCATTGCTCCTCTTGTAGTAACAGAAGAAGCTCCAGCAACCGACCCCGCAGAGGAAGAACGGTTACGTAATAAGCAAATGAACGAATTACGCCTACAAGACGAGGAAACAAAACATAAAATTTCAAAATACAGCACTGTAGCTGTAGCAATGAAGCAAATGTACTTATTTCCTCCAGAATCAGAATATGCTGTTCTATGTTACAAACGTGCCTGCACATTACTTGAATCGGAATTATCCAATGCGCGTCAACCACAACCATGTGAGGCGTTACTTGAATTATTTCCAAGAAGAAGTACTGAGTGGGCAAAAGTAGTAACAAAACTTGCATCATTCTATCCTAAGCCTTGGTATATGTTCTGGTCATAATTTAATTACCCAAAAACCCTGTCATTGCGACAGGGTTTATTTTTTGCATGTTATAAAATAAAAAACCCGTTCCAAATTGGAACGGGTCCGTGCGTGAGCACTAGTATTCAATTATTAACTTAGGCCTTTGGGGCTTCAGTTGTGTCGCCAGCAGGTTTTGCTAACTCCAAGAAGTCTTTACCAGTTACTTTTTCAAGCAGGTTTAACTTCATGAAATTATCAATAGAGCCACCGCCTTCGCCACCGCCCACAATAAGCACATCAGGAACCAGTTTCAACTTCAGATCCTTAATCTCTTTCAGAGCATTAATTCTACCGAAGTTTTCTTGTCCCATCGCACCTACTTCCAGCTTGTAAGCCTCTGCAGTAGATTTACCCTTTTCAAGGATAACCTTCGCTTCTGCAAGACCTACTTTCTCCTTAGCCTCAGCATCTGCAATTGCATTCACCTTGGTAGCCTCAGCATTCGCATTCGCAGTAACCTTTACAGCTTCTGCCTCAGCAGTTGCCGAAAGTTTTCTCGCTTCTGCCTTACCGGTAGCATCCAATACTGCCGCTTCTTTCGCACCAGTTGCAGCTTCTACCTTACCAGCCGCGATGTTCTTTTGAATTTCAACATCACGCTCAGATTTCACAACGTCAGCCTGAGCATTTGCTTGAGCTGTTGCGTTTTCCAGTTCTCGTTTTTCAAATTGAGCCTCTTTTTGAGTTTGGTAGGTTTTCTTCTCCTGTTCAGCCAACTGACGATCAGTTACTGTTTTGGTCAATGCCGGAGGTAATACTATCGCTGCAATCATAGTGTCTTTCGACTCGATGTTATGCGATTTCAAAATTCCCTGAATATGTATCTTAGCAGCTTCCTGTAATTCGCTACGCTCGTCAAGCAATTTCAATGCTTGGACTTTTTGCGCTGCGTTACGGAAATGCGAAGAAATAGCAGGCTCAAGAACTTGCGCAATCATGTTCTGCACCGAACCCAGGTTCGCTACCACTTTTGAAGCATCAGCCATGGCAATGTGAATGATCACACGCACATCCATGTTTACTTTGAATGCATCAGCGGTAAGTAGTTCAATTGTTTTCAAACCTTCATCAAACTTGTGTGCACTGGAGGTATCATCCGCCCAGCTCAACAAAATTTGTGTGGTAGGTACAATAGTAATCTTGCACACACGAGTATTAATCGGATGCAAGCCCGGGCTTAATGGTTCTGTCCATATACCCTTCTTACCATTTGCAACAATTTTCGCGTTAACGTTCTTGTCGTCTTTAGTTAAATCCTCACCTTCTTCTCCTACGAAACTTGTTACAACACCACAAGTACCAATCAGAATTTCCGTCATTGGTGTTTTTTCTACGCTCGCAAACCATGGGTTTATGATGTAGTTACCAGCACGAAGCACTTCTTGCTGCAAACCTTTTTGGCCTTTTACCGCAAGGTATTTTGCAGGATCTTGGTAACTATTATGGTCAGCTAATGGCACCTTATCGGCAGCAATAGCTTCACCTTTTACCGGCTCACCTTCGTTTACCGTAACGATACCAACCTGGTTCGAATCAATGTGTGTCCATTCAACCTTCTCCACAACGCGGAACAATAGTGGATTCAAACGGTAAGTTCCTGGTTTTAACACCTGAAGTTGTCTACCTTTTTCACCGCCATTTTTAATAAATGCCTCGCCATCGAAGAAGTTGTTATGGCCATCTACCTCTTTTGCAAGAAGTCGACCAGCCGAAATTTGGGCACCGTCCGTTGCTTCTACAAGCCCCATCATACCACCCGGAATAACCGTAATTGGTTTCTTAACTACCGAGAACAAAATAGTATTAATACGATAAATACCAGGCGTAAGGAATGCTATCTGTGGACCCTTCTGACCGCCATTTTCCAAGAACATTTGTGCGTTTTGGAAGTTATCGCATTCTACAGGGGAACCAAAGTTACCACCTGAGCGTTTTACTTGCTGACCGGCAATAGATTCAATCACCGCTACTTCATTGTCTTCTACCAGGATAGCATCCTCTTCAACGACCTGAAATAAGTGCGGGTTGATTTTGTATTCACCTTCCGGCAAAATAGCCAACTGAGCACCTTTTTCACCGCCATTTTTAAGGAACTTTTCACCATCCTGAAACAGGTCACAGTCTACCGCTTTCGCCATAAACGAGCCTGAAGGAATTGGCGCACCGGTAATCGCTCTTACTACTCCCACCTTGTTCTTAGGTATAACCAAAAACTTGTGTTTCTTTGTAGAATAAATAAATGGAATAAGCCAATGCACTCCTGGTCCTAAAACACGGGCCTGCATACCTACCTCATCACTAAGCGCTACGGTTCTACCATCTGGCATGTGTTTTCCGAAATACTTTC
Source organism: bacterium (assembly GCA_037144045.1). Lineage (GTDB taxonomy): Bacteria > Patescibacteriota > Minisyncoccia > Phycocordibacterales > UBA1006 > CAIXMG01. Next base: position 9,521 of record JBAWXN010000001.1, on the reverse strand, counting down.
TTTCCAGGGTAATAATTTCATCACCACCGGCAATAGTTACGGAGTTATACAATACAAACAATACCAGTGCGAGTATCGCCAAAGGTATTATGAAATGAGCTATGAAGCTCAAAATTGTTGCTATCATCTAAAATTAATTGATGTTTTGAAGATTTATTGCTTCTGGTGCAATGATACCAGACCATTTTCTAAGAGTGATCAGCTCTGATTACCTGAGTGATGAACCTTGCTAAAGCAAGCGGTAAATCATGTTCGGTGAGTTTGTGTACCTATAAGGCACAGAAAATCACGAGTGTTCAACGAACCATTCCGGGCTATTAAAGCATTTTTAAGTTTTTTTGTCAAGGGGTTCCTTGGGAAATGCGACCTATAGTTAATCTCGTTCTAAAAGACCCTGTACTCACTTGACTTTTTTAATAAGTCTGTTATTATGATTAAGAATTATATTACCAAACATTTAAAACTTAAGAATGAAAAAATTAGGGCTTATTCTCTTGCTATGCACTATAAGCATTGCAACCACGTATGCGCAAAATGTACGCGCTATTTATCTTTCCAAGAAGGACGCCAGCGGTAAGTACGCTGCGTTACAGAAACTTGGATCAATTTCCGCACAAGAAAAATTCGCTGCGGAGAAAATTACTTTCGAAGCCGGCAAAAACCCAACCATCCAGAAACAAATCTGGAAATACGAGGCATTGTGCCCGAATATGAAAAAGAAACTTGAAGAAGTGTTCCCCGGCATTGGTGCTTGGTATGAGCAAACAGCTGCTGAAAAGCATATTAGTCTGTTTTCTTTTACTACTGATATTGGTAAAGGTATTACTATTGATGAAATAGAGATGAATGTGAAAGCAGTTCCACCAACTAACGTCCTGGGACAAATCTATTACTATACGGTGAAGATCCAGGGCGAATTATTCTATTCCGAAAATGTGCGTATTCAAGATCATTATGAACACATTATGCGTTTGTATAATTCATTGAATACATGGGACCAAGACAGCTTAAAAGCACAAGGTTACATGGCGCTTTGGCAGGAACAAGTGAATTGTTACTACCACAAGCAAGACATGCGTACCTGCACATGCGGTGGCAAGAAACAAACGATTAGTGAGTTTCCCAACTGCACCGCAACGAAAGAACTCATATTACATCCGGAATCCGTTGAAGCGGCACCAGCTACGAAAGTACTGGTTGCATTAAATGCGGGAAATACTGATATATTTAAGGAGGCGAATGCGCAACGATTGAATGTATGGGGTAATGTTAATGCTGATATTGTAAAGGAACTCTGTTTCTTGCAACTAGCAACATTAGGTGAGGCACCTATGAATATCCAAATGAAGATCAACCTCCTCGACCTATGGGATGCGGGGGAAAAATTTCAGTCGAATGGGTACTTGAAAGACCTCGGTCTTACCAAAGGGACGATTGCAAACCTTGAGTCATATTACAGCTGTGTCCTTGGTCTTACCAAGGTAGTGGCGCGACCGAAATCAGTTGCTCCTCAATCGGTTATCCCTACTGAAAAGCTACAATCATCGGACACTGTAGTGGTTCAACCAAAACCACGGTACGGCAAAAAAGTAAGCTATACTGCCTATTCCCTGGAAAAAGCAGTGAGTCGCAATCTTGAAGTTGAACTGAGTAACAGGAAAGAACTTCGTGGCACGTGTTTAAGTGCTCGAGCTATTAACGATACTACTTATGAAGTATTACTTAACGGGTGCGATACCACTCAACAACTGTTTCCTGTTGGTGAATTCGAAATACCCACCATTGCTAATTTTTTCTATTACTGCAGCAACGTAGTAAGTGAAGAATTAAGTGACATATCAGCTCAAATGCCGATGCGGTTTAGTATTATTGTTACCGGCACTGCAGATGTCCTTCCTTATGCAAAAAATGAGGACTTAGCATTGAACCGAGCAACGTATATTAGTACTCGTTTAGGTGATAAAGCATTAGCCACTGCACAAGAAGTTACTACTGTTGCCAAAACAGGGCTACCTGTAGGCAAACGGTATGTATCACTTACGTTTGTGCTCAGAACTAAAAAAACTACATAATTAATCAAGGATCTCGCGGTCTTGAGCCACCTGTAATAGGGTGGTTTTTTATTACATATTTTTTCCAACAAAAAATCCCCGTAGGGATGATTTGTGAATACCAAATTATTTTGGCGTATTTCGCTTCGTCTTGCGACGAGTGATAATAGCGTAATTTGAGTATTTCTTTGGTCGTCGTGTTTTAACACCGTACGCTTGTTTCCCGTGTCGAGTTTTTGGTCCTCGGCGAAGTCCAATTCCTTGAACTCCTTCCCCTCCTCCGTGTGGGTGGTCTACTGGGTTCATAGCAGTACCACGAACGGTTGGACGAATTCCAAGCCATCGTGACTTACCAGCTTTACCTCGGTTTACTAATTGGTGTTCACCGTTTGATACGGTTCCCACTGATGCCCAACACGTGTCAGAAACGGTTCGAATTTCACCTGAAGGTAATTTAATTTGAACTTTTCCGTTATCGTGACCTTGTACTTGAGCAAAGTTTCCAGCTGAACGTACTAATTTAGCACCTGCTTCTGGATACAATTCAATGTTGTAAATAAATGTTCCTACTGGAATTGATCGCAATGGTAACCGGTTTCCTGGTTTCAATGGTGCGTCAGCTGCTACAGTAATAACATCACCTACTGCAACCGTTGCAGGAACGAGCATGTAGCGTCGTTCACCGTCACGGTAACAAATAAGAGCGATGAATGCAGTTCGGTTTGGATCGTATTCAATCGTTTCAACTTTAGCAGGGATGTTTTTCTTGTTAAATTTGAAGTCCACCATTCGGTAAAGATTTTTGTTTCCTCCTCCTTGGTGGGGAACGGTAACAATCCCTCGATTGTTACGTCCTGCATGTTTTGCACGTCCGAATGTTAACGCCTTGTGAGGTTCGTTAGTAGTAATAACTCCTTTGTAAGTTACTACTGACATCATTCGTCGTGACTTTGATGTTGGTTTATAGTGTTTCATATGTGTCCATCCGCCTTATCGGCGGATCTTCGTCCGTCTTTGTCGGACTCAATTACCGATAAGGCTTTCCGGTAAGATAGTTTTTAATATGAGATTGCCTAAGTCTCTGTCCCAACAACCACTGTAAAAAGATGATCTGTGACTGGGAAACTATAGCAAATTAAGGGTTTTTGTCAACTAATACTGAATCAGCTATTTCTAAACTTTTAATAAAGTAAGTAATGTACCATGTTGACACTAGGAGCGTCATGGTTATAATTAAATTACTTTCGGGGATTTCCCGCGGTCCACTCAAGTAGTGGAAATATTACAAAATCAGGTCTATAAAACCTGATTTTACTTTATTAAAATCTATTTCATCAAGGCTTCCCATCTTGGAAGAAAGACGTTTGGTAGAAAGTAATCGTACTTGATTTAACAACGCATAGGAAACACTTTTTCCTTGAGTAATGGGAACGTACCAAGTACCCTTCTTTTCTTGAGATGTTAAAGGAATACCTAAAAAAGATTCTCGTGACAACTTTCTTAAAACAAGTACTGGTCTTGAAAAAAGCTCACTCTTTCCATTAACCTCAACGCCAATATTTTCACCCATACTACACCACCAAATATCCGACTCGTTAAAATAAGGCGGCTTTGCGTGTATAGCATGAAGTTTTTCTTTAAGAAGAAACCAGGTTTTAAATTTCTTAAATAGGAATTCCATGGAGACCATACTAGCAGCCATTATTAAATTTTTTCTCAACAAAAAACACCCGCGCGGGTGTTTTTTGAACCATTAGTTCAGGTCAATCGTATCTCCCTTTTTCAAGGTTACGTACGCTTTTTTGAATGCTGATTTTTTACCAAGGTTTCCTCGGAAAACTACAACTTCTGGTTTGGTAACCACAATTGCAATTTTGATAGGAGTTACTTTGTAGAGTTCTTTAATCGCTTGCTTGATTTGAATTTTGTTCGCATCCATTGCAACGTTAAATACAAATACATTTCGTTCACTTGCGTAGGCTGCTTTTTCAGTAACACGTGGACCAATAACCACTGAATTTCCAACTGGTTTTACATCAGCTGAAACTTCTTTCTTAGCTTTTTTTGTTGCCATATGATTATGCGTTCTTCGCGGTTACTTCTTTTGCGACCGTTTTTGAAGCAAATGCTTCGTTTACTGCTTCAGGATTCGCCATGATCACATAACGATAGTTCAAGAGATCTACTGCGTTTAGGTTACGAACTTCTTCCACGGTTACGTGAGCGATGTTGCGGAAACTTTTTGCAGTTGTTTCTGACTTCTTAGGTACTACCAAGAAAATGTTATTTTCTTTCTTTGTGTTCAAGGTGTTGAATCCTTCAACTTTTGCAAGGTTTACCAAGGCGTTCATAGCATCTTTGGTTTTGATTGCTGAAAGATCAAGTGAATCAACAAACAATACTTTTCCATCGCGGAATTTCTGAGAAAGGGCTGTAAACAACGCCTTTGTCTTCATTTTACGATTAATTTTCTTGTCATATGATTTATCAGAACGTGGACCATGAGAAACTCCACCTCCTACCCAAATAGGTGATCGGCGAGAACCGTGTCGTGCTTGACCAGTTCCTTTTTGTCGCCATGGCTTTTTCCCGGTACCTGATACTTCACCTCGCATCTTTGCATTTGCAAGACCTGTACGTGCATTTGACTGCATCCCTACTACTACTTGGTGAACAAGGTCAGCATTCCATTGCACTCCCCATACTGATTCAGGAAGAGCGATTTTAGATACTTCTTTACCAGAAATATTGTATACCGCAGCATTCAAATCAACTGTTTTGGTTGTTTTCTTTGTTGCCATAGAATTATGCAATGACTGAAAGGAGTGTTCCTGGTTTCCCTGGAACCGCACCCTTAATCACCAATGTATTAGTAGCTTGGTCGACTGCCAGCACTTTTAGGTTTCGAACCGTGATCACATCTGATCCCATTCGTCCGGCCATACGCATACCTTTCGCTACACGCCCTCCGGCACGTCCACCTGATCCACCAATTGACCCTGGTTCACGTTCAGAGTGTTTCTGACCGTGTGACCGAGGACCTCCATGGAACCCATGTCGTTTAACCCCTCCCTGGAATCCTTTACCTTTTGAAATACCTGTAACGCGGATCGTGTCACCAGATACGAATGCTGATGCGTCAATTGCTTGACCTACGGCATAGTTTCCAATTTCAGATTCGTCTACACGGAATTCTTGAGAATAACGGAAGTTTCCAAGTCCTTTATAATGTCCAACCTGTGCTTTCGCAAGGTTTTTTTGTTTCTTTTCCCCGAATGAGATTTGTACTGCGGTGTATCCATCAGTTGCAACTGTTTTGATTTGAGTTACTACTGCAGGACCTGCTTTTACAACGGTTGCACCAAAAGCGCGCCCGGCCTCATCGAAGAATTGGGTCATAGTGACCTTTTCTCCTAAGATAAATTTCATAGTTTCATTGGTTGGCCCCTGCTTCGCTAAAGCTATGCAGGGCTGAGTATCTTGCAATACGACCAACGTGAATTGTTTTAATAATAACTACATCATCTTCATATCAACCTCAACTCCTGATGGAAGGTTCATTGTTCCCAATGCTTCAATCAATTTTGGATTTGGGTTAGTAATGTCGATAAGTCGTTTGTGTACCCGCATTTCAAACTGTTCACGAGCGTCCTTGTGAACGAATGTTGAACGGTTAACGGTATACTTTTTGATTTCGTTAGGAAGAGGAACTGGTCCACGAAGCACTGCTTCGTGACGCGCAGCGACGTCCATAATTTGTTTTACTGAAGCGTCCAAAATTTTACTTTCGTACGCTCGTACTCGCAAACGGATACCACCTACAGCTCCTTCTTTTTTTTCTGATTTAGTTGCCATAGATTTTAGCTTTCAAAGAATTTTCAAAATTGAGATGAATGCAAGGAGTCGAGCAAAAAATTTATGATACGTATTTAATATACGTTGAGTAAATTTTTTGCGATGACAACGAAGCAGTCGCTCAATTTTAAAATTCTTCTTTAAGCGATGATTTTGGTAACAACTCCAGCTCCTACGGTCTTACCACCTTCTCGGATTGCAAATCGACTGTTGTCTTCAAGAGCAACCGGTGCAAGCAATTTAACGTTCAATTTAACAGTATCTCCTGGCATAACCATTTGAGTTCCTTCTGGAAGGGTTACTTCTCCGGTTACGTCAGTTGTACGGATATAGAATTGAGGTTTGTATCCTTGAATAAATGGAGTGTGTCGTCCACCTTCTTCTTTTTTCAAGATGTACACTTCACATTCAAATTGTGTATGTGGAGTTACTGAACCTGGTTTAGCAAGAACTTGTCCTCGAGTAAGCTGTTCTTTCTTAACTCCTCGGAGCAAGATTCCAGCGTTATCTCCAGCTTGTCCTGTTGGAAGTGATTTGTTGAACATTTCAACACCTGTTACGGTTGTCTTTTGTGTATCAAAGATACCCACAATTTCAATTTCTTCACCTACTTTAACGATTCCACGTTCAATCTTTCCTGTTACTACTGTTCCACGTCCTTCAATTGAGAAGATGTCTTCAATAGGCATCAAGAAAGGTTTTTCAAGATCTCGAACTGGTTCTGGAATATATTCATCCAAAGCCTTAACCAATTCTAGGATTTTTTGTGCATATGGGTCTGAATTGTCAGCAGATTCAAGAGCTTTAAGACCTGAACCTCGGATTACTGGAGCGTTGTCTCCATCAAATCCTTGCTTCGTTAACAATTCTCGGAGTTCCATTTCAACCAAATCAAGCATTTCTGGATCATCAACCATATCGCATTTGTTCAAGAATACAATAATACTTGGTACCCCTACTTGTTTAGCCAACAAAATGTGTTCTCGAGTTTGTGGCATAGCACCGTCAGTCGCAGCTACTACAATGATCGCACCGTCCATTTGAGCGGCACCCGTAATCATGTTTTTGATGTAGTCGGCGTGTCCTGGAGCGTCGATGTGAGCATAGTGTCGCTTAGGAGTTTCGTATTCGTTGTGTGACAACGCAATCGTAATTCCACGTGCTTTTTCTTCTGGAGCCTTATCGATTCCATCGATACCTACCAATTTAGCTGAGTAACCATTTCCTTCACGTGCAAGCACGTTAAGAATAGCCGCTGTTAATGTTGTTTTACCGTGGTCTACGTGACCAATGGTTCCCACGTTTACGTGAGGTTTTGAACGATCAAAATCTGCCATATAAATGTTATTTTGCGAGAGGAGCGTCCTTGAAAAAACGGAGACACCAAAAAGTGCCAATGTTGCATTTCTTCATCGAGAAACTGTCTCTCAATTAATTAATAATAACCCGCCCATCGTACCTGGTTTTAGGTAAAAAGTCAAGAAAAACTACCCTTTTCGGGTAGTTTTTACAGCATTATTGCGTAACAGGATCTATAACCGGATCAGGAGCTGGAACCACAGGTTCTGGGACTGGTTGTGGCGCAGGAACCGGATCTGATGAAGTATCCTCAATTACCTGTTCTGGACTGGTAGATTCTGGTGATGAACCCGTAGAACTTGTAGTATCAGTGGTTGTACCCCCTTCTTGAGGAACTACAGGGATTGCACCCGTTCGTTGGTTTACCAATGTCTGCAAATCAGCCTTAGTAACACACACATCATCAATACATACTTCATTCTTTGCATGAATTGAGCTTACAAACAAATCCCCAATCCCATTCGCTGCATCAGCAAACCACGCAACAAGTCCCGTGTGATCAGTAACCGTTGCAGCCGTAGTCTGAATAGTAGCAAGCTTTACATTCAATTCCCGAATCGCTTCAACCAACACCGGAGTCATATTGGCATAGTTTACTGACTTCTGTCCTTGTTTATCAGTAGTTACTAACTGTGGGAAGTATTGTTCAAGGTCTTGAGCCAAGAATCCGATCATTTGGTTACTACCTGGACTAGATTTCCAGTTGTAGGTTACGGTACGTACTCTACTGAGCGAGTCTAAGATGTTGTTACTGAGATCAGTAATGTTGGTCTTCAAGTTTTCATCTGAGGTACAACTGATTCCCGTACTCGTGATAGTACAGTTGGTACCTCCGGTTTGTTGGATGTAGACTTCGTTGATGGGAAAGGTGTTTGAACCGATCATGAGTTGGTTGTTAGCTGAATTCCGAGTAAATGCCCCAAGAGAGATACTATTTGCATATCCCGCGGTTTGCCCTTCTGGACCAATTACTATTGAATATGAACCGTTTGTTGTTCCAGTAACTGTTGCAGTTGCGCCAGAATCTGATCCTACAATTTGATCACCAGGGTTAATTGCCTGTGTCTGTACTCCATCAATACCCAATACCGAACCATTATCAGTAAAGATATAAAATGAACGACCTGTGTTCGTATTTTGAACTATTTCACCAATACTAAATTGTCCCGAGAGTCCTGTATAACTTACCGTTGCTTGTTGATTATTTACTGTATCACCAAGTCCTGTATTACCCCCAATAAATATTGAGTTAGCGGCTTGAGGAGCACCCCACCCTGCGTTATGACCAAGGAATATTGAGTTAGCTGCATTAGTTGACCCAGCTCCTGAATCAAACCCAATATAAGTACTAAATGGTGCGGCAGAAGCCCCTGCACCTGAAGAAGGTCCTAAGAATACTGATTTAAAGGCACCTGTTGCATTTCTACCAGCACCATTACCCATAAATATAGAATCGCGCGCATTAGTTGCATTTCCTCCTGCATTATTTCCAATGAATGTTGAAGCTGCGGCATTTAGGGCACCTTCACCTGCATTATATCCAATAAAGTTCGAACCGAGTGCATCTATTGCACCTTTACCTGCTTGCACTCCAATAAATGTGGAGAGCGCAGCACCTGGAGCATCATACCCTGCTTGGTATCCAATAAAGTTTGAGTTTCCGGGAATTGCAGACGCGTTTTGAGTTGGTCCTAGGAAATCAGGTGTATTACTTGCGTTATATCCAGCTTGGTATCCAACCATAAGCGATGCCACTGCACCATACGCCCGGTATCCTGCACTGTTTCCGAAGAAGTTTGAACTCTCTGCGTCAACTGCTTGATACCCTGCCTGATATCCAACAAAGTTAGTACTAGATGCATTAGTTGCACCATATCCTGCTCGTACCCCCATAAAATTTGAACCATATGCATTTGTTGCCTCATATCCTGCTTGCAACCCTAAAAAGTTAGACGCAACTGCACCTGCTGCATCATACCCTGCTTGGTATCCAATAAAACTTGAAGTTCCAATAACACCAACCGAATTTAGACTTGCCCCCAAAAAATCAGGCGTCCCACTCGCATTGTATCCCGCCTGGTATCCCACCATTAGAGATTGTGCTGCACTGTATGCTTGGTATCCTGCCATATTCCCTGCGAACAGAGATCCGGTCGCATCCGTAGCTTCGTATCCAGCCCGGTATCCCAAGAAACTCGAATCACTCGCATTCACCGCCCCATTCCCCGCATCTCTCCCAAAGAAGTTAGATTGGTA